>CACZFN010000051.1 GCA_902780505.1 uncultured Ruminococcus sp. | reverse complement strand
CTGTTAAGAAATACTCTGACAAAGGAAACAGCAGAACTTACACAAAGCGAATGGAAAGCGTTTGAACAGGTAAAAAATAACGGGGCTGAGCGGGAGATTCATCATCAAAAGTCGATTTGAAAAAGTATACTCTTTTATGACCGTTATTCTATTGACGGCAATTGCCAATAGTAATATCGAACAGATTATGTCCGTTTAATTTGTGCATACATACAAATAATAAAATGAATGTGTAATAAATCGCCCCTGAAAGACTCTAACTTATTGAAAGAGTTTTTCAGGGGTGATATTATGTATATAAGCTTAGATGAAGCCATAATGCGCATAATAAAAATGCTTGCAGGGGCTGATATACTCTCGGCAGAGAGTGAATCTCATATATATCAACGCGTCTTTTGTCAAAGTGAGGTGAGTAGGAATGATAAAGAGGAATAATATAAAAATCCTTGTTTCAAAGGCTAAGGAAGGCGATAAGTTGGCTTTTGAAGCTCTTTATAACGAATACAAAAACAAAGTATATTTCTTTGCACTCAGATATGTAAAAAGCACAGGGATAGCTGAGGATATGACTTCGGAAACTTTTGTGACGGCTCTTGAAAGCATTTCGGCACTGCGGCAAAATGAATCATTTGTCGGGTGGCTTTATACGATATGCTATAACAAGTGTATCCATTACATCAAGGAGGAATCAAAGGCCGAGCGTCTTGATGATGATAACGCTCTTGATACTTCAGAAATAAATGATGCAGTTATGCTGCCTGATGACTATGCTGTAAACGAGCAGACAAAAGCAAAGCTGCGGGAAATGATAGATTCACTTGATACAAAGTCACGCTCGGCAATTATTATGTATTACTATGACGAGCTTAGTATAAGAGAGATAGCAAAGGCACAGGGAATAAGCGAGAATGCTGCCGATCTGCGGCTTTTCAGGGCGAGAAAAAAGCTCAAAAAGCAAATAGAAAAGCTCTTTTCAAAGGGCAGTATGCTTATGGCGTTTCCGCTGTCGGCTCTCCTTGAAAACATATCCTTTGAGGGCTTCGCGGCTAAAGGCGGCAAGGCTGCTGTTAAAAAAAGCCTTGCTATGAAAATAGCGGCAATATCCGCAGCAGGGATAGTGGTGGTATCGGCAGGGGCAGTGCTGCTGAAAAAGCAATTCGGCGATGAAAGGCGTGAGTATTCCGATCTGTCACTCGGCTTGGGAACTGTCAATGTATGCGACGAGGGAATACTTAGCAGCGAGCGTGGGTTTGTACATTTTACCGACTTTGCAAGCGGTGAGAGCGCCGTGCTGTGCTCAAGACCTGATTGCAGGCATGATGATGAAAACTGTTATGCGTACTTTGACGAACCTGTTTTTGAAGATATCTACGACGGCTCGCTCTATGTGGTGGATAACGGAGATACGCTCAACGGATCAAAAATATATAAGTGCAATACGGACGGAAGTGACAGAAAGGTCATAGCAGAATTTGACTGTCAGGGTGCTCTTGACATGACCTATGTTATGAAAGGCGGAAAGCTGTTTTGCTTTACCTTCAATGTGGATACGCAGACAAATGATATGACCTATTACCCGACGATAATCAACCTTGAAAACGGCAAAGCAAGCAAGGGAGAGGCGCTTACAGACGGCTGTAAAATTCTCTATGCTGACGGGGAAAGGATGTATTACAGCTTTCTCGAAACAAAGACCGACTTAAATGACTATATGCAAAACCACACCTCTGATGAAATAGATAAGTACATCTCAAACCCCGATAATCTCAAGCCGACAAGCGGAACTGTACAATATAACGGACAGAATACCTCAGAAATGGGAGCGGAATTCCGCAGGCTTCTCGGTTTTATGCCGCAGCAGCAGGGGCTTTACCCGAATTTTACGCTTGAACGGTTCCTGTACTATATGGCGGCTTTGAAAGGTATGTCAAAACCTGATGCAAAGGCCGACATCGAGCGCCTTATCGGGCTTGTGAACCTCGACAGCGCACGATCAAAGCGGCTCGGCGGTTTTTCAGGAGGAATGAAACAGCGTGCGCTTATTGCTCAGGCGATGCTCGGTGATCCGAAGATCATCATTCTCGACGAGCCCACCGCAGGCCTTGATCCGAAGGATGATCCGAAGGAACGTATAAGAATACGAAACCTTGTCGCCGAGATAGCATTCGAGAAAATAGTAATAATCGCCACGCACGTTGTTTCGGATATTGAGTTCATCGCAAAGGAAGTGCTGCTGCTCAAACAAGGCGAGCTTATAGGCAAGGGCAAGCCATTTGATCTGTGTAAAACTATAGAGGGAAAGGTGTTTGAGATCACAGCAAGCGAAGAACAGCTATCCGATATTTCGGACAGCTACAAAGTGGGCAACATCTCAAAGGACGAGCAGAATATCTATGTCAGAGTAATATCGAAGGACGAGCCAAATGGCTATAAATTCACACCTGTCAAGCCCGATCTTGAAGACCTGTACCTCTATTATTTTGATTGAGAGGTGCGTATGCGACTTTACATAAACGAATGTGTCAAGGCGTTCTGCCGGCGCTCAACGATAGGCATTTTTCTGGCGCTTACGGTTCTGAACGGTGTGCTGCTTTGGGTGAACGAGAGCAGTAAAAAAGATCAGCTCTATACCGCCGGGCAGTACAAAGCGGTTTATGATTCAATAGATAAAATGAATGCAGATGAAGCACTTGAAAAGCTCACTCAAATGCAGAATGAACTTGATGTTTTAGAGCAATTTTCTTTTGGAGAAGAAGTTTCAGATATTTATACAGATGCCGACACTAAATCAATGCTTGAAAAGTATAACAGCAAAAGCTATCTTAAATTCTGTGATGACATCTACACCGAACGGCAGCTTATAGCTGATGTACTTAAAGAGGTGCAGGCCTGCGCCGAGTATGACAGCTACCTTGACGGCATTGACGCGCAGGCAAGGAAGATGACGGGCATCTCGCTTTTTGCAGAGCCCGACAGCTTTTCCTATAAAAATATCGCCAAAACGCCGAATGATTTTGCACACCTTAAAGGCAGCACACTCACTCCTGTGCCAAGCAAGGGAGTTGATATGGCAACAGGCTTTCTTCCCACCGATATTGCGGCATTTCTGATGATAATGACCGTCGTCGTTACGATAGTCACAAGGGAGAAGGAACTTGACCAGATAACCCTTTCCCGAACTACATACAAGGGCAGAATGCCCCTCGGTATCGCCAAGCTGCTGACCTGCTTTACGGCGGCATTTGCTGCACTTTTTCTGCTTTTTTCAGTCAACTTTGCGGCAGGGTATTTCACATACGGATACGGTGATATCCCACGGCAGATACAGTCTGTTTACAGCTTTAACGGCAGCGACCTAAAAATATCAGTCGTCCAATATTTCGGACTATTCCTTATATCTAAATTCGGCGTGTACTGCCTTTTTGCAGCCTTGATATATCTGATAACCGCGGTTTCAAATTCTTCCGTAAAAGTATATGCTGTACTTGCTGTCACGCTCGCTGCCGAGGCT
>CACZFN010000050.1 GCA_902780505.1 uncultured Ruminococcus sp. | reverse complement strand
GATCAGATAGCACAGGCTGATAACGCCTGTAAGCATTATGGTGTATGACACCAGGTCTGCAAAGGTTATGTATACCATGCACTATCACCTCCTTGACCTTATTCAAGGAGCCGCCATATTCCATTGTTGGAACTCGAACTTTGTATATTATAGCACAAATTTTTGCTATTGTCAATAAAAATCCCCCCCTTGACTTTTCAGGGAGGGTGTGGTATAATTATGGTAAGGATAGAGCCCGAGCTTCGGGGGAAGCTGGTAACAACCCCCGATATTAACTGGGACACCTTGTTGGTTGTAAATGTAAATACACCGCCAACCGTAAAGGTTTTGGCGGTGCTTTGCTTTTTATGAAAAGCTAAGCTATTTCTTCTTGTGGAAGATCAGATAGCAAAGCGTAACTATGCCCGTGAGCATACTTGTAAATAAAAACAAGTTCTCGTATGTAACATACTGCATTACTATCACCTCCTTGACCTCATTCAAGGAGCCGCCATATTCCATTGTTGGAACTCGAACTTTGTATATTATAGCACATTTATTTTGGTATGTCAAGAAAGCCGGCACTAAGCGCGGCGGCGATAAAGATGTATGCGCCGCCGCTTTTTATTGTTATCCCTTGAAATCTTTTTCGTTTAGTGGTATAATATCATAGAGCGATGATTTTAACGGAGGAATTATATGTCTGATAATAACAACAAGCCGCGTGCAAGGGAAAAACATATCACCGGGGACGGCAGCGGTGTTCATATAAGGGGAGAGGGGCTGAGTCATAACAGCAGTTCTCAGCAGATAAAGCCCGAAGCTTCCGCGTCAAATACGAATGTAAAGCGTGCGGCGATAGGCGGCGCAGGTGCAGGTATTCTGGCACTGATAATCGCATTTGTGCAGATGTTTACCGGCGGCGGGGCATCAGGCGGCGGTGATGATCCTGACGGATATACAGCCGACAAGATAAGCGAGGTAAACCGCACCGTTGCAGACGGTTCCCGCGAAAAGCGCACTGTAATAAAAGGAGACGGAAAGGACACCGTTACAATAATGGTTTATATGTGCGGCACCGATCTTGAATCCAAACACGGAATGGCCACAAATGACCTTGCTGAAATTGCAAAGGCAGAGTACGGCGATAATGTGAATATAATAGTATACACCGGCGGCTGTTCCAAGTGGAAAACAAGCGGCATTTCAAATAAGGTGTGCCAGATATACAGGATAAAAAACGGCGGGCTTGTATCACTTAAAGCTGATGACGGCGATAAGGTGATGACGGATCCGAAAACGCTGACATCATTTATAAAATACTGCACACAGAATTTTCCTGCGAACAGACAGGAACTTATACTGTGGGATCACGGCGGCGGCTCGGTCAGCGGGTACGGGTATGACGAGAAAAACAAAAAATCAGGTTCAATGGATCTTTCGGGCATCGATCAGGCGCTTAAAGATGCAGGAACGACATTTGATTTTATAGGGTTTGATGCCTGCCTTATGGCTACTGCTGAAACGGCGCTGATGCTTGATAAGTATGCTGATTACCTGATAGCATCTGAGGAGACCGAGCCCGGTATAGGCTGGTATTACACAAACTGGCTGACAAAGCTTGGGGAAAACACCTCAATGCCGACGGTTGATATCGGCAAGAACATAATCGACGATTTTGTTTCTACCTGCAATAGCCAGTGCAAGGGCAGCAAGACTACTCTTTCAATAATTGACCTTGCCGAATTTGCAAATACAGTTCCCGAAAACCTTGTTGGTTTTTCTAAATCTGTAAGCGGTAAGATATCAGGCAAAGATTATAAGAGCGTTTCTGATGCAAGGTACAAGACAAGGGAATTTGCGGCAAGTTCAAGGATAGACCAGGTAGACCTTGTAAATCTTGCTGAAAACGTCGGCACAGATGAAAGCAAAAAGCTTGCTGAGGCTGTAAAGGGCGCTGTTAAATATAACCGCACAGGCGGCAAAATGACAAATGCCTACGGCGTTTCGATTTACTTCCCTTACAAGCGCACATCTTATGTTGATACTGCTTGCAGTACGTACAGCAGGATAGGACTTGATGATGAATATTCAAAATGCATAAAACAGTTTGCTTCCCTTGAAACAAGCGGGCAGATAGCTGCGGGCGGAACAGGTTCGGCGGCGGCTTCGCTGTTCGGCGGGCTGAGTTCGGGTTCAAGCGGAAATGCTGATGCTATAGGTCAGCTGCTCTCTGCATTTATGGGCGGCGGAAGAAGTATTGAAGGTCTTGATGACAGCAATACCGGCTTTATGAAGGACAGTGCACTTTCTGATGAAGAAACAGCGCAGTATCTTTCGCAGAATTATCTTGATGCCGAAAAGCTTGTATGGAACGAAGAAAACGGCAGCTACACTTTAGAGCTTACTGATGAACAATGGAAGCTCGTACACCTGATAGACCTTAATATGTTCTATGACAACGGCAGCTGTTATGTCGATCTGGGACTTGATAATGTTTATTCCTTTGACGGAAACAAGCTTGTCGCCGATACACAGCGCAACTGGGTTTCAATAAACGGTCAGCCTGTAGCATACTACCATACTGATACCTATGAAAACGGCGACGAATACACGATAACAGGCTATGTTCCTGCACTGCTCAACGGGGATAGGGTAAAGCTTTATCTTGTATTTGACAATGATAACCCGAACGGGTATATTTCCGGGGCTGAGTATGACTATGATGACGAGACCGAAACAGCAGCCAAGACCATGACAGAACTTAATAACGGTGATACACTTGAATTTATTTGCAGCTGTTACAGCTATGACGGTGAATTCATTGACGAGTATAAGCTCGGTGAGCCGATAACTGTGAGCGATAATATGCAGATAAGCAATACCGATGTTGGCAGCGGGCAGTTAAGACTGATGTACAAGCTGACTGATATCTACAACTGCGAATACTGGACAAAGATGATAACAGTAGATTAGCCTATCCGCGGGATAACCGGAGAGAACTTTTCTGAAGAAAGGCTCTCTCCGATTGCTTGCGGGCAGCTGTGACAGCGATTGTGAAAAAAATATCAAATGATTGGGGATATAATAATGAAAAAAATTCTCCTCTGCAAAGAGAGTGACACACGGGAAACAAGGACGGCGCTGATCCCTGCGGATATCAAAAAGCTGATACAAATGGGCTATG
>CACZFN010000049.1 GCA_902780505.1 uncultured Ruminococcus sp. | reverse complement strand
TCTCTTTTCATGATATTTTTGTTTGTTAGCACTTAACATTATATCATATTGAGAGTTGTTTTTCTATTTTGGGTGTCTATGATCTATTGTAACATAACATTTTCCAAAAATAAAGCTATCCCCCTGTCAAAAAAACAGGGGGCAGGGCTTATGCGCAGGCGCAATATAGAAGTTTTATATCCGACACTTAGGTTTCGCGCCTGCTAAAAGAAAAAAGAAGAAAGAATAAATAAGAAATAAAAACGACGGTATCGCCTTTGGCGATAAGTTTTAAAAATCCGTCCGCAAAGCGGACACCTTGTTTATTCTTTATTCTTTCTTCTTTATTATTCATTCTTTTAGCAGCAGCGAACACAAAGCATTAGTTTTAAAAAACTTCTATATCGCTGCTGCGCTTATTCTTTTTCTTCTTTTTTATCCTCGTCCTTATTATCATTGTCAGCTTTTTCCTTTTCGGCCTTTTCCTTTTCAGCCTGTTCTGCCTTTTGTGCAAGTGCCGTAAAATCGGGAAGTTCCTCACGTGTTACAGTAAAAACATTATTATAAACATCCAGAAGGTTCTCGCGGCTGTTGTAAAGTTCTTCAAGCTGACCGTTGTCGTTCATCAGGAAGTTTCCTCCCCACTGTCCGATATATGACCATATACCCTTATCCCTTATAACATTGTCGATAGCGGGGAAGTTTCCGCATTCGCTGAGTGCTATGGGCTTGGTCTGGTTTATGCTTCTTAAAAACATAAGCCTGTCAGCCTGGCTTGAAAGGTTGCCTCTGTCGTAAATATCAACTGAGAGTATATCGCAGTAATCGTCACCGACATACCATTTTGAATTCTGTGCACTCCACACCCATATAAGGTTATCAAGACCGTGGTATTTTGTCATTCTGTCATACATAAGCTTCCAGAGCCACAGGTATGATTTTTCGTCACACCCCCACCAGAAGTACCCGTTGCTTGCTTCGTGAAGCGGCCGCCACAGAACAGGCACGCCGTTTTCTTTAAGTGTTTTAAGTTTTTCGGATACCGTGTCGATATCCTTGATAAGAGCCTGACATTCGGCACTTATCTTTTTGTCGCTTACAAGCTTTTGTATATCCTCTGCGGGAAGCTGTGCTATCTTTTCTTTTGTCACAGCCTTTGAAAGGTCAAAAGATGTATTTTCGGAATAATAGTCCTGCTCGCCAAGCGGTGCATACCAGTGCCACATCAGCCCGACGATGCCGCCGTCCTTATGCCACTGCAAAGCTTTTTCAAGGTCTGCCTCCGCAAGAGTGGTGTTGTCTGTTGTGAACTGCATCATATCCCCGAAGCGTATAGCGGGGTACTTGCCTGTTGTGGTATGAATAAAGTCAGTTTCTATCGTAGTGCCGATAGAATCATACTGCCCGAGCAGTATCTTGTGCCCGTAATTATCCCTTAAATATTCATATAAAGCCCTTGCGCCTGAATCGGCATTCTTATTTGAAAGTGCTGCCGTTTTAAGTGTAAGGTCAAGCTTTTCGATATCCTCTGATGCCTTTACCGTTATCCTGTCGATATCCATACTCCCTTCAAGGAAGTTCACAGCAAGCCCCTGTGCGCCTTTTTCAAGGTAGAGGTTCGGTATCTCAACATTTGCAAATGTCTTGCTTTTTGTGTTTATTACTCTTGTTTCGTTCCCTATCGTGACGAAGCATCTTGCCCCTTTATCGGAAGCACAAGTGATTATCACTGTGTAGAACTGGCTTTCATCAAGGCTGAAAGCATATTCTGCCTTGTCGCCTTCCTCCCTGTAGCCTGTTATGTAGCCGTCGCCCTTGTACCCCTCACGCTTGTCTGCTGTCTTTAAGCTGCCCGATAGTGCCCCGAGTTCTGCTTCAATGGTGTTTGAATACTTGGTGTAGCTTACTTCCGCTACATCAGGCTGACGTTCTGCCACTGTTGTCACTTCTGCGGCAACAGGTTCAGCTTCGGGTGCTGTAGTCGTTGCCGCACTTGAAGAAGGCTTTGTGACTTCGCTGTTTTTATCAATGCTGTGTCCCGCACAGGAGGTCAGCATAAGCATTACTGCCGCAGCTGCGGCTGTCCCCCTTGTGCCAAAACGTTTTGCCTGCTTTTTCATTTATTGCATACCCCTTTATTTGTTTGCTTTAAGCAGGTATTTCCTGCCCTTTGCCGCTTCAAAAACCACGCATCCGTTTTCATAAGCGGTATTTACTTCCTTGCCGCCGCAGCTTATTGTTAAAGAGCTGTCTGCGACTACCCTGCATATGCTGTCACAGTTTGGTATTATAGCGGCATTACTTAGTTTATGGTCATCCCACTCGGCACTGACAGTAAAACCGCCCCTTGCTTTCAGTCCCCTGAAACTTCCGCTTTTCCATTGCTCAGGCAGTGCAGGCAGAAGTATTATCTCGTCGTTTTCGCTTTGCAAAAGCGCTTCCGTAATGCCCGCAGCCGCACCGAAGTTGCCGTCGATCTGGAAAGGCGGATGCATATCAAACATATTGTCAGCGGTTGAGTTTTTAAACAAAGCCTGAATGTTTTCATATACCTTCTGCCCGTCAAAAAGTCTTGCGTAGAAGTTTATCATCCACGCCCTTGACCAGCCTGTATGCCCGCCCCCGTGGGAGAGCCGCCTGTCAAGTGTCGCCTCGGCAGCCTTTGCAAGTTCAGGTGTTTTTCTTTTTGAAATAAGCTCGGCAGGGTAGAGCGCAAACAGCTGTGAAACGTGTCTGTGCCCCGGTTCTGCTTCGTCATAGTCGGTCGCCCATTCCTTTATCTGTCCGTATTTGCCTATCTCGGGCGCGGGGAGCATTTTGAGTATCTCCCCAAGCTTTTTGCCGAAGGCTTTGTCAGTATCAAGGATTTCCTCGCTTTTTATAACGGCTTCAAATAACGTCCTTATTATCTGGCTGTCCATTGAAGGCCCTATACATAACGAGCCTTTTGTGCCGCTTTGCGTGATGTATGTATTCTCCGGTGATACTGACGGGCAGGTGACAAGTCTGCCCTCCTTATCAGTGATAAGGAAGTCAACAAAGAACTCCGCCGCTTCTCTGAGCGTTTCGTATTTTTCACGTAAGAAATCCTTGTCAAGTGTGAACCTGTAATGCTCCCATATATGCAGACACAGCCATGCCGCACCCATCGGCCACTGTGTAGCGGGCATCCACAGATCCTGCGGTGCAGTATCCCCCCAGATGTCGGTATTGTGGTGGCAGACAAAGCCGCCGCAGCTGTACATCTGCCTTGCTGTGATCCTCCCGTTTGGGCGCATTCTTTCTATAAGTTCAAACAGCGGTTCGTGAAGCTCTGAAAGCCCACAGCTCTCGACTGCCCAGTAGTTCATTTCGGTGTTTATGTTTATTGTGTATTTACAGCCCCATGCAGGCCACATATCCTTGTTCCATATCCCTTGAAGGTTAAGCGGGAGTGAGCCCTCTCTGCTGCCCGCAATGTAGAGATACCGCCCGAAGTTATGGTAAAGTTCTGTAAGCTTATTGTCGCTGCCGCCCTGTTTTACCCTTTCAAGGCGTTCATCTGTCGCGAGTGATTTCAGAACTTCTTCGTTTTCTTCATCAAGGCTTATGCACGCCCTTTTGTAAAGCGACTGATGATCGTTTATGTGGCGCTCTTTAAGCTTGTCATAGCTTAGCTCGCTCGCTTTTTGCACATCATACCTTGCCTGTTCCTTGTGGTCAGCCGCGCGGAAAGTCGTCTGCGCCCCGAGTATTATTTCAACACTGTCGCAGCCGTCGGCCTGTATAAAGCTTCCGTAGCGGTACACTCTGCCGCCCTGTGAGCGTACTTTTATAAATGCCGTAAAGCCTATACCGTCTTCACCGCCGCAGCCGCCGTAGTAGGATATCTCGGTATCAGAAACAGGTGTGTTTGAATCAAAATAATCGTCCCTGCCGTCAATGCCGATGCGCAGGTCAAGCACACCCGCTTTGTCGGCTGTAATGTGCATAACAAGCACCTGATCGGGGTAGGAGATAAAGGCTTCCCTTGTATACTCCGTCCCGCCGATGCTGTAGGAGGTAGTGTTTACGGCGGTTTCAAGGTCAAGTGTGCGGCAGTGGAAATCGGCAATGCTTTCCTTGTAATGGCTCACACTCAGGTCACCAAGCGGCATATAATGGCGCTGATTGACAGGCGTGCCGCAGAAAGCGTCATTTACGATCTTTTCGGCTTCTTCAATTTTTTCTTCAAATAAAAGCTTTCTTACCCTTTCAAGATTGGGCAGGGCTGATGCGTTGTTCCTTTCCCTGTACCCGCCTGACCAGACGGAATCCTCGTTTAACTGCAAACGTTCCTGCAAAGGCTGGGAGAAAACCATAGCCCCTATCCGCCCGTTTCCAAGCGGCAAAGCCTTGTTCCAGTCGTCAGCAGGTGCCTTGTACCAGAGCTTTGATGATGTTTCCATTTATCTATGTCCTTTCACTATCGTACTTTGGTTTGTATATGCTCTGTTATTATAACATATTCTGCGGGAAAATGCAACTGTCGCAAGTATTATTCTTTTTACATTTTGTGCACTTGTCAATGATCTTGGACACTCACTCTCAAAAAAATATGACATTAAGTAAATAATTGCAAATTTCCCTCTTGGAGGAGCCGTAGGCGACGGAAAGAGGGAAATTTGCAGCTCACCACATTACAGACA
>CACZFN010000048.1 GCA_902780505.1 uncultured Ruminococcus sp. | reverse complement strand
ATATGTCTGTAACTTCTTGCCATAACAAAACCTCCTATGGTTTCTATTATACCATAGGAGGTCTTTTTTGTCATTGTACGTTTTTTATGGTTCGGTTCACACAGTGCGGGGTGGTTTGTTGCTGCGGATCTGTCTTATTATCGCTGCTGCCCATCTGGGCCGCGATATAACCATAGCCGTATTTGTTCAGTTTTTCAAAAACGTTGTCTGTGGCAGGATTGTTATTTGATACCACCATAACGGTCTTATCGTTCATAATGATATTTGCGATAATATTGAGTATCGTTTGGGTTTTATATTATAATTCTTCCCTTTTGTCTATAATTTGTCGTGTCCCCTTGACAAACCCATTCATCTATGCTATAATCGAATAAATACAAATGTAGTTTATGAGGGAGAGATCATTATGTCAATAAAAAAACTACCCGATGCGGAATTTGAGATAATGCGTGCGGTATGGCACAGCGAGGAACCGGTGACCTCACCGCAGCTGACCGATAAGCTAAAAGCCGAGCTGCCCGAAAAGGACTGGAAACAGCAGACCGTTCTGACAATGCTGGTAAGGCTTGAAAAGAAGGGCTTTCTGCGCTCGGACAAAAAAGGCAAGGAGCGCAATTACTATGCTGAGGTATCCGAGGGGGATTATTTGCAGGTCGAAGCCGACAGCTTCCGTAAACGCTTTAACGGCGGTAAGCTTGGCGGACTTGTAAAGGCGCTTTGCAGCGAGGGCGAACTGACGGACGAGGATATCAGCGAGCTCAAGGACTGGGTAAACAAGCTGTAAGGGGGTGAGCCTATGGAAAAATATATGCTTAGCCTGCTTTTCTGCTCACTTGAAATGTCGGCGGTGTCGCTTGTTTACATGGGCTTGCTCAAAGCCCTTAAAAACCGCCAGGCAGCGGTGCTAAGATATTATTCGTGGCTTGTGATACTGACAGGCTTTCTGCTGCCGATAAAGCCGAGCTTTGTAGATGCAGCAGTCACGATCAGCGAGCCTGCGCCTGCATATACAGCCGCACAAGCTACTGCACCGTCCGTACACAGCGAGCCGTCATTAACACCGTATCATATTGTTTTTATCATCTGGCTGACTGTAGCTTTGCTGTATCTTGCTATTACGCTTTTCAGATACAAGCTGTTTGCAAGGGGTATAAAGCGGCTGTCAAAGCAAGCCGATAAACGCACTTTACATATTGCAAGGCAGGCAGCCGGGCAGCTTGGTATAAAAGCGCCCATAAAAGTTTTGATAATGAAAGAGATATCAACACCTATGATGACGGGGCTTACACAGCCTGTCATTCTTCTGCCCGAAAGAGAGCTTTCAGACAGCGAGCTGCGCCTTATATTAAAGCACGAGCTTACCCATTTTAAGCATAAGGACTTATGGGTAAAGCTGCTGTTTACTATATGTCATGCAGTGCATTGGTTTGATCCTGTTATGATACTTATTGGGCGCAGCATTGAGCAGGAGTGCGAGCATTACTGCGACCACTCTGTAATCTTCGGTGAGAGTGCCTGCACTAAAAAGCTTTACTGTCAGTCGATACTTGATACCGTTTCGGCACATAAGCGCTGCAAAGAAAGCCGCCTGCACCCCGTTATGGCAACAAATTTCTATACTCCGAAGCAGTGGCTAAAGCACCGCCTTTCCCTTATCGTTTCAGGCAAAAGGAAGAAAAAGTTTGCGTTTATAGGGGTATTTGTTGCGGCACTTACTGCTGTGTCCGGCTCGGTAGTTGTATTTGCAAGCAATGCCGATGTTACGAAAAATGAACAGCCCAAAGCAACAGAAAACACCGTTCAGATTGCCGCCGTAACAAAAGCCCCGAAGGAAACGACCACAAGCATTTCGGAGCCTGCACCTGCAAAGACCACAACTGCAAAATCAGTGACCTCAAAGACTGATACAGCACCTACCGAAACCTACAGCAAGCCTGTTTATGCGGAAAACGAGGTTTCGGAAACCACAACGGTGACTGCACCATATTTTGATGAAGATGAACCGGTAGTTACAACTGCACCGTCAGAGTGGAACTATGATTATCCGGCAGAAACCACAACGGTAACATACATAGGCGAATTGCCGCAGTAGCTATTATGCAGTCGGTCATACCGACCGGCTGCGATTTTACAGAAATATAAACTACAATTGTAGTAAAGGAGAACAAAATGGAGATCGTAAATAGAATAAAGAGATTAAAGTCAAAGCTGCCCACTGTTGATGTTCGGGATATACTTTTCAAGCTGCTGCTAAGCTGGGTGCTTATCTCTGCCTTTTATGTTGCAAGCAGCGACATATCATTTGTAAATACATTCTTTTTTGAGAAGATCAAGCTAAGTGTTTTTATAGTATCAGTTCTGACATTATGGGTAATACTTTGTAAGATCAGGGATAAAAGCTTTATCAGGATCTTGATGATCTTAGGCTTGCTTGTTTACAGTATTCTCGGGGCTGTTGGCTATACGGATTTCAGCTTTTCTGTCGGGTGCTGTATCGTAACAGGGATAGTAGTGTTTCTCACCGACCTGAGTGAGATCAGACTGAAAGTACATTGGTCCGTTCCGTGGATAATGGCAGGTGCGCTGATAGTGGGGTTTACCTTCTTTGTCGGTATGATCTGCTGTCTTTACTATCAGAACCACTGGACAAGCTGCTTTGACTTTGGCATTTTCTCACAGATGTTTTATCATATGAAGGAATCAGGGCTGCCGCTTGTCACCTGCGAGCGTGACAGGCTGCTCTCACACTTTGCGGTGCATTTTTCACCGATATATTATCTTCTCTTGCCAATTTATATGCTGATTCCCGATCCTCGCACTCTGCTTGTAATGCAGGCGCTGATCGTTGCAAGCGGAGTTGTTCCGCTGCTGCTTATCTGCAAAGAACACAAGCTTTCAGACACTGCCTGCTGTGCGTTTGCTGTCATTTATACCCTTTACCCATGCTTTGCAGGCGGCTGTTTTACATATATCCACGAGAATAATTTTCTTGCCCCATTGGTGCTGTGGCTTGTGTATTTCTGCGAAAAGGGCAAGACTGTTCCCAAGATCATTTTTACTGTCTTGCTTTTATCGGTAAAGGAAGATGCTGCCGTTTATGTCGCAGTCATTGCGCTGTATTTTTTATTTACAGACAAAAACTACAAATGTAATATATCAATACTTTTACTGTCAGTAGTGTATTTTATTACCGTGACCAACCGCCTTGCCAAATACGGTGACGGTGTAATGACGGGCAGATATGACAACTACATCTATGACGGCAGCGGCAGTCTTATAACAATGATATTTGCAGTCGTAAAAAATCCCGTATATGTCCTCAGTCAGAGCTTTACAGAGGAAAAACTGTTATTCATTTTACAAATGCTCTTGCCGCTGATGTTCCTGCCGTTCATCACCAAAAATCCCAAGCGGTTTATCCTGATAATTCCGTTTCTTCTTATAAATCTGATGACAAACTACCAGTGGCAGTACAACATAGGATTTCAGTATGGCTTTGGCAGCGGGGCGCTGCTTATCTACCTTGCAGCTGTAAACTATTCCGAGCTTAAAAACGGAAAGGTTCTTTTAACAGCTCTTTGTTCCTCGGCGGTGATATTCTTCGGGTTGTATTATCACCGCACAGATTATTTCAAGTCATATGAAGAAGCAGCCGAGCAGCGGGAGATCATTGACAAAGCGCTGTCACTTATCCCCGAAAACGCAAGCGTTGCCAGCTCGACATTTTTGCTGCCGAACCTTTCACAGCGTGATGAAATCTATGAGCTTGAGCGCACAGATAAAGCTGCGGAGTATTATGTGCTTGATCTGAGGTATCAGACGGAGGAGTATTCCGAGTGGGATTATATCGGGAATGGGTTTAAGTTGGTGTATTACAAAGAAGGGGCAGTTGGGGTATACAAGCGAGTTTAAGAAAAGCGGCAGTATGTTATTATGAAAAGTTGTTGGTTTTATCCACCGGCTTCCGCCATGAACAGAAGCTATCCCATCATCAGCATTGACATTATACAGCCCGAATATATATATATATATATATATGCACAGCAATACCGTATTATTGAACCCTCGTGGAGATATACAAATAATCATTTACAGCATTGTTTATCTTGACATATATTCCTCCTTACGAAAACCGTAAAATTGACTATGCAAAGCAAATGTGATATTAAAACACCCAACTTTAATATCATAAACAAACGTTCCGTTTCATCCCTCAAACGCCGTAAAATAACCAATTTAAGCAAAGATAGTCAAAAACACATTTGTTCGATTCTGGGTAACTTAATATATCTTTGTTGACCAAAAGTTGTCCGAGACAGGTTAAGACAGCGGAATATATCGTAATCAAAATAATAAAGGAGAACCCAATAGTACACCCATCCGCCGTTATTACATCTTGACGGCGGAGATTTTTATGCTTTTCTTACACCTATTACACAGCGCCTATATGCGCGTTTGCGCGCTGTACTCACTCTGCCGCTCTTGACAGCGCCTCAATAAAAGTATATAATCTTTAATAGATTTATCATTACCGAGGAGAGGTGAGACTATGTCAGAGCTTATAGAGCGTGTCGGTGTATCTGTCTTTGTGCAGATAATACTTGAAGGCTGGAACGAGCTGTTTTTATTGCTTCTAATCGTAGTCATGCAGGTCGGAAAATACCGAGACAATTCTAACGAGCTTGTGAGTAAGGTGAAAATACCTCTCACCGGCGAGCTTGTCATTTTCTACTCTGCTATCTTCGTATATAACCTTGCAAATATCATCACCCTTATCTACGGCGGTCACAATTCCCCAAGTGCATATTATGTCATGCGGATAGGTGTATTCTGCTACTATCTCGTCGGCGCATTTCAGACTGTGTTTTTCCTTGACGTCATAAAGTCATATATCGCAAGGAAAAATGGTGATAAGCGGCTTGAACGTGTTATCATCGGGTTTCAGCTTATCGAGGTGCTGAATGTTCTCCTGCTGATAGCAACTCCCTTTACAAATGCTCTGTATTCCATTGACGCTGCCAACGAATACAACCGCTCATGGGGCTATTATGTCTGGCAGGGTATAACGATAGTCACGTTCCTGTTCATCGGCGTGGCTGCGTTGCTTTACCGTAAGCAAAACGATCGCTTTGTCAAGCGCATAATCGCAATAGCTTTCCTGTTCCCGATGGCGGGCTTTCTGATGAGCATAGCGTACCCGGGCTTTAATTTCAACAACATCATGGTTTCTATAGCGGAGCTGCTTCTGTTCATGCTCTACGAAAAGAACAAGACCGATGTAACGCTGAAATATGGCTATGAGCTTGAAAAGGCAAAGACCGAGCTTGCGGAGAGCCGTCTTGCCGTTGAAGAAGCAAAGAGCCAAACGCTTATGGCACAGATACAGCCGCATTTCATCAATAATTCTCTCATGGCAATAAGGGCGAGGTGCTTTGATCATCCCGAGATATATGACAGCATAACCGACTTTTCACGCTATCTAAGGTCGAATTTTGAGGCGCTGGGCGATACAAGGCTCATTTTGTTTGAGCAGGAGATGGACAACATCGAAGCCTATCTCTCGCTTGAAAAAGCTAATTTCGGTGACAGGCTGAGGGTAGAGTATGACATAGACTTTGATGATTTCCTTGTGCCTGCGCTGAGTGTTCAGCCGCTGGTGGAGAACGCCGTCCGTCACGGAGTCGGTACCTATGACAAGGGCGGGACGGTCACCATAAGCGTTCACAGAGATAAAGGCAATATCATAGTCGAGGTAAGGGACGAAGGCTTAGGCAGAAAAGAGATCACCGAGCAGCAGAGCAAGCGCCGGGGAATAGGTGTAGAGAATGTTCGTAAGCGAATGAAATATATGACAGACGGCAGGCTCGATATTTTTAGCAGCGAGCAGGGCACTACGGCAAGACTGACCATTGCCGATCCGCAAATGAAAAGGGAGAACAGTAATAATGATAACTCTATCAGTTGACGATCAGCCCGAGATCACAGGGCTGATGAAAAAAATGCTCGGCAGGATCGACCCGAGGGGCAGACACATGACTGCCGGGGGCATGGACGAAGCCTTCACGCTCCTGTCCGACGAGGTGCAGATCATATTCCTTGACATTGAAATGCACGGGCTTAACGGCATTGAAGCCGCCGACCTGCTTGCGAAGAAATACCCGAAGCTCAATATTATATTTGTAACCGGACACCCTGAGTACAGTCTTTCGGCACATGGAGTGTTCCCAAGCGGCTTTCTGACCAAGCCCGTTGATGAAAAGGACATTCGCAGGGCACTGGAGCATCTCAGGTTTCCGATTGAAGATAAAGCGGCGGGGCTTGTGGTGCGCTGCGAGCCCTTCGCGGTGTTCTATAACGATCAGCCGCTGGTGTTCAAAAGCGAGATAACCAATGAGCTTTTCGCCTACCTTGTCCACAAGAACGGCGCACTCTGCACCAACGGTGAGCTGCTGAGTGTGTTCTGGGAGGGCAATCCCGACAAGGACGGCAGGCTCAGGCAGATAGTGGCGGATATCCGCACAGTGCTGAACGACGTGGGCGCAGGAGACGTCTTGATAAAAAAATACGGCAGGATAGGACTTGATATGAGCGTTTATACCTGCGTGGGAAATATCGGCTCGATAAACGTTCAATTCGGCTGGTATTAAGAACAATTCGTTAAAATTTACAGAATGTTTACAATTTCAAAGGTTTAAGAAGCCCTTTGGTGAGCGGTTTGTGAGCGGTTGATATGTTATAATATATTAAAGATTTGTTTCTATGTAAACAATTTGTAAATTATACCGTAAAGGGGTTGACAAGCCGTGCTTTCTGTGGCAAAATTTGACAGACAGACAGACAGACAGACAGACAGACAGACATGGCTTAACTGCGCCCTTTTTGCGTTTAATACTATGTTAATAGAAGCGTACTCTTTGGGATAA
>CACZFN010000047.1:2131-12315 GCA_902780505.1 uncultured Ruminococcus sp. | reverse complement strand
TTTTCTTCGCTCATTTGCTATCGCTCCTTTGTCGGTTGATAACTATTATTTTATCATAGCAAAGTAAGCTTGGAAAGTGGGGGTGGGTTTGACGGGTACATTTTTCCGGTTATATCCTTTTCACCGTCATAGAACAATATCCTCTTAAATATTCTGTCAATCTTTTTGACCTCTCCCGTGTACTCAGCATAACTGCCGCCTTCCTTCAAATTGTCGGGAATAAAGTATGTAACAGTTATTTCGGGACGGTATCCCTCGTCTATCAACGATGGGGTTCATAAAAAATCCAGGGTTATGTGTCGAAAAGAAAACGGCTTTTTCAAAGTAATTCCACTTGCTGCTGTAGAACTTTGCGGCCTCATCATAATGCCTATGAAAAATGTGTTACTTGCACAGCGTTTTAGATAAGTGGGGGTTGGTAAGGTTTATCATAATATTTCTTCATCGAAAACAATAGACTCTTGTCAAAATGGTGGCTGATCTCCGTTCCACGCTCTATGTATGCACTGCCGAATATGATCTATATTCTAAATAATTGACGAAAGGCTATCGCATTTTAAATACTATTTTATGATCATTGTTTTATTGGCTGCAAGCGGAGATGGTAATACTGCACAGATTTTATCTGCTCAATTTGTGCATACATACAAATAACAGAATAAAGTGTAAAAAAACTCCTCTGAAAAACTCTTACTTATTGAAAGGGCTTTTCAGGGGTGATATTATGTATATAAGCTTAGACGAAGCAATAATGCGCATAATAAAAATGCTTGCAGAGGCTGATATGCTGTCAGCCGAGAGCGAATTTCATATATATCAAAAAATCTTTTCTCAAAGTGAGGTGAATTGGAATGACAAAGAAGAATAACATAAAAACTCTTGTTTCGAGGGCTAAGAACGGCGATAAGTCTGCTTTTGAAGCGCTTTACAATGAATACAAAGACAAGGTTTATTTCTTTTCGCTCAGATATGTAAATAGCACAAGGATAGCTGAGGATATGACCTCGGAGACCTTTGTGACAGCACTTGAAAATATATCCCGCATTCGTGAGAACGAGGCATTTGCAGGGTGGCTTTATACGATATGCTATAACAAGTGTATAGCCCGCCTCAAAGCTCAAAACAAGCTTGAATATTTTGATGACGAAGAAGAATTATCCCTTGATTCCCCTGTTATGCTGCCCGAGGATTATGCAGAAAATAATGACATCAAGTGTAAGCTAAGAGAAATGATAGATTCTTTAGAGCCTTCGCAGCGTTCGGCTGTGGTACTGTTTTACTATGAAGATATGTCATTAAAGGAGATAGCCGCTGCGCTCGGCATAAATGAAAGCACCGCAGGGGTAAAGCTGCACAGGGCAAGAAAGCATATAAAAAAGCAGCTTGAAAAGCTGTACGGAAAAAGCGGAATGCTTATGGCGTTCCCGCTGTCGGCAATGCTTGAGAATACTGCACAAGAAGGCTATGTTGTCATCAAAAAAGCTGCAAGAGTTGCTAAAACGAGTTTGTTTACAAAGGCTGCGATCGGTGCTGCAGCGGCGGCTGTTGCTGTTACTATTGGACTTGGGTACCTAAACAATGAAATGGGTGATGAACGTCTGCCCAAGCCCGCCTCGCAAAAAACTGTCATAACCTGGGCTGTACCTCACGAATACTCTATAAGTGATGAAAATATAAAGGCACTCAATACAGAGCTTGACAAAAGGGGTACAGGTATTGAAGTTGATTTTAAATGGTACGGCGGTGATTACGATAAGGCACTTACAGACCATAGGGATAGCATTGATATAGCATCGCTCGGCTTTGACAGCGAGGATTTTTCGTCATTAGAGGTGATAAACAGCGGCTTTTTTGAGCCAATTGATACAGACAGCACTTTGTATGACACCTACAGCAAAAAGCTATGGACTCAGACAAATGTAAACGGGGTGAGCTATACTGTTCCCAATACTGCTATAGGTGAGGGTGAGATAAAATATATTTTTAACAATAATTATTTTTCAAAAGAACAGATAGAAGGCTTTGACCTTGACTTTTCTTCTCTTGGTAATATGATGAATGAACTCGATAATAAAGAAAAGATGATCTGCCTTGCATCTGCCGAACAGCTTATTACTACAGACGGGAGCCTTAGCAGAAACGGCTTTATATACTCCGCAAGCGAGAAAAAGGCTTTCGATTATTCTGACAGCCCCGAGCTGAAAAAGGTTCTTGATACTCTCCACAGCTATTACGAGCAAGGCTATATATTTGATCCTACGGGAAAGCTTGAAAGTGAGACCGACAAGATCGGTTCCGGGGATTTTGCAGTTATAATAACCTATGAAGGCGCAGAGCTTCCGATAATAACTGTACCCGTCACAGAGCGAACTACCACACCCTATATCTTTTCAAGAACTGCCTGCACAACGGGAATATCATCAGGCAGCAGAAATAAGTCAGATGCGCTAAAGCTTCTGACGCTTGTAAATACAGATAACGAGATACTGAAATACTTTGTGCTTGACAGCTTTGATAATAATACAAGTATCAACAAAAACAGCGAGCTTATCATAGGCAGCAAGGCTTTTTCCGATAAGGCAGAGATAAAAGAATACTTTGATACTAAAACGCTTTCTTCGCCGTTTAACGGGTTTAATATGGATGCTGACTTTTCTTCACTCGGCGATAACAGTATTTTTGATATATGGTCAGAAACTGACTATCCTGCGCTATTTGATCGGCTTAAAAGCAACAAAACAGAAAATAAGGCAGACAAGATAAACGCAAGCCTTGAAAGGTTTTTTGCAGGGAGGGAATGATAATATGAAAAGAATGATATGTGCTTTGGCGGCAATATGCTTGTTTATGACCTCCTGCGGGGAGAGCAAGGGGAAAAACGCTGAAAACAAAAGCGAAAGCATTTATGTAAGCTTTGACTGCTCTGACAGCTTTTCAGACAGCGGAGAGGTTTATGTAAGCGAAAGCAGTATCCTCACCTTTATCGACAGGCAATCGGGAATTGAAATGCCGCTTTGTGCAAAGCCCGACTGTAAGCACGAGGGGGTATCAAGTGCAAACCCTCACCCAAGCTGTGATGCTTATGTCGAGGGATATTGCAGCTGCCCTGCTATATATAATGACAAGCTGTATTTTCTGTATACACCTGAGGGCAAAATCGGTGATTATTCGCCCTTTCTCACAAAGGTGCTTTGCTGTGCCGATAAGGACGGCACAAACAGGCGAGAGATAGCCCGTCTTGAAGGTGCGCAGACTGTCAGCTCGGCAGCGTATGGCGACTCTCTCTTTGCCTGTGCTTTCTATAAGGATTTTGACAAAAATGGCGAAAGCCTTGAAAAGCGTGAATGCTTTGCTGTTGTCATAGACCTTGAAAACGGAAATGTCTATAAGTCAAACACTTACACGGGCTATAACGGTATTATCAGAAATATATGCATTGACGGGGAAAGAATAAGTTTTTCCTATACATATACCACCGAAAAGGAACTGATTAATGATGAATATATAAAAAGCACGATCCGCACAGAGATAGCAAGCTTTGATTATAGGAACAAAAACGCAAAAACTCTGCTTGCAATAAACGGTGACTGTGCGGATATAGGCTATGGCTATGCGCTTATCAGTGAGGATAAGCCGTATATGTTTGATATAAAAAGCGGCAGTAAAACAGCAATTGACAGCAAAGGTACACCTTATATGATGACGCAAATGGGGGCATTGATGTATGATGACCGCTATTGCCTTTACAATAATAGCAATGAAAAAACCGCACTTGATGAAAATGTTTACTCAGTTATAGGTGTGACTGACAGCTTTGTATACTTATGGCAGAGTGAAGGGGATAAAACATTTTTATGTGTAATGGATAAGGAAAGCTTTCTTTCGGGGAAAAAGTGTGAGATAAAAAAGCTAAGGGAGATGTAAAACTTGAAAATACTAAAAATAATATCAGTTCTTTTTGCAGTATGCGTAATGCTTACATCTTGTTTAGGCAAGGCACAAACGCAAAGCAGCTCACAGCCCGACAGCAAGGCTGAAAAAAAGCCGACTTTGCACGAGGACAGCTATTACATAAAATGGGCTATCCCCGACAGTATCAGTATAAGTGATAAAACACTTGAAAAGATAAATATGATCCTCGAAGAAAGGTATGATCTTGGTGTAAGCTTTGTGAGCATCAGCGATACGGAGGATTATGCAAATGAGCTTAAAAAAACTAATGCGGATATAGCCTTTTCAGGCTTTGACAGCGAGGGTACAAAGCCTTGTGAGCAGTTGATAGCAGACGGATATTTCGCACCTCTTGATGATCTTTTAGAAGGCAGTGAGCTTTATGAAGCACTTCCCATGCAGCTATGGGAATGTTCAAAAATAAATGGAAGCACCTTTGTTTTACCAAATGAAACGGCGCAGAATATCGGAATAAGTATAGTGTTTGACCTTGATAAAATAAACAGAGCCGCAGCCGAGAGCTTTGACGGGGATATAACTAAGCTGCCCATTCTGCTGCAAGACGGCGGTTTGCTTGAATACGGCTTGCAGGGGTTTGAATTTATGGGGTTTTATGGTTATTATTACGCAGACGGGCGGCTGTATTCACCTGATGGAAAGGAAGGACTCCCTCTTGAAAACGAGAGCGCTATTACATGGCTAAAAACAGTAAACGGACTATTTTTAAGCGGTAATGCAACTGATGATATAAACGCTGATTGGAGTATATGCATTACCCGTGATCTGCCTGCTGTTAAAAAGAATAACACTTATATTTACAGCACAAAGTGCATTATAGGCCCACGCTTTTCTGCGACAACGGGCATACTTAAAAGCTCTGACAAAAAAGAGCGTGCCTTCAAGCTTTTGCAGGCAGTGCATCTTGACCACGATATAGGAAACTTACTTATTTACGGAACTGATGCTGAGGTAAAAGACGGCTGTGCATATACCGCAGACGGTGAGCTTATGTATGGCTATATAAACAAGCTTATCTTTGGCATAAATACAGGGCTGTTAAAGGACGGCGATATGCTTATGCGGTTTGAAAGCTTTGAAGAACTCAATAATTACTATGATGAAAATGTGGCTGTGTGCAATAATGCAAAGATAATAACTGAAGCTGATGAACAGGCTAAGGTGATGAATTCTTTGTCGGAGGTATATAAAAGCAAAAGCTTTGATGAAGACATCAAAGCGGCAAGGGCAAAGCTGCACAAATGAAAGCATTGGTTTTTGTGCATATGATAGAAAACTAAAATTGTTTGAAATAAATCCCGTCGTATAACACTCTAAATAACAGAGGTGAACGGTATGACAAAAGGTGAGATATCGGCTCTTGCTGAAAGGGCTAAGAATAAAGATAAAAAAGCTTTTGAAGCTCTTTATAACGAATACAAAAACAAAGTCTATTTCTTTGCACTCAGATATGTAAAAAGCACTGGGACAGCTGAGGATATGACTTCGGAGACTTTTGTGACGGCTTTTGAAAACATCCAGGCACTGCGGCAAAATGAATCATTTGTCGGGTGGCTTTATACAATATGCTATAATAAGTGTATCCATTACATCAAGGAAGAAACAAAGACCGAGCGTATTGATGATGATAACGCTCTTGATACTTCAGAAATAAATGATGCCGTTATGCTGCCTGATGACTATGCTGTAAACGAGCAGACAAAAGTACAGCTTCGTGAAATGATAGATTCACTTGATACAAAGTCACGCTCGGCAATTATTATGTATTACTATGACGAGCTTAGTATAAAGGATATAGCAAAGGCACAGGGGATAAGCGAGAATGCTGCCGATCTGCGGCTTTTCAGGGCAAGGAAAAAGCTCAAAAAGCAAATAGAAAAGCTTTTTTCAAAGGGCAGTATGCTTATTGCGTTTCCGCTGTCGGCTCTCCTTGAAAACATATCATTTGATGGCTTTGCGGCAAAAGGCAGCAAGGCTGCTGTTAAAAAAAGCCTTGCTATGAAAATAGCAGCCATATCCGCAGCAGGAGTAATTGCAGTATCGGCCGGAATAGTGCTGCTGAAAAAGCAATTCGGCGATGACAGGCTTGTATATTCCGATCTGTCACTCGGTTTGGGAACTGTCAATGTATGCGACGAAGGAATACTGAGCAGCGAGCGTGGGTTTGTGCATTTCACCGACTTTGCAGGCGGTGAGAGTGCCGTGCTTTGCTCAAAACCTGATTGCAGGCATGATGATGAAAGCTGCTATGCGTATTTTGACGAGCCTGTGTTTGAGGATATCTACAGCGGCTTTCTCTATGTGGTGGATAACGGAGATACGCTTAACGGATCAAGGTTATTTAAGTGCAATACAGACGGAAGTGACAGAAAGGTCATAGCAGAGCTTGACTGTCAGGGTGCTCTCGGCATGACATATGTTATGAAGGGTGGAAGGCTGTTTTGCTTTACCTTCAATGTGGATACGCAGACAAATGATATGACCTATTACCCAACGATAATTGATCTTGAAAACGGCAAAGCCAGCAAGGGAGAGGCACTTATAGACGGCTTTAAAATGCTCTATGCTGATGGGGAAAGGATGTATTACAGCTTTCTCGAAACAAAGACCGACTTGAATGAATATATGCAAAACCACACCTCTGATGAAATAGATAAGTACATCTCAAACCCCGATAATCTCAGCTTTGAACTGATGTGCTATGACGGGGAAAAGGTGCGGCAGATAAGCGGGTTTGACAGCAAATTACAGGCTATATACTATGACGGAGAAAATGCAATAGCGTTTGAACCTGACTCAAACACCTACTATCTGACTGATCTTAACGGCAATAAAAAAAGCAAGCTTATCTCCTCCCCTGCAAGTACAGGTCTATATATGTATGGTACTGCTATTTTTACTGATACTCTTGGAAATGTGCATTACTATGACAAGCAAAGCGAAGCCCTTGTCAATACAAGCTCAAAGCAGATACCGCAGCTTGTTTTCGGCAAAAGGGTTATTTTTTCCGCTGATGAATACTGCACACTTGATACATGGATAAGCGGCAAGGTTGATGAACAAAGACAGACAGCGCCGATAAAACTTGATGATGAATACTTTGAAACACATTGGCAGGGCAAAAGGGTTTTGCACGTCTACAGCGATCTAAGCATTACCGATACCGACAATGCGGCTTTTAATGACAGGCTCGCACTGCTTGGCAAGGGGTATGTAGTAAGCTTTGATATGGCAGGCAGATATGACACAGCGCTTGAATACACCGAGCAGCTTAAAAGCATGAAAAATAGTAATACAGGCATTGATATATTTGCAACCCCTGCACTTTCGGAGGGTGAGGACACAAAGCCCTACACTTTAAGCATTAAAGAGGGGCTTTGTGAGGAACTTGATGATAGGCTTTCAAAGGGCGGCGGGCTATACTCCCTCTACCCCGAGAATAACTGGAAAAGCGTTACAAGGGAAAAGAAGATTTACGGTGTGAATAACCGCATAAATATCAGCGCAGGGCTTTGCTTTGACCTAAAAATGCAATTTGAGGGTGATTGTCCACAGGAAATATCAAAGACCTCAGACCTTGAAAATATACTTTTACAAAACAGCAAGGACAGCCCTGCTATGTATCTTGATAAGATACTTGCAGAGCATATAAAAAACCAAAATGGCGAGCTTATCGGCGGGTGTATACCGATACGGCTTGAAAACGGTGAGCTTATGGCATTTGATCCATACAGCACAGAGTTTTTTGAGGACTATGTAGAATTTGCACACAAGGGCAGGGCTGAGGGGTTCATAGGAAATGATGTTTTTGCCCCCTTTACCGCAGGAAACAGAAGCCCTAAAAGCACAGGTACAAGCCAGATAATCATTTCAGGCATGGAGGATCACACAGCATTATTTGAAAGCGGTATTTGGTGTATAGCCTCGTGGAGTAAAAACAAAGACGATGCTTATGACTTGCTTGAAACTACAGCCCGGGACGAACTGTTAAATGATATTTTATACTACGGTGTGCCCAACATTACCTATGAATCGGACGGTTATAGACTATCGCTTAAAGACGATAATTTCGGGGCATTGGCGACATTGGGCAGCGAATATCTGCTTATTGAAAACAAGCCATATCAAGCACAGATAAAGGCGTATAATGACAGCTTAAAAATGCTTGACATAAGCGGCTACAGCTTTGAGCAGTTTGAAAAGGACTTTGAAAAATACCGCACAATAATAGGAAAATATGAAAGTATTCTGACGGGTGATGACAAGGAATACAAGGCACATTTCAAAGCCCTTAAAAAGGAACTTGAAAATGCGGGATATCAAAAGACAATAGAAAAAATAAACGAGATATTAAAGAGCAAATAAAAAAATCGGAGCTGGTAGAATAATATGAAACTGACGATCAAGGATTTGACAAAACAATACGGAAAAATCACAGCGCTTGGTAGCTTCTCCTGCGAATTCACCTCCGGCGTTTACGGACTCCTCGGCCCAAATGGCGCAGGCAAATCCACGCTTATGAACATCATCACCGATAACCTCCGGCCGACGAGCGGAACTGTACAATATGACGGACAGAATACCTCAGAAATGGGCGCGGAGTTTCGCCGTTTACTTGGCTTTATGCCGCAGCAGCAGGGGCTTTACCCGAACTTCACGCTCGAACGGTTTCTCTGGTATATGGCGGCTTTGAAAGGTATGTCAAAGGCTGATGCAAAAGCTGATATCGAGCGCCTTATCGGGCTTGTGAACCTTGACAGCGCACGTTCAAAGCGGCTCGGCGGATTTTCGGGCGGTATGAAACAGCGTGCGCTTATTGTGATCCGAAGGAACGTATAAGAATACGAAACCTTGTCGCCGAGATAGCATTCGAGAAAATAGTAATAATCGCCACGCACGTTGTTTCGGATATTGAGTTTATAGCAAATGAGGTCTTGCTGCTCAAACAGGGCGAGCTGATCGGCAAGGGGAAGCCATTTGATCTGTGTAAAACTATAGATGGAAAGGTGTTTGAGATAACAGCAAGCGAAGAACAGCTGTCCGATATTTCGGACAGCTACAAGGTTGGCAATATCTCAAAGGACGAGCAGAATATCTATGTCAGGGTGATCTCAGAAGGTGAGCTGGAAGGGTATGATTATACTGCCGTCAAGCCCGATCTTGAAGATCTCTACCTCTATTATTTTGATTGAGAGGTGCGTATGCGACTTTACATAAACGAATGTGTCAAGGCTTTCTGCCGACGCTCGACGATAGGTATTTTTCTGGCGCTTGCAGTGCTCAACGGCGTGCTGCTTTGGGTGAACGAAACATCAAAAGAAGAACAGCTCTATACCGCAAAGCAGTACAAAGCAGTTTATGATTCTATAGAAAGAATGAATGCAGATGAAGCACTTGAAAAGCTCACACAAATGCAGAACGAACTTGATATTTTAGAGCAATTATCTTTTGGAGAAGAAGTTTCAGATATTTATACAAATGCCGACACTAAATCAATGCTTGAAAAGTATAACAGCAAAAGCTATCTCAGATTCTGTGATGACATCTACACCGAACGGCAGCTTATAGCGGATGTCCTAAAAGAAGTGCAGGCCTGTGCAGAGTATGACAGCTACCTTGACGGCATCGACGAGCAGTCAAGGAAGATGACAGGCATCTCACTTTTTGCAGAGCCCGACAGCTTTTCCTACAAGAACATTGCCAAAACGCCGAATGACTTTGCGCACCTTAAAGGCAGCAAACTCACTCCTGCGCCGAGCAAGGGCGCCCATATGGCGACAGGCTTTCTTCCCACCGATATTGCGGCGTTTCTGATGATAATGACTGTCGTCGTAACGATAGTCACAAGGGAGAAGGAACTTGATCAGATCATCCTTTCACGCACCACATACAAGGGCAGAATGCCACTCGGGATCGCCAAGCTGCTGACCTGCTTTTCGACGGCTTTTGCAGCACTTGTTTTGCTCTATTCAGTCAACCTTGCGGCAGGGTATTTCACCTACGGATACGGTGATATCTCACGACAGATACAGTCTGTTTACAGCTTTAACGGCAGTAATCTGAAAATATCAGTCGTACAGTATTTAGGACTGTTCCTGCTGAGCAAATTTGTTGTCTACTGCCTTTTTGCAGCCTTGATATATCTGATAACCGCGGTTTCAAATTCTTCCGTAAAAGTATATGCTGTACTTGCTGTCACGCTCGCTGCCGAGGCT
>CACZFN010000047.1:0-2077 GCA_902780505.1 uncultured Ruminococcus sp. | reverse complement strand
GCTGAAATACATAAACCTTATTGCATTTGCAAACACACACGATATTTTTGCAAAGTATCTTAACCTGAACATCTTTGGCGAACCTTTTGGATACAAGACGGTTTTTGTTGTTTCACTTGTAATTTTACTCTTAACATTTTCTATACTATCTGTCGCTTTTTATACCCGACAAAAAGTAATCATTAATCGCAGCAAGCGGTTTTCATTCACTTTTTTCAAAGGCCGAAACACCAGCCTTTTCTTTCAGGAGTGCTACAAGGTCTTTATCGGCGGGAGGGTGCTGTTTATCCTGCTTGCTTTCGGGGCATTTGTGTGGATTAGCTACACTCCGATCAACGAGAAATTTGCATCATCGGACGAGATATACTACAAGCAGTATATGCTGAAGTTAGAGGGTGAATTCACCCCCGAAAAGGAGCAGTTTCTTGTCGACGAACAATCGAAATTTGACATAGCGCAGGAGGATATGCAGCGCGAGCTTGCCGAGGGGAATGTCTTTGCAGCAATGAAATATCAAAATATTCTTGCCCCTCAGACGGCATTCGAGCAGGTCAAGGCACATGCTGCATATCTTAAAAATAACGGCGGAGAGTTCGTCTACGACTCTGGTTACAAGCTGCTGACGGGTGATGAAAGTGCCGGAAACAAAGATACAACACTTGCGCTGACTGCCTTTGCGATGCTTATTTGCACGCTGACTTATGTGTACTGCGTCGAGTATCAGACGGGGGCGGCGGTGCTTTTACACACATCTCCAAGAGGTCGAAAAGCTGTTTTTCTGCGAAAGCTTGTCATAGGAACGATAGTGCTGACAGTTATTTATATCCTTACCTATGCACCGTATTTTTACAACGTACTTAATGCCTACGGCACAAGACAGCTTTCCGCGCCTGTCTGCTCGCTTGAACATCTGTCGGGCATAAATATAAGTATTTTAAACTATCTCATATTTATCTCTGTATTGCGGTATCTTGGAATGATTTTAGCAATGCTTTTGATATATTTTGTATCAAGCAAAGCCAAAAGCTTTATATCTTCGCTGCTGATAGAAACGGCGGTGCTGATAGTTCCGCTGGTGCTATTTTTACTTGATGTAAGTGCGTTCAAGTGGTTTGGGCTAAGCCCTGTAATTATTTCAAATGTATGATACAAGTGTTTTGCCAAGCTTTGCATTGTAAAGTGCTTTTGTGATAGTTTTTAATCTGCATAAATACAAGGCTCAAATGCGTTTGAATATGCATTTGAGCTTTTGTTTTTTTCTAAAAATGGAACTAAAAATCGAGCTATAATAAATTGGAGGAATAGAAAATGACAATAAGAGAAGAAAAACAGATACGCTATAGCCGATAAATTCAGCGATGATGATATGCCGAACTTCTATAACTGGAAGTCATCATTCCCGAAGGAGCCGCCACAGAATTACAACAGCGAATTCGAGCACAGCAAGTACAACGAGCGTGAGCTTAAGGACTTTGACAAGATCTGGCGCATGAAGAATACATCTAACGATATCGGACTCGTAAAGTACAGCATCGATATGGGCGGTAACAAGACAAACAACAAATTCTGTTAAGACCTTTCTAATGCTTTGGGCAGAATGAGGAGTGTTTTTGTTACGGGCGAGGAGCTTAATAATGCAAAGGATGCCGAGAAGAAATACAATATCGGTATGGCTACTGTAAAGGAATTTGCCGAGATATTCTCAAATAGCAAAAACTTTAAAAAGGCTATGGATTCTTTGCTGCCTCAAAGCCAGCAGAGCTTTGTAAAGCTTGCAAGAAAACTTAACGAGTTCTGCAAGACGGATATACCCGTAGATGATCTTTGTGCGGTATTGCCCTAATAAAAAACAGAGGTATCGCTGCAAAAATGGTGATACCTCTGCATTTTTGTGGCTGTATTTAGCGCTTTTGCAAACAGCCTTTTGCTAAATGCCCCTGCGTGTTATTATATCGCAAAAAACGCCTTGCGGTGTTATTGAACTGCCCCAAATTGTGCGTACAGCACAAAAAGCCCCTATGGCATATTAAATTAAGCAATGAACTGGCTTCGCAATTCAAGTGGAGTCAGTTTTGTT
>CACZFN010000046.1 GCA_902780505.1 uncultured Ruminococcus sp. | reverse complement strand
CTCTCTTTTCATGATATTTGTTTTGGTGGTACTTAACATTATATCATATTGAGAGTTGTTTTTCTATTTTGGGTGTCTATGATCTATTGTAACATAACAAAAATTATTCCCATTTTACTCCCGCCTTATAAAGGCACCGCATAAAGGCGCCGCATAAATACCCCCGGAAATCAATATAATACTAAGGGGATATCCTTACTATCCTGAAAGTGAAGGGGCGTGCATATGAAAGGGCAGGGGTTTTATAAGGGTTCGGCTATTCTTATCGGTATGGTTGTGGTAACAAAGGTCATAGGGCTTGTATTCAAGCTTATCATAACAAACCTGCTCGGCGGGGTGGGTATGGCGTATTTCAGCGGGGTGTATGCTGTGTTTACCCCGGTGTTTGCCGCCGCAGTCGGCGGAATATCCTCCGCTGTCGCAATTATGACAGCCGAAAACTGTGCACTTGAAAGGTATAAAAACGTAAGAAAAATCAAAAACACATCACTGCTTGTTTTCACGCTTTCCGGCGCTGTACTCGGCGGGGCGCTCGTTGTGCTTTCGCCGTTTATCTCAAAAGCTGTGTCTGGCGGGGAGAGCCTGCGCCCCGGGCTTATGGCGGCAGCGCCTGCTGTACTGCTGTGTTCTGTCTTATCCTGCCTGCGCGGATACAGCGAGGGCTTTTCCGATATGGTGCCCACAGCCGTATCTGAAATAATCGAAACTGTTTTCAAGCTCTTTCTCGGTGTCGGGCTTGCATTGCTGATAAGTAAGACCTTACCCGCAGGCATGGATAAAAATGAAGGTTTTTCACGCATATGTGCGGCGGCGGTGCTCGGGGTGTCGCTGTCGTCTTTCTTTGCTGATGTCTATATGTTTATCCACTTCCGGCTCAAAGGTGACGGCATTGATAAGATCAGGCTTCAGCGGGATAAATGTACCGACAGTTTTAAGCATATCACCCTCGAACTTCTTCACTATAGCACACCAATAGCCCTTACCGCTGCAATAAGCACACTTATTAATACCGCTGACCTCCTTACAGTGCCCATGATGCTAAGGCGGCTTATCGATCGAGGTGAGTACGATATATCGCCCCTTGTCATGGCAGGTGTCAGCGTTGATGATATACCGCAGTTTGTCTATGGTTCGTTTACGGCAATGGCACTCAGTATCACGGGTATGATACCCGGTTTTACCGCTATGCCCTGTAAGCCCGCCCTGCCAGGCGTATCACGGGCGCGTGCATCAGGCGATAAGGCGGCTCTTGAAAAGAGCATAAACGAAGTCATGCTCCTTTCAATGCTTATAGCCTGCCCTGCATCAATGGGGCTTATGCTGTTTTCAAGGGAAAGCCTTGTGTTTCTTTTCCCTTCAAGGCAGGCGGAGATATCCGTGTCGGCTATGCCGCTTGCGGTGCTTTCTGCGGGGCTTGTGTTCGGCTGCCTCCTCCCGCCGGTGTTTGCGCTTTTGCAGGCTGTCGGCAAGCCCGGGACACCTGTGCGGATAATCGGGCTGTCATGTGTCATAAAGCTTTTCCTTAATGTAATGCTTATGTCTGTTCCCGTGCTGAATATAAACGGCGCGGCGCTTGCACTCGTGCTTTCTGATATGGCGGCATTTATTATAGGTGAAAGATGCCTTTATAAAGCTACAGGTATAAGACCTGATGCCGTCAAGGTCTATATCTCGCCCGTGTTTGCGGGGGCGCTGTGTGCTGTAAGCGCAAGGCTTTCGTATGATATGATGCTTTTTAAAGCAGGGGTAAGGGCAGGACTTTTGTCTGCTGTGGTTGTCGGTGGCATTATATACATATTTTCACTCTATTTATTGAACATATTGCCGAAAAACGTGCTTAGACGTAAAAAATTTAAAAAAATTGCAAAAAGGACTTGAAAAAAATTCTTATTTGGGTTAAAATAATATATGCACCGCTTTTGATAAGGAAAGGTAATTATGCAGGAAAGAATTGACGCGATACTGAGTAAGAATAACTATAACGTCTATGATATGGCGGAGATAGTCAGGATATTAAGGTCTGAAAACGGCTGCCCGTGGGATAAGGTGCAGACGCACAGCACTATCAAAAAGGATATGATAGAGGAAGCGTATGAAGTCGTTGATGCGATCGACGCAAACAGTGTCCCGATGCTGCGTGAGGAACTTGGCGACGTTATGCTTCAGGTGGTTTTTCATACAGTTATTGAGGAAGAAAACGGAAATTTCGTGCTTGATGATGTCGCGGATGAGCTTTGTAAAAAGCTTATAGTCAGACACCCGCACGTCTTCGGCGATGTCAAGGCTGATACTGTTGATAAAGTCCTTACAAACTGGGACGCTATAAAGAAAGAAACAAAGGGGCAGGAAACATTTGCCGACACTCTCGAAAGCGTGCCTAAGAACTTCCCCGCACTTATGCGTGCACAGAAGCTTACAAAGCGTGCTGCAAGGGCAGGGGTGGATTTTGAAAAGGGTGCTTCGGGGCTTGAAGATGAACTTTATAAGGCTTTGGATACGGCGCTTGACAGCGTAAGGGTAAGTGAGCGTGAGGGCAGTGATGCTTCATCAGATATAGGTGTGGTTCTGATGCTCGTATGTGCGCTTGCAAGGCGGCTCGGCGTTGATGCTGAGGAAGCGCTCAGTACAGTAAGTGGGGATTTCACAAAGCGTTTCAGGCTTCTTGAAGAAAACGGTAAGCTTTCAGACCAATGCTGTAAGCAGGTGCTTTATAATACTAAGTAATGAACAGATGATCTGTTGATTAATAAATCTATTTGGAGGTATAAAACATGACAAAGGCAGAACTTATTGAAGTTATAGCAAACAACGGAGAATATTCAAAGGCTGAGGCAGGCAGGGCACTCAAGGCTGTTACAGACAGCATTGCAAGCGTTCTTGAAAAAGGCGATAAGATAACACTTGTAGGCTTCGGTACATTTGAAGTACGTGACAGGGCTGCAAAGGATTCTATCAATCCTCTTACAAAGGAGCCTATACACGTTCCCGCAAAGAAGGTCCCCGCATTCAAGGCATCTTCTGCCCTTAAAGACGCTGTAAACAAGTAAGACCGACAAAGCCCGCCTGAAAAACCAGAGCGGGCTTTTTTAGTAAGACGAATGAACAAAGGGGGGAGTTTATGCGGCTTGATAAATACCTTAAAATAACAAGGCTTATAAAGCGCAGGACAGTGGCCAACGAAGCGTGTGACGCAGGAAAGATATCTGTAAACGGCAAGATAGCAAGGGCGTCATATGATGTGAAGGTCGGCGATATCATCGAGATAAATATGGGGCTAAAGCCCCTGAAAGCCGAGGTGCTGAGCATAAGCGAATACGCCACAAAAGAAAATGCGGCTGATAATTACAGAATTATCCCATAAAGAAAGCTGTACGTTTTATCGTACAGCTTTTTCTTTGTACAATAGTATGTGCGCTGCTTTGTGTGGTTCACATAGCCCGATGATTTCAGGGCTTTGGGTTGTTTCTCCCCCCTCTCCACGTGAAATGGTATGGGGCGTAATAAGTTGGCGAAGCCGACAAAAACTTTTCACTATTCACTATTCACTATTCACTAAATCAAATCAGTGACAGGTGACAGCAAACTAAAGTGTGGACAGTGATATCCCCATAAATGTAAACTCTTGCCTCCCCTGAAAGGGGAGGGGAACCGCCGCCGCAGGCGGTGGTGGAGGGGTTCATCGCACCTTACGGTGCGAACCGTTCCAAAAAACGTTCGCTTCGCTCACTGTTTTGGAACGGGGGCGGCGAAATATATCCGTTTCCCGAGGTTTATGGCAACCGTAGGCTGGCACTTCGGGATTTTGGTATTTCGCCGCCTTGTCGGGCTTCGCCCGATTGGGGCGCTGCCCCCGTCCCTGTTGGGGCTCTGCCCCAAACCCCGCAAGCCCTTTTTTGAGGAAAAAGGGCTTGAGCCCAAAAACCTTTTTAATTCTTTGCTTTTTCTTTTTGTCTTTCTATTTCTTCTTTTCCTTTTCAAGCTTTTTCATGGCTTTCATCTCCATTACCGCCATTATTACCGCTACTACCGACGATAATAAATCCGCAAGCGGCCCCGAATACGTTATCCCGTCTATCCCAAAAAAGTGCGGCAGTATCAGAAGCGGCGGCAGGAAGAATATTATCTGCCTTGTCAGCGATAGAAACACGCCCTTTATCGCTTTGCCTATTGATGTGAAAAATGTTGAGGTTATCGGCTGTAGTGCCACAAACCACGAGAAGAACAAAAACCGCCTTAAAAACTTTTCCCCGAACTCAAAGTATTCATCACTTCCGTTACCAAACAGCGAAAGGATCTGTCTTGGTATTGTCTGAAAACATATGAATGCAGCGAAAGCTATGCTTACGCCTATAACGCTTGCAAGCCTGTATGCTTTTCTTACCCTTGTATAGTTCTGTGCGCCGTAATTGAAGCTCTCTATCGGCTGTGTGCCCTGCCCGAGCCCTATCACGATCGAAAATACTATCTGGTTAATCTTCATGACGATCCCCGCGACCGAAAGCGGTATCGAATCGCCGTATACACTTGCTTCGCCGTATTTGCGAAGGAAGTTGTTGAGAACTATCTGCACTATCATCATAGCTATCTGGTTGAAAAATGAAGCCATTCCGATAGAGAATATCTTCGCTGTGTATTCTTTCTTTACCTTGAAATGGTCTGAAGTCAGTTTTGCTGTCTTGAAATGTGCAAGGTATACAATAACGATTATGCCTGATATCACCTGACCGATAACTGTAGCGAATGCCGCGCCTTTCATGCCCATGTCAAGCCCGAGCACGAATACCGCATCAAGCACTGTGTTTATAACAGCCCCGATAAGCGATACGAACATTGTCATTTTAGGGCTGCCGTCCGCCCTTATAAGATGCCCGCCGCCTGTGGTGAGTATCAGAAACGGGAACCCGAACGCAGTTACGCCGACGTAATCCGTCGCATACGGCATAACGTTGTCAGGTGCGCCGAAAAGCCTTAACAGCGGCTTTAAAAACACGATAGTCACGGCAAACAGTATAAGCCCGCTTGCTATCAGGCAGGTCACGGCGTTGCCGACGTAGTATGGGGCTTTTTCCTTTTTGCCCTCGCCGAGGGTAAGGTTGAACGCACTTGCCCCGCCTATGCCGAAAAGCAGTGCCAGTGAAATACACGAAGTAGAAAGCGGGAACGCCACATTTGTCGCCGCATTGCCGAGCATACCAACTCTGTTGCCGATGAAAAGCTGATCGACTATGTTGTATAACGCCCCAACAAGCATGGCGATTATGCTCGGTATGGAAAATTTCAGCATAAGCCTGCCGACGGGCATCGTTCCAAGTGGGTTCTGATTTGTAGTAGTATCCATGTTTTCCATCCTTTTCAGATTTTGTGGCCGGGATGCCGCCGAAAGAACAGTTTCTCAGTCACACGACCTGATCTGTTTTTACAAAGCCGGTGCCGGTAAGCTTGCAGCTAAGGCTGTCAGGCTGGTGTGTGGAAGCGTAAAGGGTGAATTTATCGCACCTTACACGCCTGCCGTCGGGCGTTACATAGGTAAGCGCCTTTTCATCTGTCCTGATCACGCACCTTTTGGTTTCCCCCGCTTTAAGTGTTATGCGCTCAAAGCCGCACAGGTGGTAATTTTCCCTACAGTCATCACTCTGTATTTTTATGTATAGCTGCAAAACGTCGTCCGTGTCAAAGCTGCCCGTGTTTGTGACAGTTACGCTTGCTTTTCCGTCATTGTAATCAAGTTCGCTTACTTCTGTCTTTGAATAGGTAAGCCCGTAGCCGAACGGGTAAAGCACGTTGTAATTATCCTTTATGTATCTGTATGTGCGCCCGTCCATAGAATAGTCTGTAAACTCCGGCAGTCTGTCGCTGTCCTTATAGAACGTCACCGGCAGCTTGCCCGATGGTGAAACCCTGCCCATTATAATGTCTGCAAGCGCCCTGCCGCCCTCTGCGCCCGCGTACCATGCGTGTAAAAGCGCATCAGGGGCAAACCCGGTGTTTATCGCACTTCCTGCCGCAACAACGCATATGATCGGCTTGCCTGCTTTCTTTATCGTTTCCACAAGTCTGCGCTGGCTTTCGGGCAGTCGGAGGTCTGTCTTGTCGCCCGATGCAAATTCATTGCCGGTATCGCCCTCCTCACCCTCGATCGATGCGTCAAGCCCGACACAAAGCACTACAGCATCTGCGTTCGCTGCCGCGGCACAGGCTTCCGCAAGTCTGTCGTCCTTCTGCGCTAAAACGCTTGTCCTGTCTTTGAACAGGTGGCAACCTTCGGCATATATAACCCTGCCGTCAAAGCCCTCCTGCAAACCCCTCAGAAACGTGCAGTATTCGTCTGATGTCCCGTTGTAGTTGCCGTCGAGCACAGCCGTGCTGTCTGCTGTCGGCCCTATCACGGCAAGCGTTTTTATTTTTGTGCTGTCAAGCGGAAGTATGCCATTGTTTTCAAGCAAAACTATCGCTTCCTCTGCGGCTTTGCGTGCCTTTGCCTTGTGCTCGGGACACGCAACGACGGTGTAGGGTATATCATCGTATTCGCATTTGTCAAACATAGAAAGCTTCATTCTCGTTGTGAACAGGTGAACGCAGGCTTCCCTTATCCTGTCCTCGGTAACAAGCCCTGCTTCAAGAGCAGCAAGCAGGTTCACATAACAGCACCCGCAGTTTACATCACACCCCGCATTGAGCGCCATAGCCGCACTTTCAACGGCATTTGCAGTTATCATGTGGTGCGCGTGAAAGTCGTTTATTGCCCAGCAGTCGGATACAAAGTACCCGCCGAAGCCCCATTCTGAAAGCTTGCCCATAAGCATCTGCGATGCACAGGCTGGTTCGCCGTTCACTCTGTTGTAAGCGCCCATAACGCCCTCAACGTGTGCTTTTTTTATAAGTTCCTCAAAAGCATAGAGGTATGTGTCTTCAAGGTCATAGTCGCTTGCTTTTGCGTCAAATTCGTGCCTTAAAGCCTCAGGCCCGCTGTGAACAGCAAGATGTTTTGCGCAGGCGGCTGTCTTTAAAACGTCACCGTCGCCCTGTAAGCCTTCAGTGTAGGCAATGCCCATAGCGGCAGTAAGGAAAGGATCTTCGCCGTATGTTTCCTGCCCTCTGCCCCAGCGCGGATCACGGAAGATGTTTATATTTGGCGCCCATATAGTAAGCCCCTTGTAGATGTCCCTGTCGCCGAAGCTCTGATAGGCGTTGTACTTTGCCCTTGCTTCGGTGGCGGTTATGTCGCCGATGTTTTTTACAAGCCCGTCATCAAAAGTCGCCGCAAGTGCTATCGCCTGCGGAAAAACAGTGGAAATGCCGCTTCTTGCCAGCCCGTGAAGCCCTTCGTTCCACCAGTTGTAGGCGGGTATGCCAAGCCTTTCTATAGCGGGGCTGTCATATCTCAGCTGAGAGGCCGCCTCCTCAACTGTCATTTTGTCTACAAGCGCCCTTGCCTTCTCCCTTGCGTTTTCAAAAGCCGAATACTCTTTCATTAAACTCCTTCCCGCCGTAGCGGTGACTCGTGTTAAAAACTTACAAACCCATTATACATATATTTTGTGAATATTTCAACAATAAAATATTATATACAAAATTAATATATCAAAAATGCAATGCAATATATTGTTCCGCCCGATTGCAATAAAGATCTTTCTGTGTTATAATAGTAAAAAGAAAACATTGATGCCCTTAAATATGATCGTGCATTGAAAGAGGTCCTCCTATGCCTGTACTGACAAATGAAAAGAAAACTGCTGTCAAAAGAGTCCTGCGCCTGTCCGTTCCTGCGATAATGGCGGAGATAAGCTCTATAATAATGCAGTATATAGACGCCGCCATGGTGGGCAGTCTGGGCGCTCACGCAACGGCGGCTATCGGCCTTGTGTCCACTACCACATGGCTGATAGGCGGGCTGTGTATATCCGTCGGTACGGGCTTTTCTGTGCAGACAGCTCAGCTTGTCGGCGCTGAGCGCTTTGAGGACGCACGCTGTGCTTTCCGTCAGGGCATAAAGTCCTGCCTTATAGCGGGTGCAGTGCTTATGGTCATAGCCTGTGCGATAAGCCGCCCGCTGCCCGTGCTTCTTCGGGGCGACAGTGCGCTTTATGATGACGCTTCGGCTTATTTCTTTGTATTCTCGCTTGCACTGCCGTTTGAGTGCCTGCGCTATATGTCCGGCAGTATGCTTGCCTGCTCGGGAGATATGAAAACACCGGGTATTCTCAACACCCTGCTTTGTGTTTGTGATGTGCTGTTTAATCTGCTTTTTATATTCGGCTTCGGGCTTGGGGTTAAAGGCGCGGCACTCGGTACGGCTGCATCGGAAGTATGTATATCGCTTGTGATGTTCTTTTACGCGGCGTTTAAGTCAGATGTTCTTTCACTGAGGCTCGGCGGAAGCTGGCGCTATACAAAAAGCTGCGTGAAAGCTGCCGTTAAAATAGCCGTTCCTGCCGCATTTGAACATTCGGTCATGTGCCTGGCATATGTCGCTGCGACTTATATAGCTGCCCCTCTCGGCACTGTTTCGCTTGCTGCAAATTCCCTTGCTGTCACGGCGGAAAGCTTCTGCTATATGCCCGCCTACGGTATAGGTTCGGCGGCCACAACACTTGTCGGGCAAAGTCTTGGTGCAGGCAATAAGGCGCTTGCAAAAAGCTATGCGCATATCTGTGCGGCAATGGGTATGATATTTATGGCAGTGACAGGCGCTGTGACCTTTTTTGCCGCCCCGCTTATGTTCAGGCTCCTTACATCAAGCGCTGATGTAAGGGCACTCGGAACAGCCGTTTTGCGTATCGAAGTCTTTGCCGAACCGCTTTACGGCGCTTCGATCGTCTGTGCGGGTGCGTTTCGCGGTGCGGGGGATACCCTCCTGCCGAGCATTATGAACCTTGTGAGTATGTGGGGCGTTCGTATTACGCTTTCGGTGATCCTTGTCGGTACTATGGGGCTTTACGGCATATGGACAGCTATGTGTGCCGAACTTTGCTTCAGGGGCGTCATTTTTCTTGTAAGGCTTATGCGCGGCAGGTGGCTTGATATAAAGCTAAAGATATGATACGTCATAAACTTGCATATTTTCCGTCATAGTAACCAAAAACTCCTTGACTTACGTTAGTAAGCCTGTGTCGTTTTTAGTCACTCTGACGAAAAATCTGACTGCGTTTCTGACGTACAATAGTCGTGCGGTGTTGCCTAAAGGCTAAAATCTTTATTATACAAAATTTCGGGGCGTGGTTTGTGTATATTGCATAGTATCAAACTTCATAAAATCATTATAGGCTAAAATATTTATATAAAATGCAAGGATAGGTAAACTTTTGTGCTGTGAAAGGTTTCTTTGACCTTATGAAAGATGTGTGATACTGCTTGACAACCGGGTGATGTTGTGTTATCATACAATATAAGAAGTAAGTTAATTTTTGTGCAGGGCGCGGTATGCTTTGTACTTTAATAAATCAGTAATAAAAACCGAAAGGGGAAGAAAAATGGAGAGTGTAAAAAAAATCAGCAAGGTCATGATGGGTAAGGCAAAGTGCGCTGTTGACCTCGGCGACGGCTCTGAAAGGGGCGAGTATGTAAATCAGGATTATATCCTGCATAAGCTCGGCAGACCGCACAGAAGTATCAGCCTTATGTACTGCTACTACCCGCTTGATAAACAGTGGCCCGCAAGGATCTCCGAAGCTATGAAGGACGCCGAGGTTTCCTTCCAGTGGGATTATCCTTATGACGATTACTTTACATATAAGGGCGGACTTAACGGCGATACCGAAGCCGAGCCTTTTAACTTCATGCGTGACGTTCGCCGCCATGGGCAGGACGTTACACTGACACTTACGATAGATCCCAATGTAACTGACGATCACCTTATCGCTATAGCAAACGATCTTCGTCCCTACGGCAGGGTGCTTCTGCGTATAAACCACGAAGCTACCGGCAACTGGTTCTCGTTTACAAAGCGCACATCCTATCAGGGGGTTGCGGATTTCTATGTTAGATTCCATAAGATACTCAAAGAGTATGCACCGAATGTTTCTACTATCCTCTGTATCGGCGGTATCGAGGATCCCCAAGCGACTGAGATAATAATGGAAAAGGAATTTGCCGAAGCTGTAAAGACTACGGATATATGGAGTGTTGACAAGTATATGGCGCTTCACTGGGGCTGGCCTTATGATGTGGCGCTCAAAGATTCAAACCCCAGACAGTTCAGCCGCAGTACGGTGGAAAAGACATATGACCTTACAAAGAAGTCATATAAGCGCTTTATGGAAATAAACGGCGGTGTCAGAAAGCCTATGGTAATGTCCGAATTCAATGCCGACGGCGATGTTACAGGCCCGTATGACCAGGCGCAGATGGTGAAGGAATTCTGCGATATGCTCAAAAACGATCCAGAGGACTGGTTCTCTGCATTTACTTTCTACCAGTTCCGTGACAGGGGCAGGCTCGGCCTTGAGATCGAAGATCCCAATTATCCCGACTGCGGTATAGAACAGCCGGTAATGCAGACATATAAAGAAATAATCAATGACGATTTCTTCAAGCCCTCGATGACAAACGCCGGGGAGATAACGCTGCCCGTAACGCTTCGCTGGGGCGGTTCGGAAGATGCAGAGGGTATTGAAATACCCCTCCACTTTGAAAAGAACCCGCATTTCTGCGAACTCAACTTTGGAAATGATCTGAACCTTATGTGTGAGATAAACGGCAAGTGGTTCTATAAGTCGCCAAAGGCAAAGACCATTGACCTTATGTCGGCATTTTATGAAAAGCCGCTCGAGGGTGAATGTGACCTCACACTGCGTATATTCGCTCCTCCCGCAAGCGGTATGAACGATACCTCGACAGAGGACGGGCTTTTCAATTCGTACACGACGATAGAAAAGCTCCCCGATATAAGGATAGAGTACGAACCGGTAGAATGAACCCCTCCACCACCGCCTTACGGCGGCGGTCCCCCTCCCCTTTCAGGGGAGGCAAGAGTCCACATTTGAGGAAAAACCGCCCCTTTCAGGGGAGGCAAGTTCACCACCGCAAACAAATTGATTTAGGTAAAATTAAAAAGGTTTTTGGGATCAAGCCCTTTTTCCTCAAAAAAGGGCTTGTGGGGTTTGGGGCAAAGCCCCAACGGGGACGGGGGCAGAGCCCCAGCAGGGTTTGGGGCAGAGCCCCAATCGGGCGAAGCCCGACAAGGCGGCGAAATAAGATAATCCCGAAGCGCACAAGT
>CACZFN010000045.1 GCA_902780505.1 uncultured Ruminococcus sp. | reverse complement strand
CCGTCGCCTGCGGCTCCTCCAAGAGGGAAATTTGCAATTATTTACTTAATGTCATATTTTTTTTGAGGGAGAGTGTCCAAGATCATTGACAACTGCACATTTTAGAAAATTTTTTATATTACCCCGAAATATATACATTCACGCTTTTTAAACTTATTATAATGCTATTGAATGCTGTTTTTTTATTATATATAAACATATTTACAGATTAATATTTTTATAAACATCTTAACATTTATAAAATTTTATAAAAAGTAATGACAAGTGTAAAACAATGTGTTATAATGTATTTGAGATATGGAGGAATGCTGTAATGCTTATAAATAAAAGAACACTCAGAAGAATATGTCTTGTCATTTGTGCCGCATCAATGCTTGCTTCGTGCGGAAAAGACAGTTCTTCGGCTGAAAATGAAAAGACTTACGAGGAATGTGAGAGTGCCCAGAACGCAGTAAACAATATCGGCGCAGGGTGGAATCTCGGCAACACGCTTGATTCTACAAGTGACGGTCTTGATCCCGATGATATATGGGCATTTGAAACAAGCTGGGGCAACCCATATACTACTAAGGAAATGATAACTGCCGTTAAAGACGCCGGCTTTAACGCTGTGAGAGTACCTGTCACCTGGCAATACCATTTTGACGAAAACGGAAAAATAGATAAAGATTGGCTTGACAGGGTGCAGGAAGTTGTTGATTACGTTTATTCGCAGGATATGTATGTTATCCTTAACGTTCACCACGACGGCGGTGAGAACGGCTGGGTATGCGCATCTATGGACAGCTACAATGAAAACGGCGAGAAGTTCGGAAAAATATGGGAACAGATAGCCGAAAGATTCAAGGATTATGACCAGAAGCTGATGTTTGAAGCAATAAACGAGATACTTGATCCAAACAATAACTGGGGCGGCGGTAAAAGCGGTGATCCGGTAGAAGGGCTTAAAAACTATAATCAGAAGTTTGTTGACACCGTCAGAAAAGGCGGCGGTTATAACGCCACAAGAAACCTTATTATAATGACCTATGCAGGCGGATATGACAAAATAAAGGCACTTGAGATCCCTACCGATCCGGCAAAAGATCATATGCTTTTAGAGGTACATGATTATGATCCGCAGGGCTTCTGCTGGAAGAATGCAACATGGACTACAATGACTGATGAATGGGGCTCTGACGAGGACAAAAAAGCTATCGACAGCTCAATGGACAGGATCGCCGCTGATGCAAAAGAAAAAGGTCTGCCTGTAATAATCGGCGAATGGGGTTCACAGGATAAGAAAGGAAACGAAGATGCAAGGGCTGTTCATGCAGGGTATTTTGCAAAGGCTGCCTGGGACAGGGGCATAAAATGCTTCTGGTGGGACTGTGGTGATTTTGCGATAATCGACCGTGATCTCTGTCAGAAAAAATGCCCTAAGATAGTTGATGCTATCATAGAAAACTCTAAGTAAACAAGCTGGTTTAACAGCTTAAATCATATAATAGATGGAGGAGAATCAAAGTGTTTTTCAAAAAAGCAATCACAGCGCTCAGCGCAGCAGCTTTAACAGCTGCAACAGTTATTCCCGCTTCGGCAATTGAAGTTCCCGAAGCTGATGCAGACGGTGTTTACTGTCAGGCAGGTATCGTGTTCCAGATAAGGGATCAGTGGGATCACAGAAACGAGATACAGTTAGAACCTCTTGATGAAACAGAATCAACTGTTCTTGACATTACATTCAAAGATGTTAATGTAACAGGAAACGGCGAATATACAGTTGAAATGCTTGGCTATCAGCCTGAATATACAGACGATATCTGCGGCTTCCTTGCTGTTGAGCTGGATATCGACTTTTCTAAATATGCTGACCTTGAAAAAGGTGAGGGCGTTTCCTTTGAACTTACAAAAGCGGTGATCGACGGAACAGAATATACATTTACAAACGGCCTGACTGATGACGGCAAACCGCTTCAGGCACTTGAAGACGGTGAAAAGTTTGACAGAAACCAAAAGATTATAAAGCTTAAAAACGGCTGGGGCGCAATTCCTGATTTCAGCGATCCTGATATGCCTTCTGAGGTATGGGGCAGTGCTGATCCTGTATCAATAAGCTTCAAGGTATCGGGGCTTCCGACTGATAAGATCGAAAACTTTGACAAGGAAGTTGTTGAAAGAGTATACGGAAAGGGCACAAATGTTGAAGCTCCCGAGGAGTCAAGCATTGAAGAATCCTCGGCTGCCGAATCTGTAGAAGAAAGCAGCGCCGCACCCGCTGAAAGCGAAGCAGCTTCATCCGCCGCCGACACATCGAAAGCTGACGACAGCTCAAAGGCTGACAGTGAAGAATCAAGCAATGTTGGTCTTATAATCGGCATATGTGCAGCAGTTGCAGTCGTTATAGCAGTTGTAGCGGTTGTTATTAAAAAGAAATCGTAATACTAAATATTAAAGCCTGAGAGTTATGATGCTCTCAGGCTTATTTTTATTAGTGATGATAAGATACCGTATGCATCACATCTTTTCAGGGCAAGTTATTTTCAGCATTGTAAGAATATTCGCAATAAGCTGTTTTACAGCAAGGCAAAGTGTAAGTCTTGCCTGCATTAGTGAATTTTCCTCGCCTATTATACGGCAGTTGTTATAGAACTTGTGGTAAAGCGTTGCAAGTTCAAGCACATATCTTGTCATTCTTGCAGGATCATAGTTTTTAGCTGCATCATTTACTGCGTCAGGCAGCGCTGCAATAAACTTTATAAGTTCCTGCTCGTCAGCACTTTCAAGAAGTGTAAGGTCAGCAGTGCCGTCGATCTCAACGCCGTTTTCCTTTGCCTTTGCAAGAACAGAACATATCCTTGCGTGTGCATACTGAACATAGTAAACAGGGTTCTGCGAGCTTTCGGATGCTGCAAGGTCAAGGTCAAAATCAAAGTGAGAGTTTGCTTCCCTTAAATTAAAGAAGAACCTTGCTGCGTCGATCGGGACTTCTTCTAAAAGTGTAGCAAGTGTAATAGCCTTGCCCGAACGCTTAGAAAGCTTATATACCTCGCCGTCACGGACAAGACGAACCATCTGCATAATGACAACATCAAGCCTGTTTTCGTCCACACCAAGTGCTTTGAGCGCCGCCTTCATTCTCGGAACATAACCGTGGTGGTCAGCACCAAGAACATCAATCGCCTTATCAAAGCCGCGTGTCACAAGTTTATTATAATGGTATGCAATATCGGGTACAAAGTATGTAGGTACGCCGTTTGCACGAACAAGCACTCTGTCCTTTTCATCACCAAGCTCTGATGACTTAAACCACAAAGCGCCCTCAAGCTCATAAGTATAACCACTTTCTTTAAGCTTTTCAACTATTTCCTTAACAGCGCCGCTTTCGTGAAGTGAGCTTTCGGTAAACCATTTATCGTATTGAATCCTGTATTTGCTAAGATCGTCATGAAGTGTCTGTATATTCTTAGGCAAAGCAAAATCGCACAGCGCCTGCCTTCTTTCCTCTGACGTTGTATTTACATACTTGTCACCATAAACATCATTAAACGCTTTTGCGTGTTCAACTATATCCTGCCCCTGATAAGCGTCCTCAGGAAGTTCTGTTTCGGGTTTATAGATCTGCAGATACCTTACTTCAAGCGAGGTCTTGAATTTTTCTATCTGGTTGCCTGCGTCATTTACATAGAACTCTCTTGCAACCTTAAAGCCTGCCTTTTCGAGCACAGCTGACAGGCAGTCACCGATCGCGCCGCCCCTTGCATTGCCAATATGCATAGGACCTGTTGGGTTTGCAGATACAAATTCAACAAGAACACTTCTGCCCTGACCGAAATCGGTAGAACCAAAATCCTCCTTTTCCTTTAAAACTGCACCAATGACCTCAGCATACCAGTTTTTTGAAAAGAAGAAGTTGATAAACCCGGCGCCTGCAACTTCACATCTGTCAAAATATGTACCGCTGAGTTCAAGCTTTGAAACTATTGTTTCGGCGATCTTTCTCGGTGCATTTCTGAAAGCTCTGGCACAAACCATAGCGACATTTGTGGAAACGTCACCGTTTTTTGGATCGGCGGGGCGTTCTACATTAAAAGAAGATATCGCCTCACCGGGAAATATACCTTCGGCAATACAAACGCCGAGCGAATTCATAATAAGCTCCCTCACCTGCAAGAAAGCATCCTGTATAAGATTAGCCATATTTTTACGTCCTTTCTTTGTGTCAAGCCGTGGGCTTTACATTGACAAATATCCTGAAATCCCCCACAAAGCTTGAATTTACATCTATCACATATGAAAAATCAAGCTGACCGCCGTCAGCACCGAGTTCGGATTTGATGGTCTTTGTATTTACGCCTACCATAAAATCGCCAAACGGCGTACCATACTGGCAGTGGTGCTTGATGCCAAGTTCGGCAATAAGCGATGACTGTGCAGCACCTGTTCTTTCCATAGCTATCTTTGTGCCGCTGTCAAAAGCCTTTATCCTGGTAGTCGAACCCGCATAGCCGGTCGCTTCGGTTTCGTCGTACATTATAACATAGCCGTCCTTTTCTCTGCCAAACTTTCCCCTTGTGATAAGTTCGGTGGATTCATTATCTTCTCCGTCCGACTGTGTGCTTATAAGTTTTATAAGTGCGTCCTTCATTTAAAAAATCCTCATCAAAATCATATCTTTAAAGTACACTTGTTAATTATCGCCATATTGTCCTTCCCAAGGAAAGTAGCTGCATTTTCTGTAAAAAGTTCAACACTGTCCGTACAATAGAGTTCTCTTGTACCGATCTCATGTCTTGAGGAGAACAGATCAAGCCTTGAAAGCTCGAAAAGCGCAAACTTTGCAAGTTCGGCCCCCGACGATATAAGCGTGACACCCTCGCCCATAATATCCCCAATTATTTCGGAAAGATGCGGGAAATGTGTACAGCCCAATATAAGCGTATCCACTTCATTTTTCTTCATTATTTCAAGGTATTCCTCGGCAATAAGCTTTGTCGGAAGGCAATCACGGGATGTATACCCGTTTTCTACCAGCGGGACAAACATAGGGCAGGCTTTTGCTGTAACTTCAACATCAGAATCGATAGCTTTTATAGCGTTTTCAAAGCTTTTGCTCTTGACAGTTGCACTTGTACCCAAAACGCCTATGCGATTATTCTTTGTAGCTTTATATGCCGCTATAGCTGTAGGCTTGACAACTCCGCTGTGGCTTACGCTCACGCCGTCAAAAATAGGTTCGTACATCATAGCGGAAGAAATAGTCCCGCAGGCAACAAGAATCATCTTGACATCATGTTCCTGCAAAAATGCTATATCCTGCCTTGCATATTCGGCTATTGTGGCGCGGCTTCGTGTTCCATATGGAACACGTGCTGTGTCGCCAAGGTAGATTATGTTTTCATTCGGCAAAAGCTCGGCAAGTTCCTTAACAGTTGTAAGCCCGCCTACGCCGGAATCAAATACGCCTATAGCACTGTCTTTATTCATAGTAAACATCTGCCCTTTCAAAAGCGTATCTTATAAGCCTTTCCTCCTGTTCGGAATATGAAAGACCAGCGTTTTCCATAAGCTTAGGGTACATACTTATAGGTGTATGCCCGGGGAGTGTATTTATTTCATTAAGCACAGGCAAATCACCCTCACAAAGGAAGAAATCAACCCTTGCAAGACCACTGCACCCCATAGCTTTATATGCTTTTATAGCTGTTTGTCTTATCTTTTCGATCGCTTCATCACTTATCCTTGCGGGAATAATGGTTTTTGAGGCGGCGTTATTATATTTTGCCTCAAAATCATAAAGTGCTTCATTTGCCGAACATATCTCACCGACTGTAGAAGCAAAAGGCTCGTTGTTGCCCATTACGGCACATTCACATTCAATGCCAAAGATCCCCTGCTCAACAACAACTTTTTTGTCATGTGCGAAAGCAAGTTTTATGCCGGTTTTCAGCTGCTCAAGGTTTTCAGCCCTTGACACACCGACAGACGAGCCGCAGTTTGCCGGCTTGACAAACATGGGGTATTTCAGCTTTTTCTCCATCTGAGCACATTTTTCATCAAGAATATCAAGCTCGTGGTTAAGTATCGGAACATAGGGCGCAGTTCTGATCCCGTGTGAATCAAGCACAATGTGTGTAAGTTCTTTATCCATACAGTTTGCAGATGAAAGCAGATCACACCCGACAAAGGGTATCTGCGCGAGTTCAAAAAGCCCCTGAACAGTACCGTCCTCACCGTTTTTGCCGTGAAGCACAGGGAAGATACAGTCTACTTTTATATTCTGATAACCGCCCTCTTTATCAAGCACTATAAATCCTTTATGTACAGGATCGGGACTTAATATACAGCGCACATTATCGGGGTGTTCTGTCCATTTACCGCTTTTGATATCTTCTGATACACCGCTGTATTTATACCAGCTGCCTTTTTTTGTAATACCTATGCACAAGACGTCAAATTTATCCTTTGGAATACACTCTATAACGTGTGCCGCAGATACGAGCGAAACATCATGCTCGTTGCTTTTCCCGCCGAAAATAACGGCGACTTTAAGCTTTGCCAACCAAATCGTCCCCTTTATATAAAAATACGCCGGATTATATTATACCACATTTACGCATTAAAATCAATCACAAATTAAATGAAAATAACGTTTATTAACAGCTAATTTTTATCCGAAAGCTCACATATCCTGTCAAATTCAAGCGAACCGCCGAAAATATCAAGTGCAGAACCTATCGTAAAATCAGCCTTTCCTCCCGATATTTCCGAAAGAAGTGAAATATCTTCATAAGAATGTATCCCCCCTGCATAAGTAACAGGTATTTCCGAAAAATCGCCGATAAGTGCCGCTATGTCTGTTTCTATGCCGTTTGCCTTGCCTTCAACATCAACAGCATGGATAAGAAATTCATCACAGAAACCGGACAGATACCCCATAGTGTCAAGCGTGAGCTCGGTATCTGTAAATTTCTGCCAACGGTCAGTGACAATATAATACTTATCCCCTTTTTTGCGGCAGGAAAGATCAAGCACAAGCCTTTTTCTTCCTACAGCCCTGACTGCCGCTTTAAGATTATCGGTGTTGATCACACCATCTTTAAACACAAAACTTGTTATGATAATATGGCTTGCACCCATATCAAGAAAACGCGCTGAGTTTTTATCATTCATACCGCCGCCTATCTGCAAGCCGCCCTCGTATGCGGAAAGCGCTTCTTTCGCGGTATCTACATCAGCTTTATAATACTGTGAACCTTCCGGGTTCAAAAGTATTATATGCCCGCCTTTAAGCCCTTTTGACCTGTAAAGTGATGCATAATATCCCCCGCCGAGGTCTGATGAAAAGTTTTCCTTTGCTATGTCATTTTTGTCCCTCAGAGTTGAGCCGACTATCTGTTTTACGTTTCCGTTATGTATATCAATGCACGGCCTGAATCTCATACTAACTCTCCCTTATGAAGCGATAAACTCGACACGGAGTATCACTCTCCCGTCAACCATCATTTTGCTCAGTTCAAAGTCCAATATTTCCGAACTTGGTTCATTGAGGCGTTCAACACCTGAATCGTTGGTGAAATAATAATCAAACGCGCCCTCGTTTCCCGAAAAGCCAAGCACAGTATCGCCGCATCCGGATAAATCAAAATACAGCGGTGAAGCCGCCCTTGCTTGGTGGTGAGCGTATACTTTGTCAAGGTATTCATCTATACTGTTTACTTTAATAATGTTGTTATAAGCGTATGTATACTTTTCGGACGTACTGTCGGGGCAGGTGTTGTCAAGCTTGTGATTTACACAAAACTGCGCTCTTGTCATATTAAAATACTTATGGTTTATCGTATCATATGTGTTCCCGTAATATTCATCATCATCCCATGTGACATCTACATAATACCAGCTGTCCTCAAGACTTACTCTGTCATATGCGTGTTCTATGGCATTGCCCTCGTATTCGGCAATAAGCTCACATTCAATGCCGCACATATTGCAAAGCAGTTTAAAACTTGTTGCATACCCCTTGCATACAGATTTATGAAGCACAAGCCCGCCGTACGGCGATGAATCATCGGAAGAATACACCCCCAGAGCGTTTAATGCTGTTTCGTTGTAGGAATTATAAAGACATATATAATCGTGTATGGCAAGCTCTTTTTCATAATCGGACATTGAATCTACAATGATCTTTGATATTATCCGTTTTGCTTCTTCAAGCGTCTTTATCTGCTTATCTGTAAGCAAAGATGTATCACCTGTCTTATATGCATTAACTATAGGCATAACATCAACAAGCATTTCTATACCGTTTTCATCTCTTTGAATATAATCTGCACTGCTGCGGTCGTCCTGCGAAGAATTATCATTACGAGATGAAGAACCGCCATTGATTTCGCTTTCGCTGCTCTCAGTTGTGATGAAGCTTGTATTTGAGCTTTCATCACCTGATAAATCATTATTGTTTATACCTGGCCTTAAAGCAACTACAAGGCTTATGCTAATAATAATTAAAAAAACAAATACCCCTGCAATAATCATATTAAATTTCATATAAAGTATCCCTTGATTATAAAATATAGTATTATTATAACATTAAAAATATACCAATGTCAATAAAAGCCTTGCATAATTTTCGGATATATGTTATAATATAAAAAAATTTTGAATAATATGGGGTGAAAATATGGATCATATTCTTTTCGGGCTTGCTGTACTGCCTGCATTTCTTTTGATGATATACATAAGTAAAAAGGATAAAATAGAAAAAGAGCCCAAACGTCTTATAGTTTCACTGTTTGTGCTCGGTGCATTATCAACTGTAGGTGCAGTGATAATCGGCTTGCTTGGTGAAAGCTTAGTTTTAGAGTTTCTTGACGAGGATTCACTTCTGTATACATTTATAAATGCATTCTTTTTAGTTGCTTTAGTCGAAGAAGGCGGCAAGTTTGTCATGCTTAAACTCCGCACGTGGAATAACAGGGAGTTTAACTATACTTTTGATGCGGTTGTATACGCCGTATCGGTTTCTTTAGGGTTTGCAACTCTTGAAAATATCCTTTATGTTATACCCGGAGGGATCGGAACTGCTGTGCTGAGAGGTATTCTTTCAGTACCGGGACACGCGATAAATGCTGTTTTTATGGGGTATTTCTACGGCCTTGCCAAAAGATGTCAATATCTTGGCGACAATACAGGGAAAAATCTCAACCTGCTCAAAGCGTGGCTTTCAGCATCAATGATACATGGCTTCTATGATTTCTGTCTTATGTCGGGTGAAGACTATCTTCTGGGAGCATTCCTTATATTTGAAGTTGTGATCACAGTCCTTGCTGTAAAGAAAGTCAACAAGCTCTCTCGCGAAGATTCACCTATCGGGCCGCCTATCGGAATTCCGTTCACAAGCTACGGCGGTTATTTTCAGCAGAACCCTTACTATTATGATCCGCGCGGTTACTATACATCTTATAATAACAGCTATAATAATTATCAGCAGCAGTATACCCAAAACGGTTATAACGGCTATTACGCCGATCAGAATTACGGATATCAGTATAACGGCCGGTATCAGCAGGCAAAGTTTGATCCGTATACAGGCGAGCCTATTGATCAGAATATGTATGGTCCCGCAGGGTATGACACAAACGGCTATCACAACAGCTATCAGGGCTATAATAACTACAGCAATAATTATAGCGGGTATAACAACGGCTATACCTATTCCGGACAGCAGCAAAACGGTTTTTACCGTGGAAACGGTCAGAATAATTACAGGCAATAAAAAGACTATAAAAAATTTCAAAAATGTTATGTTACAATAGATCATAGACACCAAAAATAGAAAAACAACTCTCAATATGATATAATGTTAAGTGCTAACAAACAAAAATATCATGAAAAG
>CACZFN010000044.1 GCA_902780505.1 uncultured Ruminococcus sp. | reverse complement strand
ACAAAACTGACTCCGCTTGAATTGCGAAGCCAGTTCATTGCTTAATTTAATATGCCATAGGGGCTTTTTGTGCTGTACGCACAATTTGGGGCAGTTCAAACACCGTCTGCGGTTTATTTATTTGTGGCTTTGTTGTTTGTGCGCCCTAAGATGTAATCTGTGGAAACGCCGTAAAAATCGGCAAGGATAAGGAGGTGCTCGACGGGGATAGTAAGAACCCCTCGTTCATATCTTGAATATACGGTCTGACTTGTGAATAACAGCTTTGCGATTTCTTTCTGATTAAGGTCTTTGTCCTCGCGCAAGTCATGGAGTCTTTGAAAAAACATTTTTACACCCCTTTTTGGTTTAGTACCGTTCGGTACTATTGACTTTAACATATTTTTGTGCTATATTTATTATATTACAACCAAACGGTCTTAAAAATGTATTGAAAGGAGTTTTTTTATGAAGAAAAAAGTTTTATCCTGCGCAGTGGCGCTTGCACTTGTTGGCGGTGCATTTGGCGTACTGCCTGAAAGAGCGGATTTTGACACGGCTATCACGGCAAGCGCGGAAGACCTTGTTTATGGGGATTATACCTATCATGTGCTTGATGACGGGACGGTGGAGATATATAGCTATAGTGGTAGTTTATCTAAAGTAACTATCCCCTCACAAATTGCCGGGAAAAATGTAACGAAGATAGGTGCTTATTCGTTTTATGACAATGAATACGTAAAAAGTATAGTTATACCTTCTACTGTCAGGGAAATCGAAAAAAGTGGGATATGTATAGGTGTTGATACTTCAAGAACCACTATGACTATTGACAGCGCAAACCCATATCTTGTTATTAAAGACAACGTCTTGTATTCTAAGGATATGACAAAGCTTATATACATACTGAATATGGATTCTGTAAAATCATTTATCGTTCCAAGTACAGTAAAAACGATAGGCGCATCAGCTTTTGAGTATTGTCGTGCATTAACAAGTGTTACTATCCCAAGTGGTGTTACTACGATAGAAGACAGTGCATTTGCATCATGTGAAAGTCTTACAAGTATTACTATACCTGACACGGCAACTACACTTGGAACAAGACTGTTTAACGATTGTGATAATCTAAAGACTGCAACTTTACCCAAAAAGATAGTTTCAGCAGATAGCAGTTGGTGGTTTAATGGCTGTCAGAAGCTTACAAGCGTAAATATTCCCCAAAACTTGACAAGTATAGGTCAAGGTATGTTTTATGGGTGTACCAACCTTATTAAAATTACTGTTCCGGACACTGTGACTTCTATAGGAAGTATGGCATTTATGGGTGTTGGCGTATCAAGTCTTATTATTCCTAAAAATGTAAAAAGCATTGATTCTGCCGCTTTCTATGGCTGTAGCAAACTTACAAGCATTACACTTCCTGATGGGCTTGAGAAGATAGGTATTCAGGCGTTTAACAGATTAACAAAGCTTAAAACAATTACTATACCTAAGAAAGCAAAGGTTGTTGTTGAAGAAGGACAGGGAGATTTCTATGGAGAATTCTATGAATCCACCAACCTTACAGTAAGGTGCTTTGCAGGCTCACCTATGGAAACTTATCTAAAGAATTGGAACAATAATCATAGTGACGCTGCATGGAAAACTAAATATCAGGTAATTCATCCTGACTTCAAGGGCTGTACATTTACCGCCGACAAAGCCGTATTCGGCTATACTGGCAAGGCTAAGGCGCCCACAGTTACCATAAAGGACGGCAGCTACACCTTAAAGCAGGGGACGGATTACACACTTTCTTACAAGAACAATAAAAACATCGGCACGGGCACGATAACCGTGACGGGCAAGGGTAATTACACGGGCACAAAGACGCTTTCGTTTACTATTATACCCTCAAATGTTGGCGGGTTCAAGGCGGCTTCGACTTCGGCAAGTGCTGTAAAGCTTTCGTGGAACAAGGTGAACGGTGCGGGCGGTTATATCGTATATCAGTACAACACTTCAACCAAGAAATGGGTTCGCATTGCTAAAACGGGCAATGTGAACACTTATACCGTAAAATCTTTAAAGGCTGGCACTACTTATAAATATGCGATAAAGGCATATAAGACAGTAAGCGGCAAGGATTATACTTCGGCTAAGTACCCGACGATCACGACATCTACCAAGCCTGCAAAGGTAAGCTTCAAGGCAACTGCGGCAAGCAAGGCAGTGAAGTTCAGCTGGAGTAAGGTGGCGGGTGCGACTAACTACATCGTTTATTACAGAGTCAAGGGAACTTCTTCATGGAAAAGCGTCAAGGTCGCAAACAATGTGACTTCGAGGACGATATCGGGGCTTGTCAAGGGCAAGACTTACGAAGTGACTGTCAAGGCTGTACGCACGGTGAACAAGGTAAACTACAACGGCGCATACGACGTGAAGACTGTCAAGGTGAAGTAAGATTTGACAAAAACATAAAAAAATGCTATAATAAAATAAACACAAAACACCCCGTCTTAGTGATAAGCCGGGGTTATTGTGCGTTTTGAAAAAGGAGCAGTTTTATGAGTATATGGGACGCTTTTGAGCATATTTCAAAAAATCCTGCCGCGCAGGGGAAGATAGAATTTATTATAGCAGGTCTTGGAAATCCGGGGGTGGCATACGAAAACACACGTCACAATGCCGGCTTTATAGCTGTGTCACGGCTTGAAGAAAAGTTCGGGTTCAAGGTAAATACACATAAGTTCAGATCGCTTGTCGGCGAGGTTGTTATCGCAGGGAAACGCTGCCTTGTGATAAAGCCGGAAACGTTTATGAACCTGAGCGGCGAGGCTGTAATGGCGGCGGCGGATTTTTACAAGATACCGCCTGAAAATGTGATAGTTATGTTTGACGATATCTCTTTGGAACCGGGTAAGCTGAGAATAAGGCGCAAGGGTTCCTCCGGTGGGCATAACGGTATCAAGAGCATTATCGAATGCCTTGACAGTGAGGATTTTCCGCGGATAAAGATAGGTGTCGGCGCAAAGCCGCATAAGGATTACGACCTTGCCGACTGGGTGCTTTCGCATTTCAGCGATGATGAAATGAAGCTTATGAACGAAGCAGGCGACAATGCCTGCAAGGCACTTGAATACATAGTATCGGGCAATACCGATAAAGCTATGAACGAATTCAATTAAGGAAGCAATATGAATATTTTTAACAAGATCTTCAAAGCACTGCCTTTCACCCCCGAACTTGACCGCGCGGTGGACGGCGGGTATACGCCTGTTTGTGTTACGGGTGTTTCTTCTGTGCATAAGGCGCAGGCTATAATGTATTTAAGCGAAAAGTCTCCGGCAGTCGTTATCTGCGATGATGAAAGCGCGGCAACAAGAATGTCAAATGACATAAACGAGCTTGCAGGTGAGCCTTTGTCTGTGATATTTCCCGCAAAGGATCTGAACTTTGCGTATTTAGAGGGTGCATCAAGGGAATATGAACACAGGCGTATAGGCGCACTTTCGGCCATAGCCGAGGGGCGTGCAAGGGTGCTTGTGACATCTGTTGAGGCTTCTATGCAGCTGACTATCCCCAAAGACAAGCTTTCCGAATATACATTTGAAATATCGCGGGGTAATGAAATAAGCACCGACGAGCTTACAAGACGGCTTATCAGCTGCGGCTACACCCGATGCGATCAGGTAGAGGGTGCCGCGCAGTTTTCGGTGAGAGGTTCCATAGTAGATATCTTTTCCGTTTCCGAGCAGCAGCCGTACCGTATGGAATTATGGGGCGATGAAGTAGACTCTCTGTGTTATTTCGATACACTTACCCAAAGGCGCACTCAGCCGCTTGAAAAAATAACGGTTGCCCCTGCCGCCGAGATAATCTGTGACAGGCAGCGTCTTGTCGAAATAATACAGTCGCTTCATTCCAAGGTGCGGGGAAGGCTTGCGGATAAGATAAAGGCACTTCTTGAGCACGATATTGATGCGCTCAACAGCGGTATCACTCTTAGCAATATGGATAAGTATATCAATTCCGTGTATTCCACACGGACAGGCGTGCTTGATTATTTCGGCGAGGGCAGCATTTGTGTTTTATGCGAATATGCAAACTGCCTTGAAAAAGCAAGAGCAGTAACAGCGCAGCTGAGGGAGGATACAAAGCTGCTTATAGAGGATGGCGTGCTGTTTAACCAGACCGCGGATTTCTTTTCGGGCTTTGAGCTTGTCATGAAAAAAGCACTTGAAAAAAGGTCCGTTTTTATGGACACATTTATGCGTGGGCATAATGATATAAAGTTTAAAAAGCTTATAAATACCGACTGCCGCCAGACATCGGGCTGGGGCGGTGATATGAAAACGCTTACAGACGAGCTTGAAGCGTTTCGTGATGCTGATTACTGTACGGTACTCCTTGCGGGAAGTGAGAAAACGCTGCCTATACTGGTGCGTGACTTGAACGACAGCGGGTTCAGCGCCGAGGTGCTCAAAAATGACAGCGAGATACTTCCTTCAAAGGTCTATGTAAGGACGGGAAGTGTGTCTGGCGGGTTTGAATACCCGGATATAAAATGCGCGATGCTCACACAAATGAAAGCGCTCAATTCCTCAAAAAAGCAAAAGCCCAAGACACCTAAGAACAGCGAGCGTATAAACAGTATCGCCGATATTTCTAATGGGGATCTTGTTGTACATTCAATGTATGGTATCGGGCGGTTTGCGGGAATAAGGAACCTTGAAACGAACGGTGTGAGAAAAGACTATATAACCATTAAGTATGCCGGGACAGATGTTCTTTATGTGCCGGTCACACAGCTTGACCTTGTGTCAAAGTATATAGCCCCGGGTGACGAGGAACGTGTAAGGCTCAATAAGCTCAACTCACAGGAATGGCTCAAAACTAAAACGAGAGTGCGGAAGGCTGTTAAGGATATGGCAGAGCAGCTGACAAAGCTTTATGCCGAAAGACAGCTTGCAAGAGGGTTTGCGTTTTCTGAGGACAACGAGTGGCAGACGGAGTTTGAAGAAAGATTTGAATACACTGAAACTGATGACCAGTTAAGAAGTATCAGCGAGATAAAAAAGGATATGCAGCGTAATGTCCCTATGGACAGGCTGCTTTGCGGCGATGTGGGTTTTGGCAAGACAGAGGTCGCATTAAGGGCGGCTTTCAAGTGTATGCTTGATTCAAAGCAGGTGGCAGTGCTTGTGCCGACAACTGTTCTGGCGTGGCAGCATTATCAGACGGCAGTAAAGAGGTTTGAGCATTTCCCGATAAATGTCGAACTGCTCTCGCGTTTTCGCAAGCCAAAGGAACAGCAGCAGATATTAAAAAAGCTTGCACGCGGGGAAGTGGATATCGTTATAGGTACACACAGGCTCGTTCAGGATGATGTTCAGTTTAAAGACCTCGGCCTTGTGATAGTTGACGAGGAACAGCGTTTTGGTGTTGCACATAAGGAAAGATTCAAGGAAAAGTATAAAAATATTGATGTGCTTACCCTTTCCGCAACGCCTATACCGAGAACTCTCAATATGGCGCTTTCCGGCATAAGGGATATGTCAGTGATAGAAGAACCGCCGCAGGACAGGCACCCTGTGCAGACGTATGTTATGGAGCATAACGACGGTGTTATCGCACAGGCGATAGCAAAGGAACTTCGCCGCGGAGGGCAGGTGTACTATCTTTTCAACAGGGTAGAAACTATAGCACACAAAGCGGCAATGCTCTCAAAGCTTTTGCCTGAAGCGAGGATAGGTATAGCCCACGGACAGATGAACGAGCGTGAACTTTCCGAAATATGGCGGCAGCTTATAGAGCATGAGATAGATATACTTGTATGCACCACCATTATCGAAACAGGTGTTGATGTGTCAAATGTAAATACGCTTATTATAGAGGATGCTGACAGAATGGGGCTTTCACAGCTGTATCAGCTGCGCGGCAGGGTAGGAAGATCAAATAAAAGGGCGTTTGCATATTTTACATTCAGGCGAGGAAAAGTGCTCAGCGAGATAGCCGAAAAACGCCTTAATGCTGTAAAGGAATTTACTCAGTTCGGTTCGGGCTTCCATATAGCGATGCGTGACCTTGAGATAAGGGGCGCGGGTTCTGTGTTGAGCGGTCAGCAGCATGGGCATATGGAGGCGGTCGGGTATGATATGTACCTGAAGCTTTTGAGTGAGGCTATGGCTTCCCTTAAAGGCGAGGCTATGCCGAGGTCAGCCGAGGATTGCCTGGTTGATATAGCGATAGATGCATATATCCCTGAAAGGTATATAGAAAGCCTGCCGCAGAGGATAGATGCCTACAGAAAGATAGCCCTTGTAGTTACCGAGGAGGACAGCCATGATGTTATCGACGAGCTTATCGACCGCTTCGGTGATCCGCCTAAGGCAGTAATGGGACTTATAAATGTAGCCCTTATGCGAAACACAGCTTCACGCATGGGAATAAAGGAGATATCACAAAAGGGTGACAGCGTGTATTTCTATGTGGATTCCCCCGCGATATCACAGATTCAGGCGCTTATGGCAAAATATAAGAACCGTGTCAAGTTCAGCGATAAGCAGAAGCCGTATATAAGCGTTGCCCTTGCTAAGAAACAGAAGCCTGCGGCACTTATGAATGAAGTGATAGATATCATGAAAAGATCGGCAGAAAGTGTCAGCTGATGCAAAGTGGCGGTTTTTCTGTACTGGAAATGTTGAAAATGCATATATAAGGCGCTTTTTGAAACTGCGGTTATGTTACAAATGACGACAAAACCAATGTAAAATTATGTAAAATATAGCATATTGCACATAAATCGAACTAAAAAATTGTGCAAGTTTAACTTGTTAAAATTTATTGAAATGTATAGTAATTTTTCTGCAAATCTGTTATAATAATATTTGTAACCTTGTGCTGCTGTGCTTTAGGGCGTGGGCGGCGCGGATCACAAAAAATCTATTTGGAGGTAGAAACCAATGGCAAAGAAGTATGTTTATCAGTTTACCGAAGGTAACGCTAATATGCGTGAGCTTCTCGGCGGTAAGGGTGCAAACCTTGCTGAGATGACTTCGATTTTCGGTAAAGACCGTGTACCTCAGGGCTTCACGATCACAACAGAGGCTTGTACTCAGTATTATGAGGACGGCGGTATCAGCGACGAGATAATGGCTGAGATCGAAGCTAACATCACAAAGATGGAGGAAGTTACAGGCAAGAAGTTCGGAGATATAGAGAATCCTCTCCTCGTTTCCGTTCGTTCAGGCGCAAGGGCTTCCATGCCTGGTATGATGGATACTATCCTGAACCTTGGTCTTAATGAAGACGTTGTAGCTTCTATCGCTGCAAAGTCAGGCAATGAAAGATGGGCTTGGGACTGCTACAGAAGATTTATCCAGATGTATTCTGATGTTGTTATGGAAGTTGGTAAGAAGTATTTTGAAGAACTTATCGACCAGATGAAGGACAAGAAGGGCGTAAAGCAGGACGTTGAGCTTGATGCTAATGACCTTAAAGAGCTTGCTTCACAGTTCAAGGCTGAGTATAAGGCTAAGATAGGTACAGATTTCCCTGCTGATCCTAAGGAACAGTTAATGGGCGCTATCAAGGCTGTATTCCGTTCATGGGATAACCCCAGAGCTAACGTATACAGGAGAGATAACGATATCCCGTTCAGCTGGGGTACTGCTGTAAACGTTCAGTCTATGGCATTCGGTAATATGGGTGACGACTGCGGTACAGGTGTTGCATTTACAAGAGATCCTGCTACAGGCGAGAAGAAGCTTATGGGTGAGTTCCTTACAAATGCACAGGGCGAGGACGTTGTTGCAGGCGTTCGTACTCCTATGCCTATCGCTGAGATGGCTGAGAAGTTCCCGCAGGCATTCAAGGACTTCCAGGATGTTTGCCAGAAGCTCGAAGCTCACTACAGAGATATGCAGGATATGGAGTTCACTGTTGAACACGGCCACCTCTATATGCTCCAGACAAGAAACGGTAAGAGAACTGCACAGGCTGCTCTCAAGATCGCCTGCGACCTCGTTGATGAGGGTATGAGAACCGAGCAGGAAGCTGTTGCAATGATCGATCCGAGAAACCTCGATACACTTCTCCACCCGCAGTTTGATGCTAAGGCACTCAAGGCTGCTACACCTATCGGCAAGGGACTTGGTGCTTCACCCGGTGCTGCTTGCGGTAAGATCGTATTTACAGCTGATGATGCAGTTGCATGGGCTGAAAAGGGAGAAAAGGTTGTTCTCGTAAGACTTGAAACATCACCTGAGGATATTACAGGTATGAAGGCTGCACAGGGTATCCTTACAGTTCGCGGCGGTATGACTTCTCACGCAGCAGTTGTTGCTCGTGGTATGGGTGAGTGCTGCGTTTCGGGCTGCGGTGACATCAAGATGGACGAAGCTAACAAGAAGTTCGAGCTCGGCGGCAAGACATATAAAGAGGGCGACTACATTTCTATTGATGGTACAACAGGTAACATCTATGGTGAGATCATTCCTACTGTTGATGCTCAGATCGCCGGTGAATTCGGCAGGATCATGGCTTGGGCTGACAAGTACAGGAAGCTGAAGGTAAGAACAAACGCTGATACTCCTGCTGATGCTAAGAAGGCAAGAGAACTCGGCGCTGAGGGTATAGGTCTCTGCCGTACAGAGCATATGTTCTTTGAAGCTGACAGGATCGCTGCATTCAGAGAGATGATCTGCTCTGATACAGTTGAGCAGAGAGAAGCTGCTCTTGCTAAGATCGAGCCTATGCAGCAGGGCGACTTTGAGGCTCTCTATGAGGCACTTGAAGGTAATCCTGTTACTATCAGATTCCTTGATCCTCCGCTTCACGAGTTCGTTCCTACAGAGGAAGCTGACATCAAGGCACTTGCTGATGCACAGGGCAAGAGTGTTGCTGATATCAAGGCACTTATCGATTCGCTCCACGAGTTCAACCCCATGATGGGACACCGTGGCTGCCGTCTTGCAGTTACATATCCTGAAATAGCTAAGATGCAGACTTCTGCTGTTATAAAGGCTGCTATAAACGTTGCTAAGAGACATCCTGACTGGACAGTTAAGCCTGAGATCATGATCCCGTTGGTAGGTGACGTTAAGGAGCTCAAGTTTGTTAAGAAGGTCGTAGTTGAAACCGCTGATGCTGTTATTGCTGAAGCTGGTGCAGACATTAAGTACGAAGTTGGTACAATGATCGAGATCCCGCGTGCTGCTCTTACAGCTGATGAGATCGCTGCAAACGCTGACTTCTTCTGCTTCGGTACAAATGACCTTACACAGATGACATATGGCTTCTCAAGAGATGACGCCGGCAAGTTCCTCGGCGCTTACTATGACAAGAAGATATTCGAGAACGATCCGTTTGCTAAGCTCGACCAGGCAGGTGTCGGCAAGCTTATGGAAATGGCTATCAAGCTTGGTAAGCCTGTTAATCCGTCACTTCACTGCGGTATCTGCGGCGAACACGGCGGCGATCCGACATCTGTTGAATTCTGCCACAAGATCGGTCTTGACTATGTATCCTGCTCACCGTTCAGAGTTCCGATCGCAAGACTTGCCGCTGCTCAGGCTGCAATCGCCGAATGCAGGAAATAAACAATCGTCTATTAACCACTATTTCGGACAGCGAATTTAAACGTGCTTTCAGGTTTAAGATCAATTTAGATCACGCGAGAGATTTTCTCTATGCATACTCCAAAAAGCACAGGGTACGCCCAAACACTTGGAATGACCTAAACGTTTCGGTGTACTTATAAACAGAATAAAAGAGCCATAGGAGTGATCCTGTGGCTCTTTTTGTATGCCTGTTTTGTTTTATTCTGCAAGGTTCACTATCTTCTTGCCCTGTTTCTCTGCATATTGTATCGTGTTGTATGCTCCTCCGCTTTTATGCTGAATACAGCATATCACAAGGTCTGCTCGATCTATCATGCTCCGATTGCGGACTTGGATAGCAGACTTTGGGTGAGCTTCGGACGATTCGGCACACACCTCGACTTCATCATAATAGTCAAGGTACTCCTTTTCGTTGTCACGATACTCTGCCTTCATGTATGGCAGG
>CACZFN010000043.1 GCA_902780505.1 uncultured Ruminococcus sp. | reverse complement strand
TATGTCTGTAACTTCTTGCCATAACAAAACCTCCTATGGTTTCTATTATACCATAGGAGGTCTTTTTTGTCATTGTACGTTTTTTATGGTTCGGTTCAGAACCGAAGCAGGCGGTTTTTCTTCACTATTTTCAAAGGCCGAAACACAAGCCTGTTCTTGCAGGAGTGCTACAAGGTCTTTATTGGCGGAAGGGTGCTGTTTATCCTGCTTGCTTTCGGGGCATTCGTGTGGTTTGGCTACACTCCGATCAATGAGAAATTTGAATCATCGGACGAGATCTACTACAAGCAGTATATGCTGAAGTTAGAGGGTGAATTCACCCCCGAAAAGGAGCAGTTCCTGATCGACGAGCAGGCAAAGTTCGACAGGGCGCAGGAGGATATGCAGCGTGAGCTTGCCGAGGGGAATGTCTTTGGGGCGATGAAATATCAAAATATTCTCACTCCGCAGACTGCGTTTGAGCAGGTCAAAGCCCACGCCGAATATCTGAGATCCACCAACGGTGGAGAGTTCGTCTATGACTCTGGATACAAACTGCTGACGGGTGATGAAAGTGCAGGAAACAAGGACACAACCCTTGCCCTGACTGCCCTTGCAATGCTTATATGCACGCTGACATATGTTTATTGCGTCGAGTATCAGACGGGTGCGGCGGTGCTTTTGCACTCAACTCCAAGAGGGCGAAAAGCTGTTTTTCTGCGAAAGCTTGTCATAGGAACGTTAGTGCTAACAGCCGTTTATGTTCTTACTTATGTGCCGTATTTTTACAACGTACTTAACGCCTACGGCACAAGGCAGCTTTCTGCGCCCGCCTGCTCGCTTGAACATCTTTCAGGGTTGAATTTGAGCATCCTGGAATATCTTATTCTTATCTCTGTCCTGCGTTATCTTGGAATGATTATAGCAATGCTGCTGATATATTTTGTTTCAAGAAAAGCCAAAAGCTATATATCAGCAATTCTTATCGAAACGGTTGTGCTGATAGTTCCGCTGGTGCTTTATCTGCTTGATGTAAGTGCATTCAAGTGGTTTGGGCTCAGCCCTGTAATTATCGCAAAGGTTCAGGAATAAAAGCTATAACAGATCAACAGCAAAAGGGTATGTCCTCCACAAACGGAAGGCATACCCTTCTGTTTAATATGCCCTACATAAACTTTTATACTTTGTCCATAATGCCGAAAATCTGAAACTTCCGGAATGTATATTGACATCGTGTCAGAATAATGCTATAATATCTATAATGACACAATGTCAGAATAAATCCAAGGAGTGATATTTGTGAAGAAAACACTTACACAAAACCGGCACTCTACCCCACGCCTGTGACCGTGATTGGTACAATGAACGGCGATAGGTCTTGTAACGGAGGAAATGCTCCCTGCTGTTGATGTTTCGGGTTCTGTTACAGGGGCAAAAACTGACAAGTCCGGTCTGTTTGAATATGAGCTTAGTGAAAACGGTATGCCGATCATCAAATACGCTGAGGAAAACTGTCAAAACGACAAGGGCAAGCCCGATTACACAAAAGTCAGACCTGTACTGTTCGAGTTCCCGAACTATCAGTATCTGCGGACAGGCGATGTGATCGGAAAATGCCTGAGTTTTAAAGACAAGAATTAAGGAGGAATGCATCATGAAAAACTTACCAAAGATCGCCCTCGGAGCGTGGGCATGGGGCAATGACGGAACATTCGGCGGAAGCCTGACAGCCGACACTCTCCGCCCTGTTTTTGACAAGGCTATGGAAAACGGTCTGAACCTTTGGGACACCGCTTATGCTTACGGTATGGGAACTTCCGAAAAGGTGCTTGCCGGTTTTGTAAAGGGCTTGCCGAGAGAGAATTATCTCATTTCCGACAAATTCACACCACAGTGCGCTGACGGTTCCTCTCCTACAGCCATGAAAGACATGATCGAGATGCAGCTTGAACTTATGGAACTTGACCGTTTTGATATCTACTGGATACACAATGTATGGGACGCACCCAAGTGGACAGAGGAACTTGCAAAGTATTTTGAGGGCAAGGAGAACGTGCCGATGATTGGAGTTTCCAATCACAACCTTGCGGAGATCAGGCAGGCTGCGGAGATCCTAAGATCTCACGGTCTGAAACTCTCGGCAGTACAGAACCATTACAGCCTTATCAACCGTTCTTCGGAGGAGTCGGGAATACTTGACTACTGCAAAGAGAACGATATTACGTTCTTCTCATATATGGTGCTCGAGCAGGGTGCGCTTTCGGGTAAGTATGATACAACACACCCCATGCCGGCAGGCTCGGCAAGAGCAGACAGCTATAACCCAATTCTCGACAAGCTGGAGGTCATGAACAAGGCTCTCGGCAAGATCGCAGACAAGTACAGTGCAGGTATAGCACAGGTGCCAGTTGCGTGGGCGATAGCTAAGGGAACTTTGCCGATCATCGGTGTAACGAAGGCCAGCCATGTTGAAGATGCTTTGAAGGCTTCTAAAATCGCCCTCACCGACGAGGAAGTTGCAGAGCTTGAAAGCGTTGCCGACGGTCTTGAGCTGAATGTGATACGTTTCTGGGAAAAGGAAATGAAGTGATCGGAAAGCGAGGGACTGTTATGCAGACTAAGACTGCAAACATCATCAAAAGGATAGTCGATGCGGTGCTGACAGTCCTTTTGCTGTTCTTAATGGCTTTTCAGGTCACAGGCGATGTGCTTCACGAGTGGCTCGGCATTGGCATGACGGTAACGCTGACACTGCACCATATCCTCAACCGCAAATGGTATAAAGCAGTTTTCAAGGGTAAGTATTTGCCCTGCCGTATCGTTATGACGGCGGTAAACACGCTTATGCTTGCGGCTATCGCTCTGACGGCACTCAGCGGAATGTCAATGAGCGGTCACGCAGTTCCCTTTATGTATGGGCTGATAAACGTGATGACAGCAAGGACTTTACACCTTGCGATGTCCTACTGGTCATTCATTCTCATGGGAGTTCATATCGGCCTGCACATAAAAGCCATGACCGCTAAAATGCCCGAAAAGGGCAAAATGGTATTCAAAGCGATACTCACGGGAGTATCGGGCGTGGGGCTGTGGCTTTTCCTGAAAGGCGGCATCGTGAACTATATCACGTTCCGGACACACTTTGCTTTTCTTGACTATACTACTGCAAAGTGGCTCGTTATCCTGCAAAACCTTGCAATGCTTCTGTTCTTTGTGCTTGCAGGGTATGTGCTGTCCGAGGTCACTCAAAAGAATAAGGATATGAAATATTCGCCTATGCCGCTTGTATGGCTCGGCTGTGCGGTAATTATAGGCTCGGTGATGTTCTTTGCATTGAAAGAAAGCGGCGGCGGGCGCTTCGGGCAAAGCCTGACAGCGCTAGCAAAGCTTGCACCGGATTCAAAGATCAGTGAAGGCTTGTCTGTCCATTATTCCGGCGGCAGTACGCTTGACGAGGATATTTCCGAATGGCTCAAAGAAAACGGAATTGATGAAAAGTGAGGTGCAAAATGAAAATAGTGATACTTATGGGAAGTCCAAACAGGAAAGGCTCGACAAGTATTCTTGTGGACAGTTTCAGAAAAGGTGCAGAGGAAAGCGGACACAATGTCGAGATGATAGATGTCTGTCATGCAGATATCCACCCATGCACAGGCTGTGTTGCCTGCGGTTACGAGGGCGACTGCGTTTTGCGTGATGATAACGAGCATATCCGCAAAGCGCTGATTTCAAGCGATATGGTCGTGTTTGCCACGCCGCTGTATTACTACGCAATGAGCGCACAGCTCAAAGCCGTGGTTGACCGCTTCTGTGCATACAACAGCAGCCTGAACCGCAGGCATTTGAAATCTGCTCTGCTGACGGTTGCGTGGAATGCTGATGACTGGACGTTTGATGCACTGACGGCTCACTACAAAACGCTGGTGAGGTACATCAATTTTGAAGATATGGGCATGATCCTTGGTTACGGCTGCGGAAGTCCGTCAATGACAAAGGCAAGCGGTTATCCCGAAAAAGCATATCAATTAGCTAAGAGCATTTAGGAGGTATTCAACATGAACAAGAAATTAGTAGCATATTTTTCCGCAAGCGGCAACACCGCAAGACTTGCAAAGGATCTTGCACAAACAGCAGGTGCAGACCTTTATGAGATACGTCCTGCCGTTCCCTACACAAGCGAAGACCTGAACTGGCAGAACAAGCAGTCACGCTCAAGCGTTGAGATGAACGACAAGTCCTCACGTCCCGAACTTGCCGATACAAATGCAAATATCACTGCATATGACACGATCTTTGTCGGGTTCCCCGTTTGGTGGTATACAGCACCGACTATCATAAACACTTTCCTTGAAAGCTATGACTTCTCAGGAAAGACCATTGTTTTGTTTGCGACTTCCGGCGGCAGCGGTATCGGCGGGACAGCAAATGCCCTGAAAAGCAGTGTATCAGATGATACAAAGCTGATCGAGGAAAAGGTGCTCAACAGAGGAACATCGGCACAATCGCTCAAAGACTGGATAAGCAGCATGGAAATCTGATTATTGCTGTTTCTATAACCCACAGTCTATTGGCGCACCTGTAAGCTGTTCCACACAAGTTCAGTATAGCATTATGGCGTAACACATAATTAAAGCAAACCCTATTGGAACTGAATACGATCATCAAGCCCCCGGAGTGATCTGAGGGCTTAATCTCGTATAAGATCCTTATGATAGTCACAAAGGAACTGATACTAAAGAAGGGGTATGCTCAGGTGACAATGAATGATCTGACACAGGCATCGGACAGTTTTCAGCAACGCAGCCGTTTTCAAGTCTTATAATATGATCACAGCAGGAAATGATGAATTCATTATCGTGGGTAACAACAATAACTGTTTTGCCCATTTCTTTGAGCTTTTTCAGCTGTTGTGACACCTGCTTCATATGTGCAAGGTCAAGACCGCTGGTCGCTTCGTCAAGCACAATTACGGGTGCATTTTTAAGTATTGCCCTTGCAAGGGATATTCTCTGACGTTCACCGCCCGAAAGCATCTTGCCGCCGTCGCCGGCAAGCGTGTCTATCCCCTTAGGAAGACGTGCAAGAAACTCTCCGCACTGTGCCTTTTCGGCGGCTGACAACACTTCTTCACGGCTCGCATCGGGCTTGCCGATGAGGATATTATTATAAAGCGTGGTATTGAACAAAAACTGTTCCTGCGATACATAGGAAATATTATCATTGAGCGCTTCAATGCTCATGTCAGTGATATCCTGACCGCCAAGCGAGATTTTTCCCCCATTCAGATCATAGTAGTGAACAAGCAGCTTTGCCAGAGTGGATTTACCGCTGCCCGATTCACCCACAAGGGCCGTGAGCGTACCCTCCGGAAGTTCCAGCGAAACACCGTGCAGCACTTCCCTATCCTTATATGCAAAGCGGACATTCTCAAATTTAACGATATGTGAATTACCGATAAATGAATTACCATTACTTTTTAATGGCTCATTGTCCATAGCCTTTTCGATCTCATCTATCTTATAGCTCAGCTGCGGTATCTTTCCTGCAAAGGCAAGGGCTTTCAGCAGCGGCATTCCCACCGACAGCGACAGGCAGAACACAAGCACCAGATCGGCAAGTGATGGCGTTGCGTTTATGACAAATATCGTCCCCACAGGCAGCATGACAAGTGCCACGCAAGGGTGAAATCACGATAATCCTTTACATCTTTTTCGTAGTGCTGATAGGACTCGCCGTCACGTCCAAAAACCTTTACGACTTCCATACCGTTGACGTATTCTATTATAGTCGCATTCATTTTGGCAGAGGCGGCATAGTAGGCGTTCATGCGTTCCATTCCCGCCTTGAACATCATGCCCATTGCAAACAGGCCTAATGGCAGAGAGCAGAGTGACAGCAGGGCAAGTTTCCGGTCAGCAAAGAACATACAGATAATAGCGATAAGCGCCATTGACAGATTTGCTATCCCCTCGGGGATAGCGTGTGCAAGAAGTATCTCTACCTGATCTATATCATCTGTAAACAGTTTTTTGATCTTACCGTTGCCCATATCCTGAACAGTGCCCAGCGGCTGACGCTCCAGCTTTTTTTGCAGGGATATGCGGATATTTTTCAGCGTGTTGTATGCTGATATGTGGGAGAATTCCAGCCCCATACATATAAGATAGCATATGCTAACTCGCATACAAAAATAATAGCGATATGTATCGCAAAGTAGCTTGCAGAGGGCTTTTCTCCTTCTATCAGCGGTCTTATGATGCGGTACACCATAAAAAACGGCAGGACGGAGGCGATAAGCCCTGCAAACATCGCCCCCAGTGCCGCATAGGTGTACTTAATGTAACTGCCCATATAGGGCTTGATCTTACTAAACATCGTTGATTTCTTTCCTCAGCATAATTACCTCTTTCCAGTTGAAGAAGCGGCAGACTATCCTGCAATGCTCCTCGATCTGTTTCCATGTCATGTCATGAACGATAGGTTCACAGAAACAAGTCCAGAATGAAGAAATAAGCACATGGAATTCCTCCCTTGTGACCTCTGCCTTAGCAAGTCCACGCCTGCGGGCTTCATTGTAAAACTGCTCATAGGCATAGCTCATTTCTGTCACAAATTCGTGACTGAAATTTTCATACCGCGTGCCTGCCGCCTTGTCGATCAGCAGTGTGAACTTGTCACGATGTTCATACAGCAGCTTAAACATAGGAATCATAGAATCATAGGTCATTATCCATGAGCGGTATATTTCCTCATCGCTTAAAGCAGAAAAATCCACAGCAGAGCACTTTTGCACAAAACCGATAAGCGATCCTGCAATATCCTCCACCACCGCACAGAACAAGTCTTCCTTGCCCTTGTAGCGTTTATAGACAGCGCCCGTAGTGATGTCGGCATTCTCGCAGATCGTTTTAAGTTCGGCTTTGAGAAAGCCGTTTTTGAGAAACTCCGCCTCTGCACTTGCAAGTAAGCGCGGATCAATGTTCCTGTCGGGTACTGATATAACTGTCCTCCTCTCACTGAAAATCTTGTTACCGATAACAGAATTATCTTTTTAGCATACTCTAACCGATTTGCCAAGAGGTTATTTTGATAATTTGTACATACAAACAAAAACGACGATACGCTCGTTTGATTTTGAACGTATCGCCGTGTATAAAAACCCCATATTGTTATTAAAACAGGATTATAACAGAACTTCTGCGCAGCATTCTGAACGTGAAGTAAAAACTGCTTTTTGACTCCCCGGCTAACGGGCAGTCTTTATTGCATAAGTTCGTTTATATATGGGTACCGGTCATTCACCACACATACTTTTATTATACTTTCTTGACTTCAATAACAGCTTCAACACCGTTTATATCCCATTTCTTGCCGTCGGGTGCTTCAGTACACTCTATCGATTCAGCCAAAACGTCCTTAGCGATAGCTGCTTTATTCTCATTAATTACCTTTGCAAGCTTATCCCCGGTCCCTATCTTAACATTGATATGATCCATAACTTCAAAGCCTGAATCCTTACGCATAGTCTGGATCTTAGAAATGATCTCCCTTACAAAGCCTTCATTAATAAGCTCATCTGTCAGGTTTGTATCCATAGCAACAGTCACACCGTTTGAAGTAAGTGTGCAATAGCCTTCCTTCTGCTCGGTTTCGATAAGAACATCATCCTTGGAAAGAGTTATCTCACCTATTGAGATATTTAGTTTAAGCTCACCTGTTTCTTCAAGTTCTGCCATTGCCTTATGACCGTCAAGACCGGAAAGGAGATTTCTGATCTCACCTAAATTCTTACCGTACTTAGGGCCGAGAGTCTTGAGCTGCGGCTTGAACTTATACGCAACAAAGCTTGAAACATTATCAGCAAACTTTACTTCCTTCAGATTAAGTTCATCTCTTATAATATCAACATAGAAGCTGTCAAGAACGTGGTCTGCTGTGACATACATAACGCTTAACGGCTGTCTGTTCTTGATATTTGCTGTATTCCTTGCAGACCTGCCGAGAACAACGATATCAAGTACCTCCTCCATATCGCTTTCAAGTTTCAGGTCTATCATAGCTTCATCAACTGTCGGATAATCACAGAGGTGTATACTCTCAGGTGCATTCTTATCGACACTCAATACTATATTCTGATATATTTCCTCCGTCAGGAACGGTATCATAGGTGCCGCACACTTGCAGAGGTTTACAAGTGCTGTATAAAGTGTCATATAAGCGTTTATCTTATCCTGTGTCATACCCTGTACCCAGTAACGCTCACGTCCGCGCCTTACATACCAGTTGGAAAGGTCATCAACAAAGTCCTGCATAGCCTTTGCAGCTTCAGGAATACGGTAGTTTTCGAGGTTTTCATCAGCCGCCTTTATCATAGAATTCATCTTTGAAAGCAGCCATTTATCCATTACCGAGAGCTTATCATATTCTATCTTATGCTGTGTCGGATCAAAGCTGTCGATATCGGCATAGAGCACATAGAAAGCATAGGTATTCCAGATAGTATTCATAAACTTCCTCTGGCCTTCGATAACTACCTTATCATGGAATTTATTAGGCAGCCACGGCTGAGAGTTTGTATAGAAATACCACCTGATAGCATCAGCACCGAGTTTCTGCAAAGCTTCAAAGGGATCAACGGCATTGCCTTTGGATTTAGACATCTTCTGGCCGTTTTCGTCCTGAACCAAGCCTAAAACAATTACATTCTTATACGGTGCCTTATCAAAGAGCAGTGTTGAAATAGCAAGAAGCGAATAGAACCAGCCTCTTGTCTGGTCAACAGCCTCGGAGATAAAATCAGCGGGGAACTGTGACTCAAAAAGCTCTTTGTTCTCAAACGGGTAATGGTGCTGTGCAAACGGCATAGAGCCTGAGTCGAACCAGCAGTCTATAACCTCGGGAACACGCTTCATCTGCTTGCCGCACTCGGGGCATTTGATAGTTACAGCGTCGATATATGGCCTGTGAAGTTCTATTTCATCAGGGCAGTTATCGGACATACTCTTTAATTCTTCTATTGAACCGACACAATGACGGCAGCCGCATTCACACTCCCATATATTAAGCGGAGTGCCCCAATACCTGTTTCTTGAAATACCCCAGTCCTGAACATTTTTGAGCCAGTCACCGAAGCGGCCTGAGCCTATGCTCTCAGGGATCCAGTTTATCGTATTATTATTTGCAATAAGCCTGTCCTTGACATCAGTCATCTTAATGAACCATGATTCCCTTGCATAGTAAATAAGGGGTGAATTACACCTCCAGCAATGCGGGTAATCGTGCTCAAACTTAGGTGCATCAAAGAGTTTCCCTTCCTTATCAAGGTCAACAAGTACAAGCTTATCAGCGTCCTTAACAAATGTGCCTGCATAAGGGGTTTCCTTTGTCATATTACCCTTGCCGTCAACAAACTGAACAAATGGCAGGTCATACTTCTTGCCTACACGGTTATCGTCCTCACCAAAAGCGGGAGCGATATGAACTATACCGGTACCGTCTGACATTGTTACATAGTAATCCATTGTAACAAAGTGAGCTTTTTTCTTCTGCTTTGCAGCAGCTTCACCCGCGCAGGCGAAAAGCGGTTCATACTCCTTATATTCAAGGTCAGAACCCTTATAGCTTTCAAGAACCTCGTAAGCCGCCTCACCGTCTTCGGAAAGCTTGCCGAGAACAGTATCAAGAAGTGCTTTCGCAAGGATATATGTATAACCGTCCTTAGCCTTTACTTTACAGTATTCTTCATCAGGGTTTACGCAAAGTGCAACGTTTGAGGGAAGCGTCCAGGGGGTAGTTGTCCATGCAAGGAAATAAGCATCCTCCCCCACTATCTTGAACCTTACAACAGCGGAGCGTTCCTTTACAAGCTTATAGCCCTGAGCGACCTCGTGAGAAGAAAGCGGTGTTCCGCATCTCGGGCAATAAGGAACTATCTTGAAGCCCTTATACAGCAAGCCCTTATCATATATCTGCTTTAATGCCCACCATTCACTCTCGATAAAATCGTTATGGTATGTAACATAAGGGTTTTCCATGTCAGCCCAGAAGCCGACTGTACCTGAAAAATCCTCCCACATACCCTTATATTTCCAGACAGATTCCTTACACTTTGTGATAAAGGGTTCAAGGCCGTATTCTTCTATCTGTTCCTTACCGTCAAGGCCGAGCATCTTTTCAACTTCAAGCTCAACAGGAAGACCATGTGTATCCCAACCTGCCTTTCTTGGTACCATATAGCCCTTCATTGTTCTGTATCTCGGTATCATATCCTTGATGGCACGGGTAAGAACATGGCCGATATGCGGTTTACCGTTTGCTGTCGGCGGGCCGTCATAGAAAACATATGACTCACCTTTTTTTCTTGTTTCCATACTCTTGTTGAAGATATCCTTATCCTTCCAGAGCTGTTCTATCTGCTTTTCCCTCTGAACAAAGTTAAGGTTATTTTCCACCTTTTTGTACACAGTTATCAACCCTTTCAAAAATAATAAACCCCCACGCCCGAACCCGGACGTGAGGATAAACCTGCGCGCTTATTACCACCGTTTTCACATACAAACATATGCTGCCGATTAACGCTCAGCCAACGTCACCGCTTACTTGTTGCCTTTCAGCGGGCAGCTCAGAAGTGATATTCATCTTACCGCTACTCACACTGCGCTCACACCGCCCGCAGCTCGCTTCAGCTTTCACAAATGCAAGATTACTGTCTTCATCACAGCCTTTTTCAATATCAAAGAATATTATATTACATAATATCTTTTTTGTCAATAAATTTTTTATTAATTTATTATAAAGCTTAGCGGTCACGAATGATCAGCTTGCAAAAAAAGTAAAAAAACGTCGGGTGCGGCCGACGAAAAGACAGCTTAAATACAAAGTTTTTCAAAACCTCTTTATTTTCATGACAAGATGTGATATA
>CACZFN010000042.1 GCA_902780505.1 uncultured Ruminococcus sp. | reverse complement strand
ACAAAACTGACTCCGCTTGAATTGCGAAGCCAGTTCATTGCTTAATTTAATATGCCATAGGGGCTTTTTGTGCTGTACGCACAATTTGGGGCAGTTCAATACCCTGACGGCGGTTTTTGTTTGCTTTATTAAGCTGATCGTTCACGCTGATATCGGCGCGGCCTACTTGAAGCTTATGCCCACATTGACCTTGCCGTACATTTTGACAAGTACCTTTTCTTTTGACAACCTGAAAAACACAAATACACCTGCAACAGCTGCAAGTGAAAGGATAATGCCGAATACAACTGTAAGCGCACCATCGAACGCAAGGAAAGAAAGAAGCCATACAAGCACTACGGCAATAGCCATAAGCGGCACACAAAACGTTGTGAAAGTCCTTTCGCTGACCTTTAAATACTGTAAAACTTCCTTTTTGGAGAAGCTGTCGTAATGCCTTGCAAGGAAGGAATCAGGCCTTGCCCATTTACAGAACTGCTTTAAGTTTTCAAACTTGATAACGAAGTTCTGGCCTGTTCTTGTAACGCGGTAATCTACCTGTATACCGTCAGATTTCTCTGTTGTATCCATAATATGTATCAGGGTGCCCGCTTTAGCCTGCCCACTCAGTGTCTTTGTGACAATGTATTTGCAGTCGATAGCTTCGTCGATACTATAAAGCATAAATGATGCCATAACATTTTCCTCCCGTTTTTTACAGCGCATATATAAGTTTGTTAAAATATATTATCAATTTTAGGGTGCAATAACAAACTAAGCACCTATATTAAGCTATTATATATTATAACACTTTTAAACGGTATTGTCAATAAGATAAAAGCGTAAAAATGCTATTTTTGTTAAAATTATTCCGGAGGAAGGGCGTTTTTAAGTACAGATAAACAGGCAGGGCTTCGCTTGACAATTCTGACTAAATATAGTATAATAATTAGTTAGTAGCAAAATCATTTTTGGAGGTATTTTTTTATGTTGTTACCAGGCTCAGATATTATAATTGAGTGCCTGCTTGAACAGGGTGTAGACACGGTTTTCGGCTACCCGGGCGGTGCGGTGCTCAATATCTATGATTCGCTTTATATGTATTCGGATAAGATCCGTCATGTTATCACAGCACACGAGCAGGCTGCCTGCCATGCGGCTGACGGCTATTCGAGGACGACGGGCAGGACGGGTGTAGTTATCGCAACGTCAGGACCGGGAGCAACTAACCTTGTTACGGGTATTGCGACGGCTTATATGGATTCTATCCCGCTTATAGCTATTACCGGCAACGTTACAACAAACCTGCTTGGCCTTGACAGCTTTCAGGAGGTCGACATCTGCGGCATAACTATGCCTGTTGTAAAGCATAACTATATAGTAAAGGACGTTACAAAACTTGCTGATACGATAAGAGAGGCTTTTTATATCGCAAATTCCGGCAGAAAGGGGCCTGTACTTATAGATATACCCAAGGATATAACGATCGCAAAGACCGAGTATGAAAAACAGACACCAAAGCCGATAGTAAACCACAACCCTGATGACATAAATGAACAGATAGATGTGGCACTTGAGGTTATAAAGAATGCCGAGCGCCCTTATATCTATGCGGGCGGCGGCGTGGTTTCCTGCAATGCTGTTGAGGAAATGGACGAGTTCGTTACAAAAGTAAATGCGCCTGTTTCGCTTTCACTTATGGGGCAGTGTGCATTTGACAACACAAGGGACGAGTTTATAGGTATGCTCGGTATGCATGGCACAAAGGCTTCTGCTATGGCGCTTAATGCTTGTGATGTTATGATCGTTCTTGGTTCACGTTTCTCTGACAGGGTTATATGCAACCCCAATACATTTGCAAAGGATACAAAGATAGTACATATTGAGATAGATCCTGCTGAGATAGGCAAGAACATTAACCCGACGTATTCGGTTGCGGGCGATATTGAGTATATACTTGCAAGAATGAACGAAAAACTTCCCACACTTGACCATAAGGAATGGATGGACAAGGTGATGGACTGGAAGAAGAAATATGCACTTAAAATGGTGCCTGTGGAAAGTGACGACGAGGTCCTTCCGCAGGATGTTATTGAAGAACTTGACAGGCTTACTGACGGGGGCGCAATAATCACTACAGAGGTCGGCCAGCATCAGATGTGGGCGGCACAGTATTACAATTTCCGTAAGCAGCGCCACTTTGCTTCATCCGGCGGACTTGGAACAATGGGCTACGGGCTTGGTGCTGCCATCGGCTCAAAGGTAGGCAACCCCGATGAAACTGTTGTAAATATTGCAGGTGACGGCAGCTTCTTTATGAACTTAAACGAGCTTTCATCGCTTGCAAAGCACAATATCCCTGTTATTGAACTTGTATTTGAGAATGATGTTCTTGGTATGGTGCGCCAGTGGCAAAGGCTTTTCTATGGCAAGCGTTTTTCACAGACGGATATCGGGCGCGGCACAGACCTTATGAAGCTTGCAGATGCGTTCGGTATTGAGGGTGTAAGGATAACCAAAAAGAGCGAGATAAAAGCAGGCCTTGAAAAGGCACTTTCCTGCGGCAGGCCCTGCCTTATTGATGTTGTTATAAATAAGGATATCAATGTTCTTCCTATGGTACCTGCGGGTGCTGATGTAAACGAACCGATAATGGATATTGACCTTACAAAATAAACAATATAAAAAAGCCTGAGATCTCTCAGGCTTTTGTTATTTTTAACCCATACTTCTTGCCGCTATGATGTCAACGCCTGTGTCAGCGGCATTTTTAAGTATGGTGTCGCCCATTTTTACGGGCAGGGGGACGGTCACCCCTTTTATTGCAGCTACTACTTCAAATATCTTTTCCTTGGGGATAGTGTCCTTTGTTTTGACCGGAACGGGCTTGCCGTTTTGTGCCATTGCTGTTGTGGTAACCACCCTGACAGGGGCGGTAAGTTCATTTTGCGCGTATATCTCACCGCGCTTGCAGGTGTTGCCGGTGACGGATATCACCTTGCCGTTTTCAACCTCGGCGGTCAGTGCACAGCCCATAGGGCAGTTTATGCAGATAAGCTCTTTTGTCATTTTGCCGCCTCCTCTAAGCAGACATTGATATCTGTAGTGATGTTTTCAAGCTTTTCCTTTTTGATGATAATATCGAGCATCTCACTTGGCACAAGTATGCGTGACTTACGCCTGAGTATCTCGTTATCACCTGATTTTATAACGATGTTCGTATCCTTATAAACACCCGTCACCCTGAAGCGTATATGAACACTGTCAGTGATACTTTCCTTGTTTATCTTACAGGGTACGGTATAGCGCACACCATTGCCAGGGGTAACGTTAATGCTTTCGCCGGAAGCTTCGCCGTTTCTGATATACCTTACAGCGTTTGCACCTGCCCTTGCACTTTCTTCCGAAACAAAATCAACAAGGTCATGAACGTGCAGGACATTTCCACAGCTGAATACACCCTCAATACTTGTTTCAAGGCTTTCGTTTACAAATGCGCCGTTTGTGCGGGGATCAATGCTGACACCTGCACCGATACTCAGTTCGTTTTCGGGCAAAAGCCCGCAGGAAAGCAGAAGTGTGTCACACGGGTAATATTCTTCGGTGCCTGCAACAGGCGTGTTTTTCTCGTCTACCTGTGCTATGTATACGCCTTCAAGCTTTTCCTTGCCCTTTATATCAACTACTGTGTGGCTCAGAAGAAGTGGTATGCCATAGTCATCAAGGCACTGCACTATATTACGTTTCAGGCCGCTTGAATATGGCATAAGTTCTGCGACGGCCTTTACCTTTGCGCCTTCCAAGGTCATACGCCTTGCCATTATCAGCCCGATATCGCCTGAACCGAGTATGACGACCTCCTTGCCGACTTTGACACCCTCCAAATTCACAAGCTTCTGTGCTGTACCGGCAGTGTATACCCCCTGCGGACGAAAACCGGGTATATTAAGGGCGCCCCTCGGCCTTTCCCTACAGCCCATAGCAAGGATAACTGCTTTTGCTTTGAGCGTAACAGCGCCCCTTTCGGGACTGATGACTGTTACGTTTTTATCGTTATTGTCATCCTTTGTGACATCAAGCACCATTGTGCCGAGTTCATAGGGGATATCAAGCGCCCTTACCTTGTCGGCATAGCGTTCAGCATATTCGGGGCCAGTAAGTTCTTCGTTAAAGGTATGCAGCCCGAAGCCGTTATGTATGCACTGATTTAAAATACCGCCGAGAACATTATCACGCTCTAATATAACAAGGTCATCACAGCCTGCTTCCTTTGCGGCGATCGCTGCTGCCATACCCGCAGGGCCGCCGCCGATTATTATAAGTTCATAGCTTGTTTTCATTTTGCATACACCTCGCTTTCAAGGCTTCCTGTCTTTTTGATATCGCCTATGCCGCAGCCAAGCTTATCAGCAAGCAGTGCCATGGTCGCAGGGCTGCAAAAGCCTGCCTGACATCTGCCCATGCCTGCACGTGTGCGGCGTTTAACGCCGTCAAGTGTTTTAGCGCCAAGCGGCCTGTTTATCGCATCAAGTATCTCACCCTCTGTGACGGTCTCACAGCGGCAGACGATCCTGCCATAGGCCGGTTCTTTATTTATAAGTTCATTTTGCTGCTCTCTTGTAAGTGATGCAAAATGAATAACGCCTTTTCTTGTGTCTATAAAGTTATCTTTAGGCGTGAGTTCTAAACGTGACTTTACAAGTTCGCAGACATACTCGCCTATAGCAGGTGCACTTGTAAGCCCGGGGGATTCTATACCAGCACAGTCAAAAAAGCCTGCGATGTCGCTTTCTTCGATCATAAAATCGCCGCTTTCTCCCACAGCGCGAAGCCCTGTAAACGAGGTTATCACCTTGTTCCACGGGATATTCTTTACAGATAACGCACCCTTGTTTCTGACATCATTAAGCCCTGCACTTGTGGTGGCGGTGTTTTCTTTATCGTCGATATTTTCAGCAGTAGGACCTGCCAGGAGGTTGCCGTGGACGGTCGGGGAAACAAGTATGCCCTTGCCCATTTTTGTCGGAAGCTGGAAGATAGTCCTTGAAACAAGCCCGCCCGCAGCTTTATCAAGCAGCATATATTCGCCCTTTCGTGGGATTATCTTCATAGGCGTTTTACTTACCATACCGTGAATTTTATCAGCATAAACGCCGGCACAGTTTATTATAAGCTTAGCAGCGACTTCCCCGCGGGAGGTTTTTATTTTAAAGCCGTTTTCTGTCTTGTCAATACTTTTCACCTCGGCGGAAAGCATAAATTCCACACCGTTTGCATATGCATTTTCCGCAAAGGCGATCGTCATTTCAAACGGACAGACTATAGCGGAGGTATGAGCAACAAGTGCTGCTTCGACTTGATCTGTCAAGGCGCCTTCAAGTTCTCTCGCCTTATCACCTGAAACTATTTCAAGCTCTTTCACACCGTTTTTGTGTCCTTTTTCAAGAAGCTCATCAAGTGCGGGGATATCAGCCTTATCAAAGCAAAGTACCATAGCTTCGTTTCTCTTATAGGCAAAATCAAGTTTTTCGGACAACTCCTGCATCATCTCACTGCCGCGTACATTCAGCCTTGCCTTGAGCGTCCCCGGCTTTGCGTCAAACCCTGCGTGCACGATAGCGCTGTTAGCCTTGCTTGTACCCTCACAGACATCGCTTTCCTTTTCGACAACGCATACGCTCAGCCTGTACTTTGAAAGTTCTCTCGCACAGGCGCAGCCAACGGCACCCGCGCCGATCACTACTACATCATACATTTTAAGTACCACCTCGTTTTGTAGAATAGATTTTGTTAAAGTTACTAAAATTTTTCTTTGATACACAATAATTATATCACATATGCCCACAAAAATCAATAGAAAAAATGCTTATTTGCACATTATACCTATTGACAAAAATATGAAAATAGTGTAAAATTAATAATAACAATATTTATCGAGGAGGCGTGGAATATGGATTTTGGTGAGATATTTGAAAGAGTCCGTGATAAGCTGACAAATCTCAGTCAGGAGGATGTTTTCCCACTGATGAACAAATTCCCGACTGATGATGTTTATGGGCTGTGCAAGGTGGTAGGGATATATCTTGCGGCGGCTATTCTGATGGTTATAGTTATTTTTGCTCTGGGCTGGATACCTTTTGTTGGTATACTTTTTAAAATTGTCGCATTTGCTGTGATAATATATGCTGTTATCGGCACATTTGCAGCGCTGCTCTATTATTTAAAGTATAACTGACATATCGTACAAGGCACAGGGGCTATAGATACAGGAGGAATTGATCATGCCGTTTATAAACGTAAAAACAAACGCAAAGATCTCAAAGGAGGAGGAACTTGACCTCAAGGCAAGGCTCGGGCAGGCAATAACAGCTATCCCCGGAAAGAGTGAAACATGGCTTATGGTGGATATTGAACAGGGCAGGGATATGTACTTTCAGGGTACAGATGCACCTTGTGCTATGGTAAATGTATCTATCTACGGCGCGGCTTCGTCGTCGGCATATGAAAACCTTACGGGAAAGATAGATGATATACTAAACGATATCCTCGGTATTGACAGATCAAGGATATACACTGCATTCTTCCCCACAAGCGACTGGGGCTGGAATGGCAGAAACTTCTGATAAAAAACAGTGTCCGCTTTGCGGACAGGTATTAAAAAAATCGCCGAAGGCGATACCTTCATTATTATTTCTTATTTATTCTTTCTTCTTTTTTCTTTTAGCAGGCGCAAAACCTAAGTAACGCAAAGACACTTCTGTCGTGATACAGCAGAAGTGTCGGATATAAAACTTCTATATTGCGCCTGCGCTTATGCGCGGGCTTATTTATTTTTCAGCTTCTTTATTACGATACAGCTTATTGCGGGGACTTTAAGCTTCTGGACTATCGGGAACTTATTCATTTTGCCGTTTTCGTTCAGCCTTATATAATACTGCCCATACGGCACGTCGAAATACTTGTCCTCGTTATATGGGTTTATATATACTACAAGTCTGTTTGTGTCATCTGTCAGTGAATAGATTATAATATCCCTGTAGCCCGAATCGATAAATTGCAGGCATCTTTCAACGTCGCTTTTTCTGCTGAGTCTGAAAAGCGGGTTATTTTTCCTGCACCTGATAAGTGCCTTGTAATACTCAAATATATCCTTGTTTTCTTCCTTTTTGTTCCACCTTACAGCATTTGTAAAATCGGGGGAGTTATAGCTGTTGTGGTCAAAGATATTTATATCGTTTGCTTCTTCGCCCTCAGCGAGCAGGCGAGGTTTGCTTCTGAGAAAATCCTGCCCGAGCTGAATAAAAGGCACACCCTGTGAAAGAATAGTTATCGCAGCAGCAAGCTTATCCATTTTGCGGCGTTCTTCCAGGCTTTCGTGCTTTGAGCAGATAGAGAGTTTATCCCAGAGGGTATTATTATCGTGGGCTTCACAGTAGTTGATCGCCTGTGTGGGTTCGTAAGCCCAGCAGGCTTCATTTACGTCCTTTAGCTGCCAGTGTGGGACAGAGCCTACAATGCCGCGTTTTACAATGCTTGTGGCATTGAAGTTACCGGACACAAAGCCCTTGTCGTACTGGTTAAAGGTACCGCCCTTTATAGAGTCCCTTATATTATCATTAAAAAGCCCGACACGCCCGAATTTATAGCTGTTCCACTTATATGCAAGCCTGTCAGAGCTAAGCGGTGATTCACCGCCTGTCCAGCCCTCGCCGTACATAAGCAGATAGGGGCTTATCTTGTTGAGTTCGTCCCTGATGAGGTTGACAGTTTCTATATCGTGCAGCCCCATAAGGTCAAAGCGGAAGCCGTCAAGCTTATATTCTGTTGCCCAGAATTTAAGTGAGTCTATTATAAACTTTCGCATCATAGCGTGGTCGGAAGCGGTTTCGTTGCCGCAGCCGGAGCCGTTTGAGAACTGACCGTTCCTGTCAAGCCGGTGATAGTAATACGGGAACGATTTATGGAATGCCGATTCCTCGGTATAATAGGTATGGTTGTACACAACATCCATAATAACGCCTATGCCGTTTCTGTGGAGTGTCATGATAAGCTGTTTGAGTTCCATTATCCTGCGCTTGCAGTCTGCGGCATTGGTGGAATATGAACCCTCGGGGAAGTTATAGTTCTTTGGATCATAGCCCCAGTTATACTGTGCGTTGAACGGCTTCTTTTCGTCAATGGTGGCAAAGTCGAATATCGGCTGGAGCTGAACGTGGGTAATACCGAGCTCCTTTAAGTGGTCAAGGCAGGTGGTAACAGATCCGTACTTAGTGCCCGACTTGGTAAAAGCTAAAAACTTGCCCCTTTCCCAGTCAGAAACGCCGCTTGTCATATCGGCAGAAAAATCCCTTACGTGACATTCGTATATTATGGCATCACAGGCAGTCGGGCAGGTCACTCTGCCGGTCTTGTTCCAGCCTGCGGGATCAGTCGAACGCATATCTATGACAGCGCCGCGGTTGCCGTTTACACCGCCTGCTTTAGCGTAGATGTCGATAGTTTCTATCCTGTGCATATGGTCAAATTCATAGGAATAGGTATAAAACACACCGTCCATTTCCCTTAAAAACTCAATATACCACACACCCCTGTCAAGTCTTTGCAGGGGGAGAGTTTCTATAAGGTTATCACCCTCGCCGTCAAGGTATAGGTTCAAATACACCCCTGTTGCAAGCGGCGACCATGTTTTGAAGATAGTCTTGCCATCATGGAATGTTACACCTAAGTCATCACCATAGTATGCGTTTTCTCTGTCAAATTTTTCATAGTCAGTAATTTTGAGCATCAAGTTACAGATCCTTTATCAGTTTTCTTCTTTGCTTATACCGAGCCTTGCTCCTTGCAGAAGCCTTGTTTCAAAGCCCTCTTTTGTATTGCGGATAAGGTCGTCATCAATTTTCACTTTATCTTTCTGAGTAAGCAAAACTATCGTTGAACCGCCGAATTCAAAATATCCCTTTTCCTCGCCGACATTAACGGTTATGCCTTTTTCCGGATTATGGTTGGTTATCTTGCCGACAAACAAAGCGCCGACCTCCATAACTATCACATCACCGAGGTGCTTGGTTCTTATCATACAGTATTCACGGGTATTCTCTTTATAAACGGGTGTGTGCAGTGATGCCACAGGGTTTACTGTCTGCAATATGCCGTTTATTACCCTGTTGCGGCTTTTTATACCTGTGCAGGGGTATACATACCTGTGGTAATCGTCAGGGGTAAGCCTTACTATTATCGCATTGCCGCCCTGATAACGTTTGCTGAGTTTACTATCCCGCAATAGTGAGCCGACTGTATAGACGGAGTTTTTTATTACAAATGTGCTTGAATTGGTTATTTCGTAAGCGCTTACCTTACCGTCCGAGGGGCAGATAAGCATCTTTTCGTCTTTTGGGATATATCTGCGGGAGGGCTTTATCTTTCTTGTAAAGAAGTCATTGAAGGAGGTATAATCCCTGCCCTCGTAATCAAACATATCAATGCCGTTTTTATCTGCAAAGCTGTCTATAAACATTGCCGAAGCACTGCTGTCAAGCACCTTCCTGCCTATCTTTGAAACGACAGGTGCGCCCATAAGCTTTACCGCCGCGCGTGTTACCTTATGGGAATAAACACTGTCAAGAAGCTTGTCCTGCGAGGTGGTATCCTCAAATTCTCTGCCCTGTCTGTCCCTGTATTTCATAATGCAGCCGCCTTTCTTTTTGAAGCAATTACTTATGCATTACCCTGAATATATACCCGAGGAAGATAAGTATGCCAAGTGTGAAAAGGATAAGTATACCTTTATTTGAAAGCTTTTTTATGCTTATATTAAGTACGAAAAGTATTGCCACGAGTATCATAAACCCCTGGAAAACATACGGGAACAGTGCCGCAGGGATATTATGCCTGCCGACATACAGAAGCGGAAGGATAATAGAAGTAGTCGTTATAGGAAGCCCCTGATATTCCTTTCTGTTTTCGGCGGTGGTACGCTGACGTTCCTCCTCCATCACATTGAAATAGCCGAGCCTTATAACGCCGCCCAATACTATCATCATGGAGGAAACAAGCCCGAGCCCGTGGTTAAAGCCATAGCTATAGCCTATGCAGGCAGGCAGAACACCGAAACATACAAGGTCACAGAGAGAATCTATCTGTATGCCGAATACCTTTTCGTGATCTGTCCTGTCCTTTTTACTCCTTGCGACCTTGCCGTCGAAAAGGTCACATATACCCGATATAACAAGGCACAGAAAAGCTATCGAGTAATGATGTTCAAATGTCTGTGTTATACCGAACACCGACGAAAGCAGGCCGATATAGGTAAGTATTACCGTGTAGTTATAAAATCCTATCATTTTTTTCACCATCTCTATATTTTATTTGACATCAAAATCCTGTTCTTCAACGGGGTGTTTTCTTGCAAAGAAAGCACTGCCGAGCGTTATAATGCCGCCGAGCATAAGAAGTGCATAGAAGCTTATTCCCCTTGAAAGCAGCATTGCGGGCTTTACGAGCGCACCGAAAACGCATTCAAAAAGCACCATAAAGCAGGCTTCCGATATACCCGCTGCACCGGGGAGGGGCATCATCTCTACCATAATACCGATGACAGTCTGTATAGCGACTATTGTAAGGAAGCTGTCGCCCGTAAGCCCATAGGCCTTATACACAATAAATGTAATTGATGAAAGCAGAAGCCTTTGCAGCAGTGATATAAGCATTACCCTTACGCACACGCGAAGATGTGTTCTTACATACTGAGCGCCGACTGAGTAGTTCCTGCTTATCCTTGCAACCTTCAGCACATACTTTTCAACGTTCTTTATTATATGTAATGCACTTAAAACCTTTATAAGCTTTATACCGACTCTTTGCACAAGTGCAGGCTTTATAAGCACAAGAATCATAATACTTAATAGTCCGACATTCAGGCAGTAGCCGAGTATAAGCAGCCACAGCCATTCGCCGAGTGCGGCTTCAAGGAATGATCTTTTGAATACAAGGAAAACAGTTCCCAGTATAACAAGTGCCGATTTATAAGCTATAGTTATTATCCACAGGATAAGTGTCGAATAGCCTATTTTTATGCCGTCACGCTTCATATAAACTATCTGCATAGGCTGCCCGCCTGATGACGAGGGTGTTATACAGCTGTAGAAAAAGCCGACAAATGAATACCGTATGCATCTTAAAAAGCTTATTTTTATTTTATAGATCCTCAGCATATAGTGGATTATCCACGATTCACAGCAGACAAATGCCACAAGCACAATAAGCCCCGTGACAGTCCAAAAAGTATCAGCTTTTCTGACATCTTCTATTATGTCCCCGATCTCGCTGCTGCCGAAGAATATCCTGTAAACCATAATGCCTGCAAAGGCAATGAATATGATATTGAGGATATAGGTCACTGTCTTTTTGTTCAAATCCTTCACCTTTCAGACCTGCGGTCTGTATGTCTTTTTGCAGGCCATTTTTCTTTTGTTCTTTATTTATCTTAATACAGAATATACTGCCATCATAGTAAGGAAAGCCTGAGCCACGGCAAATCTGAATACTACCTCCGTATCCTGCCATTGTTTGTTCTTACGCATATGGTCATGAATGGGGGTGCGTATATCCTTCATGAAGTTTTTCATTCTGAGGTATCTTATACATGAAAGCTTTACAAGCCCCGCACCGCCGTCAAGGATAAGCATGAATGCACCTATCAGGAACAGAAACGGGTGGCCTGTCTTTAGGTAAGCCGCTGCAAGTATAACGCCGAAAGCGCGGGAACCCGCATCACCCATAAGCAGCTTGCTCGGCTTGCAGTTGAACCACAGGTATGAAAGGATAACGAGCATTACCGCCATGAGGATAAGCTCAAACCTGTGATCGAGGGAAAGCTCTCTTATGACAGCATAAGCGCCGGTAACGGAGATAAGTGTAAGCGTGCCGCAAAGGCCGTCTATACCATCAGAGCAGTTTGTAACATTTATAGAAGCCCATACAAGGATTATACCAAGTATTATGAAAACCGCCGCAGGAAGCTCAAACGTGCTTTGAAAGAAATGTATCGTACTGCCGTTATAATGGTAGTAGGTAAACGAAAGCCCTATGGATATCACCATATCAAGAACGCCCTTTTTAAGTTCACCCCAGGGTGTTTCGGCGGCATCATCAAAAAAGCCTGTAAGCATTGCAAGGTAAATAAGAGCAAGGTATATGCACATTTCCATACTAAGCGGAACAAACAGCACACAAAGCACTAAAAGCGAGGTTATCACTATTATCCCCGCACCCCTCGGTTTGCCCTCGGAAAGTGCGCCGTTTACGGCAAATTCACGCCCCTGATCTTTGGGAAGGTGCCTTGACAGATGTGCCAGAGCCGCAAACGAGCCGAAGAAGCTCACACCTATGAACAAAACGTAAAAAATATTCTTATGATCGTTTAATAAATCGTACAGCATACTGCGCTTTTCTACCTCCGAAAATAAAATGTCCATTTTAATTATTATACTATATCTAAATAAAAAAAGCAAATTTTTAAGGGTGGCAATTTTCACAAATTTTGGACAGATTTTCTTAAAAATGTAAGAATAAACTATAAAACCGTCGGCAAATGTCGTAAAATAAGGGTATCTTTGGGAATGATAGTATTGATTTTTTTTGTAAACTGTGGTATAATAATGACAGATAGATAGAAAACCGTGTAAAGATCTGCTAATGTTTGAGAGGAGGATAACTCTTTTCAAAGAGGATGAAAAAATGACTGACAAGAAAATCTATATTACACCTGATAATGAAAACAAGGGCAGGTATTCAAGGCAGGAACTTGTACTGATAACAAAGTTCAAAGCCATAGCCTGTATGATACTGTTTGCCGTTGCGATAGTGGTGTGTTTAAAAGTAGCAAGAAACCTGAATGTTCAGGGGGAAGCTACGGCAAAATCCCCCGAAGCACAGCCTGAACCTGTCTATAAGTCCACACAGGTGACAAAGGAAAGCACAGCTTCGGTGACAACTGCTAAGCCTTCAAATGAAAAGGAAGATGAAGCAGCAATAGCTTCAAAGAAAAAGGAAGCTGAGAAAAAGCAGGAGAAAACCAAAAAGCATAAGACCGAAGTGATAGACGGGATAACCTATGTTGACGGGATACTTGTTGCAAACAAGACCTACAGCCTGCCGGCTGATTATGATCCCGGGCTTGATCCTAAAGCGGAAGCGGCGTTCAAAAAAATGGCAAAGGCTGCTGAAAAGGACGGGTTATATCTTTTCATATGCTCTGGGTACCGTTCGTATTATACACAGACGGAGCTTTATAACAGCTACGTATGGTCATACGGTGTTAAGGCAACGGACAGGTTTTCTGCCCGCCCGGGACATTCAGAGCACCAGTCGGGGCTTGCGATGGACATAAACCTTGCCGCTGATGCCTTTGACGGTACGCCGGAAGCTAAGTGGCTGGCAAAGCACTGTGTGGAATACGGCTTTATAATCCGCTACAAAAAGGATAAGGAGAGTGTGACGGGATTTAAGTACGAGCCGTGGCACATACGCTATTTAGGCGTTGAAACCGCAAAAAAGGTAGAAGCGAGCGGTCTGGCACTTGAGGAATATTTGGGCATCGACTCGGTCTACAAAGAAGATTGATATATTTATGCAGCAGCACCACCGGTTCGGGCGGTGCTGCTTTTTCAGTTACATTCAGGCAACACCGCACGACCGCCGGCTGACAGATGATCGTGCAGTATTGCCTTTATTTTTCTGTAAGTTTTGCGATCTCCTCGCCGAGCAGTCTGCCTGTCAGCCTGACCTCGTCAATTGAATTTGCCTGAGAGCCTACCTCTATCAGCAGACAGCCGTGTGAAAGATCCTGATTGTAAAACCTGTAATCAAAAAGCATTGGCCTGCACATATCAGGGTAGTCAAGTTCTATCTGTTCCTGTAAAGCGCACGCAAAACGGAAGTTGCTGATGTGATCGGGAACATCAAGTTCGCCGTCGCCTGCACAGGCGATTATCATTATCTGTGCTGCCGTTTTGCCGCCGACCTCAAAGCAGGGGGCAAGCCTTTCACCGCTTTCACGCTCTATACCGTCACGGTGAATATCAAGAACGATCTTTATGCTCGGGTATTTTTCAAGTAACTCGCTTACTGTAGCCCTGCTTGATCCATAGGCGGCATCATAGCTTGGGTAATCGTGCACAAGCGTGTCGTGAAGTACGCTTACTCCGTTTTCTGTAAGTGCCTTGCAGATCTCGTCGCCGACTGATATGATACTTAACTCCCTTTCTGTCGTCTTGCAGGAAAAGTTTCTGTCATAGCTGTCGCGCTCGATCTGTTCAAAGCTTTCGGTGGCATGGGTGTGGTATATAAGCACAAGCGGCTTGTCCCCGTCGCATTTAAGCGAAAAATCCGCGCCCATAAGGCTTTTATCATATAGAAAGCCGTTATCGTAATCGGTGCAGTTTCTCACCTGCGAGCCGTTTTTGAGCGTAAAAAACTGTTCGCTGTCGCCGTCTGTGAAAGTATAGCGTGTTATTATTCCGTCCTGTGCGGTGCTGTCGTTATCATACGGCAGGGCGCTCAGTACCTCCTCGCTCGGCAGGGGGGTGGGTATTTCAGCCCCGATATGGCTTTCTTTTTCGCTTTGCGCAGTAAAGATATCAAGCATATTCAGCCCGCCCGTCGGGAAAGATGCAAGCCTGCCCGCAAGCGGAGTCCTTTTTCCTGTACCCGGCAGCTGGGGTGAGGGGCTTTCAGTCTGCGGCAGCACGAATGAATATGAACGGAATGCCGCACCGCCTGCAAGTGTATTATCCTGACCGCTTGCGATACTTTCTGCCCGCTGCCCGAGCATTAGCACACAAAGCGGAACAGCTACAGATACAAGCAGCACCGCACATGACGTTAATGCGGCTTTTTTGAGTGTCATAAAACCGATGCTCCTTTGAATTACTATACTAAATACTATTCGCCGCTTGACGGGTTTATGCATAAAAAAGCCACAGCGCTTCTGCTGTAAGAGCAGGATGGCTGTGGCCTAAATTATATATCAGTGTTTTGTCTGATCGCTCAGATGCCGCACTCCTCGTAATCTTTCCATTTTTCGTAGTGAGCCTTCTCGTCAAAATACTTGTAGACCAAAAAGCCTGTAGACGCCACAACAAGCAGCAAAGCCCCCATAAGCGCCCAGAATGATCTTCTTTGTGAGTAACCCTTTTTCATAAAATGTCCCTCCTTAGATACTCTAAGGCAACACCACACAAAGAACGCCTTACGGCTCTTAGCGGTATTGCTTTTACAGATATTATACTACCAAACGTCTGTTATGTCAAGTCATTTAAAAACTATCGCAGCTATGGCAAAGCGGTCATTTTTAAGCAGGTAATAGCCGTTATAGTCAAAATCCTTACCTGTACTGTCCATTGCCGCACAGAGGTATTCATATACATTATGGCTGCCGCTTGACGGGTTTTGTCCTAAAAGCTGCTGTATCGTATCGTTAAAGGTTTCTTCACTGTTACAGCGGATCGATGCAACGCTTCCGCCGTTTAAAAGCATTGCGGCTAAAGAATTCTGCATAATATCCTGTGTCTGGCCGCTGTCTGTGATATAAAAGCCGTATTTTCTGAAGTAATTGAGATCCTCGCTTTCGGCTTTCGGGTAGTAGGCGAATTTGTTCTTTCTGACTGTATGTGACCTGCCGATATCCTCGTCTGAAAGCGCAAAGTAGTCATATCTTACATATTCACTTCCGAAATCCGATATGGGATCGTCCCATGTAAGATCAAAATTATACCATTTTCCGTTTATATTTATCTTGTTCCATATATGCGATTGTGACACCCCTGCGCTGTTGACACTATTCCCTGATTCAAGTGCGGTATATATCCCTGCCTTTTCGCACAGGTAATCCATTGCCATGGCATAACCCTCGCAGACAGCCCTGCCCTCAACAAGGCAGCCATAGGCGTTATAGCAGTTTTGGTTTTCGTTATCGTACACGCAGTTTTTTATGATATGATCGTGGAAGAACATGACCTTTTCATAATCTGTCATATCACTGTCAAGCGAACCGATGATCTTTGAAGCTGCGTCACGCAGTTTTTTGTGCTGTTCGTTGGCTTGCTGCTTTGAAAGGGTATAATCTATCGTGAATTTCTTGATATACCCGCCTGAAACTCTTATTTTGAATGTACCCTTTACATAGTTTACCTCGGGCATTGTCGACATTACAAGGTAGAGGAAATCCGCAGCGTCCTTTTCATTTATCACGCCTGCGGGTATTGTGATATCCTTCTGCATTTTCCATATCCCCTCGGAAAGTGCATTATAGGCGTTTCTTTCATCTGCCGTAAGGTTTTTAAGCTTCAGTTCGTCATATTTTGTCACATAGCCGTCGGCATAAACATGGTACTGCTGCGATTCAGGCTTTTGTGTAGTTTTCGGCTGAGTTACAGCGGGCTTTTTTTCAGCCGTGGATATTGCAGTCGCCTTAGTGCTCTCGGAAACTGTCGCATTTGCGTATTCAGTCTGCAAAGAAGCCGTTGTCTGTGCGGGCGTACTCTTTTGCGATGTCTGCACGCCTGTTGTCTGCGGGGCGGGGGTATCTGTATTTTTTGAAGCAGACCTGCTGCCCGCAGTGCTTTCTGTTGCCGACGCTGATCGCTGTGTGGTTTTTGCGGTTTTTTTGGTACTCGTTTTGCTTTTGCTGTCTGACTTTTTATCCGTTGTCTGTGCCGGGGTATCTTCGGTTGTGCTGTGTATCTGCGTAATCGCAGTGACTGATGCTGCTGCGGTATCTACAGCGGGCCTGCTGCTGCTTTCGGCACTGCCGCACCCGCTTAAAAGGGCACAAAGCGCCAAAGCCGCCAAAGCCCCTGTCACACGGCAGGAGCAGTGCCGCGATACGATACGCCAAAGTGCATTTTTTCTGCGTTTTTTTTCTCTCATGCTTTCTCTCCGAAAAATATTGGTCTTTACACAAATTATCCTGAAACAAGGCTGTTTTCGAGCCGTTTTACCCTCAGCTTCTCTATCTTTGTTTCATCAGCCCTGAGCACGGTGAATTTAAGCCCGTTCCATTTAACTGTCGGCTTCTGTGTCCTGCTTGGTATAAACCCGAGCAGGTCTATAACAAAGCCGCCGATAGTATCAAATTCCTCGGGTACACTTGCCCCCATGCCTACAGCTTCCATGACTTCTTCCGGCCTGGCAGTACCCGAAACATCATAAGAGCTTTCGCTTAGCTTTACTATATCCTCGGTTTCATTTTCGTCAAATTCGTCGCGGATAGAACCGACTATAGCTTCTATAAGGTCTTCCATAGTGACTATTCCCGCAGTTCCGCCGTATTCATCAACAAGGGCGGTCAGCTGTGAGCCGCTTTTGGTCATAGACTCAAAAAGTTCGCCGCATTTTATGTTTTCGGGGACGAAGCTTATCTCTCTGCAAACATCACCCGAACATAGCCCCTCGTCACGGGACTCAAAGCTGAGTTTCAGAAGGTCTTTGGCGAATATCACCCCGCAGATGTTATCAATATCGCCGTCGTACACGGGTATTCTTGAAAAGCCTTCGTTTATTGCAAGTTCTATGGCTTTTGACACAGGTTCGTTTCTTTCTATGCCTGTGATGTCTATTCTGTGTGTCATAACATCTTTGGCTTCAAGGTCATCAAACTCAAAGATGTTTGTTATCATCTCCGCCTGGTTCTCGTCAATATCGCCCGAGTCGTTTACTGCATCAACGAGCATAAGTATTTCTTCCTCGGTGACATTTTCGTCCTTTTCGGTATCCTTTACCCCTGAAAAATGCAGAAGCAGGTTTGTCAGTATATCCGAAAGTGCACAAACAGGCTTTAATATCACCATAGCAGACCTGAACACCCCAAGTGTTTTAAGTGCAAAGTGTTCATCTACCATATCATAGCCCGCAAGCCTTTTTGAAAAGCTTACCGCCGCCGTGATAAGCAGGCAGGCGGGAACAAGTACACATAAGTACGAAAGGATCCTTGAAATGCCTGCATCTGTAACGAGCCCTTCAAATAAGGCTGTAAGCGGCGGCACATAGCCCTTTGCTGCCAAAAGTACGAGAACTGCCGAAAAAAGCATTCTTACGGCAAGGCCTGTGGTGCGTACCTCCTGACGTTTGTCCTCTTTGAGCGTCAGGAGCTTTGCGGCTCGTTTGTCTTTCTTTTCCTCACAAAGCTGGCGCACGCGGTTTTCACTGCATTCGAGTATTGCACGCTCTATTGCCGTGAAAAGTGATATCAGCAGCAACAGCGCGATCATTACGGCGGCATAAGCCAGCCGTCGGTGAATATCGTCCATATTATCTCCTTTATGATAAAAATATTACCTATATAGTATACCTTTAAAATAATTATAACTGTATTGAGATGATTTGTCAACGTAATTTTTAACAATTTAAAAGGCTGTACATCAGATTTTTTTGTATGCAGGGATTTTTTTACATATCTCAAACGCCGCCCCGGGCTGCAAAGGGTAAATTTTAATCAATGTGCAGTTGTCAATGATCTTGGACACTCTCCCTCAAAAAAAATATGACATTAAGTAAATAATTGCAAATTTCCCTCTTGGAGGAGCCGTAGGCGACGGAAAGAGGGAAATTTGCAGCTCACCACATTACAGACA
>CACZFN010000041.1 GCA_902780505.1 uncultured Ruminococcus sp. | reverse complement strand
CGTTCCCTGCGAATACCTGCCGCTGTTATCAATAAGCTGTGCAACGTCGTCGGTGATAAGATACCTGACCGACTGAACGAGTGCCGACTGCGGGACAAATACACCCCACCCGCTTTCATCGGTCAGTGCATCTTTCACCTTTGTGATTATCATTCCAAGCCCCTGGCCGTCGGCAAGGTAGGTGTTTTCAGCTGTGCCCACACGGAAAGCCACATCACCGCTTTCGCTTTTAATGACCTTCCAGTCGTAGTAGCCGTAGTTGTTTGTGCCGAGTGTCAGATAAATATCGTCCGTGATGTAAAGGTCATACCCGTCTACCGACTTAAAATCAAATACTGATGTCAAAGCGGTCTTTATTGCCGATGCCATTTCATCTCTGTGCGTATATCCGCTTATTATTGTTGCCATTTTTCATTCCCCCTGTTTTATATCTGCCGCTATAGCATCTGCCAGAACGACTGTTATTATGTGTTTTATTTCTCCTGCCGAAATATCTCCCGATATCATCTGCCTTATCTTATCAAGCAGTGACAGCGTTTCTTCATAATCGGGAACAGGTTCGGGTTCTCCCTCTATGCTCTTACCGATATCAAGCAGGAATATATTGCTCTTTTTCACAAGGCGGTAAGCATCTGTGCCTTCTATGACCGCCTTTGCGAGTATCTGACATTTCACTTTCTGCGGCGAGCGAAGCAGTGAAGCTGTAACATCAAATTCGCCGTAATGGAAATCGACTTCATACTTTACGCCGTCTTCATATTCAAATATCACAGAATAGAGATCGGCGTTTTCGGTAAAGTAGTTTTCTATCTTCACCCTGCGGCTCTGCTGTTCGCCTACATAGCCGAGCAGTGTGCTTGAGGGCTTTGCATAGTAATCATTATCTAATACTATAGTCATTGTTTTTCTCCTTTTTATCATTTTGAGAGATCGGGCACAGCAGGCTCTCTGCCCCTTTCTCTGCTTTTAAGGTAACACAAAAGAATGAGAAAATCCATTCGTAATATAGACAAACATACGACTGCCCAATATGCAACTTCTGCTGTAAATACAAAAGACAGCAAAAACCCCGAAGTGATACAAATACCACTTCGGGGAGGAATAACGGGTGTTTTACTTTTTACTGCCGCCGACTTCACGGGTAACGCTTTTAATAGTATGAACGTAAAAGACAAGCGACAGCACCATTGCCGTACACCAGCCGATAGGCCACGAAAGCCATATGCCGCGGGGAACGCCCATTTTATGCGAAAGGGCAAAGGCAAGTATTACCCTCAGAATAAGGTCTGAAAACGTTGTTGCCATAAACAGCGGCATTCTTCCTGTGCCGCGAAGAAGGCCGTCTGCCATAAGCTTTATACCGACAACTGCGTAAAAGGGTGCAACGATGCGCAGAAATTCCCTGCCCGTTTCAAGAACTTCGCTGCCTGCGCCGCTTTTAAGGAAAATGCCCATAAAGGCATCAGGGAACACAAAATACCCGAAAATAAACGGCACTGCCACGATAAGCGACATAACTATACCTGCGCGGAAGCCCTTGCGGATCCGCCCGGCATTACCTGCGCCGTAGCACTGGGCGGCAAAGCTTGAAAGTGCATTGCCGAGCGTTGAAAAGCTTGTCACCGAGAAGGTATTGAGCTTTATTGCCGCACTGTAGCCTGCTATAACGCTCTTGCCATAGCTGTTTACAAGCCCCTGAATGAAGATATTGCCGACAGACACGAAGCTTTGCTGCAAAATACTCGGAACAGCATATGCACTCACCTTGCCGAGCATACGCCATGAAAAAAGTTCGGCTTTTGTATCCGTCTTTATTGATCTGAGCTTGACAAGTATCACGACAACAGACAAAACACAGCTTATACCCTGTGCGATAAACGTCGCCCATGCCGCACCGCGCACGCCCCACCCGAAAACAGCAACGAACAGAAGGTCAAGCGCAACATTGCCGACGGAGGAACCGATAAGGAAATAAAGCGGTGTCTTTGAATCGCCGAGGGCTGTAAAAATACCGGTACACACGTTATACAAAAACAGGAATACGAGCCCGAGGGTATATATTTTGAGATACGCCGCACTGTCTTTAAAGATATCCTGCGGGGTGTTTACCATTTTTAAAAGCGGCGAGCAGAAAACAAGCCCGAATACAGTCAGAATGACCGCGACAGCCGCCGACGCTATAAGTGTAGTAGTAGCGGAGGTTTTGACACGGGGGTAATTCTTAGCGCCGAAAAACTGTGATATGACCACCGCACAGCCGACATTGCTGCCGACGGCAACTGCCATGAATATCATAGTTATCGGGTATGATGCCCCGATCGCGGCAAGAGCGTCCTCCCCTGCGAACTTACCCGCTATAGCCGAATCGGCGATACTGTAAAGCTGCTGAAAGCACACACTTAGAAACATAGGCAGAGTAAATGCCCAGAGCACCTTTGCGGGTGAACCTACTGTAAGATCCTTCATTAAGATTTCCTTTCTGTTTTACGCAATAAAACGGCGGTAAATTACCGCCGCCAGACTGTCGATAAAGCCAAATCATTTGGGTGATGCATCCGAAGGGGGGTGCGGGGGGCACTTGTCTACTGCGTAGACAGGGAAAGCCCCCCGAAACAGGGCGCAGACAGCCTATGTATCCGCACATCTTCCTAATGCGTATAAATAAAACAAGGTTTTGCAACAAGCTGACGGCGGTAAATTACCGCCGCCGATCTTTTATTATGTCCCTGTCTACAGGAGTGCTGCGATCACACCGATGGCAAGCTTTATTAGCGCAAACACCGTAGCCGCAATAAACACCGCCCCGTAAGAAAGCTGCTGTGCGTAGTATATATCCGACTGGTCAAGGTCTTTTTTAGGATCGCCTATATGCTCATAGGGGATAAATTCTTCGTCTGCATAGGTATCACCGACGACCTCGATATCAAGGGCACCTGCAAATGCCGCAACTGTCTGTGAGCCGTTTATGCTCTTTAAATTCCTGCCGTCACGCTTCCATATAGACTGTGCATTCACAAAATCAAGTGCGAGCAGGCGCGAATCCTTGACTGTAAGAAACGCTGCTATCCTTGCGGGGATATACCCGAACACATCATTCATGCCGCGCGGGGTGAGCGAAAAGTAGATATCTTCATGCTTTACTGCCTTTGCGGTCTTATTTATCACAAGGTACACAAGCCCGCCTATACCACCGCCGATAAAAACAAAAAACAGCGGTGCAACAGCGTTTTCAAATGTATTTTCAGCTATTGCCCTGACTGAAAGCTTTGTGATACCTTCTTCCCTCAGCCCTGTCACGTCTTCATCAGTAAGGAACGACAGTTTTCTTCTTGCGGCAAGCGGTTTGCCTTTTCTGAGTGCTTTAAGTATACCCGAACTATAGCTGCCGACTTTTTTTTCATTGATAACGCCGAATATTATAAGTGCTTCGACCAAAACACCCACTATTTTATGCAGCTTATAGGAAAACACCAAGAGCAGCACCGCAGGGGTGACAAAAATAAGCAGCATTACGGCAAGCAGCAAACTCCCCGCAAGCGTCTGCCCCTCGTGAGAGGATACATAGCGGTTTTTGAATTTATCTTTAAGGGTATTTGCAATTGCAGACACAAGCTTTGTAAGGCTATACTGCGATTCCATCTCCCCGAACATCATATCAAGCACATAGCCGAGCAGCATGGCGGCCAATGAATTAAGTATCAAGCCGAGTTCCTCCTTTTTACACATTCCGACAAATACTATTATAACAGATAGGGTTACTAAAATCAATAGTCATTTTATTAAAAATTCAGCCTTTGTCCCGAAGGATTTAAGTGTGATAGCTGCAAACACCGGGATAATGCACAGCTGCGGCATTTATTTTCACAAACGATTGACAAGAAATAAAAAAAGTAATATAATATTCAGTGTATGAAAAAATTGTTGAAAGAAGGAAGTCTGATGAAGACCTTAGGCAAATCACATAAACTGGACAACGTGTGCTACGATATAAGAGGGCCTGTTATGGACGAAGCCAACAGAATGATAGCAAACGGTGAGAAGATACTGAAGCTGAATATCGGCAACCCTGCGCCGTTTATGTTCCGTGCACCCGACGAGCTTATCAGGCAGATGACAAGCACGCTCACGGAAGTTGAAGGGTATTCCGATTCAAAGGGGCTTTATTCCGCAAGAGAGGCGATCGCCGCATATGACCTTACAAAGAACATCTCAGGCGTCACACCTGATGACATTTACACGGGAAACGGTGCTTCGGAGCTTATAACGCTTTCAATGCAGGCACTGCTTGACAACGGCGACGAGGTGCTCGTACCTGCGCCGGACTACCCGCTCTGGACGGCTTCGGTAACGCTTGCGGGCGGCACAGCTGTTCATTACATATGTGATGAGCAAAGCGACTGGTACCCCGACATAGATGATATGCGCAAAAAGATAACCGACAGGACAAAGGGCATAGTCATAATAAACCCGAACAACCCCACAGGTGCCCTTTACCCGAAGGAGATACTTGAGCAGATAGCAGAGCTTGCGCGTGAAAACGGGCTTATAATATTCTCTGACGAGATATACGACAGGCTGCTTATGGACGGGAACACCCACACATCGATAGCATCGCTCTGCCCCGACATTTTCTGTGTCACATTCAACGGGCTTTCCAAATCACACATGATAGCGGGCTTCCGCTGCGGGTGGATGACGCTTTCAGGCGACAAGAAAAACGTAAAGGGGTACATTGAAGGGCTTAATATGCTTTCATCAATGCGGCTTTGTTCAAACGTTCCCGCACAGAGTGTCATACCTGTTGCATTAAAAGAAAACCCGCAGCTTGATTCAATGCTTGCAAAGGGCGGCAGGATATACGAGCAGAGGGAATACATATACAACAGGCTAAACGAGATAGACGGGCTTTCTGCCGTAAAGCCGAAGGCGGCATTTTACATCTTCCCGAAGATAGATGCAAAACGCTTCAACATAAAGGACGACGAGCAGTTTGTACTTGACTTTTTGAAAGACAGGCACATTCTTCTTGTTCACGGCGGCGGCTTCCACTGGGAACAGCCTGACCATTTCAGGATAGTCTATCTGCCCGAGCTTTCGGAGCTTAAAACATCTATGGACGAGATGGAAAGCTTCCTTGCAGGCTACAGGCAGGCATAAGGGGAGAGAACATATGTCAACAGTCTGCGCTGTTTCCACGCCTTTAGCGGTTGGCGGCATATCTGTTATACGCATAAGCGGGGGCGACGCTCTGTCCATAGCGGGCAGGGTGTTTTTCCCGTTTGGCGAAAAGAAAGTTGAAAAAATGCAGGGCTACACCTGTGCCTATGGTGAGGTAAAGGACAAGGAAGGCAGAGTGGCAGACGATGCCATTCTGACGGTTTTCAGGGCACCACATTCCTACACGGGGGAGGACATTGCGGAAATATCCTGTCACGGGGGGATATATGTAACAAAAAAGATATACCGGATAATACTTGAAGCGGGCGCCGAGCCTGCGGGGGCGGGAGAATTTACAAAGCGTGCGTTTTTAAACGGCAAGCTTTCACTGACACAGGCAGAAGCTGTAGCAGACACCATCTCTGCTGAGGGTGAATATGCGTTAAGCTCTGCCGAACTGACAAAAAAAGGCAGGCTGTTCAAAAGCATAGAAGCGATAAGTGAAAGCCTTGTAAAAAGCTTAGGTGAGCTTGCTGCGTGGGTGGATTACCCCGACGAGGACATTCCCGAGGTTGACGAGAGAGAGCTTATGGCTTCGCTCAAAAGCAGCAAGGCGGCACTTGAAAAGCTTTTGCGTGATTACGACAGCGGGATAGTGTTCAAAAGCGGCATAGACACAGTGATAGCGGGCAAGCCGAATGTCGGGAAATCAACGCTTATGAACCTGCTTTTAGGATTTGAACGCTCGATAGTGACAGACATTGCAGGTACAACGAGGGACGTTATTGAAGAAACGGCAAGGCTCGGTGCGGTAACGCTCAAGCTTTCAGACACAGCCGGCATACACAGGACAGACGACACCGTAGAAAAACTCGGCGTGGCGCTTGCGCTTGACAGGCTTGAAAAATGCAGGCTGATGATCGCTGTTTTTGACATATCATCACCGCTTGATGACGAGGACAGAGAGCTGCTTGAAAAGCTTAAAGAGCCGGGCAGGAAATGCATTATCGTACTTAACAAGACAGACAAGGCGCAGAATGTGGACAAGACGGGATTTGAAAGCTACTGCAAAAACGTAGTTGCCATCAGCGCTGCTGAGGGTGAAGGCAGGGAGGAACTTACCGACATGATAGAAGGGCTTTTCACGCCCGAGGATTATGATCCCGACAGCACGATATTTGCAAACGAGCGGCAAAAGCTTTGCGCCGAAAAAGCGCTCGGCTGCATAAACGAAGCGATCACTGCACTCGGATCGGGGCTGACGCTTGACGCGGTGACTGTAACAATAGACAGAGCCGCAGAACACCTTTTTGAACTGACGGGACAGCGTGCCGCAGATGCAGTGGTAAACGAGGTGTTCTCAAAATTCTGCGTGGGCAAATAACCAGCCAAACAGCTAAGGGCTGTGTCTATAAAGAAGCTTATGTATTTTATCGGGGGAAACCTTTCTGAAGAAAGGTTCTCCCCCGAACCCCCTTCCAAAGACTTCTAATTTATTTTTCCCTGAAGGGCATATGCCCTACAGGGAAAAATAGGTCAAAAGTTTTAGGAAAGGGGCCTGGGGGAGAACCCTTTTTCGGGAAGGGTTTCCCCCAGTAGAACACGTAAGCCTGTTTATAAGCACAGCCCTTAGGTGTTTGGTTGGTTATTTGTTCTTATTATAGATAAGTTTCAGGCCGGTAAGGAGGAGGTCTTCATCGAGAGTCACATTATGTTCACAGAGTTTTGCGACGCTTCCCGAGAGGCCGCCTGTTGCGACGACTGTACATTTCTCGCCGAGTTCCTTTTCTATTCTATCTATCATACCATCGATAGCGCCTGCTGTACCGTACATAATACCGCTTTTCATACTATCAACGGTATTGGTACCGATAACCCTCTTAGGGGTTTCAAACGCTATCTTAGGCAGCTGTGACGTTCTGTTTGCAAGTGCATCAAGTGACACTGCCATACCTGTCATTATAATACCGCCAAGGAAGTTTTGTTTTTTATCAACAACAGAGAAAGTCGTAGCCGTACCGAGATCTATGATTATCTGCGGGAGGGGGTATTTACTGATAGATGCGACTGCTGCAACAACGAGGTCACTGCCAAGCTGGGCGGGGTTATCAATAGTGATTTTAAGGCCTGTCTTTACACCTGGCCCCACAGCGAGCACCTTTACTGATGTATACTTTTCCACTGCCTTTGCCACTGTTGCGGTAAGGGAAGGCACAACGGAGGATATGACAGCGCCCGTTATCTTATCGGGGCTGATGCTATGGAGTTCAAACGCTGTTCTTATAACCGATGCATATTCAAGGTCAGTCGCAAGCAGGTTTGTTGAGGCACGCTCACGGAAAAGGATATCATCACCCTCAAAGCAGCCGAAAACTATATTTGTATTACCTATATCTATTGCCAGAACCATTTTATCCACTCCTTAAAAACCAACCCCCGCCGCAGTTACCCACGGCGGGGGAAAATGTCATTATACTGCTGCCTTCTTAGCGGGGTTTACCGCATTGAGGACTGTTACAACTGCCGACGAGAGCACAAGGTTCACACCAAGCTCAACCAGGAAGTTTGTTCCCACAAGGGCAATGATCATATAAGAGAACACATTGTCAAAACCAGCTGCCTCGCCCCATCCCCTGAGTGTATCAAGGAAGAACACTGAACTGCCAAGAAGGAACACGCCTGTATTTACTACGGGGCAGGTGATCGCCGCTGCGACAACTGCAACGTGGCGGTTTTTAGACTCAAGAGCCTTATAGACAAGACCTGCACAAAGACCTGCGAGCGTACCCTTTAAAAGGCAGGTAAGAACTGTGCCCGGGATATTTACCGCAAAGAATGCTGCTGCGTCTGTAAGAGTTATGCAGCCGAACACAAAGCCGAGCCACGCGCCGGCCTTCCAGCCATACACTGAAGCACCGACGACTATTGCGATAAGCGATAATGTAATGCTGAACACCCCGAAACGAACGTTCATCGAAAGCACCTGAAGTGCTGCTGTTATTGCGGTGAGAACACCGACGCCTACGATTGTTTTTGTTTTGTTCATGACAAAACCTCCTTTGTTATTATTCCCGGCAAGCGGGATACAATACATAAGGGTAACGGCTTATTCTGTGTGCCTTCTGCCATATGTGAAGTCAAGCTCTTAAAAAGATACCTGCTTCGGGCAGACGGGCGCATAAGCGCTGCCCTGACAAGGCGTCCCCCGCCCTGCCGAAAAGATTATATCACACATAAATTATTTTGTCAACAGATTTTTTTAAATATATTAAGAGCAGTTTGTTAAGGCGACACCGCACAAAGCCGTCAGGCGGCAGTCGTGCGGTGCTGCCTTAATATAATTTTACGAATAAATTTTCAAAAGGTATATATTTTTGATGAAATATATGTTATAATAGCCTTGAACAAAAAGCCATCAAAAGGAGAAATGACATGAAAAGGATAAATATTTTTGAAAACGGCATATACATGGTATTTGAGATAACTGACGAACAGGAGATAAAGCTTTTACACTTTGCACCTGCGCCGCTTGTTGAAGACGACTTAGAGCCGTTTTGCAAAGAAAAGGGCTTTGCGCTCTTTGACAGGACAAGGAGTTTTCGTCCGGTAGAGATAAACATTTCAGGGCTTGACAGGCCGCTTGAACGCCACGGCAACAAATACATTATTACCGCCCCCGGCTACAGAATGAAGTTCAAGGACTTCACCGACACCGCAAACCAGAACGGGCGGCTTATTGAAGTGACGACTTATGACGAGCCGACCGGGATAGAGGCTGTATCACACTACCAGTTTTACAACGATATAAGCGTTGTGAGGTCATGGACGACTGTTAAAAACACGGGTGACAAGCCGCGCACGCTTGAATACGTATCAAGCTTCAACTTAAACGGGATAGAGAAAGAGGGGCTTCTCCCGCAGGACAAAAAGCTTAAAATACACGTAATACACAATTCATGGCAGAGAGAGATGTGCCACAGGACATACACCCTGCCGGAGATTGGGCTTTCACAGACACAGCCGAGCGAGTTCCAGCATTCATCAAAGGTATTTGCGCTTAACAACGTCGGCAACTGGTCAACAAAGGAATACATACCTATGGGCGCTGTAGAAAACACCGAAACGGGCAGCATACTGTTTTTCCAGATAGAGCACAACGGCTCGTGGCACTGGGAGATATCAGATCAGGAGGGGCATCTTTATTTACAGCTAAGCGGGCCTACAGAGATAGAATCACATTTTTCAAAGGTACTAAAGCCGCAGGAGGAATTTGAGTCTGTTACCTGTGCAGCAGGTGTGGCACAGGCAGACGATATGCCGGCATTTGACAATGCAATGGCACAGCTGACACGCTACCGCAGGCTTATCAGAAGAAGAAACAAGGACAATGAGCGCCTGGCGGTGATATTCAACGACTACATGAACTGTCTTTGGGGAGATCCCACAGAGGAAAAGGAATACCCGCTTATAGATGCCGCAGCAAAGGCAGGGTGTGAATACTTCTGCATTGATGCGGGCTGGTATGCTGACGGTGCATGGTGGGACGAAGTCGGCGAGTGGGAGGTTTCCAAAAAGCGCTTCCCGAACGGGCTGCGGCCTGTTACCGACTACATAAGAAGCAAGGGCATGATACCCGGGGTATGGCTTGAAATAGAAGTCATGGGAATAAACTGTCCGCTTTTAAAAGACAGGTGCGACGACAGCTGGTTTTTCACAAGACACGGGGAGAGAGTATACGACAGGATGCGCTATCAGCTTGACTACAGGAACAAGGCAGTAAGGGATTTTGCTGACAGCGTTATAGACAGGCTTGTGGACGAATACGGCATAGGCTACATCAAAATGGATTACAATATCGAACCCGGCATCGGCACAGAACGTGACGCGGACAGTTTCGGCGACGGGCTGCTCGGGCATGAGAGGGCTTACATTGACTGGCTGAAAGGGGTATTTAAAAGGCACCCTTCGCTTATAATAGAAAACTGCTCAAGCGGCGGGATGCGGATAGATTACAGGATGCTTTCGGAGTATTCGATACAGTCGACATCTGACCAGGACGATTACAAGAGGTACTGCACGATAGCTGCAAACTCCCCTGCGGCACTTTGCCCCGAGCAGTCGGCTATATGGTCATACCCGAAGACGGACGGCGACAGGGAGGAGGTCGTTTTCAACATGGTAAACGCCTTACTGCTAAGAATACACCAAAGCGGGCATTTAGCATACATAAATGAAGAAAGCGGTGCACTTGTAAGCGAAGCGATAAAGCTTTACCGTGAGATACGCAGGGATATAAAGACAGCTGTACCATTCTGGAGTTTAGGAATGTCACGATTTGATGATGATTACGTATCGCTCGGGCTCAGATGCGAGAACGAAAGCGCTTACATCGCACTCTGGCGGCGCGAAGGCAGCGAGGACACAGTGACACTTCCGATAGGCTTTTTAAAGGGCAGGAATGCAAAAGCCGAATGCATATACCCGTCTTTTAGCGAGAACAGGTTTTCCTTCAACAAGCAAAGCGGCACGCTTTCGGTTGAGATGAAAGACTGCTTTACCGCAAGGCTTTTCAGGATAAAGCCCGAGGAGTGACAACAATGCTTGAACGTATACTTTCAAAAGAAGAATGTGCCGCCTGCCGCTTATGCTGCAAGTTTGACAGCTATGACCTATGGCAGACACCTGTTATATCGCAGAGCCTTGCAAGCAGGATATTGCAGGAATACTCCCCCGAGATCAGATTTATCAGACGGGACGAACATTTTCTGATGAAGATGACAAGGGAACCCGAAGCAGACCTTTACTACTGCCCGCTGCTTGACCACGAGCGCGGCTGCATAATGGGAGATGACAAGCCGTTTGACTGTGAGATATTCCCGTTTCGGGTTATGAATTTAAACGGGACGCTTGTGCTGACGCTTTCGCCCGAATGTCCTGTTGTGAACTCAAAGTGCTTTGATGACGTATGCAAGGCAGCACTTGAAACAGCCGGATATGCTTTTGAATGTGCACACGACTCCCCCGAACTTGTAAAGCCATACATAGAGCATTACCCTATCCTTGCTGTAGAGGAAAGCAGATACGGCAGGCAGTTTATATGACAGCAAAAATGCCCCGAAGCATCAAAAAGCTTCGGGGCATTATATATCTTTATCAGCTGAAGATATACAGATATCTATGGCTTAGTTTTCTGAATTTGCATAGCATTCAAACACCTTTTCGGTATTTTGCTTATCTTCGTCCTTCTGTTTTGTCAAAGCGCTTACCACCGGCACAAGAACAAGACCGAAAAGCATTGTGAAAGCACCCGCATTTACAGGGGAAGCAAGGCTGAGTTTACCGAGTGCGGCAGGTGCATCGGGGACAAGCTTCATAGTATACACAAGCATATGAACGACAGTTATACCCACACCGGATATAAAGCAGGCCGCCACTGCCGCTTTGGTTATCTTCTTTGAATACAGGCCATAGAGGAACGGTGCAAGGAAAGCGCCTGCAAGTGCGCCCCATGAAATACCCATAAGTGAAGAAATGACTGTCTGAGGGTTTTCAAGGGTGAATATAGCGATCAATACCGACACCGCAAGGAACACTGCGATAAATGCACGCATTACGGTAAGTTCCTTTTTATCGTCCATTTTATCCTTCATAAGCGGTTTGATAAGGTCTATAGTAAGTGTTGAGCTTGATGTCAGGACAAGTGATGAAAGAGTTGACATAGATGCCGACAGCACAAGCACAAGCACAACTGCAAAAAGGAAAGGAGAGAGCTTATCCATCATAGCGGGGACGATACCGTCAAAGCCGCCCGAAGGTGCACCTGTCTTATCAGCTTCAACGAACAGCCTTCCGAAGCCGCCGAGGAAATAACAGCCGCCCGCAACGACAACGGCGAAAACTGTTGAAACCACTGTACCCGTCTTTATAGACTTATCGTCCTTGATAGCGTAGAATTTCTGCACCATCTGGGGAAGCCCCCATGTACCGAGCGATGTAAGGATAACAACGCCTATTAGGTTTACAGGATCAGGTCCGAAAAGGGAATTATAGGAATCGGTCTTACCGCTTGGATCGGGTATTTTGCCAAGGCCTTCAAGGGCTTCACCGAGGCCGCCTTTCAGATTTAACACAGAGAACACTATAGCCACGATACCGACAAGCATTATAAGCCCCTGAATAAAATCGTTGAGTGCCGTTGCCTTATAGCCGCCCATAATTACATATATTGCGGTAAACACAGCCATTATAAGGATACACCAGCTATAGGATATCCCGAAGCCTTTTTCAAAAAGTCTTGAAAGGCCATTATAAACAGATGCCGTATAAGGGATAAGGAACACAAACACTATAAGTGCAGAAGCGGTTTTAAGCCCCTTACTGTTATAGCGTTTTTCAAAAAATTCGGGCATTGTTTTAGCTTCTATATGCTTTGTCATTGTACGGGTACGCCTGCCCATTATCTTCCACGCCATATACGAGCCGATAACCGCATTGCCGATACCCACCCACGTTGAAGCAGCACCGTATGCCCAGCCGAACTTACCCGCATAGCCGACGAATATTACCGCCGAGAAATAGCTTGTACCATATGCAAACGCCGTAAACCACGGCCCGAGCGTTCTGCCGCCGAGCACGAAATCGGAAACGTTTGCGGTTTTTCTTCTGTAGTATACGCCTATACAAACCATAAGCGCAAGATAAGCCCCGAGGACTATCCACATTGTTGTCATTAAGGTTCCCCCAGTAAAATGATTATTTGCTTTTGCGATTTAACGTTTTTATGCTTTTACTTGCTAAAGCATTATTTATTATATCAGAATAATGCGATGATGTCAAGGGGGTTTTTCATTTTTAGGGCAATTCATCATCACATTTCCGCAAGAACTGCAACCGCAAGGCGGGAGGAAGCTTGTCTTTTCACAAAAGCCGAGCAACCTTGCAAGGGCGTATACGTAGGGAGAGGCAACTCACTTTTCACTATTCATTCTTCACTTTTCACCATTCACTAAATCAAATCAGCAACAGTTGACGGCAAATATGGACGGTCAACCCCCACTGGTGCAAACTCTTGCCTCCCCTGAAAGGGGAGGGGCCCCGAAGGGGCGGAGGGGTTTTGCCTCCCCTGAACTTAGAATCTTCGATTCATGGGAGGTGCCACGCAAAGGTGGAACCCTGCCTCCCCTGAAAGGGGAGGGGGACCGCCGCCGCAGGCGGTGGTGGAGGGGTTCGTCGCACCTTACGGTGCGAACCGTTCCAAAAAACGTTCGCTTACGCTCACTGTTTTGGAACGGGGGCGGCGAAATCAATCCATTCCCCGAGTTTTATGGCAACCGTAGGTTTGCGCTTCGGGATAACTATATTTCGCCGCCTTTGTCGGGCTTCGCCCGATTGGGGCGCTGCCCCCGTCCCCGTTGTGGCTCTGCCCCAAACCCCACACAGAGTTTTACGGTTTCGCGCAGCGAAATCGACGGCGAAATCGACGACATTGTCGTCGAAGTAAAACTCTCACCCTATCCCTTGCACAGCAAGGGATAGGCGTGCCTTATTTTGAGGAAAAAGGGCTTGAGCCCAAAAACCTTTTTATTTTTTGCGAGGTACAGTAACCCCCCCTGCTTCTTCCTGCGCAAGCAGGAACAAGCAAGCCCCTTCCCGTATGGCTTCGGAAAGGGGCGCTATCTATTTTGAGGAGTAATAAAGGCTTTTCTATCTGGAAGTATTATTCTTATTATTTTACAGCTTCAAGTGCTTCTTTAAGGTCAAAGAGTATATCATCTATATGCTCTGTACCTATTGACAGCCTTATAGTATTAGGCTTGATCCCCTGGTCTGCAAGTTCTGCTTCATTGCACTCGCTGTGTGTTGTGGAAGCGGGGTGTATAGCAAGGCTCTTTACATCTGCCACGTTTGCAAGGAGTGAGAACAGCTGAAGATTATCTATAAACTTCTGCGCCTGTTCTGCACCGCCCTTTATCTCAAATGTGAATATCGAGCCGCCGCCGTTAGGGAAGTATTTCTTATAAAGTGCCTTCTGTTCTTCATTATCGGTGACAGAGGGGTGATTTACCTTTTCCACCTGCGGCTGATCTTTAAGGAACTCGACAACTTTAAGCGCATTCTCAACGTGTCTTTCTACTCTTAAAGAGAGGGTTTCAAGGCCTTGCAGGAACACAAACGCATGAACAGGGGAAAGTGTTGAGCCTGTATCACGCAGAAGGATCGCTCTTATATATGTAACGAATGCTGCGGGGCCTACTGCCTTTGTGAAGCTTACGCCGTGGTAGGAAACATTAGGCTCAACAAGCCACGGGAACTTTCCGCTTGCTTCCCAGTCGAATTTACCCGAATCAACTATCACTCCGCCGATCGTTGTACCGTGGCCGCCTATAAACTTTGTTGCGGAATGTACCACGATATCAGCGCCGTATTCGATAGGCCTTACAAGGTAAGGAGTCGCAAAAGTATTATCAACTATAAGCGGTATTTTATGCTTATGTGCGATATTTGCTATACGCTCGATATCAACGACTTCGGAATTAGGGTTGCCGAGTGTTTCTATCTCTATTGCCTTTGTATTATCCTGAATTGCGGCTTCAACAGCTTCATAGTCAAAAGGATCAACAAAAGTTGTTGTGATACCGTAATCTTCAAGGGTATGTGCAAGCAGGTTATAGGTACCGCCGTAGATATTCTTTGCAGCTACTATATGGTCACCTGCATGGGCAGCTGTCTGTATAGCGTAGGTTATTGCTGCCGCACCGGAGCCGACTGCGAGGGCTGCAACGCCGCCTTCAAGGGCTGCTATCCTTCTTTCAAAAACGTCCTGTGTAGGGTTTGTGAGCCTGCCGTAGATATTACCCGCATCTCTTAACCCGAAGCGGTCTGCTGCGTGCTGAGAGTTATGGAAAACGTATGATGACGTCAGATAGATCGGCACTGCCCTTGCATCTGTTACGGGATCTGCGCTTTCCTGTCCTACATGGAGCTGCTTGGTTTCAAACTTTAAATTTCTTTCATTTATTGTACTCACTGTAATTACCTCCGAATAATTTATTTATACTTTTCATAAAGAGCCTATGTTTTTCTTATTCAGCCCTGCATTCGTGAGGTTTCATTTTTTAGTATTCCATATCCGAATCGCATATCAATTCTCCTTGTCAAAGCCTTTCTCTTTAATTCCTATCGGCTTTGTATGTTTTACTGTGATTACATTCTATCACATATTTCCCACAATGTCAAGCGGTTTTGTAGGATTTGTATGTTTACACAATATAAAAGATATATGCTGGCTTTGATATGTGCGTTTTATACAATTTATGCCATGAAAACACCCGCAGCAGATACATTTACTGCGGGCTGTAGCTTTATTCAATGCCGCGGGTTAGCCTTTACATACAGTATTGCCTTAGATATAGCCGCCGTCACTTCCTCGGCGTTTTCGTTTTTGGTAAGTGCTGCGACATCTGCTTCGGTAGTTACTATGTACTTGGGTGTAACGGAATTAAGTGCCATAGCCATTGCATCATTACGGCACAGCGTACACGAGCAGCAGCCGAATTTTTTCAGTGCCTTTTCCATTCTGTCAGCAACCATACGTTCATGCAGGTTTATGACCTTTATTGCCGTATCAGGCTCAGGCTTTTGTTCAGGCCCAGGTTTATCGGGCGGGGCAGTTTCAGCGGGCACGGGCTTTTGCTTTTCATCAGCCGTTTCGGGGGCAGGTTCGGGCTTATCCGGCTTTTGCCCGTCCTCGGGTTTTGAATAGCTGTTTATTATTTCCTCAACGTCCTGTGTCTTTGCCTTTTCCTGTGCTTTTTTAGCGGCCTGCTGCTTTTTGGCTTCCTCCTCGGCCTTTTTCTCGGCTTCTATCTCCTCGGGGGTACGGTGAGCTTTTTCAAGCTCTGCTCTGACCTCAGCGGATTTTTTATCACGTTCGTCCTCATAAGGATCAAACGGCTGAACATTCTTCACGCTTGGCGGTGCATTATGCGCGCTTGCACCCGAAGGCATTATTTTGGAAAACATAGCTTCCTTGTTTATATCTTTTCTGGTCTTTGCCATAATGCTCCTCCTCTCGTCAGGTTAGTACGGGTGTTTTACCATTCCGTAGCGTTCAAGTTCGCCGAGCAGTGCGGCGAAATCCTTTGTACCTGTACTGCGGCGTGCATATTCGGTTATATCCATTTGCAGTGCCTGTGCTTCCGCAAGGGCGGTAGAGTTCCTGATGACCGTTTCAAAAAGCGGAACACGAAGCTTCTGGCAGATCATCTTTGCAGTACCGTAGACCTCCTTATGGAGTTTTGAGCGTTTGACATAGCGGTTCAAAAGCACGCCTGCGATCTCTATCCCCGGATTTATTGTATGCTTTACATAGTCGATAGTTTCATAAACAAGTGTAAGCCCCTGAAGCGAGAATATATCGGGCATCATAGGGATTATAACATAATCGCACGCTGTAAGTGCATTTACCGTAAGGATTCCGAGCCCCGGCGGGGAATCGACTATTATGTAATCATAAAAGGACTGAGCTTCCTTCAGTGCGGTATAGAGCAGATATTCACGGTTTTTGCCCGTATATTCAAGTTCGATACCCGAAAGGAGTATATTTGAAGGGACGATATCTGTCATGGGCATACGCTGTATAGCTTCCCTGACACCCACATCACCCTTGATAAGCTCGTAGATAGTGGGTTTTGAGTCGGCATCTGCGCCTGTTGAAAAGGAAAGGTTGCCCTGTGGATCCATATCAATTGCGAGCACCCTGTAATCATTGCGTGAAAGGGTAGCACAAAGTGCATTGACGGTCGTTGTCTTACCGACGCCGCCCTTCTGGGTTATAACAGAAATTATCTTGCCCACAAAAAGTCCCCTTTCGCACCATGCTCTAACTTATTAATTATAGCACAATAAAACAGTTTTGTAAAGCATTTAAGAGGTTGTACGCCACGAAAATCATGTGCAGTTGTCAATGATCTTGGACACTCTCCCTCAAAAAAATATGACATTAAGTAAAAAATTGCAAATCTCCCTCTTGGAGGAGCCGTAGGCGACGGA
>CACZFN010000040.1 GCA_902780505.1 uncultured Ruminococcus sp. | reverse complement strand
AACAAAACTGACTCCGCTTGAATTGCGAAGCCAGTTCATTGCTTAATTTAATATGCCATAGGGGCTTTTTGTGCTGTACGCACAATTTGGGGCAGTTCAGTGTTTACAAACGCAGTGCGGGGTAGCTTTTAATTATGGCTTTCTTGCAACGCAATGAAGGCGTAAAAAGCCGCGCTTTTCAAAAAGTTCCAGTGAAAACCCTGCATTTTTGCAAAGGGCAGATACTTCCTGCTTGCCGTAAACGTGAACATCACCGTGGCCTGCAAGGTTTATGACGGGCATTTCCACATTATTCATAAACCAACGTGCAGCATCTGAATCTGACGTCATATCACGCAGTATCAGCCTGCCGCCCGGCCTTAAAACCCGGTAAACACTGTTGAAGAAATCCTGTACATTCGGGTAATGGTGGAAACTCTGGCAGCAGATTGAGCGTTTCGTTTGTCCTGATGATAAACTCTTTGTTATCACGGCACAGCTTTTTTGCAAGTTCTGAAATGTCGATATCAGGCAGCGGCATTTCACGGCTGAGTGACAACTGTGCGGTATCCTGCACAAAGCCTATTGATATCCCGTGATAGTGTGAAAGCGGAAGCTCTACCCTGCCCTCACGGCAATGGTCAATACACAGGACGGGTTTGGCACTATGATACTTTGAAACACACCGCCTTAAATGGAAATCATTAAACATAATATACACACCGTCAAACACACGGTACATTGTCATAAAGCCCTCGCCCGTATCATCATCAAGCCTGAGTCCCCTGCATTCACCGTCTGCGGCAACTTCATGGACATTTGAACCAAAGCCTGCTTTATCAAGGAAATCAAACAGATCCTTTTTCACCGCCTTTCAAATACAGTTAGTAAACGCTAACTTGTTTATATTATATCACGCCGTTTTTCCTTTTGCAACTCCATTTTAAAAATATAATATAGTTATCTCTTTAACACCTAAACGCTGATATCCGTAATTCAGCGTGTTTGGCAGGAGGTTATGGCAGGCTGCTTTAATGCAGCAAAAATCACCCCCGACATAAGCATTACGCTTATATCGGGGGATTCTATAGGAGAAATCATGCCTTATCGGCTGTTAGTGGATAGCTCCTAAGCCCTTGATATTTTGCCTGAGGTTAGGATCCTGGATATTGTTTATCCTGTTATTCTGTTCAGCCTGTTCTTTGAGCTGATTTACCTTATCTCTGTTTGCAATTATTCTTTTCTTTATGTATCCGGGATCTGCAAGGAAATCTTCTACCTGTTCACGATTTATCCCGCTGCCGTCACCGAATATCCACTTTAGATTATCAGAACTCCTGAACCTGTTGAGGTGTCCCTGAAGCACATCATCTGTAGCACGATTGATTGTATTGACATTATTCTTGTCAAGGTCCTGTAGCATATCGTAATATGTGACGGCAGTCATTGCAGTAAGTGCTTCCTGCTTATCCGCAGGCGTAAACGGTGCCTGCGGGTTATTCTTTGAAAGATTGCTGAGCTTTACAAGTGCTGCCTGTGCATATTTTGCGGCAAGTGCCATATACGAATCCTTCTGTTCCTTTGCTGCAAGGCTCTTTATGTCCTGAACAGTCCTGAACTTTGCCGTATCCTGCGTCACATTTATTGCAGCATTGTTATCCATCATTGTGGCTATATCGTTAGCTTCAAGTGTATCCTCCTGAAGTTCCATATTCTTGTATAGCTCGTTTATTTCCTTTTCAATAGTATTTACTATCCCGATACCGCTGTTCACTGCATTTATACGCTTCTGCGATTTAAGGTCAGCAGTCGAGCCCACCTGTATCTGCCCCTTTTTCTTCTTGCGGGCTATATAGCCGTTCATAAGCTTCTTGTTTTGTGCAAGCTCTTTGGTGATCTTTGAAAGCTCAGTCCTGCGCTGGTTATTGGTAAGAGAAGTATCCTCTTTTACCTCCTTGAGCTTCTTATAAAGCTCAGCCACCTTATCAAAACTGTTTACAGCCTTGCCAAATTCAGATCTTCCGCCCTTTACGCCCAATGATGCATCTGCGGCGTTCTTTTTTGCAGTTCTTAGTCTGTCCTCTACTGTAGGTACATATTTCTTATGGGGCTCAAACTCCTCAAAGCCTTTTTTCTTCCTTGCAGCTTCAATTCTTGCTATCTTTTCATTTTCCTCCGCTTTTATATCCTTCATTGATACATTTTCGCCAAGCAGTCCCTTATACTTTTCAGGCTGCATTACAGGCCTTGCGATAGCACAGAGTGTCTGAAGCCTCTTTGACATATCAACCCTTTCCTTGCCGAATTCGTTCTTTTTATAAATGTGGTCATTCTTCTTCTGATATGCAGCGGCTGAGGTACTCAGGGTATCGATAGCATCAAGCACATCAGCAGGAACATATGATGCTTCCTCGGCTTCGCCTTCACCGTTCATCCTGGGCTGGTCAAGATTTGCAAGCTTTTCAAGAGCATCACGCATCTCTGTATATTCTTTTGAATCCTCCTTGCCGTCTGTCCTTTCAATAGCATCAAGCTCTTTGAGCATAGCTCTTGCATTCTTGGCAAGAATGTTTGTATTCTCGATATACTTGTCGCAGGCATCCTTTTTTATCTCGGAGGCTTCGCGTTCTTTGAGATAATCCTCCCTTGTTTCACAGGCTATATAATCCTCAACTGCCTTTGGCTGCTTTTTAAAAATATCCTTTACATTATCGCCCTGCTTATACTCAGGGTTTATAACAAAGCCGCCCTCGTTATCTATCGTGAGGTTTTCGCTGTTTATACCCATATATGCATCTTTTTTATTAGCATTCGGGGCATAATACTTATTTATCGCTACATCTGCATTTGACATCTTGTACTGTTCAACAAGGTCATTGAATGAAACGACTTTAACTACCTCTTTTTTCTGGTTTTCCTGTATTTCCTCAGTTGTTGTACGGCAGTTATATCCCAAAAGCTGATCGGAAAATATCTTTACAGCAAGCTCATGTCCCTTTATCTTCTTCACAAGGTCGGGGTTTTCCGCAATAAAGATATTATTGGCAAGCTTATCCACCTTTTCTTCGGTAAGTTCGTCTTCAAGAAGAAATTCGGTGCCGGGGTACTGTCCCTGAAGGATCTTTTCTTTTATCTTATCCTTCTTGATACCTGCTTCAAACTTATAGATAACGCCCTGCTGCAAAAGTGCATTTGAAAGGTTGAAAAGCTTCGCAGCACTGTCATCAGCAAGAAGTTTGTTCTGATCCGCCTTCTTATAATAGTCTATCGTCTGCCTTAACCCCTGAAGCTCAGTTTCCTCCGCAGATTCAGGGTTTTCAACCTCCGACGCATATGCTATAAACTTTTCAGCCATTGCAGTATTCTGGGTGCTGATATCTAACGCTGTAATATCCTGTATTACTTCCTGTGCAGTTTTCTTAGGCATTTGTATTCCTCCTGTATGTGTAGAATAGTTTTAAGCCGTTTTTGTGCTCTCGATATTAATACCCCATAAACCCTCAATATGGGTGCACACGATCTTTATTATTTTTCACAAATAGCACCCTGATTTTTTGTCAGTTTCGTCACAGAGCTATAACACCTATTGAAGAATTCTTATAAATGTGTTATAATCATCTAAATAGTCTGCGAAAACAAAAAGGAGTAACACTATGGCATCTGAAAACAAGCGGGATACACGCAGGATAATAAGCAGAGTGCTCAACATCATAATAGTAATTTTTGCAATTATCGGCACATACATAATGCTCAACCACCGCGGCAACGGCGAAGGGCTTACGTCCTCGGGGGCAGAAAACCTCAAATACTTCACAGTCCTTTCAAACGAGTTTTGCGCTCTGACCGCTTTCATATGGCTGATATTTGACCTGTCGGGCAAGGAACTCCCGCCCGTTTTCAAGCTGATGTCGGCATCTGCTGTTGGGCTTACATTTTTCATTGTGGCGGCATTTTTAGCACCAATGTACCCTGCACTTAACCTTTATGAAAACGCAAACCTTTGGTTTCATCTGATACTTCCGCTTACAGGCATTGTTGAATTCATATTACTTAAAACTAAAAAAAAGATACCCTTTAAATACACAGTTCTTTCAGGCCTGCCCGCACTTGTTTACGGGGCTTTTTACCTTGCAAACGTACTTATAAACGGCATTGGCAAATGGCCTGACACAAATGACTGGTACGGCTTTCTCAACTGGGGCTACCCTGTGGGGATAGTTATATTTGCGGCTATAGTGCTTATGGATTTTGGTATGGCGGTGCTTTTGCGTGGTCTTAATATACTGATAAACAGGGGGGCACAAAATGACACCTGACAGCAAAACACATTGGGGAGATACCCGTGACAGGCTGATATCTGCACTGACATCACTCGGCTACCCTGCCGAGCTCGGAAAACTAATAGCAGAGCATATAGGAAGCCCGAAGGGGATAGAACGCATGATATCCTATTTAAACTATGTAAAGCCCGAAAGAGCAGAACTTATAGCAGACGAAATGCTCGCAATAAAAGACGATATAGACCGCTGGCGTGAAAAGAAGAAAAGTCAGCACGCCAATGCATCATACAACCTTGTTTTAAATGGCGTGACTGATGATGAATAACTGCGGGAGGTTTGATATATGAACAAGTCGTATATTCCCTTTGACTGGAAAAAAGCTGACAAAACCGCATGGCTTGAACCTTGTGAGGAAAGCTATTACTACGCTGAAAAATGGAGAAAAGAGGGCAGAAAAAGTGTCCTTGACCTCGGCTGCGGGCTTGGGCGGCATTCGGTATTATTTGCAAAGTACGGGTTTAAGGTGACAGCTTCCGATATTTCTGATGATGCACTTGATTTTCTGAAAGGCTATTCAAAGCAAAACCAGACCGATATAGCTTGCAGGAAAGCCGATATGCAAGCACTGCCGTTTGCAGATGATGCTTTTGACTGCATTTTTGCAATGCATTCAGCAGGCCATGCAGACAGTGAAGGAATGAAGCGCATAATGGCAGAGATAAAACGTGTCCTGAAGCCAAACGGTGCAGTTTTTATGACACTCTGTTCAAAGGAAACATGGACATTTAAAGAATCAGGTCTGCCGAAGCTTGATAAAAACACAGTTATAAAGACAGACGGCCCCGAACAGTGCGTACCGCATTACTTTGTGGATAAAGAGGACATAAAAGAACTTTTTACAGAATTCACACTTAAAAAAGTGCGCCATATTGACGACTGCTTTGACGGTAAGAAGTGGAAGAATATGAAGCATTATTTTATTGAAGCAGTCATAGAAAAGGAAGCCGGAGTGCCTGATTATTCGGGTATAATCGGCAAGACCTTCACCTGTAAAACGGACAGACCGCTTGGCTGCTCACACCCTCGCATAAAAGAAATGATATACCCTGTCAATTACGGCTATATAGAGGGTATATTTGCAGGCGACGGTGCAGAGCAGGACGTATACATTTTAGGGGTGAACAAGCCTGTAAGCGAATTTACAGGCAAGGTCATAGCCGTACTCCACAGACTCAACGACAACGAGGACAAGTGGATAATCGCACCTGACAACAAAACCTTTACAAAAGAAGATATCCTTTCAAAGATAGATTTTCAGGAAAGGTTTTTTGACAGCGAGCTTTATATGTGACAGGCAGTAAATCAAAAGCCCTGTGCAAAGTATGATGCACAGGGCGATTTTTATCTGTTGTCAACGTTTTCGGGGTAAAGGTCATGGCGGGTGAGCCTTTCCCATGCGACCTGTTCCCACTTAGTGCCTTTGGCACCATAGTTGCAGTAAGGATCAATTGATATGCCGCCCCTCGGCAGGAACTTGCCCCATACCTCAATATATCTCGGCTCCATAAGACTGATAAGGTCATTCATGATGATATTAACACAGTCTTCGTGGAAATCCCCGTGATCACGGAAGCTGAACAGGTAAAGCTTGAGGGATTTGCTTTCCACCATTTTCTTATCAGGCACATAGGATATATAAATCGTCGCAAAATCAGGCTGCCCCGTTATCGGGCAGAGTGATGTGAATTCCGGGCAGTTGAATTTTACAAAATAATCCCTGTCAGGGTGTTTGTTCGGAAATGTTTCAAGCACCTCGGGGGCATAATCTCTCTTATACTTTGTCCCCGCCTGTCCTAAAAGGCTTATGCTTCCTTTTTCGTCATCTTTTCTTCCGGTCATATTTACCTCCCTTTCATAAGCGGATCTGTAAGGCCGTTTGCCTTAAATGCCGCTATCCTGTCACGGCAAGTCCCGCAGATACCACAGGGGGTATCTCCGCCCTCGTAACAGCTCCATGTAAGTTCAAACGGCACCGAAAGCTCCATGCCTTTTCTGACCACATCAGCTTTAGTCAAAGACACAAAGGGCGCTTCTATTTTAAGCTGTTCACCGCTGCCTATAAACACGGCATCATTCATAGCTTTATTGAAGCTTTCAGAGCAGTCGGGGTAAGCATTGCCCGCGGCATCATCACTGTGTGCACCATAGAAGATAACGCTGCACCCGTTTGAAAGTGCTATACTCGCTGCCGATGCCAGAAACAGCCCGTTGCGAAACGGCACATAGGTAGATACAGGCTTCCCGCCCGAAGTGTCTAACTGTTTTGCATAACTTTTCTTTGGTATTTCGCCCTGCGCACCTTTTAACAGAGTACAGTCAGAGCCTTCAAATATCTCAGCAAGGTCAAGTGTCATATGTTTTACACCGTAAAATGCCGCTATCTTCTCTGATGCTTTTATTTCCTTATCGTGCTTCTGTCCGTAATAAACAGACAAAGCAAGAACATTTTCAGCGCCGTATCTGCTTACAGCAAGCGCCAGACAGGTGGTGCTGTCAAGTCCGCCGCTGAACAAAACCAATGCTTTCATTTCTTTCTCCTTAATTCAACAAGTCCTTTAGCTCACGGCTTTCCCTGAACTGTCCGAGGTATGTTCTCGTTTCAGTCCTTGACGAGGGGTTATGTATGCCCCTTGCCGTCATACAACTGTGTGAGCCTACTATCTTCACCCCGACGTCAGGTGTGCCCGCTGCTTCTGAAATGATCTCGGCTATATCACGCCCGAGCCTTTCCTGAAGCTGCAATCTCTTTGCCGCCATATCGCATATTCTTGCTATCTTGCTAAGTCCAAGCACCCTGCCGCGCGGGATATATCCGACATTCACCGTCATATCATACATAAGCGCCATATGGTGCTCACAATAGCTGAAAACGGTTATATCCCTCATCACAACTGCTTCATCAGCGCCGCGTTCGCCGGCAGTAAATGTCTTTGAAAACATCTGTGCTATCTCGTGGTTTGTATACTTTGTGCCTTCAAGTACCTCCTCAAGCATTCCTGCTACTCTTGCAGGGGTTTCTTTAAGGCCTTCCCTTTCGGGATCTTCACCTATCGCTTCAAGCAGTCCTCTGATATGGTACTCTATTTTTTCTCTGTCCATTTGTCAGACTCCTCTCTCCTGCGGATCCCAGATAAACTTATGCAGCTGCAATTGCAGCCTTACCCCGCCAAGTCCTTTTTCTTTCATAAACTCAACTATCCTTGCAGGTTCTATAGATCCGAAAACCGGGCTTAAATACACCCTGCACGCAGGCTTTTCTTCGGTTATCACTTCATACGCCCTTAAAAGATCCTCCTCGCTGCCGCAAACAAGCTTGAGCGTATCATCGCTTTCAAGCAGCGGGATATTCTCCTTTATCATATGCCCCTCCATACCGCTTGAAGGAAGCTTATAATCCATCGTAAAAACAGGCCTGTCCTTGACCATAAACTTTTCAAGCGGCACAGCGCCGTTTGTTTCTGCCTCTACCCTGAAGCCTGTGGTGATAAGTCCGCTTATAAGTTCACCTATGCCCTCCTGCAAAAGCGGCTCGCCGCCTGTCAGGGTAACGTTTCTGATGCCCCTATCATATGCATCACGTGCAATTCCGATAAGCTGTGGTATAGTGACTTCCGTGTGGGGGGCGTTTTTTTCATTTGCCCACATAGTATCACACCATGAACATCTTAAATTGCACCCCGTAAAGCGCAAAAACAGCGCAAGCTCACCTGCGTGCTGACCTTCACCGTTTATACTGATAAAATGCTCTGCAAGGCTGAATATCTTTTCCATACGCTCACGCCTCGTATTCTGCACAGTTTTCCTGTGTTTCGTATACCCTCACAAGTGTTACGGGCAGCCCCTGTGCCGAAAGCTTCTCAAAGATATCCCTTGCAAAGTTTTCCGCAGTCGGGCGGAAGGGTACGGGTGTAAGTGCAAAGCCTTCTTCTTCAAGCGCATAAACGGTCGTGTTTTTAAGTGAGCCTTCCTCAAAGATAAGCGTATGGTCAAAGCTGTCTGCAATGGCTTTAAGTGCCTTTTTCACGTTAGAAAAATCGGTGAGCATACCGCGTTCCTGCCCCGACTGTGTAAGCACCTCGCCTGAAAATTCCGCTTCGACACGCCAGCAGTGGCCGTGTATATTTGAGCACTTGCCCTGATACCCTGCAAGAAAATGTGCACTGTCAAAGCAGGCTGATGTTTTCAATCTGTACATTTTGTCCTCCAAATAAAAAAAGCGTCTGTAAAAACAGGCGCATCAGAATAACGGCAAAGCCTGAGCTTTACCAATAATATCCCTACTGCCCTGGTTTTGATTAATGACAGGATGGCGCAAACGAACTGTCAGCTAATAATTATAACACATTTATATTGTTTTGTCAATACTTGATATTTGATTTTTCAAAAATTTTTCAAAACTCATGCAGTGATGTGCAGAAAAATCTGATAACCGGGCATAATACTATAAACGGCCGGGCATTAAAAAGTTTAAACTTCATTGCACCCGTTCTGTTTGTGGCGGGGTATTATTTATGAAAGCAATAAAGATGAAAACCTGTTTGCTTTGAAAACACGGACATACAACAACATCCGGGATATAAAAGTGAGATATGATATGAACGAAATAAGAATAGAATGTGCTTTAAAGGCACTTGCACAAAACGTTCCGCGCCCGCCTGACAGGACTGTGGAAAAAATGATAGAAAATATCCGTATGCTTGAAAACAAACGCGGACTGTCAACCGAAAAAGACACACCTGCCCCGACAAGGGCAAACACTTACAGTCGGTCTGATATAAAAAACACTATGAAAAAATAAAAAAGACCTGTATTATTCCTTTCACATAAAAGTCTGATCGGGTAATACGGGTTTTTTGCGAAAAAAATGTTATAAAGTTCAGCAACGTTTAGCTGGTGAACAGTATTATGAGGGGATTTAATGTTCAAAGCACTTATAATTGCGGCCGCTGCGGTGTCACTGCTGCTTAGTGGCTGTGCAGATAAAACAGACAGTTCCGTTTCAGGCAGTGGAGCGTTCAGCACATCAGAAGCACAGGAAAGCGCCCTGCCTGAGGGTATCGCAGCCGAAATAAATGCGGACACAGCCAGAGTCAGCTATCTCGGCCCCGAAGGGACATACACACAGGAAGCCTGCGGTGCTTTCTTTGAAAGCAAGGGCAGCTATGTGCCTTATGAAACAGACGGTGATGCTGTTAATGCTCTTATAAGCGGCAAGAGTGACTTTGCAGTTATCCCGCAGGAAAACACTATCGGCGGTGCTGTCACAGACTATATCGACATACTGATATCAAACGAAACGCTCTCGGTAGTTGGCGAAACAGAACTTCCGATAAACCAGAATCTTCTTGTGCTGCCGGGCACTGATTTATCGGATATAAAAACTGTCTATTCCCACAAACAGGGTATAGCACAGGGGAAAGAATGGCTTGATAAAAACCTCCCTGATGCCGAAGTGATAGAAGTATCAAGTACAGCCGAGGGCGCAAAAATGGTTTCCGAAGGCGGCGACAGTTCTATGGCGGCAATAGCATCAGCAGCTTGTGCTGATGTGTACGGGCTTGATATATTTGCAGCCGCTATACAGAATAATGACAGCAATAAGACACGCTTTTACGTTCTGTCGCTGCAGCAGCCGCCGACTGCCGATGCTGAACGTACAGCATTCATTGCAAAGGGCAGTGCAGCCGATCTGCCAAAGCTTTTGGGTGAACTTGATAAACAAGGCATAACGCTTGTCACGCTGCACGACCGCCCCGAAAAGACCGAGCTCGGGAATTACTCCTATGTCTTAGAATGTGAGGGCCTGACATACTCACAGTTCCTTGCACTTGAAGAAAACACTGTACTTAAAATGCGATTTCTCGGCTGCTTTGATGTCAAGTAAAACACCCTGCTTAGAATAACTACTCCCCGAAGCGATCTATTCAATGCGCTTTGGGGAGTTGATTTATTTATACTCTTTCATATCGCTCACAAACTGTTCAAGGAACTTTTCTGCCGCCCGTGAAAAAACAGCGCCGCGCTTCCAGATAAATGAACATTCAGTTTCTATCTGCGGGTAAAACGGCCGAAAGCACATATTGCTGCCCTCGGTGTTTATCAGCTTGTCAAGTGATATACAGTACCCCATTCCCTCACTTGCCATGACTGAACCGTTATACACAAGGTTGTACTGTGCTATCACATTTACCGATTGCTCGTCTATCCCGATAGTGTCAAGAAACATTGAATTATGATTGGGCTGTCTGGGGATTATAAGCGGCTTGCCTTTAAGGTCTGAAAGCTTTATATACTCCTTTTCGGCAAGAGGAAAATCACGCCGCATAAGCACACCGAAACGGTCTTTCAGCGGCAGATCTATAACATTATACTTTGAAGTATCTACACTCTGGAACACCATTCCGAAATCAAGCAGTCCCTTATCAAGCTTCTCTACAACATCACTGCCGTCAGCACTGTAGATACTGTAGGAAAGATCCGGGTAATCTTCCGCAAGCCTGCGGGCAGTGTCGGCAATAAGCTTTACTGCATAGGTTTCCCCCGCACCGATATGCACCATACCTGCTATCTGACCGCCGTTTTGTTTTACCTCCTGCTCTGCCTTGTCAAGCAGTTCGACTATCTCCTCTGCCCGTGCCCTTAATATCATGCCCTCCTCAGTAAGAGTCACGCCCTTGCTGCTGCGTATAAGCAGCGGCTTGCCAAGCTCGTCCTCAAGTTCTTTTAACTGCCTTGAAAGTGTCGGCTGTGAAAGATAAAGCCTTTCAGCCGCCACCGAAAAGCTTTGCTCCCTCGCTACTGCGAGAAAATATTTTAAAACCCTGATATCCATAGCGGCACCCCCTATTATAGATATATTTTACCATATTTTGATATGCCTGTCAAGCATACGAGCATATGCGATATAAGTATTTGTAATTTTAACGGATATATGTTATCATAATAATAAGATAATAAGGAAAGGGGACAGAGCTATGGAACTTTACAAACTGATAGTATCAGGAATAATGCTTGTAATGATGCTTGCTTCCTGTGGGAATGCTGACAGCAGCACTGAGCCTGAAAGCAAGGATCCTGCTGCTTATTCAACATCAGATACACAAAGAGGTGACACGGATTTGAAGCTTGAAATTGCAGGCACACCGGTATCAGTCGAGTGGGAAGACAACGAAGCTGTAGCCGCGCTTAAAGACCTTTGCAGTGGTTCGCCCCTTGAAATACAGCTTTCAATGTACGGCGGGTTTGAACAAGTCGGCAATATAGGTCTTGCTCTGCCGAGAAACGACAAGGAAACTACTACCTCCCCGGGCGATATCGTACTCTATTCGGGGGATAAGCTCGTAGTGTTCTACGGCTCTAATTCATGGAGCTATACAAGGCTCGGGCATATAACCGACAGTGCGGGACATTCCATGGAGGAATTCCTTTCAGAGAGTGATGTCACAATAAAGCTTTATATATCTTAAATGGAGGACATATTATGAAAACAACACATTTACTTATAATACCGACAATTATTGCAGCAATGATCCTGTCCGGCTGCGGTGATAAGGCGGCTTCTTCAAAGACTGAGGAAGCAGGCGGCAGCAGAGTCGCATCTGACAGTGCCGATATACAGAACGAGGATAAAACAATGCCCACCAGAAAGCCTATGGAGGGCGGCACAAAGATCAATATGTACTTTGGTGATACTGTTATACCCGGCGTGCTGAATGATTCTGAAACTGCCAAAGCGCTTATTGAAAAGCTGCCCTATACGCAAAAGGTAAGCAGATATTCACACGACTTCTGCGGGGTGACAGAAACACTTCCGGTAAACGAAAACGATGTACACTACGGGTGGCTCAACGGTGATATAGATTATGCAACAGATGCCCCGTATTTCACTATCCTTTTCGAGGACGAGGAGGTTTCGGAAAAATACGGATATCAGGTCAATATCGGTGTTATAACCTGCCCGCTTGAAAAAATAAGCAGCCTCGAAGGAAACTTCGATGTCAGAATTGAACTTGCACAGTAAAGGAATGATACAAATGAAAAAAGCAAGAAAGCTTACAGTCTTAGCGGCGGCGCTTTCTCTCACCCTGCTTACTGCGTGCGGTGACAGCAGCGGGAATGAAAACGTAAAGACCGTACCCATAAAAAAATCAGTGGCAGTATATTTCAGCAGGGTTGGAAATACGGATTTTCCGAGTGATGCAGATGCTCTTTCAAGTGCGAGCATAAACCGCAGCGGTGATACTATAAAAGGCAATGCCGAACTTATCGCCGAATATGCAGCTGCCGAAGCAGGCTGCGAAACCGCCGAGATAGTCGCAGACAAAAGCTACCCTGTTGACTATGACGAAACAGTTTCACTTGCAAAGGACGAACAGAAGGCGAAGGAAAGGCCGGCTGTCACCTGCTCGGTCGGAAGCTTTGATGATTATGATACAATATGGCTGTCCTTCCCAAACTGGTGGGCAGACCTGCCAATGCCTGTATACTCATTCTTTGACAAGTATGATTTTTCGGGCAAGAACATCTATGTATTCGTAACCCACGAGGGCAGCGGGTTTTCATCGACCGTCAAGACCATAAGAGAGCTTGAACCTGATGCAAATGTTGTTGAAGCTATATCCGTCAGGGGCGGCTCTGTAACCGAAAAAGAACAGGCTGTCAGGGATTATGTCAAAAAACAGCTTGGCTGAAAAGAGGAAAACAAAAATGACAGATAACGAGTTTTTAGAACTGCTTAATACTTCAAAGCGTATAAAAAGCGGAAGTGATGCCCACCTGAAAATGCATGAAGTAAGCCAGCGTGCGTTAAGGATAATTTCACAGATAAACGGCAGCTATCATGAGCCTTCGCAGCTGCGTGCGCTTATGCAGGAACTTACAGGTCAGCCGATTGATAATAACTTCGGGCTTTTCCCGCCGTTTTATACCGATTGCGGCAGGAATATCCACTTGGGCAAAGGGGTGTTTATAAACGCCGCCTGCAAGTTTCAGGATCAGGGCGGAATATTTATCGGGGACAACTGCCTTATCGGGCATAACACAATAATCGCCACACTCGGCCACGGTATGCTTCCCGATGAACGCGGCGACCTTATCCCCTCACCCGTGCATATCGGCAGCGGTGTGTGGATAGGCTCCGGCAGTATCATTCTGCCGGGTGTGACAATAGGCGACAATGCCGTTATAGGAGCAGGCTCTGTTGTAACAAAAGATATACCCGCAGACAGTGTCGCAGTAGGAGATCCTGCCAAAGTAATAAAAAGCATATATGACTGAACCTGCACAACAAAAAACAGAGATGCCGCCTGATATGCGCAGGCGCAATATAGAAGTTTTATATCCGACACTTCTGCTGTATCACGGCAGAAGTGTCTTTGCGTTACTTAGGTTTCGCGCCTGCTAAAAG
>CACZFN010000039.1 GCA_902780505.1 uncultured Ruminococcus sp. | reverse complement strand
CGAATACGGCCACCCGAGAAATGATGTGTTCTTCTATGATGACGAGAAGAAAGCTGAGATACGCAAAAAGGTCTATGAGCATTTTGAACTTGAAGATGACGTACACACGATCCTCTATGCGCCGACATTCAGGAATGCAAGAAACCTTGATGTGTACGATATCGACTATGACAGGCTGATAGCTGCGGCAGAAAAGCGCTTCGGCGGCAGGTGGGTGGTAATAAACCGTTACCACTTCAAGGTCGCAGGGAAACTCAACGGTGTTAAGGCAGTAAGGGATAACCCGAATGTTGTAAAGGGAAACAGCTATAGTGACATTCAGGAACTAATGCTGGCAAGCGATATCGGTATCACCGACTATTCAAGCTGGATATGCGACTATATCCTTCTTGGAAGACCTGCGTTTATCTATGCAAATGATATAGACCAGTACAGCCAGGAAAGAGGTTTCTATTACCCGCTTGAAAGCACGCCTTTTGCCGTTGCACAGAACAATGATGAAATGGAAGCGAATATCCTGAACTTTGATGAAGATGTATTTGCGGCAAAGCAGAAAAAGTTCCTTGAGGACAGGGGATGTATAGAGGACGGCCACGCAGCAGAGCGTGTTGTCGAACTTATAAAGTCGGTAATGACAGAGCATAAGTAAAAAAAAGAGCAGCGGCCGAAAGCTTGGCGGCTGCTCTTTTTAAAACACATATAAGGCATTGAAAGAGGGGAATACATATGCAGAAAAGATTTATCTCCTGCAAGGATAAGGCGTTTGCCTATATGGGCAGGACAGACAGGAGTAAGGCGGAAAGCGACAGGTTCATCTATGCGGGGACGCAGGTGAGCTTCCGCTTCAGCGGCACATACCTCGCGGCAGTGATAGCAAATCATATGCTTAGCGGAAACGAGATGTCATTGGGTGCGGTCATAGACGGAAGGCTTATAAAGGCTGTCTTTGACAACGGCTGGGATAACCACGAAAAGCAGACTGTAGTAATTGCCGAAGGGCTTGATGATACCGAGCATACGGCTGTTATCTTCAAGCGGCAGGCGGCTTATCATTATTTTGAGTTTTACGGGGTGGAGGTCGATGAGAACGCAGAGGTCCTGCCTTGGGATAAGAAATATGACCTGAAGATCGAAGTGTTCGGTGATTCCGTTTCGGCAGGAGAGGTCGCAGAAGCTGTGGAGTATACGGCTTCGTCCGATCCCGAGAACCACCTCGGCAAATATGATAACGCATATTATTCCTACCCTGCAATAACAGCAAGAAACCTTAATGCCGAACTATACAATAACGCACAGGGCGGTATAGCTATATTTGACGGGACGGGTTACTTCCATTACCCTGACCATATCGGCGTTGAGACCACATGGGACAAGCTGAGCTATTACCCCGAGGGGCCTTACAGTGATTGGGATTTTTCAAGGTATACGCCCGATATCGTTATAATGGCAGTAGGGCAGAATGATCCGCACAGGGAAGGACAGCCCGATAACGATATAAAAGACACACAGTTCAGGGAAAAGTGGAAGGGCAGGTATAAGGAGATAACCCGTGAGCTTATGGCAAAATACCCGAAGGCACATTTTATCTTCCTGCTGACTGTATTAATGCATGACGCGGAGTGGGATAAGGCACAGGAGGAGATAGTGAACGAGCTTGGAAGTGAGCGTGTGCATTACCTTAAATTCACCCGGACAGGCAAAGCCACCCCGGGGCACCCGAGGATATACGAGCAGTATGAAATGGCAGAAGAACTTACAGCGTTTATAGTAAACAGCATCTTGAAGCAGTAACAGGAGTATTACCAGATGGCAGAGAAACCAAACGAAATGACAAAACATAGCCACGAACATTCGGCGCAGGAAATGGAGGAGAAAAGGTCAGTTCTTAGCAGTTTCTTCCATAGTATATTCAATATCTATGATGACCAGATGACCTATGAAGAAATAGACCGTATGATGTATGAAAACACCATTATCCACGGGCCGAATATGTGGATACTGATGATGGCTACATTCATAGCGTCGATCGGGCTGAATGTAAACTCAACGGCTGTTATAATCGGTGCTATGCTCGTTTCCCCGCTTATGTCGGGAATAATGACTATGGGCTATTCACTGGCTGTAAGAGATGTGTCACTGCTTATAAGGGCGCTTGGAAGGTTTTCAGTACAGGTGATAATAAGCCTTGTGACATCAACTATATACTTCCTGATATCGCCGCTTTCGGAAGCAACTGCCGAAATGATAGCAAGGACTTCACCGACACTATGGGACGTTCTTATTGCCACATTCGGCGGTATCGCAGGTGCGATAGGCAATACAAGGAACAAGAAATCAAACGTTATACCCGGTGTGGCTATCGCAACAGCGCTTATGCCGCCGCTTTGTACTGCCGGCTATGGCATAGCAACGGGGCAGTCAAAGTTTTTTATAGGGGCGGGGTATCTGTTTTTGATAAACACTATGTTTATTTCCCTCGCTACAATGATAATGACGCTTATAATGGGCGTGCCGTATCACCGTTCCATTTCAAAGCGCGGGCAGAAGACCATAAACAGGGTGATCTTCACAGTGTCTATGATAGTTATTATACCAAGTGTCTTTATAGGCGGGCGCACTGTTTATGATTCTGTAATAAGCGCAAACATATCAAGGTACTTAAACGAACAGTTTAATTTTGACAACACAACGATAGTCAAGACAGAAACAGACCAGCGGGAAAAGCTTATAACAGTATCACTTGTGGGCAGTACGATAGCGCCTGATGTTATAGGGCGGCTTGAAGGATCGCTCGGCGATTACGGGCTTGATGGTTTTACCCTTAAAGTGACACAGAACGAAGCTATAATCCACGACGGTGAAAACGGTGAAACGATAACGATAGCTGTTCAGGAAAACACGATAAAAGAACTACAGACTGAACTTGATGAAAAGGACAGCGAGCTTGAACAGTTAAGGAAAGAACTTGAGAGTCAGCAAGAGCAAAGTGAGAATGCACTTGATACAGCTTTGCTTCGCAGTAAGGTGCAGGGGGTATTTACATACCTTTCGGATATATCGGTAGGGATCATGACGGGGGAGAGCGCGGATCATATACAGCTCACCGCCGTGAGCGAAAGAAAGCTGACAGCAGATGAACTTAAAACTATCGAGAATTATCTTCTCACAGAAACGGGGCTTGAACAGGCAAGACTTGATATAACTCAGCCGAAAAATTAAGCAGGCTCGATAATGGTTGTGCGGTATTGCCTAAATAAAAGTGCATTATTGTGACAAAATGACGAAAATGCGTGGGAAAATGTAAAAATTGTGGTATTTTGTTGAAAATCAAAGAAAAATATGTTATAATTTTATTACCTAAAAATATGAAAGGAAATGAAAGTAATGAAGAAATTTATTGAAGAATTCAAAGCCTTTGCGCTTAAAGGCAATGTAATGGATATGGCTATCGGTGTTATCATCGGTGCTGCATTCGGTTCTATTGTAACTGCTCTGACAGACAGTTTTATCAATCCCCTTATCGCTGTTATCACAGGCGGCGCTGAAAAGGACGAAAACGGCGTTATGCAGGTAGTCGGCGGAACATTTACCGTAAGGGGCGTTGAGTTCTCCTACGGCGCATTTATCTCCGCTGTTATCAACTTCCTTATCATAGCACTTATCCTTTTCTGCCTTATCAAGGCTGTAAACAAGGCTATGGCTATCGGCAGGAAGAAGGCTGAGGAAGAAGCTGCTGCTGAGCCGCCCAAGGAAGAAGTTCTCCTTACAGAGATCCGTGACCTGTTAAAGGCACAGGCTGAGGTTTCAAACGCTAAGGACGAGTGATCTTATTTACATAGCAAAAGCAAAGGCACTTCTGCAATCAAACAGAAGTGCCTTTTATTATTGTGCACTGAAAATGATTTTTTATTTGCTGATGCGTGTGTCACGGAAGAAACTTATCATGGTAAGGATAAGAAGAATACTTGAAATGATAAGATACCCGATAAGAAGCCTGTTTGTCGAGCCGAATATCACTACAACCCCTTTGGCTGTCATTCCGACTGCCGAACAGGCGCCGTAAGCTGACAGGAGGTTTCTTGTGACACGCCGCGGCGGGTGCTTTGCAAAAAGCGCAAAGCAAAGGTACATAAGGCTTATAACAAGCAGCGGCGCAAAGGCGTATATCATATAGTAGGAATAAACGCTGTGGCTGTAGACTTCGTATATTGCGCCGAAAAGTGCTGTAAATGCCGCACCCCCGCCGTTTCCTGCCGCCTGATGTATGCAGGCGCGCCTGTCATCAGTATCCAAGGTATACAATGTCGCTCACCCGCCTTTCGTGTGTTTCGCCGTTCGTTGTAGGGTTGTTGATTATATCGCCGTCAAAGTACATGGTAGACGAACCGCCGCCGTCAAGGTTGTATGCGCACTGACAGCCAAGCCCCTGCATAAACTGTGCAAGCTGATAGAGCGAAAGCCCTGCGCTTTCATCAGTTCTGCCGTCTGACACAACAAATACATAATGAAGGTCATCAATATATCCTATTGCAGTTCGCGGGTTGCTTGCCATTGCCTGCCCGACTTCTTCGTTTTCGCTTACCGTTACAGCGCCTGAGTCCACAAGTGCAGGTCCAAAGTCAAATGCCTGCCATACCCCTGCGCTTACAAGCTCGTCTGTTGATGCTTCATCAGGGGATATTATATCAAAATGCCCGTCGGCGTAAATGCATAGTATTTCATCATCTCCTGCGGCGGTGTCACGGTATGCAATGCCGTTTCTGATAACATATCCCTTTTCCCTTGCACCGTAGAAATCGCCGTTTACAGCAAATATCGCCCCGACATCTTCGGCAGTGTCGCTTGTGGTCGCTTTGACATTCTTGCCGTAAGAGCCGTTTGCAAAGGCTGTCTTTAAATACTGTGCAGTGCTTAAATATACATCTGCGACATAGATGCTTGTGTCATTTTCATTGTACTTTGTTATGGTAAGAGAGATGTTTTCATCACTGTAGCTGCCGATATCCCCCGCAGAGCCTGCATTTTGCAGGGATGAACCTGTTGTGTCCTTTTCTGACGAGGTGTCATCAGTTTGTGAATGTCTGCTGTGCTTTGTGCGGCTTTGCGTCACTTCGGTATCAGCCTGTGTGGAACTGTCGTCAGCACCGCTTAGCTTTTTGATCTCGATATCATCAAACATTGATGTGTTCTGTTCAGTGGCATCGGCGTTTTCGACTCTTGCAAGCACGAAAGTATCAAGCATAACATAAGCCGTAAATGCCGCAAGCAGGAGTGAATATACAGCGGCAAATAGGTACTTGTGCTTTTTTGTTTTTTTATCTTGATTTTCAGGCATGGTTATTCTTCTCCTTTTTGCAGAATACGAGTGCTCGCTGAACAGTAAAGCTGAACAGGAACATAACACATTCGACTATTATTTTAGCCGCATACTTATTTATGCCGATATTTACAGTCAGTACAGATATAAGCGCTGTATTTACAATAAGTATAAATACTGCAAGTGCAAAATACTGAAGCGCTGACGACAAAAGCTTCTTTTCACTTTTGAAAACAAATCTGCGGTTGAGCGTAAAATTGAGTGCTGAACTGAAAACACGTGCTGATACGTTTGAAAGCACGACCGAGCCGCTTATCAGATCAAACACAACAAACAAAAGATAATCGGCAAAAAAACCGGCAAGTGAGCTTGCGGAAAATTTGAGTATCTCTTTATATATCCTGACAGAATCACCTATCGGATCAAAGTGTGATGATGAATTGCCGTCTATATAGATAGTCTGTATTGGCACTTCGACTATGCGAACACCGTCCCTTGCAAGGGACATCAGCATATTGGTTTCATATTCATAGCGTTCGCCCTGTATTTGCAGCAGGCGCTTTATCAGCCTGTCAGAAAACCCACGAAGCCCCGTCTGGGTATCCGATACCCTTACACCTGTTGCAAGGCGGTAAACGACTTTTGTGATATTGTTGCCCAGCTTGCTTTTAAGCGGTATGTTCCCTGTAAATTCACGGCTGCCGAGCACAAGCGCATCAGGACACCCGCATACAGCGTCGTAAACCTTCTGTGCGTCGCTCACAAGGTGCTGACCGTCGGCATCAAGGGTGATAACAACATAGGGCGTAATATAATGCCCCGCAATGTAAGTCAGCCCTGTTTTGAGCGCTACACCCTTGCCGAGGTTTTCAGGGTGGCTTATCACCACGGCTTTTTGCTGTACCTTTTCAAAAAATTCATCAAATACGTTTCCGCTGCCGTCATTGATAACGATACTTTCAAACCCTGATGCTTCAAGCTCGTCAAGCATTCCAAGCAGTGCCTCTGTAGGCATATAAGCGGGGATAAGAGCGATTTTGGCAATGTTCATAGTTTTTCCTCCATATTAAGATTTACTTCCGCTTATATATACTTCCACTGTAAGCTATTATATCAGCGAAAGATTAAATCAACCTTAAATTTTGGAGTGAATTTTAATATTTTTAATACTATTTTTCACATAAATATCCCCCAAAAACATCATTTTTTGAAAAAAATGATAATTTTAAAAAAAGTGCTTGACAAGCAGCTGCTGATATGGTATAATATTATCTGTCAAGCGGCAGTGCTGGAATAGGCAGACAGGCACGTTTGAGGGGCGTGTGTCTTTGACGTATGGGTTCAAGTCCCATTTGCCGCACCAAGTTTTTAAGCTCGCAAACCGTGTAAAATCAACGGTTTGCGGGTTTTCTATTTTCCGCAAAATGCAGATTTGTGCACTATTTGTTCACTAAGGCATATTTTTTCGATAAAAAAGCAGGTTCGGGAGTAGATCCTTTACCTGCTTTTTGTAAATTTTGGTAATATCGAATATGGCTAATTCTGTTATGCCCTTTTGCGGCTGCTGTCATGCCTTGAGAGTTCGAGAACGTCTGCAACAGCTTCCATAGCTTTGGCGTTTGCCTCATCAAAGGTGTGAGCATAGATGTTTAAAGTTGTTGAGGTCTGGGAATGACCTAAACAAGCTGATACTGTACGTACATTTACGCCGCTGTTTATTAGGAGCGAGGCGTTCAAATGCCGGAATGAATGTAAGCACACAAACCGCATACCGTTTTTCTCACAAAACTTTTTCAGCCAACCATAAGGAGTAGCGCCGTCCATTGGTAAACCGTTCCATGTGGTAAACAGTCGGTCTGTTTCATGCCATTGGTCGCCGAGCTTTAGCCGCTGTGAAAACTGTTCGTTACGATAGCGTTTTAGCACATACATCACGCTTTGCGGCAGTTTTAAGCTCCGAATAGAGCTTTTTGTTTTCGGAGTGTCGGTATAATGTCCTTTTTCTTTGGTGTACAGCGCGGTGCGCACTACATTAACCACACCAGAATCAAAGTCTATATCCTTCCATTCAAAGCCGAGCAATTCCCCTCGCCGGAATCCTCCGTAAATTGCGAGTGTGAAAAATGCCTGATACTTCAAAGGCGCGGTCTGTAAGAGATCGAGAAACCTCTGCGCTTCCTCCAGTGTGTAGCAATCCCGCTCCGCCTGCTGCATATTCGGCATAATAACGTGCTTGCAGGGGTTATCGGCTATCATCTGCATTTTAACGGCGTAATCGTAAACGCTTGAGATAAAGCTGATATAATGCTTTATAGTTTTGGGGCTTAACGTTTTATCTGTTGCTTGCTTTTCAAATAAGCTGTTGCACGGCTGCCCTAAAGCGGCGGCGATCTTCTCTGCACTTTGCCACACAATAGGCTTTTGGCTTGTAGCGTTCCATATGGTGTGAGGGCTCAAGCCCGCTTTGTCTGCAAGTGCCTTTTGTGTAAGTTCGAGCCTTTTCATATCAGCTTTCAGATCACCTTTGTAAAGCGCATTAGCGGTATAGTCAAGAGGCGTCCTGCTGAGTTCGTTTATGAAGTTCTGGATATGTCTGGGTGTGACCTTATCAAGCCGTAAATGTCCTATCGCTTTGTAGGTTCGTTCCCTAAGCTGCTTGTTACGCTCGATAGTCTGAGTTTTATGCTTAACCTCTGCATACTCCTTAAACCATTGTTCGGCAAATTCCTCAAACTTTACTGTATTTACTATCTGCTTTCCCTGACAAGCCTGCTCAAACATGACGGCTTGACGGTTAAGCTCCTTTTGTATCTGCCGTTCAGTCATACCGAGTTCGGGCTTCCATGTCATACTTTGCATGATCTTCTTTCCGCTGACATCATATCCGCATGATACCCGGATAAGATATGAGCCTTTTCGTTTGGTAATGCTTGCCATACTATCACATTCCTTTCGTTGGTACTTGACACCACAAAGGGAAGATGATATAATATCATTGTGTAGCTTTGCCTTTGTGGTGAGTTTTATATTACAGCCGTTCGGTGTTGGTAGCGCCGGGCGGTTGTTTTTTTATTTAATTAGATTATCTTTAGCTTTTATCAAGGCTGTTTTTACATTATTCAATAATAGTTCTTGTATAGCACCACCAATATCAACAGCCTTTAGTTTAACAAAATCTTTAAAATCTGCTTCGGCACTCATGGCTTTTGGTGTTCTTAATTCACCACTTTTGTTAATATAATAGTCACCTTTATTAGTTGAAAACGTATCAATAGATATAAACTCAATTATTCGGCCTAAAATAGAAAACTCATTCTTATCTGCGTATTCCTCAAGGATATAATTGATAATACTTATTATTTGTTTATTTTTAAGATTTTTTAATAGGTTTACACTTTTGGGGCTTAGTCCTGTATGATTACAAATCGCTTGGTTTTTCAAATCGGGTGTGTCATAATCGGATAAGCCTAATAAATAATCAGATGATACGCCAAAAAATATTGCTAAAGCGTAAAGCATTTCACTATCTGGTTTTCTACTACCTTTACCCACTTTTTCATATCGTCCATATGTTTGAGCAGTAATCCCGGTTTTTGTTTTCTTCTGTATTCCTTCTGCTATCTCATTCTTTGTTCTTCCTTTTCTAAGTTTCTCTAAGCGTTCTGGCAAAGCATACATAACCGTTTGTCACCTCGTATAATAACAATGAACCTATTATAATATCATTGGTTGTACCTATTTACTTGTAGAAAGCAGTATGATATAATTACAATATAACCAATCATCATAATCAATTTATACAATGAGCCAATCATCATAATCATATTATACAACATTATTGGCTAATTGTCAATAGGAATCATAAAAAATATGGAGGTAATAATTATGGCAAACAAAAGTATTAGGGCTTATGCAAAAAAGCATGGTGTGTGTTTGTGGGAAATAGCCGCAGCTCTGAGTATTTCAGAGCCTACTATGACTCGTAAACTTCGTTTTGAGTTATCATCAACTGAAAAGGCACAGATCAAAGGTATTATTGATTCTATTTCTGCTAAAAAGGGGATAGTGTCAAATGAAATACCAACATAATTACAACAAAACCGCCTGAGTGTTGGCGCACCCAGACGGCGATACGAAATAGTTTCGTAGTGGAACAAGACAGTTTAAATTGCTCCGCCTATATTATACCACATCTTTCGGGCGGACGCAATAGAAAAGAGGTATATTTTATGAATATTTCTATGGAAAACATAAGACCGCCGCGAATGAGGACTATACCGCAGGCGGCGGTACAGCTTAAAGCAGATGATATCTGCGTCAGCGCCTATACAATACGTCGTTGGGTGAAAGCAGGCTTAGTACCTGTTGTTCATAGTGGAAACAAAGCGCTCATAAATTATGACAAACTGCTTGAATTTCTGACAAATGGTGAGGTGAGAGCATGACACCAACAGAAAAAATAATAGCTGTTATGCCTATCGGGGAAGAAAGCGGAATGTCACTTGATAATCTCACACTGATTTCTGGGTTAAGCAGTAGGGCTACACGTTTAACGATAGAAAAACTCCGCAGAGACGGAGAGGTCATATGCAGCAGTGAAAAGGGGTACTATTATCCGGCTGATGCGGACGAGCTTCGGCGATATGTGAACAAAGAACGCTGTCGAGCTAATTCTATTACTGTTACTCTTGAGTCAGCAGAAAAACTATTATCAGAATGGAGTGAGCGGGCTTGAATTTTATAGTACAGCTTGACAACGCAAAATTCAAACAAAAACCTAAAGGCCGAGAACCTGCTATACGCGACCGATTGAGTAGAACACCTGAAAGCAATGTTTCATTATCCGAGTTTTCAAATGCTGTAATAAGCGGGCGTACTTTTTCACCCGGCATACTGTCCGGCGGTGGTAAAGCGGAAAACTGGATAAAACAGCAGATATTTTGTATTGATGTTGACAACGAGGATAAAAAAGCTCCAGAAGGCGAAAAACGTCAAGCAGAAAATCCGCTGTCTATTGGCGATGCTTTACAGAAATGCCAAAATAATGGGATTGAGCCGGCTTTGATATACGAAACATTTTCAAGTACTGAATACTGGCTGAAATTTCGCATAGTATTTGTTTCGCCCCAAATAATTACTGATCCATATAAAAGGGATTACATTCAGAAAGCACTTATGGATATTTTTCCCGAGTGTGATGCAAAGTGCGGCGATAGAGCACGTATTTTCTTTGGCGGTAAAAAAATCCTCCATTATAACGAGAATGTCGTTTTATCAGAAAATAGTATTGCTTATTTGATCGAACAAAGGAAAGCAGAGGAGGCGTTAACCGCTCTTGAAAGTCAAAGGAAACGTGATCCCTCACTTGAAGCACTTTTATCAGGCTTTGATTTTTACGGTTATCTTCAAAATCGGTTTAGCTTTGAAAAAGTTGACTACGGCTCATACTGTCATTTGAACCCTTGCCCTATCTGCGGGCATAACAACGATTTCCAGTTTGATAAAGTCCATAAAACGTGGCATTGCCATAGCTCATCTACAAGCGGTAATAACGGCGGTACAATTATAGACTTTCTTATATGGAAAGACGGTATGACAGATAAAGAAGCTGTAGCTCATTTCAAGTACACGCTATGCGGTGTAGATCCCGGTGAAGATTTGCAAAGCTATCTTGAAATGCAGATGCTGTCAAATGCAAGAAAGAACGGCTTTGTGCTCGACGGTGACGGTTTGCCCGATTACTTTGTATTTAACTCAAAGCAGAAACGTTTTTCAATCAGTACACCTCTGCTCGCTGAGTACATACGGCTACACGAAAACATACTAAATATTCACGACCCTAATGCGCGTGAAAATAAAATTTTCTTGTATGATGACGGTGTGTACTCTCCTGCCAATGACAGCACTTTGCAGGGGAACGTTAAACATTATGTCACAGATTTTGACCGGGATTTGCTTAAGATGTCACAGGTTCGAGAGGTAGTGGCTGACCTAAAATCAGATCTCAATTTTATTGAACGTTCTGAATTGGACGCAGACGAAAGCATAATCAATTTTAGGAATGGGCTTTATTCGCTTAAAGACGGTACTTTATCGGAACACGACCCCTCTGTATACAGCACGATACAGTTACCGTGTGATTATGACCCGGAAGCGAAGCAACACGGAACTTTTGATAAATATATATGGGGGCTTTCAAACGGAAATACTGAAATAATTGAGCTACTTTGTGAGTTTATGGGGATTGCTGTCACTAATGTTGACGGATCACGGTTTAAAAAGGCTGTCATAATGTATGGTAAAGGCGATACAGGCAAATCACAATTACTCAGGCTGACACAAAAGCTGCTCGGTGCAAATAATTATAGCTCCGGCTCTTTGTCTGACCTTGAGGAGCGATTTGGTACAAGCTCACTTTTCGGCAAACGACTATACGGTGATGCAGATATGAGTTTTGTTAGCGTACCAGAACTAAAGGCATTCAAGCAAGCTACAGGCGGCGATAATATCAAAGCGGAATATAAGGGCGAGAGTGCATTTTCATTTCAGTATAGAGGCTTGCTGTGGTTTTGTACCAATGCGCTACCTACGTTCAGCGGAGATCGCGGTAAATGGGTTTATGACCGAATAATCCCAATAGAATGCGTTAATGTCATACCCGCAGACAGACAGGACGCTCGTTTACTCGATAAAATGTATGCCGAACGTGATGCGATAATATCTGATGTACTCATTCCGGCGGCTACACGAGCTATAAACAGAGGTTATCGTTTCAGCGTGCCGTCAATGTGCGGAGACGTTCTTGAAAGCTATAAGATCGATAACAGTCCTGTAGCAACATTCTATACCGAATGCTGTGAAATGAGGGCTGCTGATGATCCATGTAACGATAACTTTACTTGCTCATCTATATATGAAAATTTTAAATTCTGGTATTCAAATAATTACTCCGGGCGCACTTCAATGTCAAAGCAAAAATTTCGGAAAGAACTGTCTGCTTACTTTGACAAAAGTATTGATGAATTAACAATAAAAAAGGCAAAGACTAACTATTATACATTCAAAATAAAGGGATAAGGTTGTTATTTTATGGAGTAAATGGAGTAACTATGGAATAAATAATAAATTTACTCCATAGCAAAAAGCACCGATTTTACGGCATTTAAACAGCATTATGGAGTAAATGGAGAAAAATTTCAACTTTTATGCGTGAAAAGTGAAAATAATAAATCTTATTGTATTATGTATATAAATAGATGTGCATTTTTACTCCATTTACTCCATGACAACAAAAAAATCGTTTATTTATCGGTGTTTGGAGCGTGGAGTAAAATAAAAATACGTTCCACAGTTACTCCAAAAACCGTGAATTTACTCCATAGAAATCATGAAAGGGGGGATAATTTACCATGACTATCAATCGGAGGCACAATATTTTATATGAGAGGATGGTTTTATATGAAGCCTATTTATTGTGTCTTAAACCAAAACCATTGTTATGGTTGTGAGTACAGCTATGCGCCGGATCTGTATGACGGCGGCTGTATATGTGACGGAAAAAACGAAGCAGAAATAGCGGCTGAGTTGTCAGAGCTTGACAAACAGCCCGGCAGACAGGCGGCTATAGCTGCGGGCAGGGCAAAAGCGGTTAAACGCGGTTTGATTTGCAACACAGCACAATGACACAGCAACGTGAACAGACAAGGGTGGCAGGGCGGGAAATGTTTATTGGGGTGACACTATTTGACGAACGAACAGCTTGTACAATTCATTCAGCAAGGAGATGCTGATGACCTAATCCCAGTATTATGGGAACGCACACGAAAAATAGTATTCAAGCAGGCAAATGCCCTATATTCACAAAGCAAGGCCGATTTTCAAGCTCACGGAATTGAACCTGATGACTTTACGCAGGAGTGTTATCCGGCTTTTCTACAGGCAGTAAAAAGCTACACAGCAGAAAGTAATTACAGTTTTTTGGCATTCTTGCGTTATCCTGTAATGAAAGTTCGTGAACGTTTGCTGTATAGGCGGCGCATTCCAAATCCGCTTGACGGTGCTGCAAGCCTGAATACACCGATGCATGACGATAGTCACGATCCCGGTGAGTTGATAGAATTTATCGAGGATAGCAATCCAACACCAGAACAACACACGGAATCTCGTGCCATAAGCAATACTCTTAACGCAGCTATTAATCGTTTATCAGAAAACGAAGCACTTGTTATCCGCTCGTATTACTACAATAGCGAAACACTTTCAGACACAGCAAAGCGGCTGCACATTAGCCGACAGCGCACAGCACAGTTAAAAGACCACGCATTGAAAACGCTCCGAAATGATCCCGATATCATACAGTTGTATGATACGTTATTCAAATCTTAGCAGGCATTAGCCTAAACAGCATCAGAATGCGCTGTATTGCGTTTTATGCCTTTGTTAAGGAAAAAGTTTATACCCCAAAAGCAAAAGCCCCTTAGAACGCGTCCTGTTGCGCTCTGGGGGCTTTGTGCTTGGTAGTTTATTTGCAGTGCAGCTCTCTTTGCATAGTGACCGGGTTTAATTCATGTTGCCGTTTTGCATAAGGGTTTGTTTAACATTATCCTTTATTCTGTGTTTAGCTCTTTCATGACGAATTCCCTCGATATAACCGTACATAAACAGAGTGATATCAGTAAGACTTTGTTCATACCTATGAATATCGCACCATCTGCGCATATCACTGATAGCTTTTATTTCATTTTCGCCTATTGGCTGTTGAGCTACAATATTTGCTATGTCACTCATTTTTATATTAAAGTCTGCTATGACTTTTGTCTGCTTATCAAGTGACATTTTGAGCAGGCTTTTGAATTCTGCGGCTGTCATGCCCGCCTGTTTATCGTCAAATACAACGCTTTGTGAGTCAATATTGTCTCTGCCCCCAACATACCATGCTATGAAGTAACGAACAGTTTCGGGCATTGACTTGTTCTCGAAAATCCCCTCATAAATAATCCGTTCAAGATCCTCCGGACCGTAAAAGTCTGTATTATAGTGTGTCGGGCAAGAGCGCGTAGCAAACAGCTGTATGCTTGATATTAGATCATAATATGCATCTGTGAGCTTTGCACTATACTTATCCGAACGCTTGAATAAAGCTGCAAGGAACATATTTCTTATTTGCGCATTTGTAAGCATTGTGTTATTCCTCCGTTTCTGATAACTTGTCTGAATAAGCCGTGTACTGTTCGGGTTTGAGCTGTACTACAGCAAAAACGCCGAAGCTATTAAGTATATTGACGATTTCTTGAAGTTTTCCCCTCTCAATAAGTCGGGCGGTTCTTATACATAGATCTCTGTTATTCATCGTGTTATTCCTCCGATCTGTTAAAAACATATATCTCAACATTACCGATAACCTTAGCGGGCTTTTGCGTTCTGCTGATGCGCCTTGCTATTTCAAGCGCGGCGTTCATATCCGGCTCTGTTATCAGAGTACCATTCTTGATGTATGCGGTGCTGCCTGTTTTGGTGTCAGCTATGATAATATCCATTATATCAAATCCTTTCAAATGTTATGTTACAATAGATCATAGACACCAAAAATAGAAAAACAACTCTCAATATGATATAATGTTAAGTGCTAACAAACAAAAATATCATGAAAAG
>CACZFN010000038.1 GCA_902780505.1 uncultured Ruminococcus sp. | reverse complement strand
GGTCATCATCTCGCTTCTTAACGCATTCTCCGGGCTTGCGGCAGCGTTTGCGGGGCTTTCGATCTCAAACTCCGTACTCGTTGTTTCGGGGTGCCTTGTGGGTACTTCGGGGCTTATCCTTACACTTATCATGTGTAAGGCCATGAACCGTACACTTTACAGCCTGCTTTTCGGTTCGTTTGGTGCAGCAGCCAAAAAAGGCGCTTCGGGCGAACACAAGGAACCCAGGGCTATGTCGGTCGAGGACGCTTATCTTATCCTTGAAGCGGCAAGCTCGGTGGTTTTCATTCCGGGCTATGGCATGGCGGTGGCACAGGCACAGCACGCAGTCAAAGAACTCTGTGATAAGCTTGAAGAAAACGGCGCGGAGGTGTCCTTTGCTATCCACCCTGTTGCAGGAAGAATGCCGGGGCATATGAATGTGCTTCTTGCTGAAGCCAATGTCCCTTACGAACAGCTTAAAACCGCTGATGAAATGAACCCGCAGATGTCAAATACCGATGTGGCGATAGTTATCGGCGCAAACGACGTTGTAAACCCGTCTGCACTTTACGACGAAACCTCACCGCTTTACGGAATGCCTATCATAAACGCATTTGAGGCAAGAACAGTCTTCGTGCTCAAACGCGGCAAAGGCACCGGCTTCTCGGGCGTCGAAAACCCGCTTTTCACCAACGACAACACCGTTATGATCTACGGCGACGCCAAGCAGACGGTTTCCAGCCTGGTAAGCGAGTTTGAGGAGGGGTAAACTGAAGGCAGCACCGCTGAATGAATATACAATAAAGAAGAAAGAATAAAGAAATACCGCTGCCGGAAAGACTTGTTTTGCAGTCCCCCGGTATGCAGGTGCCGCCGGGCGACAGGCAGAAAGCGAAAATGGAAAAGCTGAAAAAATATGATGTTATGATACCGCCCGCATTTTTTGACAGGATAGCGCCTGTGCTTGCACAGGGTGATGACGCTTATCTGCTTAGCCCTCTGCTTTGTGACATTTCGGGCTTTCCCGGCATTGATGTGTTCTACGGCACGCACGAGGTCATGTACGCTTATCTTGACGATCTGAAAGGGCATTGTATAAAATATGGTGTGGAGCTTAACGTACATATCGGGGAGGGCATGATGCACTGCTGGGGCGCTATGGAGTTTGTGCCCGAAGCAAAAGCTGTAAGGCAGGAGTATTTCAGGGCGCTTAATGCAGGTGATGAAGTATGACACTGACACTTATTATTGCCTGCATAGGGCATATCATATGTGGAATTACAGACTGTCTGCTTGCTTATACGCCGGGCGGCAGATTTGATATGTCTAAGGACACAAAAGACAGTGAAAAAATGAAAAAGCTGTTTGAAAAAATGCCGCTCAGACAGATAGAAGTGTCTATGCTATTAGGCGTACTGGCACTGTTTATGGCGGGCTTTGGCTATATAGGGCTTAGCCGCTGGGCAGAGGGGTACTCAAAAACGGCAGGGACAGTAATGTATATATCGGGGCTGTTTTTCATAGTCCCGATAACAGCTCACCACGTTTTCTGCGGTGCTGTGGAGTGGTTCTATATCAGACTCGGCAGGACAGAGGAAGCCCTTGATACAGTTCTTACTTTTTTCAAAAAAACAGCCGCGGCAGCGATAGCCTATGTCGGGCTGCTGGTATTTGCGGTGACACTGCTTGTGCTGATAATTTTGGGGAAGACCGAGCTTGAGATGTGGGCGTGCTGCTTTAACACACTTCCGCTTTTTATCATACTCGCCCCGACAAAACTGCCCGCAAAGGGGAATATCGCAAATGCTCTGATGTTTCTCGGGCTTAGCTTTATAGTATGATAATATTTTTGATCGGAGGTTTTATTATATGCTTTTGACTGTCTTTCTGGCAATTGTGTTTTGTGCAGCGATAACGCTTATGCTCATATCTGCCGTAACGCTTATTCAGAATGAAAAGTTCTTATCATCTGCCCCGAAGGAAGCACTTGAACTTTTGAAGCCGAGAAACAAGGAGGCTTTCTACGGTGCAAGGGCTATGGGCTGGGTGCTTATGACCATAAGTATACTTATGATACTCGGCGTAGGGTTCATATCTATCTGGGACGGTTTCAGGTGCGGCTATTCATTCCGGCAGTTCTTTTTGCGCTTTGTGCTGATATTTACAATTTACAAGGCTTATGATATGATATTCTTTGACTGGTTTTTGCTTTGCAGATTTCATTTCTTCCAGTTTTATTATCCTGAGATCGAGCCGGTATATAACGGCAGAAAATACGGCTATAATCTTAAAAGTCAGCTGTTAAAGCTTATTGTTATATTCCCTGCGGCTTCGGCACTTGCGGCGTGGATATGCAGTATGTTTTGAGCCAAAGGCATACACTTTTTAAACAGCCGATAAAAAGCCCCTGTTCTGCACAGAATGCATAAACAGGGGCAAATTATTTTCAGATCATCTCTATAGTATACCCGCGCTGTGTGAGGAGGTCTATTATCCCCCCGTCACCGATAAAGTGTGCAAGTCCTACAACAAAAAACGTGTTTTCATGCTCTTTGAGAAGCTTTTCTGCGGCATCAGCCATACCTGTGTTCCTGTCATAGAGCATTTCGGCGTTGTATTCATCAAGCAGTGCTTTTTCTTCTTCTGTAAGCCCTGCTTCGACTTGTTCCTCGTCCTCGGCCATATATTGGTTTATCTCGTCGATATCGCCGTTTTTCCATATCTCGTAAAGCTCTGACATCTGGCTGACAAGCTCTTCCTCGTTTTCAACAGAGTAATCCCTGAGCGTGATATCCTGTACCTCGTCAGAGAAATTCATAAGCATTTCCATCTGAAAATCATAGCTTTCGACTTCGTATATCTCCTTTTTGTCCTCGTGTGCCATTTGCAGGAGGTTGTTGTCTATGCCGTAAGTGCTGTATATTTCAGATTTATTGGTCACTATCTCCTCAACAATGCTTGATATTGCCCACGGCTTGTAGTGCTTTATCATATCCATGCTGTAGCCGTTTGCTTCAAGGAAGCCCGTCAGGTTGTCATATGTTTCCTTTGAAAGGTGGCTCTCAACAGTTTCATCTTCGGGGTATGTCATTTCTTTCATAAGGGCAAGTTCGTATGTGAAGTTTCCCGTAATGCTTGTTATATCACATTCTACAGCGAGCACATCAGCATTTTCATATGCTTTCATTATGCGCTCGGGCAGGGGGTATATCTCAGGTTTAAGAGCGTGCATACTGCCCATAAGCGTCATCTCGTGCCCGTCTGCGTTTGTAATGTGCCACATAAGCGGTGTGCAGGTATCATTCCCCGATTGGTCCTCACTGCTGTCTGATCCGGGCAATGATGAACTATCCTGCGGTGTAAGCGTTACTGTTGCCTTTGTGGTAGTGGCTTTTTGGGTATTATCAGCCTGTGTCGAGCTGTCACTTCTGCCCCCGCAGGAGCTAAGCATTACTGCCGCCAAAGCCGCCGCTAAAAACGCTTTGCCTTTATGAAACATTTTACATCTTTCCTTTGCTGTGGATTTATCATTCGTGTTCTTCGCTTTGTTTTTTCTTCTTGCCGAAGGATATTGTCATAGTGAATATCCTGTCGCTTGTAAATACCTTTACAGCATATGTCATGCACAGAACAAGCAATACAAACTGATAAGCAAGCCCTGCCCAGTAAAGTGTCATATTGTCAAACATTACATTCTGTGTTGCCATAAATGTATGTGTAAATGGTATTGCATAGACCAGGTATCTGAGAACAGGCGAAAGTGTTGTTATGTCAACAAACACTGAAAGCATATAGGGTATCATTGCCATTATCATAACAGGCATTATGTATGTCTGTGTGCTCTTGGTGTCCTTTGCAAGTGCACCGAGAACAAGCGATATCGAAAGTGTTATAAGTATCGTCATAAACATCTGAATACCCACAAGCACATAATCGCCCGCAGAAAGAGTAAGCCCCAGGTTTTTGAGTATCTCGTCAAGTCCATCTACCGAGTCTGTTGTGATGTTGCTTACAGATGACGTCATTTTGCTCATACCGAACATATAAACGATAGCATTAAGCCCTGCTACGACACCCGCCGCGAGCATTTTTGCGCTAAGCACCGTAAGCCTTGAAACAGGTGCAGAAAGCAGTGTTTCAAGCGTTTTGTCTATCTTTTCGGTAGCAACTGCATTTAAAAGCATCTGTGATGAATAGATCACCAGAACGAATACGAGTATCGGCAAAAACATCTGGCTCATCTGTGTGGCAGCTATAATAAGTGCGGCCGCAACCTTTTCGGACTTATCTGCAACAACAGTGTGTTCTTCTATCTCAACGGGGTTTTCAAGCATTGTCACTTCGTTTTCTTTAAGTGCGCCTGTCTGTACCTTTGATGTGTAGAATGCACTCTTTACCGCCGCTTCGATAAGCGACATAGCACTTGAAGAACCTGTTGAAATGTTTGACACTGTCGAAAGCGATGTCATTCTTGAAACGTATATTATCTTTGCCTGCTCGCTGTTTTCCACCTTTTGAGCGAAGCCTTCGGGTATGATAACTACGTTTTTAAGGTCAAGGCGTTTTAGTTCACTGACATAATCGTCACTTTCAAGGGTGACGTATTCTACTTCATTCTTTTCGCCGCCTGCTGGGTTTTCGAGGAAATTGAGCACTGCCTTTGTAAATTCCGTGTCATCGAAATTACATATGGTTATCGAACTGCTTTCCTCCTCGGCTTCGTCAATAGCGCCCGACATAGCGTCGCCCGCCATTATCATGACAAACACTGTGAATACCATAGTAACGATAGTGGAAACATTAAGCATTTCCTTTAATTCTTTTTTGAACAGGTTAAAGAATTTCATTACTGCTTCACCACCCTTTCAAAAACTTCTTCAAGGTTCTGGGCGTCGTATTTCTTTATCAGTTCATCAGGCTTGCCTATTTCAAGCAGGTGTCCCTTTGCGATTATGCCCACCCTGTCGGAAACATATTCAATTTCAAGCATATTGTGTGATGAAAGCAGGAAAGACATTCCCTCCTTCTGTGCAAGGTCTTTGAGCATACGTCTTACTTCAAGGGCATTTATGATGTCAAGGCCCGAAGTCGGCTCGTCAAATATAGCAAGTGCAGGCTGCGGCATTATCGCGCGCGCTATAAGAAGCTTTCTTGCCATACCGCGGGAATACCCGCCTATCTTGTCATTAAGCCTGTCACCGAGAGCGCATATCTCCTTGCCGCGTTCGACATATTCTGCCGCCTTTGCAGCATCGGGCGCATAGATACCTGCCATGAATTTAAGGTAATCAATACCCTTCATATTCTTGTAAGCACCTGCCTCGTCGGGAAGGTATGTTATGTTTTCCCTTACCTTGTCAGGTTCAGTAAGAATACTGTGCCCTGCGACCACAGCGTCGCCTTCTGTTGCTTTAAGCAGTGTTGATATCATGCGGATAGTTGTTGTTTTACCCGCACCGTTAGGGCCTATAAGTGCGAATATCTCACCTTTGTTTACATCAAAGGTAACATCCTGCGATGCATACACGCCCTTTTTGTACTGCTTTGAAAGACCTTTGACCTCCAGTACCTTTTCCATATTTTCTCCTCCTTTTCAACCTGCATTATCAAGGCTTGTTTCTATGCCTTATAGCTTTTTGATACAGGCTGGCAATATATTTATATTTTAGCATATTATCACACTATAGTCAATAGGTTTCGACTGTTTATGTGTGATATATACAGTATAGCACACATGGATCTGTTTGTCAATACATTTTTACAAAAAAATCCCCGTGTTATGCACACGGGGAAGCTTATCATTTTATCAGGACTCAGCAGTAGGATCTGTAACAATATTCTTGTTTTCCTTGTCGATATAATACTGAAGTCCCTTTTCGTAAGTTTCACGGCACTCTGTCCAGGTGATCTGGTTACCGCCGGAGATCATTGAAGCCTGTGAAACGTCCTGCATTGTAGTCTTGATGTCAGGTGATACGCCGTTCTGGAAGTCGAATACAGGGTGCTCAGCAGCCATCTTATAGAGTGTCTTACGCATCTCTATCATATCATCTGTCCACTTATAGTTATCTCTGAGCTGGTCATAGCCGATCTGGTTGATCTCCTCACTCTCAGCGCAGTATTTCTGAACCATTACATATGCTGCAAAGCCCTCGGGGTTAGGAGCGCCCTTGCAGAGGTTGAAGCCGTGAACTCTTGCAGATACATAGTATGTATCGTCATCAGGGTTTGTAGGCATAGGAACGAACATGATCTCGCCGTCAGCTACATTACCGTAGTTCTTGGTGTTCTCGGGATCAGCTTCAATGCCCCACAGGCCCATAGGATAGAACAGAGTTTGCTTTGTAGCAAGACCGAAGCCGTTGCCGTCACCGCCGCGGGGTTTCCAGTCGTTTTCAGATCTCGGGAATACAACGCCGTTCTTCTGGAGCTCGTACATTCTGTTCTGGATATTTTCAATTGCAGGATCGCTGAGGTTCTGAACGATCTTACCGTCTTTAAGGCCTATAAGCGGAACGCCGCAGGTCTCGGAAATAGCGTTGCCGTACCAGTAACCGTCAAGTGCGTATTTCTCATTGTCGGCATCTGTGAAGTCAATGCACATTTCCTCAAATGTGTTCCAGTTCCACTTGCCCTCAGCGAAAAGCTCGGCAGGATCATCAAGAGCGGCTTCTTCAATGCAGGCTGTATTATAGATACAAGCGTAGTTAGGCTGAACGTTGATTACTGCAACATAATGGCCGCCGTTAAAGTAGAATGCATCAGCAGCGTCCTTTGTATTCTTCCAGATGTCGGCATCAAAGTCAATGTAATCATCAACAGGCTGGAACATTCCCCTTATAGCGCCCATAGGGAAGGTATCCATATCGTCAGCAGGGAACATATCAGGGCTGTTCTTAGCCATAACGAGCTTAGCAAGGTCATCATATCTTGTATCCCATGTAGACTGAACCCACTCAAGCTTACCGCCGTACTTTTCTTCAAAGATATAGATATCAGCGGACTTGTTCTGGCCGTTTGTAGGGTTGATGTTATAGTGTGAAAGCCACTTGACCGTCTTGTTTGAAAGGTTTACTTCGGGAAGTGTCTCAGCAAACTTGTCGATTTTCGATACCTGATCCTCATTGAGCTCGTGGATCGGGATAGAGCTTGACTCTGCCGAGCTGCTGTCCTTACCGCAGGCAGCTACGCTTAAAGCTGTTGTAAGTGCAAACACACCTGCGAGAATACGCTTTGAAAGTTTCATTTTACAATGTCCTCCTTAAATCAATTATAACCGATTTTCTTGTTTTTGTATATACCGCAAAGTGCCGTTAAGCCGCATTTATACGGTATCCCTTAGATTTATAATAGCAAAAATCGCCTGATTAGTCAATCAGCATTTTGCAATATAAACTTATTGCCCTTTTATGCATTTTTCACAAAGCGGACACAAAAAAGCTTTGAATACGTTTTCAGTAAACGTTTTATCGGGAATTTTTATAACAAATTCATATAAAATTTACTGTACACAAAACCTCCCTAAAAGCAAGAAAAGGCGTACATTAGCTGTACGCCTTAAAAGCTTTTATCAGTTGAGCTTTAGTGCGAGCTGGCTCTTTTTCCTTGCGGCCTTATTCTTATGCATAATGCCCTTGGAAGCAGCCATATCTACCTTCTTGATAGCAGCTCTTACTACCTCAGTCTTGTTCTCTGCGTTGTTTGCAACAGCAGCATCAGCTTTCTTGAGAGCTGTTTTAAGATCACTCTTGATAGCCTTGTTTCTTGCAGTCTTGGCAGCGATCACCTTGACTCTTTTCTTTGCAGACTTAATGTTCGGCACTGCGAACACCTCTCTTTCATGAATAATTCAACTTATTCAGGTAAACCTAATTGTACGACTGAGAGGGAACGTACCATTATCTTCACTAAACAAGCATTGTTAATATTATACCACGTTTAAAAACATTTTTCAAGAACATTTCTTTAAAATCAGTCACTATTTCAGCACAACTTTCTTGTGCATTTTAACTAAAACGGCGAAAGGCGGCAGCATATGGCGGCAAGAACAGACATTGCAAGCGAATCGGAATACATTTTAAACGGCACGGATCTTCACGGCATAGAACGTCAAAGGCATCTTGATGAAAAGTCGATGCTCGAAACGGACTTTATCAGGATACTCACAGCTGATGCAGCCGAAAAGATCGGCAGACCTATGGGAAGGTATATGACCTTTACCCTGACCGACAAGAGCTTTGAAGCAGACAGCACACTGCTTTGTGCAAGGGCAGCCCTGATCGCAAAGCAGATAAGGTCGCTTATGCCTTCCGATATGCGTGGCGGGGCGCTGTTTGCAGGGCTTGGCAACAGGCGTGTCACCCCCGACAGCGTAGGCCCGCTTTGTGCCGACAGGGTAATAGCCACAAGGCATTTGAAAAGAACGCCGCTTAAAGGTATTCACTTAAATGATACCGCAGTGATATCGGCGGGTGTCATGGCGCAGACAGGGCTTGAAAGTGCCGAACTCGTCAGGGCAGCGGCAGAGCTTGTGAAGCCTGCTGTAATAATAGTATGTGATGCATTTGCCTGCTCTGACATATCCCATTTGGGGACGGTGATATCAGCGTGTGATACAGGCCTTCGCCCGGGCAGCGGCGTAAACAATTCAAGGGCGGAGATATCAAAACACACTATGGGTGTGCCGTGTGTGGCAATAGGTATCCCGACTGTTGCCGACGCAGGTGCGGTGACAATGTCAGACAGTGATGACCTCAGAGGACTTGTTGTGACACCGGGCGGTATAGATGCGGTGGTGAGCTTCGGCAGTTCGCTGATAGCGCTTGCAGTAAATATGGCATTGCAGCCGGAACTTACCGCCGAGGAGATCCTTGCGATAAACAGTTAGCCGTTGATCCAAAAAGCGTGCAGCTGTCATAAATAACGGCCGCACGCTTTAATAAGCTGTATTATTGCTTTTTCTTTTCCTTTACACCCTCTGTGGCACTCGGCGTAAAGACAGTCTTTATAGTTAGTATCACTATCTTTATGTCAAGCCGCAGGGATTGCTTTTCTATGTACATCAGGTCCATTTTCAGTTTGTCATAGGGGGTAGTATTATACTTGCCCATTACCTGAGCATACCCTGTCAGCCCTGCCTTGGTTTTGAGCCTGTATTTGAATTCAGGCATTGTCTTTTCGTATTTTGCGGCTATTTCCGGGCGCTCAGGCCGCGGCCCCACAAAGGACATATCGCCCTTTATAATGTTTATAAGCTGCGGGAGCTCGTCAAAGCGAATTTTTCTGATTATCCTGCCTATAGGCGTTATGCGGTCATCATTTTCCTTTGCAAGGGTGGCGCCGCTGTTTTTCTCGGCGTTTACTATCATACTGCGGAATTTGTAAACATAAAACTCCCGCCCGCCCGTAGTCAGGCGCTTTTGCTTGTAAAGCACCGGCCCCTTGTCATAAAGCCTGATCGCAAGTGCCGTGAGCAGCATAAACGGCGAAGCTATTATTATGCCTATGAACGAAAACACTATGTCAAGAGTACGCTTGAAAAGCTTCTGCTCAAATTTAAGGCCGCTGTTGCGGTTCAAAAGCAGCGGTGTGTCAAACATATTGAACTCGTCTGCGCCTCTGATTATAATATCTGAAAGCTTAGGGTTTATGTATACTCTTATTGAATTGTCAAGGCAGTATTTTAACAGTTCACTCCTCAGTTCATGCGGGATATCGCTTATGATGACTGCTTCGTATTCATTAATGCGGTTTATTATACGGTCATAACCCTCGTCACAGCCGATAGCTTCGCATATAACATACTTGTCATCACGGCTGCCCATTTTTTCCACTAAGAATCTTGCGTTGGTATTGCCGTATACTATTATCATTCTGCGCGGCGGGTAGAGTTTTGAAAACAAAAAGCTGAATACATACACCCATAGTATAAGTATGAACAGTTCATAAAGTGAAAGGCCGAGCATTGGCACTGCGGACAGACGGCCGCGGCCGATAAGCGATATGATAACAAATGCCAGAACATTCGTTATCACCATTCCGAGAAGCTGTGAGCCGATAAGACTCAGTTCCGTATAATACCCGAGGTGGAATGCCCCGAATGAATTTGCAACGAATATATACATTACAGTATATATAAGCACAAGCAGGATATTACCGTTTTTCCAGAACGGATCAAGCATCTGATCGTTATAGGAATCGTTCCATACCTGACTGAATGAAAGCGCAAATATGGATATTATAACCATTGATGCAAAAAGATTTATTATTCTTTTAAATTGCTCTTTGTTGTTCAAGGTTTTGTTTCTCCTTATATTTATACGTTTGTTGTTTTCTTTTGCTGACATATCTTTTGAGCCCAGCTTAACATATTAAACTATATTATAACACTTTTTTCAAAACATATCAAGACTTATCGCTATATTTTTCCAAAAAAAGAAAGCCGACTGTCTTGCAGTCAGCTTTTGCAGATGTGTCATGCATTACAGCGGCGCTTCAAAATAATCCTTCTTTTCGGTAAGTACAGTGTAAACTATCTTGAACACCCCGTATGCGAACGCCAGCGCAAGCGTTGCCGCACAGATGCATTTCAGTGCTTTTTTCATAAAAACGGCCCCTTTCATATATTTAAAATTATCCCTTATAAATAGTATAATATATTTTGCCGCTTTTTTCAATAGTTTTTAAAAAATTCTTTTATAAATATTTGCATTTTTTATATTTGTGTGCTATAATGTTTTTTGTAACACTTAAAGGCAACACCGCACGACTGCCGCCTGACGTGCAATAGTCGTGCGGTGTTGCCTAAAACCAATAAAAAGGACAAGCTATGGCTGAAAAAAATAAAACGGGAAGCTATAAAAAGCTTATATCAAATACTATAATATTCGCCTTAGGCTCCTTCAGCTCAAAGGTGCTGGTGCTGTTTCTGGTACCGATATACACAAATTACCTTACCACCGAACAGCTCGGGCAGACTGACCTTATCATCCAGATAGCAAACTGGCTGGTGCCTATATTCTCCCTTACTGTGTATGAAGCTATGATACGCTTCGGCCTTGACAGGGCAGTGGACAAAAAACAGGTGTTCACAATAGGCAATGCCGTGGTATTCTCAGGGCTTGCGATGCTTAGTGTGATCATGCCGGTCGTAAGCCTGACGGGTGTGCTTGAATCTTACGTCGGTCAGTACACGGTGCTGCTTTATGTTTATGTGTGTACGGCGTCGCTTCGGTGGGTGTATTCTTCGTTTGTGCGCTCACTTGAAATGGTAAGGCTGTTTGCGCTTGACGGCCTTTTTGCGACGTTTATGACACTTGCATGGACGGCTGTGCTGATAATCGGCTTTAAGATGGACGTCAAGGGCTACCTGCTTGCGATAATACTGTCAGATCTCTCCTCTTTCCTGTTCCTTACCTTTATGGCAAGGCTGTGGCGGTTTATCGACTTTAAGCACTTTGACAGGGAACTCCTCAATGCGATACTGCGCTATTCTATCCCTATGATACCTGCACAGGTGCTGTGGCTGCTGACAAACACCTGTGACAGCTTTATGTCTGCAAGTGTTCTCGGCAAAAGCTCGACGGGTATCCTTTCTGCGGCGTATAAGATACCTAATATAGTATCGTCTATCTACCTTATGTTCGGGCAGGCGTGGAATATGTCAGCCATAACCGAGAATGATTCGGATGACAGAAGCGACTTCTATAAAAACGTCTTTGATGCGAACCAGACACTTATGTACTGTCTGGCGGGCGGCTGTCTTATCGTGGTGCGGCTTGTCACAAAGATATGGATAGGCGCTGATTTCCAGGATGCAAAGCTGTATTCGCCGATACTGATATACTCAATGATATTCATATGCTTTACCACCTTCCTCGGAAGCGTCTATGTGGCGACTAAGCAGACTAAAAAGACTATGTATACATCGCTTCTGGCGGGTATTGTCAATGTGGGGATAAATATAATTTTCCTTAAACGCTTCGGGCTGTATGCGACGGCTGTTTCGACAGTGTGCGGTTACGGCGTGGTGTTTATAGTAAGGGCGATAGATGCTAAAAAGCTTGTCGGCTTTAAGTTTGACAAGCTGATATTCTTCGGCAGCAATGCAGTGCTTATTCTTATGGTGCTTGCAAACTATATCCCGAATACAGCTGTCAGGTACCTGACACTTGTGGGGCTTTATGCGGTGCTGCTGCTTATAAATTATAAAGCAATAAAGAGTATGCTTTCAAGGATACTCGGTGCTGTGACGGGCAGGTTCCGTAAAAGGGCACGGCAAAGCGGTGAGTATAATTAAAACTGTGCGCGGTATTGCGCTTTTTAAAGAAAGGACGATTTAAAATGGCAGAGCTAAAGTATGAGATCACAAAGGAACTTGGTATTCTTTCAGAGAATGCAAAGGGGTGGACAAAGGAACTTAATATGGTCAGCTGGAATGACCGTGAACCTAAGTATGACCTGCGTGAGTGGAGCCCCGATCACACCCGTATGGGCAAGGGCGTTACCCTTTCCGAGGAGGAGGTAGAAAAACTCCGCGCTATCCTCAACGGCGAGGAGATAGAGGACGATATTGACGAGAGCAATTTTGTCTGAAACGGCAGATATGTCTGTGCCAACCGTTATGTGTATAAATGGTAAACAATAATTAAAAAATTATAAAATCACAAGATTGTTCACAACAATGTAATATTTAATTGTTATACTTTTTACTTGAAAGAATAAGTGCTTTTTGTGCATTTTTAACGGAGGCAAGTAAATTAATGGAACAACACGGAATTAGCAAGCTTGACCTGAAGCGCCGCAACAGAATGCAGGTGCTCAAGATACTAAAGCAGAGGGGCCCGACATCAAGAATAGATATTGCGGGAACTTTAGAGCTTACAAGGGCTGCTGTAACTATAATAACAAATGAAATGATAGAGCAGGGGATAATTGCTGAGATAGGTGAGTATAAGCATACTACCGAAAAGGCACCGCGCGGCAGAAAAAAGATACTTATTGATATCAACCACCACTATAAGTTCGCTCTCGGAGTTGTTATAGAGGAGGATATAGTGAGTGTCGGGCTTTCCACACTTTCGGGTGCTGTGCTCGATAAAAGGAACCTTCCGATCGATGCCAGGACCGATAAGGAAACAATGTTCAGCTTTGTAAAAACATCTATAGGTGAGGTGCTTTCGGATAACTGCCTTAAAAAGGAAAATATCCTTGGTATAGGCTTCGGTATATTCCCGACTATGTATTCAAGGCTCGGCATAGAGATAGTCGGAGGTGAGCCTGATTATAAGTCGGCGGAGGAATTTGTCCGCGGCTATACCACACTGCCGCTTGTCTTTGATAACTCTGTAAAGGGTACATCAATGGCAAATATAGATTTCCAGAAGTCAAAAGATCCCGACAGGCATAATATAGCGTTCCTGCAATACGGCAGTAACCTCAATTTTGTTGTGACAAATCTTAACGATCCTATAATTTCTTATGATAACAGAACTGATTTCGTTGATAAGATAATCATTGATCCGAATTCTGACGAGATATGCAAGTGCGGCAGGCGCGGCTGTGCCGAAAATGAGATAACACCCCACGCGGTCATCAATAAGTTAAGAAAGGCGTTCTCAAAGGAAAATACACCTGTGCTTTATGATATTTGTGACGGCGATCCGTCTAAGATAACCCTTCAGGCGGCTGCTATTGCAAGGCAGAAGCATGACAGGGGCGTAAGACAGGTACTTGATTCAGTGACAAATCTCACGGCTGTTCTGCTTAATAACCTGTTCTTCTCGACAAACCCGCAGAAGCTCGTGCTTCATAAGTTCAATATGGGCGAGTCGGAATTTGAAAACCTTATTGAAGCTGTTACCAAGATAGCAGGCGAAAGTGTTGCTTCAAAGATAGAGCTTTCCATTATAGAGGAGAAGCACCGCTTCCTTTCGGGCTGTGCACTTGCGATAAGAGAGCTTTTCTTTAACCGCGGCGGCTTTGATGCGTAAGAAGAATACATAACATTGTAAAATGCACTTCTGACAAAATGACAGAAGTGCATTTTTTACGATCAGGTGCAGAAACGGTGGTCGCCTATTACTGTGACTATCGGGCGGGAATAAATGAATTTGTTTGATGTCTTTTTGGGATTATAATAGTATATGCAGCCGCCTGTCGGATCCCAGCCGTTGAGGGCGTCACGGGCGGCACTGTATGCCGAGTCGGAAACAGGCTGCTGAAACTGCCCGTCAGTAACAGCCGTAAAGGCGCCTTTCTGAAAGATAACCCCGGAAAGAGTGTCAGGAAATGAGGGGTGCTCTATCCTGTTTAAAATGACAGCACCGACTGCTACCTGACCGACATAAGGCTCGCCCCGCGCTTCGGCGGAAATGATTCTTGCAAGAAGATCAATGTTTGCCTGAGTGGCTGCGGGAATGTCGCCTATGCTTATACCGAGCGCTTTGAGCGTGGCAGGCCCCGCAATGCCCGTCTGTGAAATGCCTTGCTGCTTTTGAAAACGTTTAACGGCAGCTTCGGTTATAGGCCCATAGTATCCGGTGACATCATCGTTAAACAGTCCGCGGTCTTTGAGCGCCTGCTGTATTGCGCGAACTTCCTTGCCGCGTGAGCCGTATTGTGAAATGGCCTGCTCGGCAGGGGAAAGATTTGAAGCAAATGCTGCCGCCCCCGATCCCGCAATGCAAAGTGTTACAGCAAATGATTTTAAAAATAATGTAAGCTGTTTTTTACCGATCATTTTTAATACTTCCTTTTTGTGTTTATTTTATGAAGATATTTTGGCTGATTTTTGCGCGATTATGCATATATACGTCGATAAATGTGATTTGTATTTGCATTTAATACATAATGTATCGAAATACACCACAACTTTTTGTGCAAAACATAGAACCTGAGAAAAAGGGTTGACAAGCTGGGAAAAAGGTGGTAAAATAAACAAGTCGCCTGACGAGAGGGCGGCAAAGAGCCCGAAAGGAAATAGAAAATATTTTCAAAAAGGGCTTGACAAGCTTTCAAAAGTGTGATATAATAGTTGAGCGCTTTAAAGAGAAAGCGAACGGTATCTTGAAAATTGAACAAT
>CACZFN010000037.1 GCA_902780505.1 uncultured Ruminococcus sp. | reverse complement strand
ATCAGTTTTCTGAAGGTGGACGGTATCTGTTAAGAAATACTCTGACAAAGGAAACAGCAGAACTTACACAAAGCGAATGGAAAGCGTTTGAACAGGTAAGAAATAACGGGGCTGAGCGGGAGTATATAGATAATAACGGGCTGCTTCAGCTTGCCTTGACAGGATATATCGTTGAGAATGATCTTGATGAAATACAGCAGTATCAGTCAGTAGTATTTCTTCTTAAAACCATGGCAAAAGAAAAACCCGGTCTTAAAGGGTATACCATACTACCGACTACTGCCTGCAATGCAAGATGCGTTTACTGCTATGAAGAAGGCTATGCCGTAAAAACCATGACACCTGAAATTGCTGACAGGCTCATTGATTTTATTTGTGAAACCAGACAGGACGATACAATATCTCTAAGATGGTTCGGCGGTGAGCCTACCATATGTGCAAAGACTATTTCATATATATGCGGCGAGCTAAAAAAACGTGGTGTTTTGTTCAAATCCTCCATGGTTACTAATGCAAGCCTTATCACAAAAGAACTTGCACATGAAATGAAAGAACAGTGGGAGCTTAAAAGAGTTCAGGTATCGCTCGACGGAGCAAGACGTGATTACGAACTCAGAAAACGATATATATCCCCGGATAAGCATAACTACGATGTTGTAATGCAGTCAATAAAGTTTCTTGCTGATGAAGGTATAAAGATAATCCTTCGCTGTAATTTTGACGGAGAAAACATTGACAGGCTCAAAGGCTTTATTGATGAAATAAAGGAACGCTTTGAAAGCTATACAAATGTATCCCTTTATCTTAGCCTGTTGTATCAGGAGCAGCATAAGGAAAGCTGTATTGACTTGTACAGGAAGATGTTTGAACTTAATGACTACATTTCCAAAGCGGGTGTTATACACTCTGAACGCAGTAAAAATAAAACAAAGCTTAAATGCAACTACTGCATGGCTGATAGTATGGACAAGAGCATTGTTATAGCACCGGACGGCACCTTCTATAACTGTGAACATATGCCGCAACACAATACCTGGGGAAATATTTTTGATGGTATTACTGACCGGAACAGATTTGACGAGCTTACCACTCCCGCAAAGATTGACGACAAGTGTAAAAAGTGTCTGTTTTTACCGGAGTGTACGCCTTTTTACAAAAACGGCTGTCCGGGGTGGTTTGATAAATGCTATGAATACAATTGTCTGAAAGCTGAATATTCTATGCACGCCCTTCTGACCGGTGCTCAGGATATTGATGATACTGACGATTTACAGATTTGAGTATTTAAAGTCACAGATAATTATTCATTGTTCGTACCCGCCAACCAATTCCGGCTGACGAACAGAAAATGCCGGGACATTGGAGGATCACAGATAAAGAAGGATTTATGGCTTTAAGATAAGGCCGCGTAACTTGTGCAGTTATGCGGCCTTTCTCTTTTTATCGTTTTTTACTGTCATCAACAGCAATACTGTACCCCTTTAACGGCTATTATAGCAGCGTAAGATCAAATGTGCCAATGTATATAAAATACCGACTCTTTTTTCATGCGCCTTTTTGCGTTTTTTTTGAATAATGTACATTTGCCCTTCTTTTTGCAAGCACTGCCTCGGCTTCGGGATAAGGGTATTCGTCCTCTTTATGCCATATAATAATCAAGCAGCTTTTCGTCAATAACGGCTATCGGTTCTTTGCCTTTGACCTGACTGTAAAATGCAAGCTTAATTATCTCATCTTTGTCATTGACTTGACGATACAGTTCATCTAATGATGTTTCGGGCAGTGTTACTCCGTATAAACCACCCAGTTCAATGCGCTCATTTTGGGAAAAATAATCGGGCTTCATCAGAAATTTCATAGTGCCGAGATAGCAAATACCGCTTGTATCAACACCAAGCTCCTCGCATAACTCCCTGACGATACACTCTCTTGCACTTTCGCCCTGCTCTTTGCAGCCGCCGAATATCTCATACCTGTTACGCCATTTATTCCACCCCAACAGGTATTCAGAGCCTATCTTTACAACAGCAAGACAATGTGTAAACTCCGGCATTTGAGATAATCTGTCTTCTGCAATAATATCGAAAGATAAGAAGATATTTCTGTCGCAGTCCTCGCAAATGCAATTTTGTTTTTTCATATCAGCTTCTCCAATTCCTCAAGCAGCCTGCACTTCAAATCTTCAAGCTGTTCCTCGCTTGGTCTGTTGTCATCGGAATACATCTTCTCCATAGGATACCACCAGACGGGGCCTCTGCCGTTATTGCCGTAATTCCCGATATCACCGCTCACCCTCGGGAACAGATGCCAGTGCAGGTGTGCATCACCCATTCCGAGAAGCTCGTAGTTTATCTTCTCCGCACCAAATGCCCTTGACACAGCCTCGGCAACTATCGTCATTTCTTCAAGGAACTTAGCCCTCTCTGTCGGTTCGAGGTGGAACAGCTCGGTCTTATCCCCGTGGTGTTTGTAGAGGAACAGCGTATAGCCGCGAAAATGCTGATTATCGCCTATCACCACATATCCTGTTTCAAGTTCCTTGACGAAATAGGGATTTGTTCCGTCCTTTATCATTTTTATTCTGTCGCATATCAGGCACATTGTAAGACCTCCTCATAATTGCTGACGTAATCCTACAGTCCGGCTTTTTCTTTCAATACCGCAATAGCTTTCTCCAAAGCCAGGTCATGTCCTTCGATATGATCTGCAAGACTGCGCCTGACACATATATCAGGTGAAAACCCCTTATTGTAGATATCATCACCATTCTGGGCTATGCACCTCATCGTGCATATACGGAAAGCGCCGCCGCTTTCAAGAGGTATACACAGCGGCTGTCCCGAAGAACCTGCGATGTTTGTGCCGATAAACACTGCGTTTGTGTTCGCTTTCATCACATCTACAAAATCCTCACCCACCGAGAAAGTGTACTCGTTCATAAGCACAGCGATCGGTCCGTTCAGCTTTCCGGGGGCGTGGTTCTCTGTCTTTTCGGTCACACTCTCGAAAAAAATATGCCGGCTCATTCTGTACTCCTTGACAGTATCATCATCGTAATACTTTTCTTCAAACTCAGCAATAGACAGATCTTTCAGATCATCTCTAAACGCCGACCACGCCTTGTAGGCAGGCTGATAAGTCTGCATCTCGCCGCTGAAATTCTGAAAATCCCCGTCAATGAACATTGCTGCTATCCGGTGTCCGTTGAAGCTGTTGCCGCCTATGTTCCCTCTGACATCTATAATAAAAGCCTTTGCTTTACTTAGCTCTTGAAAATGCCCATAGACAGCTTCCGGCATTGAGCAGTCATCAAAGGAAGTGAATTTCAGGATAGCAAATCCGTCTTCAGTTATCTCACATTTATACGAATCACCGATTACAATTTGCCGCCTGCCGGTTTCTGCTGCGGCGGGATTTTCGGCGTACCATTTTATCTTGGCGGCATCTTCTCTTGTGAGCGTGATATCAAATTCCCTGCCGTCTTTTTCAAAGGTAAATAATGCGCTGCTTCCTGCCCTTCCGTACATCAGTTCGATCATTGCATTTCTTCCGCAGGCGTCTTCATTGGCGTGCCAGATATAGGGATAGCAATTCTTGCGGACGTACTCCGAAGCATCTATGCCGTCTATCTTTTTAAGTACACTGTAAAGAGGGATAATTTCTTTATATTCCTCCGAAACACAGATGACTGCAATATCTTTCCCAAACCTGAATAAATATACAGGAAAAGCCGAAAAATATTGCGCGTCCTGCCACACATGATCCGGGAACGACACATCTGTATGCCCGTCGCAGAGCAGTGCTGCAAACCTCCTCAGTTCGCGGTAATACTCATAAGCATCTTTTGCCGCAAGCACCCGCGGGAGTGCTTTTTTGTATTCCTCGTCCCAGTCGATGTTCACTTTGTCCCAGAACGCAAAGTTGTATTCGGCTTCTTTCCAAAACTTTGACAGTTCGTATATTTTTAGTTCATCGGATATCGTGTACATATGTGTAACCACCTCAATATGATGCTTATGCTCCATTATATCACGGAGTATGAAGAATGTCAAATGTCACCGCCCACCCATTTTGTCATCCAAAGGTGCAGATCGACCGTATCCCTGTGGATTCCTCGCGCCTTCTCGATGCCGTTGCCAGAACCGCAGAGGAGAGGGAATGCAAGCCGTGATCTCGTATACACAGGCAATGGAGGGCGATGAAAAGGAGTTTATCTTATTGTTGATACAACCGACGGCAAACAGTATATAGGCTCTGCTTATGGAGATAAAGGCATTTTCGGTCGATGGGGCGAGTACGTTAATACACATCACGGAGGAAACAAGGAACTTATAAGCCTTTTAGAGAAAGAGCCCGAAAGATACAAGAATTTCAGATTTACTATACTTAAGATATTTTCGGAAGGTGCTACTGAAAAAGAAGTGCGAGCCGCCGAAGATCTATACAAAGCTAAACTTGGTACTTTTGAATTTGGTCTGAATGATAATTGAATATAGAAGTGAAACAAATGGATATAAACGAGCGCTGCCGATCTCTACCGATTATACGAACACAAAAGGTCGAATGGACTGAGGGAAAAAAGAAAGATAACGTAATAACAATGCCCTATCCAAAGTATAGTAACGAGGTAGGTTCTTGGATAAAATCATTCTATTCTTTAGATATTGCCGATAAAGACTATGTTGAACATATGCAAGAGATCAAGAATAAACAAATATCCGAGCTATCAAGAGATGAAACCTTATCCCGCATTACAAGTGTTATACGTTCGGAGCGTTTTTGCACCGGAGCATTAGCCGAAGCAATCGAAAACGGCTCGCTTGAAGAATTATGTGTGCATTTACACGAAGTATCACAAGAATAGGTGAATAATTATGTCAAACGAAAAAGGCTTTGAGCTGCCACGCTCACTATACAAAGAACTAAAAGCTATGAACTGAGGGCTGAAAACTACCAGCCCTCTTTTTTATGTAAAAAGACCTTACCCTATACTATATATATAATTGTATCTACCCAGTCTTCTTTTCTTCCCCTGCCTCAGTCTTAGCATTTTGTATAATCCTATCCTTGTAGTTTTCAAGCATAAGCCAAAGCACACCAGTCCGATCAAAAACTTTATCATTTTAATAGTCCTCCGTCTGATCAAATAGCTTTTTTCTTGATTGATCGGCTCTGCATCTTTATTTTGTCGAGCCGTTTTTTTATGCCTAAAACATATTCCCTGTCCGTTTCATAGAAATTCCGTTTTTCTTGTTCAGAGCCAAAGAGCAGTGTATCAACACAGTACTCGACATAAGCCTTATTGTGTATGCTTTCAAGATATCGGTCATTGACATTATCTATCGGGCTGCGGGGATCGTATATTCTCTCCCAATACGCTAACAGCTTTTTATACTCGATCAGCGTATGCACCGATTCACCCAGCCACAGCTTAAACTTGTCATTCTTTCTTGGCCTTGTTTTAACGGAATTGGCGATTTCCCCTGTTTCAAGCCCAAGTCCGAAGTCCTTGTTTATCTGTTTGGCAGCTTCAATGTTTGAAAGCCCGTAAAGCTTCTGAACGAAGTCAACGTGATCTCCATGCTCACCACAGCCAAAGCAATGGAAGTGATCTTCATAGACCTTAAAGCTGGGTGTCTTTTCATTGTGGAACGGGCAGCAGGCAGAAAGCTCAGTTTAACAAATGCTGATGGAAAGAAAAAGACCTTCGGCCCATTCGAGTTTGATAATGACACATTATCATTCAATCTTCCCGAGGCAACGATAGAGAAAAACGGCAAAAAGATCACCAAAAAGCATATAAGGATCAGGGCAAGCTATGACGATAAGGGGCTTATCATGGATAAGCAGCTCAGTGCCCAAAGCAAGAGCTTTCAGCCCCGGCACCAAATTCCGCAGCAGGTATGAAAAAGTAAAAAGCAATTGATTTAAAACTCCACAGATACTGTTTCTGCGGAGTTTTAGTCTGTAAATAAAGCAAATATCCTTCGGGTGATGTGTCCAAAATGGGGGGTGTAGACTGCCTTTTAATTTGCACATCATTCTGCGTGTATCACTAAAACAAGGTTTCTGTCGGGCAAAAATATACTGCTCATTGGCCGTGAAGTTCACATTTTTTTACAAAAAAAGCATATACTGAAATATGCTTTACGAATATAAACTCAATGAAAAAAATGAGCTTGAATATGCAAGAAAATGGGCATATGGGAGAAACCCTGCGTTTTTAGACTTCAGCCCTTACGGCGGTGACTGCACGAATTTCTGCTCGCAGTGCATTTACGCAGGCGGTGCGGTGATGAATTACACGCCCGATACGGGGTGGTATTATATTTCACCGAATGACCGCGCAGCAGCGTGGACGGGGGTGGAATATCTATACCGATTTCTCACGACCAACAAGGGCGCAGGGCCTTTCGGGGAGGAGGCGGAGCTTTATAAAGCAAAGCCCTGCGACATTATCCAGCTGGGAAACGCCGAGGGCTTTTATCATTCGTTATTTGTTGTTGGGGTGATAGACGGGATAATTTATGTTGCGGCGCATACTAACGACACCTACTTTACACCGCTTGAAAGCTACTATTATGAGAGAGCAAGGTGCATTCACATTAAAGGCGCGCGAAAATGGCATTAACGGCTATATCAGTATCTTCATAGCCTTTTCAAGGATAACACACTCGGGCTCTAAAAGCGTTGTATAGGAAGGCGTGTTCGGCGCACTTACAGGAACAGCACTTTTCCCTCGCCGCCGCTGCCGTAGTCATAAAACGGGGTGAAGGTGTGCTTGATATCACCTTCACTAATGCCGCCTGCATTGTCAGTGACGGTTATCTTTATCCTGCCCTGCGCGGTCGAAAGCGAAAGCTCTGCCCTTTTGTCCTTGCCCTTATTATAGGCAAAGCTGTTGACTAAAAGATTTGAGATGATACAGCGGACCAAAGCAGTGTCAATATCAGTCACGACATAGCTGCTGATATTTGATGTGAATGAAAAGGAATTTGCTTTTGATATAGCTTTAAGGTTCTCGGTATAATCAAAAAGCTCATCACTGAGGTCATAGGTGACAGCAAGGCGTGCTGATGAAAGTTGCGTCATAAGCTCACAATTAGCAAATCCCGAAAGAAGGTAAAGATTTACAAGCTTTATCTTTTGGGAAATATCAAAGGTCAAACTCAGTCCTGCAAAGCGGATAGGCATTATCACGGCTCAAATGCTGATAGCCGCCAAAGCCGTCTGCCAATATGATGCCGCCCTTAAAGACTTGTGAGCCTGCGGCCATCACACGCAGCCTTTCATCTGTCACGGCAGCAGAGCGCGCCGCAAATGATATCTATTTTTTGTTTTAGTGAAGTTATTCTATCCTCAAAAATGCATAGATTTTATTATAGGCAACACCGCTCTGTCATTGCACGGTATTGCCTATTATTTATTATCTTATTATTTTTTTATGCTTGCATTCAGGTCTGTAAGCTTTTTCTGCGGCTGCAGCTCGGTGTTTTTATCGGCATTGTTTGCAGCATTATTAAGCGAGCTGTGGATCGCGGCGTAGTTTGCATAAAGCTCGGCACCGTTATTATTTACCGCCTGTTTTATTATCTGCTCGGACGTGTACTTCTCAAAAAGCTTTTTAAGCTCGGGCCCGTCAAGCATATCCATTTTCTCTTCATCAAAAAGCTGCTGATCTGCCTTTATGCCCTTAGTATTCTCTGCCCTTTTGAGGTTAATTGAAAGAATGACCTCGGCGATCGGCTCATAAATATCATTCTTATCGGGATAAGCCCCCTTACCGACCTTTGCCTTTAAACTTGCAAGCTTTCCCAATGCCATACGCTGCTTGTCATCAAGGTCAAAGGGCTTGCTCTCATTTTCCTTCTTAATGTCACCACGCAGCTTATTCCTGCTCTCTCTTACGATCTTATTCTTGCTTTCAAGGTCTGCAACAGCGGCTGCGGGGGTATTATCACCCACTGCATTTTTCGCCTTATCTGCAAGTGCGGAAAGCTCTGCAATCTTGTCACCGAGGATAGTTTTTGCAAGCTGCGAGTAACGTATCCTGTCCTTGCCGTTATCGCTGTAGCCTGTAAACGGGTGTTTCCAGCCCGTATGCTCACGCTCGTAAACAACGGCGGCATCATATGTCTGCTGCATCTTTTCAAGCAGCTTTTGAGGGGTGGTGTTTTCAGCCCTGAGCTTTGCAAGGTCAGCCATGCTGCTTGCAAAGGCCGTGTAGCTGTCAGAGGGCTTGCTGTGAGTGTTTCGGTCTAATGTCATAAACTCAGCCGCATTTGCTAATATATCAAGGCCTCTCTGTGCTGAGGCGGTATAAAGCCCTATCGAGTTTATATTCATATCACGCTTATGGCAGACTTCACCAAGCTTTTTGATAGCTTCTGTCGTTTCAAGGCGGTTTTTCTTTTCACGGCGCATAGTTTCAAGCTCAGCCTCGGGGTTGCTGCCCTGCTTGTAGGGGGCTGTTGTTTTTATGCGCTGGGCTGTCTTTTTATGCTCATTCACAAACTGTTCTACCTTTAAAACCGCTTTTTTTGCAGGGGAATCCACTTCATCTAAATGCCCTGCGGAAAGGTTGTTTGCAAGCTCCCCGAGCGCCTTTAGCGCTTTATTGTAAGAATTAAGGTTTGTAACATTACTGTTTGTGCGAGCAGCGCCTTCCTCTAAAGCAGAGTCGCCTATAAGCACTCTGTGATCCTTAGTGCCGTACTTTGTAATGTTTTCCACCTCATCTAAAAGCAGCTTTGCTGCTTTATCGTTTACGTCCAGCCCATTTATTGCCAAAAGCTCCTCCTTGAGCTTTTTAGCATCATCTGCCAGCGCCGCGATACTCTTTTTATCTTCATAAAAGCGCTTTACAACGGCACGCTTTTCCTTTATTGCTTTATCAAGCTCTTCATTGGTATATTGCTTTATCCTTACATGGTCTGCGTTTTTCCTATCAAAAAGCTCCTCACCCTCGGCCACGGGGGTAGAGTGTATTTCAAAGCCGCCTGCCTTGCCAAACTCTGCCTTTGCCTTGTCATATAGAAAGCTAAAAAATTCTTCGTCACTAAGCTCACCCTGCTTTATATCGTCAAAATTCGATTCAAGCGCAGATCTAAGCGTTGATATCCTTTTTTCACCGAGCCTTTTGCTGATGCTCTGATCTCCCCCACCGTCTATAGTACACTTATTCATAAGTAAAAAGATCAGCCGCATCGCATTGACCTCGATACCCGCAGCTGTCTGCGAATAGGCATAGCTCTCCGCAAGCTTTTTATCGTATATACAACAGATGATAAAAATGTCATTATCTGCATATTGCGCGTCTTTTTTACAGCGTTGAGATAGGATATCCTTGAACGCACAAGACCATTTAACGGCGCATAAATTCCTATCATCACCGAGGAGAATACCACCATGTCGAAAAGCTTTCCCTGCTGTGATATGTATATCCCTGCGATAGGTTTTGCAAACAATACCAGTATAGCACATATAGCACCGAGGAAAATAAAGCAAAATTTATGTGCTGTCTTACCTATCGCATTCATGGTTTCACTGTTCATCTCACCAAAGTAAACACCTGCCTGCAATGCTGTGGCATCGGCAAGGCCGGCAGTGGCGATCTCTGCAAAGCTCATCAGATCCTTTTGTACGGAAAACGCCGACATAGCCAACGTACTGCCAAAGAACAAAATGATCCTGTTTACGATCAAAGGAGAAATGACCTTGCTCATAGACCTTATAGCTTTTTCTGTTCCGAGCGACAGCGTTTCCTTTACCTCACCAAAGCTGATACCGAATTTCGTTAATCTAAGCATTCTGTCCTTTGTCCTGAAATGCAGTAAAAGATAAGCAAGCTGTATATACGTTCCGACAGCCGTTGCAAGGCCTATGCCGAAAACACCGAACCCACATTTTACCGCTATCAGGTCAAACGCGCAGTTGCAGACGAAATAAACGATACCTGACTTTCGTACTCTTGCTTTAGCGCTGTCAAGGTTGCAGGACGCGGAAACAAGCGGAGCAAGGATAAGTGCGGGAAGACCTATGCCCACTCCCCGAAGATACAGAGCCGCCCCGTCCGCAAGGCCTGCACCCTTACCCGATGCGCCAAGCAGCACGGCAAGCGGCCTTGCTCCGAGCAGCAATGCAGCGGTACATACAGCCGAAACGGCTATAGCTATATAAAACATAGAGCTGAATATCCTGTTGAAGTTCTTTATATCGCCCTTTCCAAGCTCATGGGAGCATTTGCTTTGTGTTCCGACGGTGAATAAGCCCGATATGATACCCGTTACGGAATATATCGTTTTTGCGATACCGACAGAGGCTATCGAATCGGTATCAAGAAAATTGCTGACGAACAGTCCGTCAATGATTCCGGAACCTCGGTTCGTCAGCTCAATAAGAGAAAATGTGATGAACAGTGACAGAAAGCTCTGATCGATCAATGTCCATCGATTATTTTTTTTGGCCATAGTATATCTCCATTCTGAAATTGTGTAAAATTTAAGGCAACACCGCACAAAGATTGTGGTGCAGTATACAGTTGCTTAGCTTTGCTAAGCACGCAGATGTGCCGCAAAGCTCTCAGGCGGTCTTTGTGCGGTGTTGCCTTAATTATCAAGTTCATGATTCGTTGTTATTTTTACCTTTAAATTATATCATACAATTCAAAAAAAAGCAATAACTATATTTCCTGCGATGCTTTTTTTTAATAAAAATGCAACCATTTTGCCGCTGTGAGGGTATAATTAATAGAACATTATGATCCAAAAGGAGGAAATATATATGCCTGATCCTAATTACTCACTTAAGGATCCCGACCTTTTTTCGGGTATCTCAAAGGAAAAATATGCAAACCTGAAAGAAAGGGTAGTGCTGCGCCACCCCGAGCTTTTTGATCCTGCGCCGACAAGGGCAGAGTTAGAGGCGGAATATGACAGCATGGACGATGACGAGCTTGCCGAGGAATACGACAAGCTGCTTGATCACGACCCTATTCTCTGGCAGGAAGAAACAATAAAGCTCAAAAACGTGCCCGATTGGATATACAATACGGGCAATACTGCCGTTTTGAGCCAGTTCCTCGAAGAATACGGCGAGGCTATGACCTATGAGCAGCTGCATATCATCAAGGAGATAATCCGCGTCACGGGCAAAAAGGCCGATATCCAAAACCGTGCAAAGGATATCATGGATAATGATAAAATGCTTTACAGAGAGCCCGAGGTCATCACCACCGAGGATGGCGGCGTATCACTTGCTGATATTCATCAGAATGAATTCCAGAACACGGGCGCAGGCTGCTGGGCAAGCTTTTTCCAGATACTTGCATCAAGCAGGGGGCTTGACCTTTCGCAAAACGATATAAAGAACTACCGCCCCGAAAAGACACAGCAGCAGGCAGAGCAGACTGATGAAGAAACTGTCATCGCCTATAATACCGACCACGAGAACAACACACTCGAAATGGGCGACTCTATCTTAAGCTTTCTGCCGAACACTATGCTTCGAGAGGTTGAGATAACAAGATATAACGATGAGCTGAGAAACGCAAATATCACGGAGGAGCAGTACAAGGAAAGCGCTGCACAGGAGCTTGAAAACACTATCCGCCACGCTATCACCGTGGATCATTCGCCTGTGGGCATACTTCTTGGCGGCCACTATATAACCATCACCGAAATAAACGGCGATAAGATCAAGTATAAAAACTCACTCCACCACAAGGGGAATAAGACTGAGCCTGATATGACCTATGACGGCTCGTTAAGAGAGCTTATCAGCGACAGGCTCAGCCAGCAAAACGGACTTGCAGGCCTGCGCGGCATTCAGGTAACGTGGATGTCGAACATCAAGCTTTCAAAGGACGGAAAGACTATTTTCGGCGTGCCGAGCGAATATGTTGAAATGAAGGAGGACGGCACCCTCACCGAGCAGCCCGAAATGATCAAGGGCGGCGCCCGTCACCCGGGGGATCTTCCGATAAACGGCTTAGGCACAAATGTCTACCGCTACAGCGGCAAGGAGGACACGCTCAGCGAGCAGAGATTCAACAGCCCCAAAAAGAACAACATCATCAAGATAGAAAAAGCCTACCTGCCCAAAAAGCTCAATACCGAGTACCTTAAAAAGCAGGCAGAAAAGCGCACCCTTCAAGAGGAAAACAGACTGCGTGCGCTGGATTCACAGGTGCTTGGCCTTGACAGAAAGCAGGCAAACAGCCTTGATGACTTTACAAACGGCAATATCGCCTCAAACGGCAGGCGCACGGAGGAGCAGCTGAGCAATGCCGAGCAGCAGGCAAACCTTATCCTTGCGCAGCAGCTTGAACAAAGCCGCAAAACTGCACTTGATAACGGCTTTGCAAATATCTTGGGCGGCGTTCACCCCGAGATAACGAGCCTTAGCATTTTAAACACCAGACGTTTTGCTCTTGAAAACATTTCGGAGTATTACCTTAATATCGCAAGCAGCTACCTTAATGAGGCCTTCGGTATGGATTCAAACGGCAGCGTCATTATGGAACTTCATTCCGTGCTTGACGGCTTTACCTACAAGAAAACGCCAAACAGCGAGCCTGTAAATCTTGTAGAGGACGTTCGTCAGAGGCTGATAAATTCGGGCAGGTTCGGTGACTCCGACCTTAATGATGAGAAAGTATACCTCTATGCAAAGGCGGAGCTGCTTAGGGTGATGACTACGCCCGGCACAGAGCTTACCTACACAAACGGCGACCACAAGATAGAAAATATCTTTACAAACGCCTCATTCACGACACTTACGCGCGGCGAGAGGATAAAAAGCATCAATAATGCCTCAACGCCCGAGGGCAGGCGCATAAATGACCTGCTCCAGAGCCTTGATATACAGCAGACAGAGCCCGAAAACATAGTAAACTCGCTTTTAGAGCGCGACGCTAAGGATATAGAAAAGCTCGCATCGGTATACGACAGCATTTTCGGCGGAACCGATACTGAAATAAATGATTTTGCATCAAGAGCTGTTGTGTACTCCGATGAAAATGAAACTATCTACTCAAGTACAAAATACTGCGATATGTACGATCAGGCGTTTGCAGATTCAGAGATACAGCACAGCCACAAACAGAAGATCGCATTCCAGAAGGCTATGGTCATCACAGCCCTTGCAAACAACCACTCTGTAGTTGATACTGATGCAGAAGAGCTGACATTTATCCCTCCGCTCGGCGATGCCGTTTCAGGCAAGGATTCGCTCAAGTTTAAGCGTACTATCGCCCATAATGAGCTTTACGCCAACAACCATAATTTCTCGGATTACGAAGTAGGCTTTTGCAATAACATTACCCTTGATTATGATATCGAGAAGATACAGAACACCGTTTCAAAAATGGTGGCTGATATTCAGAGCAACGACAAGGGCTATATCCGTTCAAGCAAGCAGTTCCGCAACATGAAGGAAAAGCTGCATGATCTTAACAAGCTTGTAAACGTCACTTGGCGCGAAAGGCCTTATGATGAGCCGATAACCTTTGAGGATATGGATCTGTTTTTGCAAAAATCAGATGCACTTAAAGGGGATATAAAAAAATACCTTGAATACAAAAACGGCCAGATGTGCAAGGACCCCGGCAGGCGTAAAAGCGGCGACACATATGAGCAAAAGCGCATAAAGGCAAATATTGATAACCTCACAAAGCTTACAGATATGACCAAAAAGGTAGAGCATGGCATACTTATGGGCATATCCGAAAATGCAAGAGATTTCTTCAAAAGCGACCTTGATTTTCAGGAGCGCACAAGAAACGAGAGCGTGCAGGAGAGCATGGACGCTTACAAGCTCAATGTCTACAAATCGGCTTTGAGGACAAACCAGCTTGAAGATGATTTCTACACAAGGCGCATGGTCGGCAGCAGAAAGGAGACCCTAAGCGAGGCAAGGGATAGGATAAATTCAAGGCTTGACAAGAAATATACCATAGCTGATGTGACCGCCTTGAAGTACGGCTCGCCTATGTATTCTACTGTTAATAATGCTGCACTTAGATATAAAGTTGAGAAAGAGATCTTTAACAACGAAAAAATAAAAACCAGATATAACACGTCCTATGATATCTTAACGAAATTCACCGTTATAAAGGATATCGACGAATTTGATGCCGAGCGCTACAGATGCGATACTCTTGCAAGGGATAATAAGACACTGCTTGAAAACAGCACAAAAAATGCAACAAATCTTCCTTTAGACAGGATCAAAAGTGTTGAGGTGATAGATCATATATTTGGCTTTGAGCCTGAATATCAGGAAAGGTTCAAGCAAAAAGACGAATCCAAGATCACGGGTGAGGAATACAAGATCTTTAAGCCTATTAAGAATGATTTCAAGAATGTTTACAAGACAAGTGACCCGAATGAGGTCATTCCTCCCCTTTCGGAAAAGGACTTTGCGGCGATAGCTATGGCAGCGGCTGCACAAAAGGAAGCATATGATCTGGTGACCTCAAAAACATTACTTAAAGAGCAGCTTGAAAAAGGCGAGATCACAGCTGATCAGTATAAATTTAATTACAAGGTATTGAATGACAGCCTGCCGGATGATATGAGCATGATGTTTTCAACTCCTCATTATACGACCGGAATATGCGATGGTGACGGCACAATATCCGATCAAGTTGTAAGGAGTGGTTTCCCCTGCATACAAAAGGGCAGAGAATTAGCAGCAGATGCTCTTAATGCTTATAAAGAAGGTAACTTAGACCCTCTTGCAAAGATAATAGCTATATCACTTAACAATACTATCAGGAAGGATATGAACACCTTGAATATCAGCTGCGCTCCCGAAACAGGTGAAATGGCTAAGCGCCTTTGCAATTTAATGGAGCGTGACAGTGACCTTAAGCAGAGGGTAATGAACGTAAAGCTCGAAAACGGCAAAACGCTTGACCATGATTATGAGCAGAAGATAGACAGCATATCAACTTGGGGCTTGATCGTCGATAAATGTTCAATTGCAGAAAAGATTTTAGAAAAAGCTCCGCATACCCTTACCGAAAGCCAGCAGATAGCAGCCAAAGCAGATATATACATCAGCAGGCTCTTTAGTGACCAGTATGATGATATTATTAGTAATAAGCTAAAAAAAGACCCCCGTGTAACTGCGGATAAAGAGCAGACTAACCACCTTGCAACCGATAAATTAAATGACCCCAACACACCGGACTATGAAAGGGAGTATTATGATAAATTGCTTGGCGGCGTTAAGGCGCAGATCTACCCGATAATGTTCCCACACCAGAACAAACTGTTAGAGGGTATAGGAAAGCCGGGCGCTTATGACGCACTTAAGGCAGAGGTTGTCAAGATGATAAAGAGCACAACACTTAAGGATATGAACTATAAGGAGTTTACTGAATATCTTGATCTGCTTAAAGAACCGAAGTTTGATACAGATATGTCATCTTCTCTTACCTACCTTAAGAACTACAAGAAAGAGCCGAAGGTAAACGGCATTTATCAGGCTAAGAACTTTTTTGAATATGACGGCAATCACTTTGAGGACGGTGAAAGAGCTAGGGAGATAATCGAAGAGAAATTACAAATGCAGCAAGAGCCGCAAATACATAACCCACAAAACAATGCCCCGAAGATCGGCAATAACTAAAACCCAAAAAACGCCTTGCATAAATAATGAACCGAACCATAAAAAACGTACAATGACAAAAAAGACCTCCTATGGTATAATAGAAACCATAGGAGGTTTTGTTATGGCAAGAAGTTACAGACATAT
>CACZFN010000036.1 GCA_902780505.1 uncultured Ruminococcus sp. | reverse complement strand
TTATCATGCTGGCTTTCTTTGTTCATATTTGAGAGATTGTGATATTATAAATGCAATGAATGAAGGTTCAAGAGTCGCTTCTAAAACATTAAGTCATATTGGCGGCTTTTAACGGGTATATGTTAATCTTGCAACATCAAATTATGATTTATCTTAGCAGTTGTATAAAATACAATGCCCCGAAGCACTTTGAAGTGCTTCGGGGCAAAACTTCTATATGCGTACTCGTCTTAACCGCCTCGGGGCTTTTTCATATTCAGAATGTTCTTGACACACCGCGTTTGTGACAGCATACGGCTATTATGCATTAAATCGTCCTGCTATCCCCCGCGCTCAGCCTGCCCCGTATATCCTCTGCATTTCTTCCGACGGCTCGCCGCCCTGCCCGCATACGAATAACGGCTTCTCTATCGCCATGAACGGCCTTGCACCCTTCCTGCCCTCAATAAGTATCAGCCACGGCGCACCCTCGGGGTTTTTGTGTACTGTCCTTAACCGCTTCGGCTCAAGCCCCGAATTTTTCATGGCAGTTATAATGTCAGCAAGCCTTTCGGGGCGCTGGCATATGCATAAACGCCCGCCGAATTTCAGGTTTCTTGCAGCAGCTTTGCAAACGTCCTCTATCGTGCACATCACCTCGTGCCTTGCAAGCGAAACCGCCCTGTCATCATTCTTTGCCCCCGTCCCGCTTATCTTGTAAGGCGGGTTGCAGGTGATAAGGTCAAGCTCCCGCCCCGATCTGTAATCTTTCAGGTCGGCAAGTACAGGCGTTATGCAGTCAATGCCGTTCTTCTCAACTGTCATCTTTAAAAGCTTGTGCGCTTTTTGCTGTATCTCAACCGCGTCAATGTGTGCAGGCAAAAAATTCTTGTAGGTGAGAAGCGCTACTATCCCGCTGCCGGTGCAGAGATCACAGACATAGTCCTTGTGCCGCCCGCCTGCAAAATCCGCAAGTAAAAAAGCATCCGTCCCGAACCTGTGCTCGCGGCTTATGAAGATCTCTATCTTGTCCCCGAGCATCTCGCTTTCAATGTCGTCAAATCTTTCCTCGCACAAAAACTATCTCACCTCTCTGATCATGTATCTACGCTCAGGTCATGCCCTCACAAAATGTAACGTCTTTGAAACAAAATCCCCGTATAGCCCGTCAGCATTCCACATCTTCGCAACATTTATCCCCGCATACATAAGCGCCGCCCCCGAAAGCTTCATATCGGGGTTTCCCTCCTCGTAATAGTATGCGTCCGCGTCAAGCCCCTTGAGCTTTATGTTTCTTGACCTCTCATTGGGCCTTCCAAGTACCTGTACAAACTCAAATAAGGCCTCGCTCTTGTCCTTCGCTACAAACATCCATGCATCCCATGTGTTGTCCTCAAACATATTGCCTATCCTGTAATGATCGCCTGTGCGTACTAAGGGGTTGTATTTTTTGAACTTCTCTATCTGCGCAGGTATCGCATCCCTGTCCTGCTCGGGTATGCGTGTAACGTCAAGCTCGTAGCCGAATGTCCCCACAAGCGCTACATCCCCCCTCGTCGCAAACGGCGTGTTCCTGCCGACAGTGTGGTTCGGGCAGTCGGATACGTGCGCCCCCATTGCCGAACATGGGTAACACATACTCGTTCCGTGTTGTATCTTTAACCGTTCAATAGCATCAGTGTCGTCCGAACACCATATCTGCGGGCTGTAGTATAGCATTGCAGGATCAAACCTCGCACCGCCGCCCGAACAGTTTTCAAGTAAAATGTGCGGGTAATCGGTCGTCAGCCTGTCCATAAGGTCATAAACGCCTAAAACATACCTGTGCCATAACTCCCTCTGCCTGTCAGCAGGTAAAGCGTTTGAACCCACCTCAGTATGCTGCCTGTTCATGTCCCACTTGATGTATTCAATGTTTGCACTGTCAAGTATCTTCTTCATCATCGAATATACATAGTCCCTGACTTCCCTGCGTGAATAGTCAAGAACATACTGTTCCCTCGACATCGTAAGCTCTCTGCCCTTTATCTGTATCGCCCAGTCGGGGTGCGCCCTGTAAAGCTCTGAATCCGGCGATACCATTTCAGGCTCAAACCATATCCCGAATTTCATATTAAGCTTGTTTACTTCGTCAACTAAATGCTTCAGCCCGCCGTCTATCTTCTTTTCGTAAACAAACCAGTCGCCAAGCGATGAATTGTCACTGTCCCTGTGCCCGAACCAGCCGTCGTCCATAACAAGCATCTCAATGCCGAGCTTGCTTGCCTCTCTTGCAATGTCAATAAGCTTTTGCGTGTTAAAGTTAAAATACGTCGCTTCCCAGTTGTTTATAAGTATCGGGCGGCGCTTGTCCTTGTATTCACCCCTGATAAGATTGTTCCTGTAAAGGTCATGGAACGTCCTCGACATCTTGCCAAGCCCCTCGTCAGAATGTACCATTACTACCTCGGGCAGGGTGAACTCCTCCCCCGCTTCAAGCTTCCATGAAAAATCTATCGAGTTTATCCCCATTACAAAACGTGTCTTCTTGTGCTGAGTGACCTCCGCCTGCGCCATAAAATTGCCGCTGTATACAAAGTTGAACCCGAATACCTCGCCTGTGTCCTCGTCCGCCTTGTGCTCGCAAAGCGCCACAAACGGGTTGTTCTGGTGTGAACTCTCCCCCTTGCAGGAATCAACGAGCTGCTTTGCATGGTGCAGCCTGCACCTCTCTATCGCTCTCTCCCTTGCCCATGAACCGTTTAAGGTTATCATGTCAAATTCATTCGTGTCAAATTCCACACAGGCGGAAAGCGCCCTTGTAAGATATACCGCCTTGTCGCCCCTGTACCTTATCACAGCACTCCTTGTTATTACATCAAGCTTTTCAAACGCCGTGTAAAAAAGCGATACCTCAAGCTGCGCGGGCTTGTCCTCAAGTATGACCTCAAGCGTGCTGCACGGGCTTTCTTCTGTTGCAAATGTCGCAGGCATTCCCGTAAGTGTCGGCTTGCCCCCGCTTATGCTGTACCCCTTGTACCGCAGGTCACAGGTCGATGTCCCGTCAGGCGCCTGTATCCTGAGAACAGGCTCCCTGTAATCCCCTATGCCGAAGCAGGGGTATTCAAGCGGCAGCGTGTCTAAATATGATGCCCTGTCGCGGTTGTTTGTCTTTGGCGTAAACGGGCTCTCGTCAAAGCGCATAATGCTTGTCAGATCCGTGTCGGGTATCCTCCTGCCAAAGTATACGTGCGCAAGGTATTCCCCGTCTGCCACCATAAAACTGTAAGTCGTGTCCTTTGCGTCAAGCTTGAATGTCCTTGACCTTTCATCAAATGTAATAATATTGACCACACCTTTCCTTATTATAATTATGCCGCCGTGTTTTCCTTTTTAGCCGAGTGTTACCTCCCACTCCGCTAAGTATTGCTGTAACCGTGTCAGGTCAGCCATTCCTATCTTTCCGTCACCTGTTACCTCTGCGGCATTTTCGTCTATCGTTACTTCCCACTCTGCAAGGTATTGCTGTAGCCTTGTAAGGTCAGCCATGTTTATTGCCCCGTCAGCGTTTACGTCACCTTTAATTGATGTTTCCTCAACCTGCTCAAAGGTAAACCCGTTGTCCTTTGCATAGGTTTCAGCGGCAGTCCCCTTTACTCCTTTTATGGTAAAGCTGCCTGCCTTGCCTGTGCCGCCCTCTCCGTCATCATAGTACCCAAAGGCATACTCGCCTATCTCCTTGACACTCTTTGGTATCGTCACGCTCTTTAAGCTTTTGCACCCGTAAAAAGCATATTCTTCAACGCTTGTTACCCCGCTTTGTATGTCGGCTTTCGTTAGGCTCTCACAATCTTCAAAAGCACTTGCTCCTATGTTTGCCGCACCCTTTATAATGATACCTTTAAGGTTCCCACAGCTGTCAAAAGCGCTGTCCCCTATCCTTTCGACACTTTTCGGTATGGTGACAGTCGTTATTCCCTCGCATTCAAAAAATGCCTCTATGCTTATTTCCTTTACCCCGTCAGGTATAGTAATGTCACCCTTGCAGGTCTTGCCGTCAATAAGAATATCGTTTACTGTCACAAGCGCATCAGCCTGCCTCTGCTTTTTAAGCCATGCTGTGTCGGCAAACGCCGCATACCCTATCTCTGTAACACTCTTTGGTATGCTTATGCTTTCAAGATAGTCACAGCAGGCAAACGCATTCTCCCCAATGCTTTTTACCCCCTCGGGAATGGTCACGCTCTTTATGTTCCAGTTTGAAAAGAACATATAACTCCCGATACTTGTCACCTTTGTGCCGTTTATACTGTCAGGCAGCTTTACACTTGTATCACTCCCGTAGTAATTTATAAGCTCTGCCGTCCCGTCATCAAGCACTATGTATTCATAGTCCCCCGAAGCTGTAACGCCCTCGGCAGATACTCTCGCTATCTGTACCTGCGGTAACGCACTTCCCGCCCCGAATATCAGCGCTGCTGCACACGCCGCTGCAATTATCCTTTTCATTGTTTTCTCTCCTTTTATAATAAACCGTTATCCTTTTTTCAATGTCACAACTACTATTTCAGAGGGGTTGTTTACCCGAAACTTCCCAAGCCCCGCCGAAACTACCATTTTCGAGTTTTCAAGGAAGTATGTCCCCTTTGTGTATTTCGGGAAGAACCTCCTCTCGGGTGAAAGTAAGCCCCCTAAAAACGGCAGCCTTATTATCCCCCCGTGACAGTGCCCCGCAAATATAAGGTCAGCGCCCCACTTTTCATACTCCTCAAACGCAAACGGCGTGTGTGAAAGCAGGATGTTGAATTCATCATTGCTGCACTGCCCTAAAAGCTCCGTGATGTATGCTTTGTCTATCTTCTTTAAATGCCTGAAACTTCTCCCGTTGTGGTAACACCTTATCGAAGGCATAAGCCCCCATACCCTTACACTCTCCCCATCACGGGTGACAGTATCGCTTTTGTTTATAAGTATCTTAACACCAAGCTTTCTGAGCTTCCTGCAAAGGTAGATCGTGTTCTCGGGGCTGTCCTGCTCGTGGTTGCCGGGAATGTAGTATACAGGGCATAGCCTTGTCAGCTTTTCCATAAGGAATAACTTCGCATCAAAAAAGCTTCTGTTTTCATTCCTTGATATCAAGTCCCCCGTAAAGAAAATGTAATCGGGCTTTACCGCCTCACAGGAGATTATAAGGTTTCCGTTCATCTCCCCGAAGGTTTTCTGGTGTAAGTCGCTCAGATGTATTATCTTCACCCCGTCAAAAGCCTCCGGCAGCTTTTCGTGCCTTAACTCTATCCTGTGAACATCAAGCTGCCTGTCATGAATGTATATCCCCCAACCCGCAAAAAAAGCCGCCGTAAGGGATAGCTTTAGTATCCTTTTCAAATCTTACTCCGTTTCTATTTAAGAAGATATCTCTTAATGTTTTCTATTTCCCTGTCCGCATGGGCGTAGCCGTAATTGTAAAGCCTTATCAGCTTGCTGCGCTCGTTCTCCGTCCTGTTCACACCAAAAGTGTGCTTGGGCGAAAATACAAATACCTTTCCCTCACGCCTTAACTGCTCAAGCTCTGCAATGCATTTGTTGTATCTGTCAGCCCTTGTCCTTATGCTCTCGATAAGTGCCGGGTACTTTCTGTATCTCTTTTCGATAAGTGCCATAAGCGGCTCGTCATGCTTTATGTAGCCTCTCGGCCTTGTGAGTATAACTATCTGCCTGTCGCACCCGTCTTTTTGCTGCTGCTTGTATGGGACGGAATCCGCAAGCCCGCCGTCAAGGTACTTCTGCCCGCCTATCTCTATCATGGGGAACAGCATCGGCAAAGCACAGCTTGCCCGAAGCAGCATAAAATCCTCGTCATCCCTCGGCACTTCAAGGTATTCCGCCTTGCCCGTGTCAACGTTTGTAACTACCGCCTTCACACTTCCCTTGTACTGCGAAAACGCCTTCATGTCAAACGGCAAAAGCTTGCATGGTATGTCATGAAAAGCGTAATCAAGGTTGTAAAAACTCCTGTTCGACGGCCTGAAAAGATGGTGTGCGCCCATGTATTTTTTAGTCGGCATATAATCACACGCAAGGGAAAGGTTTCTCCCTTTCTGCCGTGATATGTACGATACCCCGAACGCTATCCCCGCACTTACACCGTAAAAACTGTCACATATTATGTTTTCATCTAAAAGCCTGTCCAGTACACCGCAGGAATATACCGTCCTGCTCGCACCGCCCTCACAGGTTATCCCAAGCATCTATGATCGTCCTTTCTGTTTTCTCCACCCGAATATCCCCACAGGTGACAGCAAATGTTTATTTCAAATTGGGGAACAACCCCCCGAGTATAGATTTTTCCCGTTTTCGCAAATCTCTCTCCCCCCTCGAATAAGACGCATCAAGTCGGCGCAACCGACAAAAACTTTTCACTATTCATTCTTCACTATTCACTAAATCCGTTTAGCAACAGTTGACAGCAAATAATTATTCTAAATGGGGGCAAAGCCCCCAAGCCCCCCCTGCGCGCAGAGTTTTACGGTTTCGCGATACTTTCAGATAACGCCCTGCCTTAACCATACCTTGTCCGGCGAGCGCTTAGCGAGCCGCGAAAAAACCTACGCATACCACAGCGTAACCCCGCCCCGAGGGCAAAGGGGTAAAGGGGAAGGGGGATCCCGAGGGCAAAGGGGGGTGAATGACAGAGTTTTACGGTTTCGCACAGCGAAATCGACGACAATGTCGTCGAAGTAAAACTCCCTGCCTGAGCCGCAAGGCTCAGGCAGGTCCCGATGGGGCGGCGTAAGCGGGTTCCTGTCCCCTTTTGGGGTTCCCCCCTCGGATACGTCGGGACAGCAACTCACTTTTCACTATTCACTAAATCAGCAACAGCCGACAGCAAATGTGGACGGTCATACCCCCAAATGTGGAACCTTGCCTCCCCTGAAAGGGGAGGTGCCCCGAAGGGGCGGAGGGGTTTTGCCTCCCCTGAACTTAGAATCTTCGATTCATGGGAGGTGCCACGCAAATGTGGAACCTTGCCTCCCCTGAAAGGGGAGGGGGACCGCCGCCGAAGGCGGTGGTGGAGGGGTTCGTCGCACCTAACGGTGCGAACCGTTCCAAAAAACGTTCGCTTCGCTCACTGTTTTGGAACGGGGGCGGCGAAATATATCCGTTCCCCGAGGTTTTTTATAATCGTAGGTTTGCGCTTCGGGATTGTTTAATTTCGCCGCCGTTGTCGGGCTTCGCCCGATTGGGGCGCTGCCCCACACCCTACAATGGCGCTGCCCTTGACCTGTTGGGGCTCTGCCCCCGTCCCCGCAAGCCCTTTTTTAAGGAAAAAGGGCTTGATCCCAAAAACCTTTTTAATTTTTTTTGCTTCTTTTCTTCTTTTTCTCTATATATCCTCAAGCGAAAGCGTCGCTATTCCGTTTAACGACATATCCGCCCTTTTTCCGCTTATAAAATCATAATACCCCTGCGACGCTATCATTGCCGCATTGTCACCACAGTATTTTAACTCGGGTAAAAACAATCTGTACCCACGCTCTCTGCAAGCGCTCTCCATTGCCTCCCGCAGGCCGGAATTTGCCGAAACTCCCCCCGCTGCCGCAATGGTGTCATACCCGCCGTTCTCTGCCGCTTTTATTACATTTTTGACAAGCACCTCGCAAACTACACGCTGGAATGTTGCCGCAACATCATCTCTTTCTATCTTCGTCCCTTTCTGCGAAGCATTGTGTATAAGGTTAATTACCGCCGTCTTTAACCCCGAAAACGAAAAATCATACTCACTTCCCGCTACTCTCGGGTGCGGCAGGTCATAGGCGTATGCGTTGCCCCTCTTTGCCGCTTCGTCGATAAACTTCCCGCCCGGGTATTCAAACCCAAGCGTCCTCGCCGCCTTGTCAAAGCATTCCCCCGCCGCGTCGTCGCGCGTTCTGCCTATTACTTTGTAGTGTGTATAATCAGTCACTTCAATAATGTGCGAATGTCCCCCGGAAGCCACAAGGCACAAATACGGCGGTTCAAGCTCACTGTGCGATATATAGTTTGAAGCAATATGCCCCGCTATGTGGTGCACAGGCACAAGCGGCTTTTTTGATGTGAGCGCAAGCCCCTTTGCAAAGCTCACCCCCACAAGTAAAGCCCCTATCAGCCCCGGCGCATATGTCACCCCTATCGCATCTATATCGTCTATCGTCATTTTTGCATCTTCAAGGGCAGCACTGACTACCGCATAGATATTCTCGCAATGCCTGCGTGAAGCTATCTCAGGCACAACTCCCCCGTACAGCCTGTGTTCCGCTATCTGCGTTGCAACAACGTTGGAGATGACCTCCCGCCCGTCCTTTACAACAGCCGCCGCAGTTTCATCACACGAGCTTTCTATTCCGAGAATATACATCTAAGCCCTCTCCTTGTCAATAAGTATTTTCGCCCTCAGTATCGCAAGCTGTGTCTTTGAATCCGGCAGCTCACCCGCCATGACCATTTCTACCGCTTTTTCAAAGCTTACCTTTATAACGTCTAAAAACTCGTCCTCATCAAGGCTCTGCCTTCCAAAATGCAGCCCCCTTGCAAGGTACATATGTATTATCTCGCTGTCATAAGCCACAGTCGGGTAAAGGCACCCCAGGTATGTAAACTCGTCACACTCAGCGCCTATTTCTTCTTTTAGCTCTCTCAGCCCGCACTGCCTGTGATCCTCTCCCGCTTCAAGCTTGCCCGCAGGCACCTCCGTCAGCACCGTCTGAAACGGGTATCGAAACTGCTTTACAAGGTAAACATTCCCCTCCCCGTCTATCGGCACAACACAAACGCCCCCGGGGTGCTTTATAAGTTCACGGCTTACCTCCTGCCCGTCCTCCAGTCTTGCAATATCCTTAAACAGCCTGACGACTTTTCCGTCAAATATAAGTTCGCTTTTTATCGTGTCTTCTTTTAAATGCATTCTAACCCCTCCACCGCCTATCGGCGGTCCCCCTCCCATGAATCGAAGATTCTAAATTCAGGGGAGGCAAGTTTCTTCGCCGCCTATCGGCATTTCCCCTCCCCTTTCAGGGGGGCAAGTTTCTTCACCGCCTGCCGGCTTTTATTTCACTTCTTTGGCTTTTTCCTTTTTCCTGTAATATACTACATACCCTATAAGCACAACTGCCGATATCCCGCTTATAATGATACCCGCCTTTAAACCGGGCGTTTCGTACCTGAACTCTATGCTGTTATCTCCGGCTTTGCACCTTACCGCCATAAACCCGTATGAAGCCCTGACGATCTCTGCGTCCTCTCCGTTCACCTTTGCACTCCACCCCTCGGTGTACGGCACACTGAAAAATACCATGCTTTCCTTTTCAAGTGTGTTCGTCGCCTTAAAGCCGTTTGTGTCGTATTCAAAGGTATCACAGGCACTCTCGCTTTTTTCTCTGCAAGTCAGTTCGTAGTTTATCCTTGTTACGTCCTTGCCCTCTATTTTAAAGTGCTCTAAAATGTCGCTGTTCTTGTTTATGTCCTCGTCATCAAGCACAAGTGCGTGCATAAGCAGGTTGGGCTGTCTTACGTTTGACTGCTTCTCAAATTCCTCTTTTGTCAGGTAGCTGTCATACGTAAAGCCCATTGGCACATAGTATTCGTTTTTGTAAATATTGAACCCGTTCTGCGTGCCGACATACTTGAAGCTCGGCATATTGTCAAGGCTTTCCTTCGCCTCTTTTACTGCGTCCTCGCCGCTTGAATAGTTGTCAACACATTCTTCAAAGTAGTATTTGACAGACAAAAGTCCCCTGAACCCGTAATACTTCGTGTCTATCCTTGATGCCACGTTTCTGTCAAGGTGCATGGTCTCGTAAAACCGCATTATCGAATCCGGCACAACGCTCTGAAAACACCGCATCGAACTCAGCCCCCAGAACATACACCAGTTGTCCACATTAGGCGAGGTGTCTATCCTGTAAAAGCTGTTCCCGGCATTTGTTTCTTCCTCAGTCTCAAATTCCGTCAGGTCGATGTTTTCTCCGCCCCTTATGGCGTGTTCGATGTAGTAATCATTGTAAGGCCCCTGACATACCCCGTACCATACGCATACAGCCATGCTCGCCGCACACGCACCCGTCGTGAAGAAGCAGACCACCCGTAAAAAATCCTCTCTTTTTGAGTATCTGTATATCAGTATCGCAAGCGCCGCAGTCAGTACAACAGCACCGCCCGCCTGAATGTAATAAAGATCCTTGTACCTCGGTATTTCTAGCCATTTTATCTTCTCCCCCGATTTTACGGGCAGCAGTCCCACAATGCAGAAAGCCGCCGTTATCAGCGTTACAGGTAAAAACGCCCTTCTTACCTCCTGCGGGTTCTCCTCAAGCACTTTTGATGTCATCATTGCCATAATAAGTATCGGCATATAGTACCATCTTGCATAGTAGGTCGAATTCATCATGGCATATACCGCATTGAACCCCGGTATCATTGCCATTACTGCGCATACGAAAAAGAGCCGTGTCTGCCAGCTTTTCTTTTTCGTTCTTATAAATGCGATTACCCCCGTCATAGAAAACAGCGGTAAATACCCCGCAATAGATGCCCACCTTGCCGTGTCCTTTTCAGCAGCACCGTCGCCGTGTAAAAGGTTCACCCTTGCAGGCATATCAGGCAGCATAAAGAAGCTCTGTATTATCCTCAGTATCCTGAACTTGTCACTGTAGCCTACTAAATTCAGTCCCCATAAATGGTTTGAAAGCCGTGGGTTGTTTATCGTGTCAAGGCAGGCCGGCAGGAATATCACCGCCGCTAAAAGCACCCCGAGCACCGATTCAAACACAAGGTTTATAAGCTTCTTTAAGTTTATGTCAATGTCCCCGCTAAACAGCCTTACAAAGAAGTATATGATAACAAATACTACCTCCCCGAAGAAGAAGAAATAGCTGTTCATTGCGTTTATCATTACAGCAAGTGCAAACGCCCCCCTGCTGTTTTTTCTTATGTTTAACTCAAACGCTATGAGCAAAAGCGGGAAAAGCGCCGTCGCATCATGAAAGTGGTTAAAAAATACATTGTAAGCCTGAAAACCCGAACACGCATATACAAGCCCGCCTATAAACGCCGCATCTCTGTTTTTTGTAAACAGCCTGATGTATGCATAGGCAAACATTGCCGCAAACCCCGTTTTTACACCGAGCATCAGCGGTATCATGTATACCTCCCACGACGGCGGGAAGATCGTCGTAAACCAGAAAAACGGGCTTCCCAGCAAATAGAAGGAGTATGAACCTATAAAGCTTGAACCTAAGTCTGTGCCCCAGTCCCAGCCAAAATTGCCGTTTTTTACCATTTCGTTTGAATGGTAGTAGAACATCTCCTGCTGCGAATTAAAATCACCGTAGTATATAAATATCCCCTTGTTTATGATAAGCGAAGGCAGTGCGCATAAAAGCATTACCGCCATACCCGTCACAAATAAAAGCAGATATCTCTCCCTGCCGTACTGTGCAGGGAAAAGGTATTCGTATATTTTTTTTATACCCTTGTTTGTTTGCTGTTCCATTGTTGTCTTCCTTTGTGTTTGCTATAATTTCTGTGAAAAGAAGCTTTCCTCGTCACTGCATAGGTAATTGCCGAGTACCTTCCCCATAGGCGTATCAGTCGTTATGTGTATAAACCTCGGCTCACCGTCCTTAGGTTCAAGCTCGTAAAAGTAGTCATACCCCGTTGCATTTTCCATCTTGAACTGTGCATTGGGCTGCCCTATCTCACTGCTTATGTCACTAAGGTACAGGTGCTTTTTCAGTAAACCTGACATCTCGCTCTCACTTATCAGCCTGCTTCCCGGCGTGAAAATATAAGCATTCCCGCCTATAAGCCGCGCCGTTACCTTATCGCTGCTTTCCCTGTCAATAAGTATAACATCGCCTTCGCGGTCTTTTTTCAATGCTTTTGCCTCTAAGTTTTCCACTGTAAAGCTTTCAAGTCCTATCTCGTCCTTGTCCTTTTTGTTGTAGTAACAAAATTCAAGCGAGATAAAGTATTCCTCCCCGCCCGAAGATATCCTCAGCCTTGCCTCTGAATACTTCTTTGCGCCGTCCTTGTCATAATGGCTGCTGCCCGATACGTTCAGGTCCTTTCTCTCTCCGTCCGAAAGCCCCTTTGGGTAGTTTTCAATAAACTTATCAAGCGCTTTATCAAACCCGTCTTTGCCCGAAACGCTCGCCGAAAACAGCTTCTTTATCGTTTCCTTATCGCCCTTTTCAGCGCAGTCAAGCAGCTGCTCTGTCACACTCTGTGCAGCCTCCTTGTCGGTAACTAAAACATTTCTCCACTTGTCGGTAACAATGTCATAGTCCTTGTTTCTGAGTATTGCCTCCCTTGCCGCACATCCGCCTGCTATCGCACCTGTTCCTACGGGCAGTACAAGAAGTACCGCCCCCAGTACAATGCTTATCGTCGGTGATCGTTTACCGATATTCCTTGGGTTTTTCTTCCTCACAAGTCCCGTTATAAGCAGTATCAGCCCGACTATGAACATAAATCCGAGCACCGCCAAAACTATCACAAAGAATACTATGAACATTGAAGCAAATGCCATAAGCCACCTCTGTCAGATGTTTTTATTTATATCATACCTTTTCAAGCTTGTCCTTGCCGCCCATATACATTCTTAAAGGCTCCGGTATCCTTACAGAACCGTCTGCCTGTAAGTTGTTCTCCAGAAATGCTATAAGCATTCTCGGCGGTGCAACAACAGTGTTGTTAAGTGTGTGTGCAAAGTATTTCTGTCCGTCCTCGCCTGCAATTCTTATTTTAAGCCTTCTTGCCTGCGCGTCGCCTAAATTCGAGCATGAACCCACCTCAAAGTATTTCTTCTGTCTCGGGCTCCACGCTTCAACGTCACAGCTCTTTACCTTCAGGTCAGCAAGGTCGCCCGAACAGCATTCAAGCGTTCTTACAGGTATATCGAGCGAACGGAAGAAATCAACGCTGTTCTGCCATAGCTTGTCATACCACTTCATGCTGTCCTCAGGCTTGCAGACTACTATCATTTCCTGCTTTTCAAACTGGTGTATGCGGTAAACGCCTCTCTCCTCTATGCCGTGTGCGCCTACTTCCTTTCTGAAACAGGGACTGTAGCTTGTCAAGGTCTTCGGCAGTTCCTTTTCAGGTGTTATAGTGTCAATAAATTTGCCTATCATCGAATGTTCTGATGTTCCTATCAGATAAAGATCCTCGCCCTCGATCTTGTACATCATGTTTTCCATTTCAGCAAAGGACATAACGCCTGTTACAACTTCCGAACGTATCATAAACGGCGGTACATAGTAGGTAAACCCTCTGTCTATCATAAAATCCCTTGCATACGAAAGTATTGCCGAATGAAGCCTTGCAATGTCACCGCTTAAATAGTAGAACCCGTTGCCGCTTGTCTTTCTTGCCGCATCAAGGTCAATGCCGTTGAGTGCTTCCATAATGTCAACATGGTAAGGCACTTCAAAATCAGGCACAACAGGCTCGCCGAAGCGCTCTATCTCAACATTTTCGCTGTCGTCCCTGCCTATCGGTACACTCTTGTCAATAATGTTCGGTATAACGAGCATTCTCTTTCTTATCTCGGCTTCGTACTCGGTTTCCTTGCCTTCAAGTTCTTCAAGTTCTGCCCCGAAAGCCTTTACTTCTTCCTTGACCTTTTCAGCCTCGTCCTTCTGTCCTTTAGCCATAAGCCCGCCTATAAGCTTGCTCTTTGAATTTCTAAGTGCCCTTAATTCGTCACAGCGTGTCTTTGCAGCCCTGAACTTTGCATCAAGCTCAATAACTTCATCGACCATCACAAGCTTTTCGTCCTGAAATTTCTTTCTGATGTTTTCCTTTACTGCGTCGGGGTTGTTTCTTAAAAATTTGATGTCTAACATTTTTTATATCCTCCATTAAATAATATACTTTTATTCTGAATGTTCCACGTGGAACATTTTAACCGTCGGTTATTTCAGTAAGCTTTTTCATAAGTTCACTGAAATCATCTTCACTTTTGCAGATAAGCGTAAGGCTTGTTTTGCCTTTTTTGTTCCATTTTATCTTTGCATCACAGCCGAAAGCTTCTTTTAACGACTTTTCCGTTTCAGAATACTTTATTTCCTTTGTTATTTCCGAAAGCGGGTAAAGCCTTTGCTTTTTCGGTTTCAGACCTTTTTGTATGTATTCTTCAAGTTCTCTTACGCTAAGTCCTTCTTCTGTGACCTTTAATGCGGCTGTTTTCTGGTGTGCTATATCTTCAAGCCCCGCGATCACCTTTGCGTGCCCGAAAGATATCTCCTTGTTTGTGACAAGCTTTTTGACATCATCACAAAGATTAAGTATCCTCAGCGAATTTGCTATTCCCGAGCGGGACTTCCCTACTGCCTTTGCAACTTCAAGCTGTGTCATCCCAAAGGTGTTTATAAGCCTTTCATAGCCCTCTGCTTCCTCTATCGGATCAAGGTCTTCACGCACAAGGTTTTCCACAAGTGCTACCTGCGCCGTCTGAAGGTCATCAAGTTCTCTTATAACAACAGGCACTTCGTTAAGGTCTGCAAGCCTTGCGGCACGCCACCTGCGCTCACCCGCAACTATCTGATACCCGCCGTTGCCGATAGGCCTTACAAGAAGCGGCTGGATCAGCCCGTACTGCCTTATCGAATCTGCCAGTGCAGAAAGCGAATCGTCATCAAAGTTTCTCCTCGGCTGTTCGGGGTTTGGTTCTACAAGGGATATCCTTACATTTGTAACTCCCCCGCCGCCTGTTTCGGAAGTTTCTGCCTCGTCGTCGGGCTGTTCGTCATAGAAAAAATTCTCACTGAACAGGTCGTCAAGTCCTGACTGCGGTTTTTTTGTCTTTTTTCGTCCCATAGCTTTTTCCTTTCGGTCAGTTTCTGAAAATGTTCCACGTGGAACATTTTTGTATAACGGTGTTGTCTTAATTCTTATCGGGCTTCTGCTTTTTTCTATCGCGCTTTATCATTTCCTTTGCGAGTTCTTCATACGCTTTTGCGCCCTTTGACTTCTTGTCATAGTACACAACCGGTTCGCCGTAACTCGGTGCTTCGGATATCGCAACATTTCTCGGTATAACGGTATCAAAAACAAGGCCTTTGAATTTCTTTCTGACCTGCCCTGTTACCTGAGATGTAAGTTTATATCTTTCCACGTACATAGTAAAGAGAATTCCTTCGACTTCAAGTGCCGGGTTATAGCTTGCACGAACACGCTTTATCGTTTCGGAAAGCTCAACAAGCCCTTCAAGCGAGAGAAATTCACACTGAAGCGGGATCAGCACTGAATCTGCTGCCGCAAGTGCGTTGATCGTAAGCATATCAAGCGTTGGCGGGCAGTCGATAAAAATATAATCGTAAAACCCGCGTGCGCGGTCAAGCTTTTTTCTCAGCTTCAGCGCGCGGTCAGGCATTGTGATGAGCCTGACTGCCGCACCGGAAAGGTTCTGCGTTGTCGGCACAACAGAAACTCCTGTGAACTCGGTCGCGGTGATAGCCTCTTCAAGGCTGCATTCGTCCATTATTACTTCGTGGACGGTATTTTTTATCCTGCTTTTTTTGATAGCAAAGCTTGTTGTGGTGTTGCCCTGAGGATCAAAATCCACTATCAGCACCTTCCTGCCCGCCTTACCGAGCACAGCGGCAAGGTTGACGACTGTTGTGGATTTTCCCACGCCGCCTTTCTGGTTGGAAACAGCAATGACTTTTCCCATATATAAACTCCTTCAAGAATGATTTTGCATACATTTTTATTATACTACATTTTTTTCTGTTTGAAAAGGGGAAAAAGCAAATTTTTCTTTAATTCAGGTGTTTTTTATGCAGACGTACATCAAAATGTTCCACGTGGAACATTTTTCGATCTAAAAACGCCAATGCGGCCGCAAAAAAAGGTTTTTGTTATGTTACAATAGATCATAGACACCAAAAATAGAAAAACAACTCTCAATATGATATAATGTTAAGTGCTATCAAAAACAAAAATATCACGAAA
>CACZFN010000035.1 GCA_902780505.1 uncultured Ruminococcus sp. | reverse complement strand
GATCCTTTGGTGCTTCTCTGTTCCTTTGTTCTGATTATATTATAGCACTCTGAATTAGCACTGTCAAGGGGAGAGTGCTAATTTTCACACAGGTTTCATATTTTTTTACAAGAATGTCACATTGGGTTGTGAGCAATAATAATCTGCCAATTGACCTTTCCGTTCCGGTATGGTATAATTAACCTATAAGATGATCTTTGAGGTGGTAATGATGAGGACTTATATAATAGATGGCAATAAATTTTCAAATATCGAAGGATTTTTTGATGAGATAGACCTCTTGATGACCAAAGACATAGGTTTCAAGACAGGACATAATCTTAATGCTTTCAGAGATATTCTTTACGGCGGTTTTGGCTGCCATGAACCGGGAGAGCCGTTTGTGATAAAGTGGCTGAATTATCAGAAAAGCAGAAAGGAACTTGGCGATTCTTTAATGTTAGCTATCATAGACAATATCGCTGACCATAATAACACAGGATATGACTGCAAGTTGGAACTATACTGACAGAGGATAAGGATATGGCTGTCTGCATAGTATTTGATGTTGAAACTCTGATATATCCGATTTTGCTCACAGCTGTTGTTTCCTTTCTTTCTCCCCCCGGCCTGTTCGTTTTGCATATATCAGGCAGGCTGCCTGTGCAGTGTCATGCCGCTCTGCACGGATACTTGACAATCGTGATGAAATATAGTATAATTTATGTTGTGAAAGTATTTCTTGTTGATATTTGACAAAATCAATACACGTTTTGTTAAATTATATGGACAAATAATATGACCGCCGACATATGACGGGGCATCAATTCTTATAGATCTGCGGCCTTTGCAGGAGAGAGCAAGTGAAGCTGCTATTTCAAAAAAGAAATTTTTTGAAGAAAGCACAGGCTGATCGCGCGGCCGCAGGGGAGGTATAATTACATATGTACAAAAGGAACAGCCAGGGGTGGCTAAAGCACATAGATTTTATTATTTGGGACGTATTTGCACTTCAGATAGCGTTTGTGCTTGCATTTATGATAAGGCAGGGCGGTGATCTTCCGTATGGGACGGATAATTACAGATCGCTCGCGGTCTTTCTGACAGCGTCTGATATACTTGTCAGTGCGATATTCAATACCATGCATAATGTTATAAAGCGCGGCTATTATCAGGAGGCTGTACAAACTATAAAACAGGTGCTTCTTGTATTTGCTGTGACAGCACTTTATATATTCACTATAAAAAGCAGCGGAACATACAGCCGTATTGTCATGTATCTTACAGCGGTATTTCATTTTGTGTTCGGGTACTGTATAAGGGTGGCGTGGAAGTCGGCTGTGCGGAGTATACGCAGGGGCACAAGCAGATCTACTATGATACTTGTCGCAGATGAAAAGCAGATCCCCGAGATATTCAAGCGCGCAAGGGCTTCGCATGATGTGGAATACAGCGGCATAGTGCTCAGCAACAGGGACGGCACGGGTGAAAAGATAATGGGCGTGCCTGTTGTTGCATCAGTTGAAAATGCTGCCGATTACATTTGCAGGGAATGGGTAGATGAAGTGTTTGTATACCCTGAACTGCTTACGGATATAGAAGTCGGGCGTTCGGCATTTTATAAGAGCGTCGAGGGCTTTATAAACGACGCATACAGAGATTTTTCAAAAACGGATTATTCCGCTAAAGTCGAGCAGGCACAGGCAGAAGAATCGGACGAGCCTGAAGAAGCGACGGTGGCTTCGCTTATAGGCGCCTGCCGCCAGATGGCAATACCTGTCCATATAAGGCTCCCGCTTTCGGGCGTCGGCGGCAAGAACTTTATTGAAAAAGTAGGCGGGTATAATGTATTGACGGCAACATCAAATTATGCAAGCCCCATACAGCTTATACTCAAACGAACCATTGATATATGCGGCGGGCTTGTGGGCAGCCTGATAGCACTTGCAGTAATAGCTGTAGTAGGCCCTAAGATCAAAAAGGAAAGCCCCGGGCCGATACTATTCAAGCAGACGAGGATAGGCAAAAACGGCAGAAAGTTCCAGATATATAAAATACGCAGTATGTACCTTGATGCTGAGGAGCGCAAGGCAGAACTTATGAAGGATAACCGCGTTTCCGACGGAATGATGTTCAAGCTTGACTGGGATCCCAGAATTATCGGCAATAAGATAGTAAACGGCAGGCAGGTAACAGGCATAGGCGAAAAAATACGTTCCGGCAGCTGGGATGAATGGCCGCAGTTTTTCAATGTCCTGAGGGGGCAGATGAGCATAATAGGCACAAGGCCGCCGACGGTCGACGAGTGGGAAAAATATAAATACCACCACAGAGCACGCCTTGCTACAAAACCCGGTCTTACAGGAATGTGGCAGGTAAGCGGCAGGAGTAAGATAACCGATTTTGAAGAAGTGGTAAAGCTTGATACCGAGTATATCAATCACTGGAGTATAGGCCTTGATATAAGGATCCTGTTCAAGACGGTAAAAGCAGTGCTGACCAAGGACGGTGCAATGTAAACTTTGAATAATAATGCAGGCTGAGCGTGAAGCTCAGCCTGTTTGCTTTGGTTGACAATTGTGTTTTAAAACTGTATAATTATATAAGTGTATCGTATCACAGATCATGCAAAGCGGGGGAACAGTTTGAAAAAAATACTGATTTATGATGATAACAAAACACACGGCGAGGAGCTTGCGAAGCTGCTTGCAGATGCTACAGACAGCCGCAATACACGGATAGATATTGCAGATAATATCACAGCGGCGCAAAGGCTGACAGAAGAAAACAGCTATGCTGTGGTGTTTCTTGATATAGAGCTTGACAAAGGTATCAGCGGTATAGATATCGGCGTTAGAATAAGGGAAAAACAAAAGACTGCCGCACTTGTTTTTATAACCGCCTATATCAGATATTGCGAGGAGATCTTTCTCGCGTCGCCTGATGCGTTTTTGTTAAAGCCGGTGTCAGCGGTGTCGGTAAAACGCACGCTTGATATAATAAGTTCAAAGCATAAGTCGGAGGATCATATCGTAATAGGTACGGGCAGGAATAATATAGATACAGTTTCACTTGAAAACATCGTTACTATCGAAACGGTATCACGCAGGCTCATATTCTTCGGGGAGGAGCATAAACCGCTTTACAGCTTTTACGACATCAAGCTTTCGCAGATAGAGCAGAAGATGCCCGAATACTTTGTAAGGTGTCATCAGAGCATAATAGTAAATATGCGTATGGTGACAAGGCTTGAACGCTACTTCTTCGTCACGAAAAGCGGCAGTGAAGTACCCATAAGCCAGAGCCGCTTTGCCGATACAAGGCAGGCATATCTCAGCTTTCTCGGAGATAAGCTGTAATGCTCATTTACGGACTTACGCTTGTTGTACAGCTGATCTGCGGCGTTTTTCTTTTTGACCACATCGGCAGAAATAAGAAAAACTTTTTAACTGTTTTTATCTGCTGGTATATCCCGTTTATGGGGATACAGGCACTAAGCCTTTACGTGCTTGACTTTCTCCCGAATTCTGTCTATACCGCCGTCAAGATGGCCCTGTGTTTTGTGATAATAATTGTTTTCTACGAAGTATCCCTTAAAAGATCACTGCTTATGTGCCTTGAATTCACCTTGCTTCAGATAGTTGTCGAAGTGCCGTCGATACTGCTTGTAGGGTTGTTGTTTGAAGTTGATATAAACGATATATATTCCCCTGTGAACGGTTCGGTGTATATATCGGCGGGAAGGGTGTTGCTGCTCAACCTATTTGTGCTTGCAGTGATATCTGCTGTGTTTTTTCATATAAGGCGAAAGGACAAAAAGCTTATCCAGAAAAGCGATCTTCTGCTTATAGCTGTGTTTGATCTTCTTATGTTTTTCTTCCTGCTTGTGTATTACCGTGTCAACAGGAAAACCATAAATGAAACGGATAATACTATACTTCTTGCATTTCAGGCACTTTTGTTTGTGCTGATGTTTTCAGAGTATTACAATACTCTTTATGCAGGCAGGCTTGCTTTGAAAAACCACGAGCTTGAGCTTTTAAAGGAGCAGCAGGACAGCAACCGCGCCTACTGTAAGCTTGCTGATGAAAAGTATGAGGAAATAAGCAGGCTGCGCCGTGAGATTACAAAGCGCCTGACAGATATGAAGGCGCTTGCCGTATCGGGCGGCACTGATGAGGCAAATGCTATAATGGAGGATATAAACAACACCCTCGGCTCGGTAAGGGCGGTAGCTTACTGCGAGAATAAGACGGTTAATGCTGTGCTGACCGTAAAGCTTAACTCGGCTGAAGCTGCACTTGTGCCGACACAGGTGATACTAAAAGACTGCGGCGAGCTTGATATTGACGACTATGACCTTTGCAGCCTTGTTTCAAACCTTTATGATAACGCGCTGGAATGCTGCCTTTCAATGAAGAACAGGCAGGACGCTTTTATTGAGATAAAAAGTGCTTTGGAAAATGATTACTTTATACTGAAAGTGGTGAACCCGTGTGAGGGCGAAGCCGGGCTTTCCACCAAAAAGGGCAGCGGGCATGGCTACGGTCTGAAAATAGTAAAGGATATCTGTCAAAGAAATGACGGCAGCTTTATTATGAAAAACAGCGGCGGCAGGGTGAGTGCCATTGCCTGCCTGAAAGCGGGTGGACGGATATGAATATACTTATCTATATGCTCAGCACTGTTGTTCAGCAGCTTTCCATGACGTTCTATTATGACCGCATCGGTGATGCCAAACACAGCTTTTTCAAGACCTTTCTGATAATGTATGCGGCCGTCGTGGGGGAATATTTTATAACGTATTTTCTGTTCCCCGAATTTAATGTCACAGTGCAGTACAGTGCAAGGATAGTTATAAATTTTGTGCTTTACTGCTGCCTTTTCAAAGGCAGTATACTCAAAAAGCTTGCCGAGCATATTTCATGCTATGCGGTAGCTGTTTTGGTGGAGGTGCTGTCAGTCTTCCTTTTTTCATGGGTGTTCGGTGTGGATATGTTAAACGATTATGCCGTTGCAGCAAACTCCGATATCATCTCGGCAGGCAGGATACTTGCGGCAGATGTGCTTTTGTGCAGCTATATAGCGGCTTCGTTTGTATTTAATATGATAAGGAAGGGCTTTGATAAATACCGTAATGACACAAGGTATGTATTGTTTGTAATGGCGTTTGTTATAATCCACTTTGTCTTTCTTGTGGCATTCTATAAGCTTGAACGTCAGAAGCTCAGTAATATAAATAACCTTATACAGCTTGCATTTCAGGCGCTTTTGGCAGCGCTTGTGTTTATACAGTATTATAATACCATGCGTGTGCGTATGCTGCGAAAGCAGGCGCGTGAGCTTGAACACCTGAAAAATATGCAGGAAAACAATTACCGCTTTTACAGCCTGGCACAGTCAAGATTTGATGAGATATCAAAGCTTCGGCATGACCTGTATAATCAGCTTGAGGTGGTGCGCCACCTGATGAATGATGAAAACGGCAGGCAGCAGGCGGAAAATATCATAACAAAAATAGATACTATCCTTGAAGGTGTTGCCGATAAAGAAACGGGGGAGGACGGCTTTTAAATAATGCGCAAAAACGTTTTGATTATGACGGCAGGCGCAAAAAAGTGTTTAAATAATATGAAAAATATGATATAATGCATTTCGGGGCTGAGTGGATATCAGCCCCGAAACGTTTTTCAGGGGTGAGATAATGTCGGAGGAACATATTCTTTGCAGAAACTGCGGCGCGGAGCTTAAAGCGACAGCTAAGTTCTGTAATATGTGTGGAAAGGCTGTAGAACAGCAGATTGAAGAACCACAGACTGTTGTAGAGCAGGCTGCTGAACCCGCCGCCGAAAATAAGCCCGAACCCGAGCAGAAAACGTCATCGGGGACAGGAAAGGTAATTGCTGTAATAACAGTAATAACACTGCTGCTTGTTCTGGCGGGCGTAGGTATATTTATGCTTTTAAAGCAGGACAGTGATAATGATACGGATGACGGGCAGGAAGAAGCCGACAACGGTTCTTCTGCGGCAGTTGAAGCTGAAGCAGAAGCTAAAGATCCGAGGGAACAGTTTTTCAGGCTGGGCTATTATAAATACAGGGATAAGGAACTGAGCGACTATTTCAACAAGAATATCTACTGTCAGATAAAGGTCACGGATTTAGGAGCTTATTGTGTCGCAGGCTTTGATTTTTATGCCGAGGTTAAAGAGGAATACCGTGAAGAATACGGAACAGGCCTGAAAGTCGTATATAATGGCGGTTATGAAAACGATATGGTTTTAGGCGGCCATGGGTATGAAGCGACTATCGGCGGATCGATCTATGAAAACGGATATATGCAGAGTTTTGTCGTTGATGAAAACGGCAAGGTACATCTTCGCTTTGAAGAATGGCAGGGCGGCAGCGGCAAACTAAGCTCACAGGTGTCAATGGCAAATAACTCCTATGACTTTGATCCGTGCCATGAAATAATACTTAGTTACGATAATGGTGTTTTCTCGACGGAGTACGGCAGTGAGCTTGAGTTTTCCACCACACCGTTTTACTGGGATCTGCGCTATGACAGCTCACCCGACACCGTACCTGAGCCTGCCGCCGATACTGTATCTTTTCAGACAGGACCGGATCTGAGTGGGTATAGCTTTGATTCATTTGTCGGGTATTGGGAAGCCACCTTTGATTATAACGGCTATGGCGAAGAAACAAGGCAGGAATTTTATGTATACAAAACGCATACCGCCCGTTTAAAGCAGTGTAATATAGAAAACGGCCACGTAAATTCCAACGAGATATTGCCTGTGGCGTTTTCACCCTCCGAGGGGCTGTTTTATATCGGAAGTGACGGTAATGCGTGGGAGATAAAAGACATCACATCAGATTCCTTTACCGCTGTTATACATAATAAGGAGTTTACCTTTGTTAAATGTGATATTGGATCTTATGACGATACTTCCGAGCTCGATGAAAACATTGTTGATTATGTATCGGGGAATTGGGAGATACCGTCGGGCAGCGGAAGTACAGTCATGTACTTTGATGACGGTATCGTGACGACTACAGTGTATGATCCGACAGACGGCTCGTCGGACACAAAAGTATCTGCCTACGGCGCATATGACGGTTTTATGTACGGCGGCTTCGATAAAGGGATAAAGGAAATAACCGTTCTTAGTATTACCTTTGAGGACGGCACAACTATTACAAGAAAAGATTTTTGATAACGGAGGAAGAATATGAAAAAGAAACTAATTATGATACTTGGTGTGTGTGCAATTATTCTTGCGGGCTGCGGGAATAGCGACAGCTCGGAGGAAAGCAGCAGCAAAGAAAACAGCAGTTCACAAAGCAGTGTGTCGTCTGCGGCGGAGGACAGTGAAGAAGCTTCCTCGCAGGAAACTTCATCTGTCACGGAAGAAAGCGATGCACCTACAGATGACAGCACCGCCCCCGCCCCCGAAGCAAAGGGCGGCTATGACAGCCCCGAAGCTGCCGCAAAAGCGTATCTTGATTGCTTTGCAAAGGGCGTTTCGTTTAAAAACTCACTGATTTTTATCTGTGCAGATGCTAATGTTAAGGGCTTTGATGATATTACCGCCAAGTGGCCGACGGTGGTTTCCGAGCCGCTTTATGACGAGATACTTTCCTCGGGTATGCTGCTTCCGGGAATTGACAGGTATTATACTGAAAACAAGGAAGAAGTGCTTGAACTTCTCGGCAACAGCTATAAAGATTTCTTTATGGATTGTTATGACCTCGACGAGATTAATAATGATCCTGAGATGATAAAAGCCGCAGAACAAATGAATGAACTTAGTGAATCTGTGACTAAAAACGATCTTTCCGCTGAGGAATTCCTTGATAAAATAAACGATATAGCAGGCTCCGCTGCTGACAGGATATTTAAAGATGTACTTGCTTCATATTCCGTAGTTACAGACGGCATTACCGATATGTCGGTGGAAGATCTTATAGAAGGAATAAATGATATCGAGAAATACTGTGACGTTTCAAAGATCGAGGCAGTAAAGATGTTTAATAACGGCGCTTTAGAAAATAAGAAATATGATATAGATAATATAAACATACTTGATGAAAAGAAAGCTGCATTTGCACTTTATGAAGGCAAGTGGTACATAATAGTTTGATACGGGGGTAAAGGGATATGGGAATACCGGTATACGTCGGGGAGAAAAAGTATATAGATATGGACTGCTACGCCGCAACACAGCCCTGTCCCAAATGCGGCAGGGTATCTGATTTCTATGTGGGCAGGTATATCCAGAAGACGCATCTGATGTTTGTCCCGATCGTTATCAGGACAAAAGCCCGCGTCCTTTACTGCGACAGCTGCAAGGCAGGCGCAGAGCTTTCCAGACAGGAATACAAAGCTGCACTTAAAGCACACGATGAAAACATCGAAGCCGTTCCGCAGAGGGTGAGGTATATTAATTATTCACCATCTGTCACGGGCACTGCATGGCGCTTTGTGGCGCTTATACCTATCACCGTATTCGCATTTATGATGACATTGAGTGTGCTTGCGTTTATTTTTGGCTCTGAAAGAAGCCCCGATATTCCTGCTATTCTGGCGGGGCTGATATTTGTCTTTTTTATTGATTACAGGGCAATATGGCGTATATATCATTTCAGGCGGGTTTGTAAGCTCAACCGTATCAGCAAAAACACCGAACGCCCCGAAGACCTCTGATTATAAAAGAATAAATAATAAAGAAGAAAGAATAAAGAATAAACAAGGTGTCCGCTTTGCGGACAATTTATAAATAATTGCCGCAGGCAATACCCTCGTTTTTATTTCTTATTTATTCTTTCTTCTTTTTCTTTTAGCGGCGCAGACATTTGTAATGCAAAGACACTTCTGCCGTGATACAGCAAAAGTGTCTTGATAAACTATTCTTTTCCTCGCCTGCGCTTATGGGCGGTGGGTTTAAAGAAGCTTATGTGTTTTATCGGGGGAAACCTTTCTGAAGAAAGGTTCTCCCCCGAACCCCCTTCCGCAAGACGCCCTTTATGAAAAAATAGGTCAAAAGTTTTAGGAAAGGGGCCTGGGGGAGAACCCTTTTTCAAAAGGGTTTCCCCCAGTAGAACACATAAGCCCTTTTAAGCCCGCCACCCATATAGGCGTTTTTTTATAAGAGCCTTATCTTGCTTGCAATTTCAGCCGACCGTGAAAGGTTATTGAGGTTTACGTCGATATCGGCTTCCTTCATAACAGGGGTGATGAATGCAAGCTCGTTATCCGGACGGCCTGCGCGTTCGATATACATTACCTTACCGAACATTTCGGAAACAGAAGCTTTAAGGCTTTCTGCGTTTTGAGCATTTATCCTTACATACATTGCAGTTTCGACCTGCTTGTAATGCTCTATAAAATCGGCGCTTTCGCTGTCCTCCCATGTAAGTGACAGCACAGTATGCTGATGTTTCAGGCAGTCAATTATATCACCGACCACTGCGGAAGCTGTCGGGAGTTTGCCAGCACCCCTGCCGTAGAACAGCACATCACCGACACCGTCGCCGGTTACTGCGATAGCGTTGTAAACATCATCAACGCTTGAAAGCAGGTTTGACTTGGGCACAAGCCTCGGGCATACTATCACACCGAGTTTGCCGTTTTCAAGCTTCTTTACCGAGCCTATCAGCTTTATGCCGAAGCCGGCATTTTCAGCGTATTCAACATCATCAAGTGTTATGCCCGATATACCCGAATGGTGCACCATTTCAGGGTAGATATGCTTCCCGTATACAAGCGAGCCTAAAATGCAGATCTTTCTCTGTGCATCTATACCCTCTATATCAGCAGTCGGATCAGCTTCGGCATAGCCGTTTTGCTGTGCAAGCTTCAGGGCGTCCTCAAATGACATCTGTTCCCTTATCATCTTTGTTAAGATAAAGTTTGTGGTGCCGTTTAAAATACCGCACACCTGAAGTATATCATTGCCCGCAAGGCACTTGTTAAGCGGCCTGATTATCGGTATACCGCCGCCGACGGAAGCTTCAAAAAGATAGTTACAGCTGTGTTCCTTTGCAATTTTAAGAAGCTCTGCCCCCTTTGCGGCAACAAGTTCCTTGTTAGATGTAACAACACTTTTGCCTGCTTCGAGAAGGCGCCTGGTATAATCATAGGCAAATGTCTTGCCGCCTACTACCTCGGCTACTACCTCTATGTCCTTATCGTTTACTATCGTATCAAAATCCTTTATCATTCTGTCAGCATAGGGGGAATCGGGGAAATCGCGCAGGTCAAGAATATACTTGATATCGCAGGGCCTGCCTACCTTCTTCTCTATCTGCGCCCTGTTCTTTTCAAAAAGCTCTACAGTGCCGGAACCTACAACGCCGAAGCCTATTACCGCTACATTACCAACTGCCATTAATAAAACCCTTTCTATTCTCCTGAAATTATTTTAACATCAACAACGCCGTCTATGCCCCTTAATGCTTCCCTCAGGGCTGTCGCTTCAAGTGTGCCCTTTTCAAACCTGCATGACACCGTGACAGTCGCCACAGAGTCAACGGGGATGTTCTGGTTTATCGTGAGAATGTTCATATTAAGCTCGTAAAGCCCTTTGATTATTGAGGAAAGCACGCCCTTTTCATCACGCAGAACAAAGTAGAGGGAAATTATCTGATTTGTAAGCTGTTCCTCGTAATTCCAGACACAGTCCTTATATTTATAATAGGCACTTCTTGAAATGCCTGCTGCCCTGCACGCTTCCGATGAGCTTGCCGCTTCGCCGCAGGCACGCATACGCTTTGCTTCAAGGACTTTCTGTACGATATCGGGCAGGACTTCTGTGCTTACAACGACCAGCCGCCCGCTGTTTTTATCACCCATTAGTCCACCCCCAAAAAACAAATGTATTTACGACAAATACAAATATACCACGTTTTCCCCCTTTTGTCAAGCGGGAACGCCAAAAAACTTAGGTAAACTTTTGCCCGTAAATGCTCTTGTTTTGTGCAAATTAACATAAACTAAATACTTGATTTTATCAATTTTCAATAATTTCCAAAATAACCTATGTATATTCATATTAAGTTAATGTTTTTGAGATATCATATTTAAAAATTGGCTTTTGCGGGACGGAGGTGTCAGCGTGGATATAGTAAGCGAGATAATTGCGATCGATGATGCCGCAAATAAGCTGGAGGAGGACGCAAGGCTTGAAGCCGCTGCGATAGAGGACGGCATAAAAGCGGATGAAATAAAAAGGAAAGAGCGTAACGAGCAGGAACTTCTGCGGCTAAGGCAGGAGTATCAGGCCGATACCGATAAGGAAATAGCGCTTGCAAAAAAACAGGCCGACAGCTATGAAGAAAATAAACGCGCAGAGCTTGATGAATTGTTCAGGAACAACAGGCAGGCTCTGGTGAGGGAAATAGCAGGGAAGATAATCGGCTGATAACTAAGTGCTGTAAAGTGATGTCTGAAAAGGGGTGGTAATTTGCTTGAAGGGCTTAGCACAAATGCGACTGTCGCGAAGATAAGAACAGTATTCGGTAATGCGCTCACAAGCGAGGATTACCACGAAATGACCAATAAAACAAGCGTGGCGGAGCTTTGTGAATATTTAAAGAGCACCGAGCGTTTTGCGGGCGTACTGGAAGATGTTGAGTCCTCCTCGGTGCACAGGGGGTATCTTGAAGAACTTATAAAAAAAGCGGGCTTTATGACATACCTCAGACTTGTGAAGTTTCAGGGGCTTGATAAGAACGAGTTTTTTAAGTTCTATATAAAAAGGACGGAGATACTTCAGCTTATAAATTTCCTGCATATGTATGAAGCGGGGCTGCAGCTTGATTACCTTGCGGCAGTACCGGGGTATGTGACGGAGTATTCAGATGTGCCGCTGCTTGAACTTTCAGGGGCGAACAATGCCGGGGATATACTGAGGATATTAAGAAAGACGGAGTATTACAAGCCGCTTAAACGCCTTATAGAAAAAAGCGGCGGTGAGCCGGAACTGTCATCGCTCGAGCTTGCTGTAAGGAAATACTATTATAATACGGTGCTCAGAAACGCAAGGAAGTATCTTTCCGAAGGAGAAGCCGCAGAGCTTAAACGGCTTATAGGTATAGATGCTGACCTTATAAACTTTACAAATGCATACCGTATGAAGCATTACTTCGGCTTTGACGGTGATACGATAGAGAAAAAGAGCCTGCCCTTTACACGGCTCGGAAGAACAAAGATGAAGCGGCTCTACCACTGCGAAACATCAGAAGATATGATAGCTTTTATGGACGAAACTGTCTATAAGACAGAGGAGAGCTTTGAACATATCGAAGTAAGGAATGCCCGGTCAAGGCTTAAAGCTGTAAGACACGTTATATCCACGACGCAGTCGGCAGGGGTGGCACTTTATGCGTATACTATGATATGTGATATAGAAGTAAGCAACATAGTCCACATAATTGAGGGCATAAGATACAAAGCAGACCTTTCGGAAATTGAAAAAGAGGTAGCAGTATGACACTAAGAAGGTGGTGTTCTTTTGGCAACAGAAAAAATGGAGCTTGTTAATATCAGCGGTGACCTGTCAATGCTTGATAAGGCGATAGAGGGTATACTTGCCTGCGGGAGCTTCCATATGGAAAACGGCTTTGGAAGATCAGGCAGCGGGGGTTATAAACCGATAAACGAGAAAAACCCGTATGCCGCACTTTTAAAGCAGTACAGCGCATTGTGTTCGGGACTCGGCATTGAGGAGGGACACGGAGATGCTTCAAAATGCAGCCTTGAAAGCGCAGATGAGTTTGAACAGCTTCTTGAAAAGATAAATGCACATTACAAAGGGCTTAGCGATGAAAGGCAGCGGCTTGACAAAGAGATAAGCGACAGGCAGGCGGCAAGTGTGCAGACTTCGCACTTAAAAGGCATGAACGAGGATTTTTCAAGGCTTTTCAGCCTCAGACATATAAGCATAAGGTTCGGCAAGCTGCCCGCTGATAATGTGAAGAAGCTTGATTATTACGATAAGGACTTTTTCTACTTCCCGTTTGACGAGGATATGAATTATTCCTATGGGCTTTATGTCTGCCCAAAGACTGAGAAGGAAGAAATAGACGAGGTATTCAGGACACTTTATTTTGAAAGGACAAGGATACCCGATTATGTAAAGGGCAGCGGCTCAAAAGCATACTCTGACCTTCAGGACGAGATAGCACAGGATAAGAAAGACCTTGAAAAAACACAGGCAGAGCTTGAAGAACTGTCAAAACAGTATAAGGAAGAACTTAAAAATGCATATACAAAGCTTTCTTTCAAAAAGGGTGCGTTTGAACTGAGAAAGAAAGCGGGCGTTATCAAAAACCGCTTCCTGATAAAAGGCTTTATACCGACTAAGAATAAGGCAGAGCTTGATGCGGCATTCAGCAGTGCCGGGGGGCTTGAGGTCACATACCTCCCGCCCGACAGCGACAGCGGATTAAAACCGCCGACTATACTTAAAAACAGCTTCCTTACAAGGCCTTTCAGAATGCTTGTGGGAATGTACGGGCTGCCTGCATACGGCGGCTTCAACCCGACGGCGTTCGTGGCGGTCACATATTCGCTTTTGTTCGGTATCATGTTCGGCGACCTCGGGCAGGGGTTCCTGATATTCCTGTTAGGGTTTTTAGTCGGCAAAAAGATGAACCGCGATATGGGCGGCATGATGACACGCTGCGGTTTCTTCTCGATGGTGTTCGGCACGCTCTACGGCTCGGTGTTTGGCATAGAGGATATGCTCGACCCGATGTATGAGAGCATAGGCATATCACAGCTGCCTGTAAGGGCGTTTGAGTCTACGAACTTCATACTCTTCACGGCAGTCGGGATAGGTATTTTCCTGATAGTGCTGTCTATGATGATAAACATCGTCACGTCCTTCAAAAGAAAGGACATAGAGAGCGCAGTGTTCGGCTGCAACGGCATCTGCGGACTTATTTTCTACGCATCTATTATATTTGCGGTGGTTGCGACCGTTATGCTCGATATGAAGGTCATGAGCGCTCCGTTTGTTATATTCCTGATAGTGATACCGCTTATCAGTATATTCTGCCGTGTGCCTTTCACGCTTGCAGTCAAATACAAAAAGTGGAAGCTGTCGGAGCATGATGACAACATGACCTTCGGCGGATTCTTTGTTGAAAACTTCTTTGAGATGTTTGAATTTTTGCTCAGCTATGTTTCAAACACGATGTCATTTTTGCGTGTGGGCGGCTTTGTAATGTCCCACGCCGGCATGATGCTCGTGGTAATGACGCTTATGGACGGTATGAGCCGTGTCGGAAAGCCGATAGTATTCGTTATAGGCAACCTGTTCGTTATGGCTATGGAGGGCATGATAGTTGCCATTCAGATAATTAGGCTCGAGTTTTACGAGATATTCTCCCGTTTCTATGTAAGCGGCGGCAAGGAATACATTCCCGTGACACCGGAGCTTGTGAATGAAGAATAATTTTTGGAGGTATCAGTTATGATGATATTTATTTTACCGCTTATTGTAGTTGTACTTATGCTCGTTCCGTTTTTGCTGTATGCAAAGAAGATCAAAAACGGCGGCAGCCCGAAAAAGGCATTTATCGGCAATCTCTGCTCGTTCTTCGGCGCTATGGGGCTTATGTTCCTGCTGCCGCTGGGCAAGCTCGTTTCCGCAGCCGATGAGAGCGGCGCTAAGGAGGTAATACTCACAACAGGCGCAGGTCTTGGTTACTTAGGTGCTGCTGTTGCGGTAGGTCTTGCCTGCGTGGGTGCAGGTATCGCAGTTTCGGCAGGTGCATCTGCTGCTATCGGTGCTACGAGCGAGAACCCTGACAACTTCGTAAAATCACTTATCTTCGTGGTACTTGGTGAAGGTATCGCGCTTTACGGGCTGCTTATAGCTATCCTTATAATCTCAAATGTAGGCGCTGCTATCGGGTTGTAATTATGAAGCTCTACCTTATAAGCGATAATATCGACACTAAAATGGGTATGCGCTTAGCGGGCATAGACGGCGTTGTTGCACACGGCGAGGAGGAAGTTTCATCAGCTCTTGACGAGGCTATGGAGAAAAAGGACGTAGGCATAATACTTATGACTACCATTGCCGTAAATGCCTGCCGTGAGCGTGTTATGCGCTATAAGCTTGAACGCCCGACACCGCTTATAGTCGAGATACCCGACAGACACCTTACATCTGATGTTACAGCGGCAGTGGCACAGTATATGCGTGAAGCCGTAGGCATCTAAAGGAGTAGTGACAATGGATAATCAGAAAAAGCTTGAACGCTTCAGGGCGGCAGTGCTGGAGGACGGTCAGGAAAAGGCAGAGGAGATACTTGCCGCTGCGAGATCACACGCACAGGCTGCCGGGCAGGAGGCTTCACAAAACGAAAGCGGGCTTTTTGAAAAACGCAGACAGGCGGTTATAGAAGAAAGCAGCCTTGCTGCGGCAAGAGAGAGCGCAAGGTTCAAGCTTAATGCCAGGAAAAATGTACTTAGCTACCGCAAGAAGCTTGTTGAGGAACTTTTTGATGAAGTAAGGGCGCAGCTTGCGGCATTTGTAAAAAGCGACAAGTATAAAGAAAACCTGTTTAAAAGGCTCGGTGAAGCAAAAGAAAAATACCCCGGCGGCGGAGTTTGCCTTGTGAGAAACGAGGATACAGCACTTGCAGATGAAATAAAGAGCCGCTTCGGGTTTGATGTAAAGGCTGATGAAAAGATAAAGATAGGCGGGGCGTATGTCAGACCTGCGGGGACTTCACTTCTTATCGACGAAACGCTTGATTCGGCATTTGACGAGCAGTTTGAGGACTTCTCGCGGCAGCACAGCGAGCTTGAGCTTTCGGGTGATGAATAGTGAATGCACTTTAAAGGGAAAAGGTTATTGATATGGATAAGATTTTTTCTGTCAACGGGCCTGTAGTCAAGGTCAGGAATACAAAAAGCTTCTCTATGCAGGAAATGGTCTATGTGGGCAAAAAGCGCCTTATTGCAGAGGTAATAGGCGTAAATGCCGATGAAACGACTATTCAGGTGTACGAGGGCACAACGGGGCTGCTGCCCGGCGAACCTGTCGAAGGAACGGGTGCGCCTATGTCGGTAACGCTCGCCCCGGGGATAATAACAAATATTTTCGACGGTATCGAGCGCCCGCTTCTGAGCCTTGAAAAGCTGAGCGGGGCATTTATAAAGGACGGCGCAAATGTCGAACTGCTCGATACTGAAAAAAAATATGATACCACAATTACTGTTAAAGCCGGCGACAAGATATCTGCGGGCGATGTGTATGCCACCTGCCCCGAAACACCTGTCGTTGTGCATAAGTGTATGCTGCCCCCGAACGCTTCGGGCGGCGAGGTCACATGGGTGGCATCAGACGGGGAACACAGCATAACTGATGATATTATACGTGTGCGCGATGAATATGGCAGGGAAACCACATATAATATGATACAGAAATGGCCTATCAGGATACCCCGCCCATGTAAGGAAAGGCTGCCGATATCAAGGCCGCTTATTACGGGGCAGAGGGTGATCGATACGATATCCCCTATAGCCAAGGGCGGTACTGCGGCTATCCCCGGCGGGTTCGGTACAGGCAAGACCATGACACAGCATCAGCTTGCAAAATGGTGTGATGCTGATATTATCATATATATCGGCTGCGGCGAGCGCGGAAATGAAATGACGCAGGTGCTCACAGAGTTTTCCGAACTTATTGATCCTAAGTCGGGCAGGCCGCTTACCGACAGAACAATGCTTATCGCAAACACATCAAATATGCCTGTTGCAGCGAGAGAAGCAAGTATCTATACAGGTATAACGGTAGCGGAATATTACAGGGATATGGGCTACCATATCGCTATAATGGCCGATTCCACCTCAAGATGGGCGGAGGCTTTGCGTGAGATATCGGGAAGACTTGAAGAAATGCCCGCAGAGGAAGGCTTCCCCGCATATCTGCCTTCAAGGATAGCGGATTTCTATGAAAGGGCAGGGTACATAAAGACTCTCGGCGGCGCTGAGGGTTCAGTTACGATAATCGGTGCTGTTTCCCCGCAGGGAAGCGATTTTTCCGAGCCTGTAACACAGAATACAAAGCGTTTTGTAAGATGCTTCTTGGCACTTGACAAGAGCCTTGCCTATGCAAGACATTACCCCGCTATAAACTGGAATACGTCATATTCCGAATATGTTGAGGATATCGCCCCTTATTTCAGCGAAAACGTTGCGGAGGATTTTATGGAGGTAAGGCAGAGGATAAATTCTATCCTTTCCAAAGAAAACGAACTTATGGAAATAGTAAAGCTTATGGGTTCGGACGTTCTGCCTGATGACCAGAAGCTTCTTATCGAGACTGCAAGGGTTATAAGGGTGGGCTTTTTGCAGCAGAATGCGTTCCATAAGGACGATACCTTCGTAGACCTTAAAAAGCAGTATGCAATGATGAAGATAATACTTCTTTTGTATGATAAGTGTCAGCAGGCGGCCGCAAGGGGCGTGGCGGTTTCACGCCTGAAGGAGACCGGCTGGTTTGAACGCCTTATCAAAATGAAGTATGATATACCCAACGACAAGCCCGAGATGTTTGATAGTTACTCGGCCGAGCTTGTGAGCGAGCTTGACGGATTGGAGGTCTGACGAGTTTGAGCCTTAAATATATAGGACTTAGCGAGATAAACGGCCCGCTTGTCGTGCTTGACGGCGTAAGCGGTATAGGCTATGACGAAATGGCACAGATACGCCTGTCAGACGGAAGCAGGCGCCTTGCAAGAGTAGTCGAGGTGGATGAAAAGCGTGCGGTTCTCCAGGTGTTTGAGGGCACAAGGGGGCTTTCGCTTGAAAATACCGAAACAAGATTTGAAGGCAAGCCTATGGAACTGCCGCTCTCTCCCGAAATGGTGGGCAGGATATTCAACGGCGCGGGCAGGCCTATTGACGGGCTTGGGGATATCTTCCCCGAAAAGACTGCCGATATAAACGGCAGCCCGTTAAACCCCGTATCCCGTGTATACCCGCAGAATTACATAAATACAGGTATATCCTCGATAGATGCGCTTACTACACTTATAAGGGGGCAGAAACTCCCGATATTCTCGGGCTCGGGGCTTTCGCATAATAAGCTTGCAGTACAGATAGTAAGGCAGGCTAAGATCGCTGATGAATCGGGCAAGGGCTTTGCAGTAGTATTCGGCGCTATGGGCGTTAAAAATGATGTTGCGGATTATTTCAGGCGTCAGTTTGAGGAAACAGGCGTGCTTTCACGTGTGGTAATGTTTTTGAACCTTTCCAACGATCCTATAATCGAACGTATACTTACTCCGAGATGTGCGCTTACCTGCGCTGAATACCTTGCATTTGAAAAGAATATGCATATCCTGTGCATACTTACAGATATGACATCCTACGCAGAAGCAGTAAGAGAATTTTCCTCATCAAAGGGCGAGATCCCCGGGCGTAAAGGATACCCCGGATATCTGTATTCCGACCTTGCCTCCATTTATGAAAGGGCAGGTATAGTAAAGGGCGCTGAGGGCTCTGTGACACAGATACCTATCCTTACAATGCCAAACGATGATATCACACACCCCGTACCTGACCTTACGGGATATATAACCGAAGGGCAGATAGTTTTGGACAGAACGCTTGAGCAGGAGGGTGTTTACCCGGCTGTTTCGATACTCCCTTCGCTTTCAAGGCTTATGAAGGACGGCATAGGTGAAGGCTTTACAAGAGAAGACCACCAGACCTGTGCGAACCAGCTTTTTGCGGCATATGCAAGGGTGCAGGACGCCAAGGCACTTGCGTCCGTTATCGGTGAGGAGGAACTTTCTGACAGCGACAAGGCTTTCCTGAATTTCGGCAGGCTGTTTGAAAAACATTTCCTCGGACAGGATTTTAACGAAAACAGAACTATAGAGCAGACGCTCGATCTCGGCTGGGCACTGCTTTCACAGCTGCCGAGGGAGGAACTCGACAGGGTTGACGACGAGCATCTTGAAAAGTTTTACGATCCGTCAGCGCTGGAAAGGGCAGGCCTTGCCTGACGGCTGCCCGTCAGATGTGAGCCGGGCTTTTGTATGATCTGAGGATAGGAGATGAAAAATGGCACAGCAGGTATTTGCGACTAAGGGAAATCTGATAAGTTCAAAAAGGTCGCTTGCTCTGGCACAGCTCGGCTTTGACCTGCTTGACAGAAAGCGCAACATACTTATCCGTGAGATAATGATGCTTTCGGATCAGGCCAACGGGCTGAAGGACGAGATAAATAAAGCCTACAGTGAAGCCTATGATGCATTAAGAAAGGCAAATATTTCGCTTGGCGTCGTATCATCTTTTGCCAAGTGTGTGCCGATAGAGAAGGGCGTCACACTTTCTGAAAGAAGCGTTATGGGGACCGAGCTTGTAAGATGTACCCTTGATGATAATAAGACAGGCCTTTATTACGGGCTTTCACAGACCGATTCGCGGCTTGATGACGCATATATAAAGTTTAACAAGGTCAAGGAACTTACTGTAAAACTTGCGGAAACCGAAAATAATGTTTACAGGTTGTCTGTGGGCATACGTAAGGCGGGAAGGCGTGCAAATGCGCTTAAAAATATAATGATACCCCGCTACGAGGAACAGGTAAGGTTTATAACGTCGGCACTTGAAGAAAAGGAAAGGGAGGAATTCTCCCGGATGAAAGTTATAAAAGCTGCTAAGCTAAAGAAAAAAAAATGACCAGAGCCCGCCATGCTTGACACACGGCGGGCTTTGGTTTATAATAAAAGAAGATAAGTCCTGTTACCAGTGCACTATGCACTGTGCATTGAAAGAATGTACCATAGGAGTGATGAAAATGCTTGAAATGCTTAAAAAAAGCTTTCGCAACTATATTGCGGTGAGTGCGCTGTGTATAGTTATAGGTATTGCACTTGTGATAGAGCCTACCCTGCTGACAAGGCTTGTGAGCTATATTTCGGGCGGTGTTGCACTGGCTTTCGGGGTGGTAAATATCGCTATGTACTTTGTGAAAAAGGAAGACGCTGTGGTTTTTATGATAATCAAGGGCGCAGTGCTTGCATTTGCGGGAATATTCCTGATAGTAAGACCTGATTTTATCCCGAGGGTGATATCTACAGTGTTCGGTATGTATATGCTCGTAAACGGCGTTATAGGCCTTACCAATGCGACACAGATAAAACGCTCGGGCGACCTTGAATGGCAGGCACCGATGATCTCGGCGGCGGTGACGTTCTTTCTCGGGCTTATCATATGCGCAAACCCTATGCTCCCTGTCAAGGCGGCAATGACAGTGCTTGGGATATGCCTTATAATTTCGGGCGCAAGTAACCTGTTTTCAAGCTTTACAGCTAAAAGCAAGCTTAAAGCGATCGAAAAGAACGAACAGCGGCACAGGGATTCGATAGATATCTGAAAATTATAATAAAAAAATGAACAAATTGTTGACATTTGAGCGCTTGTGTGGTATAATGACATAAGAAGTATCACGGCGTATGGCCGTATCATATATTTTTGAAAAGGGATGGAGCCGATGACCGAGCTTGAAAGAATGGAACAGACAGTTACCTACTGCGCAAGATATTTTGAGTTTGAGGATGCTGTCAGTGTAAATAAAGAAAATATTGAGTATCTAAAAACATATATCCATGATAACGAGTATGTGGTAAAGAATTTCGATATGCCTTCAAAGACCAAAAGGGCATTGCTGGTATCGTTCGGGTGCGGGCTTGCGGTGGCGCTGCTTGTGTTTATGATAAGCTTCCCTGCGTGGCTTGTTCCGCTTATCGTGTTCCTTATACTCGGGGGCGCTTTGTCGGCTCTGTTTATATCGCTCAATAAATTCAAGCTTACTGAGGCGGAGAAAAATCAGGTCGAGGTAAACGAGGGCATCAATGAACAGATAGAAGTCCTGACAGCACGTGAAAGTCAGCTGATAAGGCAGAAGGACGATTACTATAAAGGCCTTGAAGAAAAGGGACTTTGCGCCATACCGCTTGAATATATGGCAAATGCCGCACAGATAAGGGACTATCTCAAAAATGGCGAGGCTGAAACTATAGAGGACGCTGTGGGCGTTTTTGAGCAGCAGCTTCTTATGCAGGAAATGTCAAGCATTATGACAGAAAAAGCCCCGGCACCTGTTGTGGATAACAAGGAACGCTTCGGTGATCCGCTTGAAATAATAAAGAAGAACAAGAAGGCAAAGAAAAAAGGCCTGTTCGGTAAATAGTATTAAAGATCCCCCGGGTTAAGGGGGATTTTTGATGCGCAGATAAAGAGAGAAACATATATTTTTATGTAAATGAATATACATTACTATCATCAGTTTCGGATCGGGGTGAGAGTAATGTATGACGAGAATGATAAAAGACCGATAATATTAGGAGAGTATCTTGTAAACGGTAAAATGACAGTGCGGCAGGTGGCGGCACTGTATGGAATAAGTAAATCTACAGTACATAAGGATATAACGGTTCGCCTTGAAGCACTTGATAAAGAACTTTATGAAAAAGCCCGTGAGGTGCTTGACAGGAATAAGTCGGAACGCCACATAAGGGGCGGGCTTGCAACAAGGAAGAAATATAAGCAAAGGACGTAAGTGTAATGTTTTTAAAGGGCACAAAGCAGCATATAAAGCCTGTCCCGGCTGAATGTGAGGGGCTTGAAATAAAGGTGCAGTCAAGTACCTGTACGGGGGAAAGAACTATCGGCTTCTATGACAGAAAGAACAGGTGCCTGCTTTACAGCGAGCTTGTGAAAAGCGATGCGGATATAGAACAGTTCTATAGAAAATACGGGCTTGTAAGAAAATGATTTTTTGGATTTAACAAAATATTCAGGAAATGGGCTTTTGGTTAGTATTGACTAATCATAGCTGTCTGTGGTATAATTTTTTATACAAATCAGCAAATCACAAAAACAAGGAGGAATAAATTATGGCAAAGTTTGTATGTTCAGTATGCGGTTATGTTTACGAGGGTGAGGCTGCCCCCGAACAGTGCCCGGTATGTAAGGCACCCGCTTCAAAATTCAATAAGATCGACGAGGGCGGGCAGATGACATGGGCATCAGAGCACGTTGTGGGTGTGGCTTCAGATGTTCCCGAAGATATCAAGGCTGACCTGAGATCAAACTTCGAGGGCGAATGTTCAGAAGTCGGTATGTACCTTGCAATGGCAAGGGTGGCTTACAGAGAGGGCTATCCCGAAGTGGGTATGTACTATGAAAAGGCGGCTTTTGAAGAAGCAGAGCACGCTGCCAAGTTTGCAGAGCTTCTGGGTGAGGTCCTTACAGATTCCACCAAGAAGAACCTTGAAATGCGTGTGGATGCTGAACACGGCGCTACAATGGGCAAGACAGACCTCGCAAAGAGGGCTAAGGCGCTGAACCTTGATGCTATCCATGACACTGTTCATGAAATGGCAAGGGACGAGGCAAGACACGGCAAGGCGTTCAAGGGCCTGCTTGACAGATACTTCGGTTAACAGTAAAGATATGCCGTCACCACATAATATGGTGGCGGCTTTTTTGCTTTGTGGAATATGTTGTGTAAACGGGAAAAAATTTTTTGATTTTTTTACGCTTTGCGGTTGATTTTTGTAATAATATGTGTTAGAATATAAATATATAAAAAGCTGAAAGGAAGGATACATATAATGGAAATGAAGATATGCCCTCACTGCGGTAAAGAGATACAGAAGGAAGCTATTCTCTGTAAGTTCTGTCACTCGCTTCTGGTGGAGGATGACGGAGCAGAGGACGGCCCCGCAAACGGTGATACTATCATATTCAAAAAGGCTGATGCCGCACCTAAGAATGACTATGTTCAGAGCGGCGAATATGAAGATGATGAAGAACTCAGAAAAGAACCCCGTCGTGCACCTGTAAGAAGGAAGGACGACGATTATGATGAATATGAAGATGATGACGACGAAGAAGATGCTGACGATAAGAAGAAACTATATATAATGGTGCTTGTTATCGCTGTAGGTATCATCGTGGTCGCTATTGTATGCCTTGCTGTCGCTACAAAGCTCTTTGGCGGCTCGGATAACAGTAAGGTGACTGTAAAGAATACAACTACAACAGCTGCACCGGCTGACAGCAATGCTGAACCCGCAAATGCTGATGACAGCAGTGATCCCGCAGTCACAACAGCATCTACTAACGAGGACGGCACACCTGCAACTACTACAACTTCCAACGTAACAAAGGAAAATGACGGCACAACAACTACTGCACCCGCTGAAGATCCCGCAAATACCACAACGTCATCTTCAGATGCAACAACTACAACTGCTGATCCCGCAACAGCTACAGTTGACGAAGATACAGTACGTGCGGCAGCTGCTTCACAGATAAGCGGCGATATCACCTCCTCTGAGTACAGAGAGGAAGATTCGGGCTACGTTTACTACTACTTCTTCACAGCTGAACACGGCTACAGCGTAGCTTACAGCAAGGCAGACGGTTCCTGCATAGTTAAGCAGGCATACTAAACCTGAAATTAATATCAGCACCGCCCCGCGTGAAAAACGCTTCGGGCGGTGTTTTTTTGTACTATACTGTCGTTTTGATTGACAATGTGTAAAAAGCGTGGTATAATATAAAGAGCTGTGTATAAAAGGCGGGTGATGACGTTTGGGACTAAGAAAATAATAAAAGAACAGCTTAAAATGCTTATGCAGCATACATTCCTGCCGCTTGTATACAGGACGGGTTCAAAGGGCAGTATAGAAAAGGGACTTGTCGTATTTGCGGATATGCATAATGACAGTGTGCCGTTTTCTATGAAAATGATGCTCGCTAAGGTGAAAAGGCTTGACGGTAAGAGGATCGTTGTAAAATGCAGGGACACCCAGAAGATGTCAGCGGCCGCAGCTTTCAGATGGCTTGTAAGCTTTATGCGGCTTTATGCCAGAGCGGAATATGTGTTTATATGCGATAACTTTCTGCCTGTGGCTTCCTGTAAAAAGCGGGAGGGCACAAAGGTCATCCAGCTCTGGCATTCGGGCGGGCTGCTCAAAAAATCAGGGTATGACCAGAAGTTCTCTGTGCCTGCTTACTATAAGGGGAACGTCTTTGCAAACTATGACCTTTTGACAGTGAGCGCCGATTGCTGTGTGCCTGTTTTTACAGGTATGATGCGTCAGCCTGTGGGTGTTGTGCAGGCAACGGGGCTTTCAAGGACAGATATTTATTTCAGCCGGAGATATAATGAAAAATGCAGGAGTGAGTTTTTTGAAAAACACCCGCAGGCCAGGGGAAAGACTGTGGTGCTCTATGCACCGACTTTCCGCGGGAGTGCCGATTCGCCGTACCTTGTCGGTGAGGAGGATATAGATAAAGCTTTTGCGGGCGACGACAGGTTTTTCCTTGTAAAGAAGCTTCACCCGCATTTTGAAAGAAAGCATACACAAAGGGCGTTTGAAGATATCCCCTGTGAAAGGCTTCTGCCTGCGGCGGATATACTTGTAACTGATTTCTCGTCGGTGCTTTTTGACTGGGCTTTGTACGAAAAGCCGTTTGTGATATTTGCACCTGATTATGATAAGTATACAAGGGAAGTCGGGTTTTATGCGGATATAGAGAGCTTTCCCACGACTGTCGCAAGGCGGGGGGATGAGCTTGTAAGGGCTGTGATCGGCGAACTTGAAAACAGGGATAAGCGTGAGCTTTCTTTGTTTAAAGCGTACCATATGGGCGCTTGTGACGGCAGGGCAACTGACAGGATATTAAAGAAAATAAATATGATTTAGAAAGGAAATACTGAAGATGGTAACAGCAATGCTTTTCGCAGGAGGAATAGGCGCAAGAATGAAATCGGTAGATATGCCGAAGCAGTTCTTGGAGGTCGGCGGTATGCCGATAATAATTCATACAATGGGGCACTTTGCACGCCACCCCGGGGTAGACGCTATAGTTGTGGCCTGTAAGGAGGACTGGATAGACTACCTCAATGACCTTATCAGAAAGTATAATATCCCTAAGGTAAGGGCAGTTGTTCCGGGCGGAGCAAACGGGTTTGATTCAATACACAACGGTGTTGTGGCAACAGCACAGTTCCAGAAAAATGATGACGACCTCATCCTTATCTGCGACGGTGTAAGGCCGATGCTGTCAGAGCAGCTTATAACAAACTGTATAAACGATACAAGAAAGTACGGCACTGCTGTACCGGTCACACCTGCGATAGATTCTCTGCTGTATTCAGAGGACGGCGTAAACTGCGGCAAGAGCTACCAGAGAAGCACCATGTATATCACACAGGCACCGCAGGGCTACACTATGGAAAGAATACTGTGGGCGCATGATGAAGCCTATAAGCGCGGTATTACAAACCCCGTTTCGTCATCAGAACTGTTTATCGAGCTTGGGGAAAGCGTTCATATCTTTATCGGTGAGCGTTTCAATATCAAAGTGACCACCCCCGAAGATCTTACAACGCTGAGGTCACAGTTCTATTATGAAAACTACAAGAAATTTGCAAAGGAAGAACTTAAATATGGCTTATGATATAAAAAGCCTGGTCAAAAAAAGTGTGTATTCTGATCTTGAAGAAATAGCCACATCACCTTTTATCGACTGGGAAAGCTTTAAGGGCAAGACTTTTTTAATAACCGGCGCAGGCGGGTTTATAGGGTATTACCTGACAATGTCGCTTATTTTACGCAACGATCTTTTCGGCGATGATATATCTGTAATAGCACTTGTAAGGAATAAGGAAAGGGCATATGAAAAGTACGGCGATGCACTTAAAAGGTTTGATCTGAGCCTTAATGTTTCTGACGTTACAAAGTTTATAAATGTGCCCAAGGCGGATTTTATAATACACGCCGCAAGCCAGGCGAGCAATATACAGTTTGAAAACGATCCTGTCGGCACGATAAATGCAAACCTTTCCGGTACGTCAAATGTGCTTGAGCTTGCAAGGGATCTTGATGCGACGGCACTTGTGGTATCTTCACTCAAGGTCTACGGTGAGCTTCACACGGGTAAGGCGTTTATATCCGAGGAGGATACGGGGTATATTGACCATACATCATATAAAAACTGCTACGCTGTCGGCAAGCGGGCATCTGAAACACTTGCAGCAAGCTATGTCAAGCAGTATAACATGAATGTAAAGATAGCAAGACCGAGCTATATCTACGGGGCATCAAGCCTTGATGATGACAGGGTATGGGCGCAGTTTATCGCAAATATTGTCAGAAAACAGGATATTCTTTTAAAAAGCAGCGGTGCGGCATTAAGATCGTTTTGCTATGTGACGGATACCTGCACAGCACTGCTTAAAATAATGCAGAGCGGCGAAAACGCAGTACCCTATAATATCGCAAACAAGGACAGCGACGTTACCATACGCGGCTTTGCAAAGGCGGCGTGCGAGGTATTCCCTGATAGGGATATCCGCCTTTCGTTTGCAAACAAGGCTGATGAAGAAGAACCGAAACAGGACTTTTCAAGGACACCCGAGATACTTTGCAGTGATAGACTCAAAGCACTCGGCTGGGAAGCAAGAGTTGACCTGCACGATGGCATAAGGCGCGCAGTTGCGGTCCTCGAAGAAAGATAATACAGATGGGTAAAAGAAAAAAACGTTCACTGCCTGAAATGCTCTTTCTTATGATAGCATCACTAAGGGCGGTGCAGAGGGCAGACCTCGGGACAGCAGCGGCGGCAAGGGTTCATATTGCAAAAACTACACCGATAAAAAATGACAGGATAGTTTTTATGCACTACAGCGACAAGTACCAGTGCAACCCGAAATATATCTGCGAAGAACTGCTCAGGCAGGGGCTTGATTATGATATAGTATATATTATCGACCGTAAGGGCAGGGAAAAGCTGCCCGAAGGGGTAAGGGGTGTGCGGCGGCATACGCTCAGGCACTTTTTTGAAATGGCAAGCGCTAAAGTGTGGGTGGATAATGCCGTGAACTTCCCGTGGAGATATGTCCCGAAAAAGAAAGGGCAGTTCTATATAAACACATGGCATGGCTCAATGGGACTCAAACGGATAAATGTTTCAGATATAGAAAGCGGGCACTGGCGCAGGGCGGCGGCGTTAGCAGGTCAGATACGAATACGGCCACCCGAGAAATGATGTGTTCTTCTATGATGACGAGAAGAAAGCTGAGATACGCAAAAAGGTCTATGAGCATTTTGAACTTGAAGATGATGTACACACGATCCTCTATGCGCCGACATTCAGGAATGCAAGAAACCTTGATGTGTACGATATCGACTATGACAGGCTGATAGCTGCGGCGGAAAAGCGCTTCGGCGGCAGGTGGGTGGTAATAAACCGTTACCACTTCAAGCTTGCACATAAGCTTGAAAGCGTTGCGGTACTTAAAAATAATGACCGGGTGCTTGACGGCAACAGCTATAGTGACATTCAGGAACTAATGCTGGCAAGCGATATCGGTATCACTGACTATTCAAGCTGGATATGCGACTATATCCTTCTTGGAAGGCCTGCATTTATCTATGCAAGGGACATAGAGGAATACGACGGCGAACGAGGCTTCTATTACCCGCTTGAAAGCACGCCTTTTGCCGTTGCACAGAACAATGATGAAATGGAAGCGAATATCCTGAACTTTGATGAAGATGTATTTGCGGCTAAGCAGAAAAAGTTCCTTGAGGACAGGGGCTGTATAGAGGACGGCCACGCAGCGCAGCGTGTTGTCGGGCTTATCAGAACTGTGATGTGTGAGCGTAAATGAACAATTTCTGAATTCATCACGGGGTTTATTTACAATTGACGGGATATGTGTTATAATTTGGATATATATGAATAACGAAAGGAAGCAGTAGAATGAGCGAGATAAAAAAGACAGGCAAACTTGCGCAGATAGAACGCCGCGCAGCTGAAAAGGCATTTTTGAAGTTTACACTTATGCGTGCAAGACAGAAGATAGACCTCGGCATTGCAAAGGCGGTCAGAAAGTATATCTCAGCCACGACACCTGTTGAAAATGACAAGATAGTTTTTATGCACTACAATAACAAATATCAGTGCAACCCCAAGTATATCTGCGATGAGATACTCCGTCAGGGGCTTAAATATGATATAGTTTTTGTGACAAGCAAGAAGCTTTATAATTCATTCCCAGTGCCTTTTCCGGAGGGGGTAAGGGTAGTAAAAAGAAACACCCTTGAACACTTCCTTGAAGTGGCAAGCGCTAAGGTCTGGGTGGAAAATGCGGTAAACTTCCCGTGGGAGTATATCGAGAAAAAGCCCGAGCAGTTCTATATCAACCCCTGGCATGGCTCAATGGGGCTTAAAAGGATAAATGTTGCGGATATAGAAAGCAAAAAGTGGAGAAAAGCCGCAAAGATAGCAGGTCAGATAACAGATGTGATGATATCAAATTCAAAGTTCGAAACAAAGGTTTACAGGACGTCTTTCTGGCCTGATAAGAAGGTAAAGATACTCGAATACGGCCACCCGAGAAATGATGTGTTCTTCTATGATGACGAG
>CACZFN010000034.1 GCA_902780505.1 uncultured Ruminococcus sp. | reverse complement strand
TCTCTTTTCATGATATTTGTTTTGGTGGTACTTAACATTATATCATATTGAGAGTTGTTTTTCTATTTTGGGTGTCTATGATCTATTGTAACATAACAGGCATGAAGCGCAGAATGGAAAACGGTGTTGTTCTCGGCTGTGGAAGAAATTACGATTTTAAGGTCGTTAACGGCAAGCTCGAAATTGTTCCCGAAGAAGCCGAAATCGTCAAGGAGATATTTCATCAGTATCTCTACGAGGGAAAAGGTTCGACAAGGATAGCTAAGGACTTGACCGAGAGGGGTATTCCCACGCTGAATAACAGGATATGGAGTCCGCAGCACGTTCTGAAAATTCTTGCTAATGAAAAGTATGTAGGAGACCTTACTTAATGGAAGGTCTACAAGCCTAATGTGCTTGCAGAAAAAACTAAGGTCAATCGTGGAGACAATCCCGACGCACCTTTAATTACAATAACAAATCATCATGAGGGTATTATTTCAAGAGAGCTTTGGGATGCTGTTCAGGAAGAACGTTATAACCGCAGCAGAAGGACAAGAGAGGGTTTGCGCCATTCAAAGGTTCATTGGTTCAGCGGACTTTGTAAATGCGGTAAGTGCGGATACAACTTTATCATAAGCGGCTCGACTAAAAATCCGCACAGAACACTCGGCTGCCGAAATCGTCAGCTCTATGGAAAGGAAAAGCGAACCGCAATGAATGGTGAACTTATCGGCTGTGACAACAGAACAGTGGACGAGCGCATATTGGCAACGGTCATGAAATACCTTATGCAGTACGTTTATGAGTTCAAGGCTGACCTTGAAAATGAAATGATGAAAGAGATTGGCACAATGCACGATAATATCGCACCCGCAGACACAAGCTCTATCAAGGCTGAGATCGACAAGTTGAAGGAGAAGCGTTTGAAGGCGGTTGACCTTATGCTTGAAAATCTTATCAGCAAGGAAGCTCTAAAAGAGCAGACCGACTTTTATGACAGCGAGATCGCAAGGCTCACCGAAAAGATGTCTGCCACTCAGGACATTGCAGACAAGCGCAAGAAGCAAGCCGAGACCGTTCACAAGGCTATTGAGCGAATCCGCAAGCTGTCGGAAAATGATACCGAAAACACCGAGCTTTACCGGGAAATGGTGCGAGAGATCATCTTCCCCGAATACAACATAATGGATATTTTTCTAAGCGGCATTCCGCTGGAGTTTCATATTTGCTACTCTGTTAAAAGGGCGAATATGATACATCTCTATGAGATCAGCGTAGATAGCTGTGAAATCATTGGTTCTTAAATGGGTTTTCGGCAATGATAGGCACGCCCGTGATACGAGTAAGAAGATCAGAGCCGTTTTCAAGGCAAAGGGGCAGTCGGGTAAACATCTATCCAGTCCGATCTATGGTTACAAACATTCGGAAACTGACAAGAACCTTTGGGTGATCGATGATGAGCCTGCCGAGGTGGTTCGTAAGATCTACCGCCTTTGCATTGACGGATACGGTCCGGCGCAGATCGCTCGCATCTTGACGAAAGAAGGTATCCCTACGCCGACGGCTTATGCTTTGTCGCAGGGCAGGGATAACGGTCACAAGAATGCCAAGCTGCACCGCTGGGGCAGCAAAATGATTGCCCATATCCTTGAAAAGGCTGAATACTGCGGACACACGGTCAATTTTCGTACTCATGTGAAGTCCTACAAAAAAAGAAACGTGTGGATAACCCGAAAGAGGACTGGCTGATTTTTGAGAACACCCATGAGCCTATCGTAACTCAGCAGGAATTTGATTTGGTGCAGGAGCTTCGCAAGAACAAGCGCCGTCCCACCAAACATGAGGAAGTCAATCCATTTTCGGGTATGGTCTACTGTGCCGATTGCGGAAAGAAGATGTATCTGTGCCGTGCTACAAGCCTGACAGAAGATCAGGAACATTTGAAGTGTTCCACATATTCCACAGACAAGGACGCTTGTTCCGCACACTTCATCAGAACTGTTGTACTGAATGAGATCGTATTGAACGAGCTGAACAAACTGCTTTCCAAGGTCAAGGAGCATGAGGACGAGTTTGTGCAGGCGGCTATGGACAATTCCGTTCAGAAGCAGTCCTCGGAGCTTACAAAAGCAAAAAAAGCCCTTAAACAGGCTGAGAAGCGTATCACAGAGCTTGACAGACTGTTCACAAGGCTATATGAGGATAATGTCTCGGGCAAGATTTCTGATGAACGCTTTTCTATGATGTCGGCGGGATATGAAGACGAACAGAAGAAACTCAAAGCAACTGTTGCCGAGCTGACAGCCTACATTGATAGGGCAGAGCAGAAGTCAGCCGATATGACCGCATTCATCAGCGTGGTGCAGAAGTATGAGCATATCACGGAGCTTACTCCTGAGATCATGCACGAGCTTATCGAGAAGATCGTTGTTCATGCTCCCGATAAGAGCAGCGGTCACCGCACACAGGAGATCGAGATCCACTATCGTTTCAACGTTGCCGTAACGACTGCGGTCGCTGACAGTATGAAGTACGACAAAAAGAGAAAGGCTGCGTAACCGCTCAGGTTACGCAACCTTATCTTCAAATCTTAAATACTTCTTTATCGGCGCTCCTCTGAAATGCAGAGCCTTTTGCTATGCCCTCTGTCAAACAGAAATGCCCCTCAGCACCGTCCGTGATGATTATGGGGATATTCTCCACTGAAAAGAAATAACGCTCTCAGACACACCGAGAGCGTTATTTCCGTTATGCAGTTTTTGGAGTTCTGCTATTGTCATGAAACAGCATTATCATAAATACCGCTGCCACCACGATCATAGGCAGATACTCAAATACATCTGCGATCACACCGAGATCAGCATTTTCGGGGATACTCCCCTGATATAAGAGGTTTGCCAGCGCCCCCTGACTTTCATTGAACATATAATGCCCGATCACCGCGGGGAATACGCTGTCTGTCTTTTTCGTCAGCCACATCAGGAACACGCCGAAAAGCGTGAGCTGTATCATTCTTCCGCCGCACATCGCAAAAGCATCGGACATTGCACCTTCACAGCCTGCAATATCCATGGGCAGATGCCACAGTCCCCACACGATGCCGCCCACGATACAGGTTCCGACTGTGCCGAGCAGCGGCTCTATTTTCTGATTCATATACCCACGCCAGCCCAGTTCTTCACCGATCAGCCCGATCGACTGCACAGCCGTTAATGCTGCAAGCATGAATACACTTGAGAGTATATTCTGCGTCGTAAAACCGCTGAGCCAGTCAGTATGACCGCTAATGATAACAGGCAGCAGGAATTTAGCGGAGAAGCAGATCAGCGGAAGCCCGAATGCCAGCAGATACCATTTGAAATTGCCGCTGAGATTCAGGTGCAGCTTCATATCACGAAAGCCCTCTTTGGTGACAGCTCTTGCAATAAGGCTTGCAATGGCAGGGGAGAATGAAAATATCATGTATATGATATAGAACACCGTATTTGAAGCATTCATAGGCTTTATACAAAGAACGAAAATCAGCATGAATGCAAACACGGTCAAAAGAAAGATTCCGAGCCGCTTGGCGTTTTCTTTTTTAGTGGTCATACTGCTCCACCCCCTTCAGGTATATCCTGCAAGAAATGCGGTATGAAAGATAATATATCACAAGTACCGAAACGCTGAAAACTACGAATACCATAGACAGATTATCACCGCTGAACAGCTTTTCGGCTGTTTCAAACAAGGCAACGCTGAAATTACAGAAATTAGTAAGTATCATTACAGATATGATGATAGTAAATACAAGAGAATATATCAGCTTGATAAGGCTGCCTTTTTTGTTGCCGTAACGCAGCGTGAAGGGGGTATCAATAGCACGCAGAAGCAGCTGTACGAATATAAGCGGCACACTGATATTGCTGAGGTCTTTGATCTCTGTGGTACCTATATCGAAAGTGGCAGCACAGAGTAATCCATCAAACATTTGCAGGCTGAACATAAACAGCACGACCATACAAAAAACCATTTCATATTTCACACGCAGAAAGCCCTTGCAGCCGCCAGAAGTTGAAGTGATCCAGTACCCCCACAGCTTTCGGTCATCGCCTCTGAGCACCATGGTTTGCAGACCGCCTGCAACCAGAAAAGCGCATATCGTTCCGAATGTGCGGACAGTATTGATGTCACCGATAATATCCTTTTCAAATAAGAATACCGTAGGCAAAGCACCGCAAAGTATCATAGAGAGGATAAACCAGCGGTTCTGCTTCCATTCCTTGTAAACAAGTCCCGTCATTACGGCTCTCTCCTTTCGTGCGACCTCCACATCGCAAGGAAGAATAATATACAAATAACTACAAAAACAGCTGATATGCAGAGCAATGTTTTTTCGGAGTACAAAACAGTTTCAAATTTGTTGACCATTTCTTGCGAGATCAAAGCACCGTCCTTGGCAGACTTCTCATCATTATTCATCCCGGGAAACAAGTCAAAAACTCTTAATACAACACCTGCGCCGACAAAAGCAATTACGCCTATGATCTTCAGCTGATTTTTATCGTTTGCAAACATTAAGATATAGCTGTAAGCGATATCGATCAGCATCACGGCACAAACAGCACCGAGATAAGTATTCAGCATCATGCAGACAGGGTTGAATCCCTCTGCGGCAGTGTTGATACCCGATACGGTTATGCATACCAATGCAAATGCCGCTGATAACAGTCCGAACAGCAGGATAAGCATAAGCTTTACCAGCAGATCGGACAGAGCCTGCTGTTTTGCTGTGGCTGGCAGAACAAATGAATACCGTTTCCAGCCGGAATTTATATCTGCTTTCTGCAAGCCGTTGTTTGTGCCTGCCAGAAAGCCGCCTGTCAGTGTGACAACACCGGAAGCAAATATAACTATGCTCAGCAGATCCTCGTTCATTTCCGAAGTTCCTGACAGTCCGCCGAGCATTATCGGTGTCAGCATCAGCAGCGACAGCAGGATAAAAAGTATCAGCATCAGGAGAAAACGCTTGCGTGTCAGCTTCAATTCACGGAAAATTAGTGATCTGTATAATTTCATCACGACCACTCCTTTACATCTCGGTGAACATAGTAGAGCATAATATCGTCAAGGCTTGCAGGATCGATCACGCAGTCACGGTATTTATAGGACGCATTTTCACGGTCATGCACCATGACCTCTGCGCCGAAATTGTTCAGGCGTATGCTGACGATATCCTCAGCGTCGATCTCTGCAAGCTTCTCCTTGTCGCATTTCAGGATACCGTGCTGCTCAATGATCTCGTCCTTGTAGCCTGTGAGAAGTATTTTGCCTTTGTCAATGAAAGTCACCATATCTGCGATCTTTTCAAGGTCGGAGGTGATATGCGAGGACATGAGGATAGAGCGCTCGCCGTTTTGCAGATACTCCATGAAGATGTGCAAAATTTCGTCACGCACAACGGGATCAAGACCGGTCGTGGCTTCGTCCATGATGAGCAGTTCCGCATTGTGAGAAAGCGCACAGGCAATCTGCAATTTCATCTTCATGCCCTTGGAAAACTGTCCTATCTTCTTTTTGACAGGAAGCTGAAAACGCTCTAAATACTTCTGATACACAGTATTGTCCCATTCGGGATACATACCCTCAAATATCCTTGCCATATCCTTTGCGGTGAACACATCATGGAACGGCAGCTCGTCAAATACCACAGCGATACGCTTTTTGACCGCAGTTTCGTCCTTTATGTGGTCAAGACCAAGCAGCCGTATCTCGCCGCTGTCAATGTCTGTGATATGCAAAAGACTGCGGATCGTTGTGGTCTTGCCTGCGCCGTTCTGTCCGATAAAGCCCATGATGCAGCCTTTCGGCACATCAAAGCTGATGCTGTCGAGCGTGAAGCCGTAGTAACGCTTTGTCACGCCCTTGATCTCAATCGCATTATCAAATGCGGTCATGTTAATCCCCTCCGTTTACAAGGTCAAGAAGCTCGTGGAGCTCCTGCATCGTGATACCTGCTTTTTGCGCCGTATCACTTGCTTCTATCAATAAAGATTCGATCCGCTTGATCTGTTCCTCACGATAAAGCTCCAGGTTCTGTGCCTTGACAAAAGAGCCCCTGCCCGTGTAGCTTTCAATAAAGCCGTCACGTTCAAGCTCCTCGTAGGCACGCTTCGTTGTCATAAAGCTGATACGAAGTTCAGTCGCCAAAATGCGCATTGAGGGCAGCATTTCGCCCTCTTTCAGCTTTCCCTCCAGTATCAACGTTTTGATCTGGTTTGCGATCTGCAAATAGATCGGTTCGCCGGATGCGTTGCTGATGTTGATATTCATGATTCGTGTACACTCCTTCGGGGTTAAGACTCTCACAGCATTTGCAACTACCGCAAAAGTCTAAATTGTATAACCTCTATGTATACAATTATAGCAGGTGCGTTACGGTTTGTCAAGGGGTTTTTGAGAATTTTTTGAAATAGCATAATACAGACAAAAAGCGATGTCCTCCGAATATTGGAGAGCATCGCTCCTTATACCGCAATATCGACCATACATACTGTTGATTTATGTTTTAGTGGGAGTGCCGCAATAGGCACGCCATTGTCCCAAAACACTCAGAAGATCCCGTAGGATTATCAATAGTACAAAACAATTTCCTCAAGGTAACACCGCACGCCCATTGTTCGTCAGACACGCATTCAGGTCTTTTGTAAGGTTTCCGGATACACAGCAGGAATAAGGTATGTGCCGGCAGTTATAAGGTGTCGCCTTAAATAGTTACAGACCGCATTTTTGAAACGGTCTGTTTTTTATTTATTCTTTCTGTAGGCTGCGGGTGAAGTGCCATAGTGCCTGCGAAATACTGTACTGAAATATCCCGCATCATTAAAGCCGCATTTTAGCGCTATTTCGGCAACGCTGTAATCTGTTTCGGTCAACAGCTTTACAGCAGCGTCAAGGCGCCTGTTTGTCAGATAGTCGTTCGGTGTCATATTGAAAGTGCTTTTGAATACCCTGCACAAATGCTGATGTGTAAAGCCTGTGAGCGATGCCAGATAGGGCATGGGGATATCCTTACTGTAATTGTCGTGCATAAACCTGAGAGCAGGCATAAGGCGGGAAAGATCACGGCTTTTCCTTATATCGGCTTCAGTATTGAAAAGACGGCGAAAGCCCATGATATAATCATAAACAAGTGCCGAACAGCTATAGCCGCTGTAAAGGACATCGGTTGTCTGTGATATGAACATCTTCTCAAATATCTCACGCATACTGGTGGTATCTCTGGTGCGGGCTGTTATTATATCGGTCATATCAAGTGCAGAAAGCGCCCTATCACAGCCGTCGCCGTCAAATGCTATCCAGTCGACCTCCCAGCTGTCTGTGAGGGGAAGATATTCATGCGGTCTATCCTTTGGCAAAAACACAAATGTACCCTCGGGTAGTTCGGTTTCATTACCTTCAGCCCTTAACACTCCCCTGCCCGAAATACAGGCAAGTATCTGGTGCCAGCGGTAGCCTTCCTCCCTGATGATATGCCCCTGATAAGAACTGCCGCCAATTCCGCAGAGCAAAAATGGCAGCTGTTGAAGTTTAGGATTATATGGGTAGATACTTGTTTCTATCTTCATTATTTTCACCTCGGTTTTATTATAAAGCACCAAGCCGTGATTGTCAATCTTTTTTGTAAAATTCACAAGGCTAATTCTGAATTAAAGCGTGTTTAAACATTTTCGTGAATCTACTTTAGTTTTATGAACATATGCAAACGATTACCTGTTCAATATTTACTATTGAAATCTGAACATTCACATGGTATTATATTCTTAAATAAAAACAATTTTGAAAGGCGGATTCGTATGAAAACCAATAAACTTACAGTGATCCTGACAGCAGCGGTTTTGTCACTAAGTGTACTTACAGCCTGTGGGAACAGCGACAGCAGTGCTTCTTCATCGGAAGAAAGCATAGCCGCAGACAATTCTTCACAAACGCAGGAGAACACAGCGGCAGTAAGGAAAGAAAACATTTATAATTACATCAAGGAAAACTTCGGCAAGAACATAATGACCTGCCAGCAGGAATCTACATGGATGGGTTCGCCGGATTACGAGATGGATTATATTGAAGAAACCACAGGCAAGCTGCCTGCTATCAGGGGGCTTGACTTTATGAACAACGACTTCGATGGCGTTGTGGAACGTTCAAAAGAGTGGGACGCAAAGGGCGGAATAGTTTCAATTTGCTGGCACACAGGCGTAAATGGCAGCGGCTATCAGGAAAGCCTTGACGACAACCCCGATTACAAAAAGTTATTTGACGAAAGCACAGACGAATACAAAGCCATGATGAAAAGCTGGGATGATGCCGCAAAAGCGCTTACCGAGCTTAAAGATGCAGGAATACCTGTTTTATGGCGGCCTTTCCACGAATTTGACGGACAGTGGTTCTGGTGGGGCAAGGGCGGCAAGGATAATTTTATAAAGCTATGGCAGCTGATGCATGACAAATTCACAAACGAATACGGGCTTGACAATCTTATATGGGTACTCGGTTATTCGGGCGAGGTAAAGGACGGCTGGTACCCCGGGGACGAATATGTTGACATAATCGGTTCAGACACCTACGACAATTCCACCAATGTAAAGGCATGGAAAAAGCTTAAAAAAATAGCCGACAAGCCCATGGCATTCCACGAATGCGGCAATGTGCCATCAATAGAAAAATTTGAAGCTGACGGGGCAATGTGGTCATGGTTTATGATATGGCACACCGATTATATCATGAAAAATAATGCAGACAATCTGAAAAACGTATACAACAGTGACAAGGCTATAACACTTGATGAACTTCCGAAGTTTTAATAACTGAATAAATTTAGGCCCATGCAAAGAACACTGATCTGCGGCTGTCTTATCCTGGTGTGTTGCAAAATAATAATTACATAAGCGGTAAACATATACTAAAATCAAAAAAATACATATATAACAAAACACTTCCCGAAGCTAAGCTTCGGGGAGTGTTTTGGCATTAACGGGATTATAATATAGTTTACTTTAATCCTGCCGATTCTTCCGCTTTGCCTGATGCGATACAAAGACACATAGTCACTATACCTGTTCCCAATCCGACAAGTACGCCTGCAATAAAGCCTATCATTATATCACCTCCAGTGTTATTATATGCAGATATGGGAAAAAACACTTGTTAAGGTTCAGAAAATGCTTTTTTAAAGTTTACATCTTACTGTCAAAACAATTTGGCAGGCATTCAGGTAAAGCTGTAAAATGTTTAAGGCAACAGCACGCTAAGCAAGTGGGGCTGTGAAGGCAGAACTTGATTATTCATCGGGAATATGCTATAATGAATGCAGATACGTGCCGATGTAAACAAATACGATTCAAGGAGTGATATTTATGTTAGAAACAGGCATGACCGCACCGGACTTTACACTTAAAGACCAGAACGGCAATGACAGAAGTTTAAGCGAATTTCGCGGACAGACAGTTGTGCTGTATTTTTACCCGAAGGACAATACCTCTGGCTGCACAAAACAGGCGTGCGGGTTTGCAGAGCTTTTTCCGTCGTTTCGTGAAAAGGGTGCTGTAGTGATAGGTATAAGCCGTGACAGTGTGGCATCACACAAGAAGTTTGAGGAAAAATACTCTCTGCCGTTTATACTGCTTTCAGATCCGGACAGGATCGTTCACGAAGCCTACGGTGTATGGCAGCTTAAAAAGAATTACGGCAAAGAAACAATGGGCGTTGTACGCACAACGTTCCTTATTGATCCCGAGGGCAGAATAATCAAAGCGAAAGAAAAGGTCAAAGCTGCTGATAACCCGTCAGACACGCTGAAATTACTATAAATGTAAAATATTTATTAACGTGAAACATTTCTATGCTTTTATTTGTCTTTATTATAAAAGGTAATAATGTACTGACAGGAATTGCCGGGAGGTAAGTACAATGATAAAAAAGATAACGGCTGTGATATTATCACTTTGCATAATATGTCTGGCCGCCTGCAAGCAGGGCGACAACGCCGACAATGCACTTTCAGAACTGACAGAGAATGCACGAGATGAAAGCATTAAATCAGAAGATTTCAAGGTATTTCCCGACGGCGTTGACCTGACTGACAGCACATATACTGAAATACTGACACCTGACCTTGAAAACGACACCACTGACGACGACAGCATTATAGATTACAACGACATTGCAGGCGGGTTTGGTTTCACACTGCCCGACGGAGTGGAAAAGGCATATAAATTCTCTTTCAAAGAGGAAAAAGATAATAAAAAGGTAAACCCTTGTGCTGAGTGCTCGGTATATGTATTAAGCCCGTTTTTCCCGCAGACAAAGGAATATGTACGGGTTAGCGCAGAAACGCTTCTTACCGGGAACAGCCTTGACTATGAAGGGTTCAAGGATCATATCGGAAGCTTTGTCAACAAAAAGCTTTCAGCAAGGACTACTTATGAAGACTACCTTGCATTTGCAAAGGCAGATATCGAAGCAAACAAGCTGACTTTTGAGCACTATGAAACTGTTGATATTTACAATTTCCGTGATGTAAAAGCTTCATCAAGCGACTATTGCTTCAACCCGTCGCTAAACAGCATAAGTATGAATACAGATATACTGGGTATAGTATCTGTATCATACTATAACAGTATTTATGCAGTTAAAGCGCCCGACAGCAGTATAAGCGGTATAGAGAGCGAGATGTTTGAACTTGATAACGGCAATTTCGGGCTTAAAACATCTTATACCCTGACAAGGTATGGTGTAACTGTCAACCGTGAAGCTTACTGGCTTTTCGAGCCCGACACAGACCATCTGATACGTGTGGAATTCAATTACGAGCCTGACAAAAAGCGGATCATAGATGCAAAGAAATTTCTTGAAAACACCTATATCAATGTTTATACGCCCGAAAACTCAGATAAAACATAGTAAGGAGAATAGCAGATTGAAAAGATCTACAGCTTTTTTGACGGCGATTGCTCTTGCGCTTCTTTGCGGGTGCGGGGGCGAAAACGTGCAGTCCTCAGGACAAGACAAGATAGAGGAAATAATGAACGAAGCTGATGAAATGAATAAATACAAGCCCGAGGACTTTGATTGTTTTCCCGACGGGGTATCACTTGCAGACAAAGCGGACATATCCTATTTGCAGGAGGACAGCGAGGGTATACTTGACTGCTCTGCGCAGGGGGTAAGGTTTACCATGCCGCAGGGGTACACCGCCTTTGAATATAACGGTAACAAAGATGACAACAGTGTAAACCCGACTTGCGACGGCTCGGTATTCCTTATAACACCATTTTTCCCAAGCTGTAAGGATTACATAAGGATAAGCTGCGAGGGGATTCTTTTGCCATATATCACGCCATTTGAGGAGTATGAAGGCGGCAATTTAGGTGAGGATATAAAAACAAAGGACGATTATCTGAAATACTTTAAGCAGGACTTTGAAGTCACGGGCGAATACTTTGCAGCATTTGAAAATGCCGATACCTTTGATTATATAGACATCACCGCTGAAGGTGGTTCCGATATGCCAAGCTTTGACTTTGAGAAAATGGGTTCACGGGGGTGGCATGGTATTATTTACTTTGCCTGTAACAGCAGAGCGCTTACAAGGGCTCAGAGCAAGGACAGCAGTATATGTGAAGTCAAATGCGAAGCAATAGAGCTTGACAACGGAATGTTCGGGCTATGCATGAATTATGATATCACACGCAAAGGCACAAAGCTTGAAAGGGAGGTCTACTGGCTATACAGTGACGGTATGAAGCAGCTGCGGCGAATAGAGTTCACTCTCGACACCAGTAGTGAGCATATTCTTGACAGAAAGGCATTTTTGCAGGGGCTTGAGTTTTTCGCACCCGATTTTGATGATACAAGCATCTACTTTGAGGGAAAGCAGTAAAGCGATTAGCATATGCTAACTTTTTGAATTGGTTATCATAAACTAACCAATTATTAATTTTTCGTTAAACTTTGCGTAAAAGCCTTGCAAAATTTTGTGATTGTGATATCATTAATATAGACGTAAGGAAGGCTTACGCAAACTATTTTGGAGTAATTCAGGAGGATAAAACTATGGCTTATAAGATTTCTGATGAATGTATCGCTTGCGGCGCTTGCGCTGAGGGTTGTCCCGTTGGTGCTATTTCCGAGGGCGACGGCAAGTATGTTATAGACGCTGATGCTTGTATCGACTGCGGTGCTTGCGCAGGTGTCTGCCCCGTTGGTGCTCCTCAGGAGGGCTGATAAAGCAAAAATATCCCGTCCATAAGGACGGGATTTTTTATTTGCTTACTTTTTTATATTCTTAATAAACTTTGCAATATCATCATACTCGTCCTTTACGCGGTTGTAAAGGGCGATCCCTTTTTCATTGCCGAGTTTTTTGCGAAGTGCATTATAAAAGCCGTTCTTGGTTCGCGTGCTTTCTGCGGTTTCACGGATAAGCTTTAGCTCGTCCTTAGTCATAGGCTGTTCGTGCTTTGCGCCCATAAGGTTATTGAGGAACTTATTGACCTTGCCCTTCTGCACCCTTGACATTTCATTGTTTGCAGGGGAAGTTTTTTTCTCCTTTTTCTTGACTGTAGCCTTTGTCGGCTGTTCTTCAGGTTCGGGCTCGGGTTCGACCGAAACAGACTGTTCGGGAAGATCTTCGGGAACAGCTGATGCATCTGAATCATCACTGCTCTCCGAAAACAGCGACAGCGTTTCGATAAGCTCGTCAAATGCATCCTCCTGCTCCTCAGAAGCGGGGATATCATCAGCACTTGTCTTTTCACTGTCAGCATTTACTTCGGGCAGGACCTCAGTCACCTCCGTTTTTGCCGGCACGGGCTGTACAGTGCCTTTCTTTTTGCCTATATTGCTCTGCTTACGGACATTTTTCTTACCGAAGGATGTGTACCTTTCCACAACGACGTCAAAACCCTTGTCCTTGCTGACAATAACAAAGTCCCTGTCTTCCCTGTAAACTATTCCGAGTACAGATACGATATCAAAATCCATTGCATTCATTATGCCGTTTCTGCATTTATAAAACTTTATCTCGGCACTGGTTTTGAGCAGCTGTGTAATTATTTGTACCTTTAATGTGTCAGCCTTATCGCTGTAGAAAACTATCAGTTCATCACCGTCCTCAAGGTTTGATGCGCCCTCAAAGCCTGAGCTGTTGACGTTTTCAAGGTCTATAAGATATGTAGTCTTCATAATTGTTTCCTTTCGTTTTTATAGCTTATGCTCTTGCGGTATTCAAGCGGGGATATACTGCACATCTGTTTAAACTGTCTTGAAAAATGCACAGGATTTTTATACCCGCATTCAAACGCGATCTCCTCAATCGTCATCTGTGAACATTCAAGGTAATGTCTTGCGGCTTCTATTCGGCTGTTGATAACATCTGCATTACAGGTAACGCCGAATGCTTTTTTATATATGAGGTGCAGATAAGGTTCAGAGATATTTATAAGTGAAGACATGGCACTTATAGACCACTCTCCTGCGGGTTCGGCATATATACGGCGCCTCAGATCAAGAAGCTCCCTGTAATGCGGAAGTGCCGCATTATCACCCGATATATTTGAAAATACATCTGAAAGCATCGCCTTTATCAGATAACCCGCCGCATGGTGATTAGCGGCTTTATAGTAACAGTCTGCTATAAGCTTATAATACTGCGATACATCAACCCTCTCCCCCACGAGCTGCGGAACATTGAAGATAAGCCCTGTATCAGCAGACAGGTTATCAGTGCATTCAAACTCTATCCAGTCGTTTATGTATTCATTCCTTACTGCCTTATAATACTGAGGAGAATTCTTATCATATATAATAAATGTATCAGGCTCGGTATAGATCTCCCTGCCGTCTATCACAAACATTGCAGGCGTTTTAACAAACAGGCACAGATAATCGTCAAAGCCGTTTGCGTTATCAAGTACAAAATCACCGTCATGCCTGCAGCCGCAGCCCATTCTGCGAATATAGAACATATTATTCACCCCTGTTTATCATTTCCTATATTATAATAACATATTTTTTTACATATTGCAAGACTTTTTAACAACTTGCGGGTATCATTTTCACCAAAGCAGCACCCGCACTTATAAATATCGGATATGTTAAGAAATAAATAGTATTCCCTATTTATTTATTTAAAAAGGAATGGTATAATACATAATCGTAAGCTTTTAATGTTAATCTTTTTATAGATTATTTGTTAAGGGGTGAGTATTATTGTTTGAGTTCCGCTGGCTGTGGGAAAATATGAAGGGCAGCAGGCGAAATTACATAATCGCATTGTGCCTGTCTGTGCTCTGCAATGGGCTTTATATCACAGCGCCATACTTTCAGTCCAAAATTATAGACAATTATATTTCAGGCGAAAATGCCATTGAAAACCTGAAGAATGACCGTTCGGGGCTTTTATGGCTTATTGCGGGAATGATAGGTTTCACATTTATAAGAACGGTATTCCAGTACACCTGCAATATGTACTACGAAACAGCTTCACAGGGCATGATATACAAAATACGCACGCATCTTTTCCGCAAGGTGGAAAACCAGGATATCGCGTTTTATGACCGCTTCCGGACAGGTGACCTTATGACAAGGCTGACGGGTGATCTTGACATGGTGCGGCATATGGTATCATGGGTAATAAAGGGGGCTGTGGAAAGTATTGCACTGTTCACGGCATCTATGGTATACTTCTTCATACTTGATGTTCCTACTGCGCTTTGCATTTTAGCGCTGACACCTTTTATATTTATTATAAGACGCAAGCTTTCACGCTATGCAGGGCCTGCTTACAGGCAGGTAAGGGAATGTTCGTCAGCACTCAACACCGCAGCACAGGAAAACATCTCGGGCAACCGTGTTGTAAAGGCGTTTGCAAGGGAAGAATTTGAAAAGGAAAAATTCAGAAAGCGTGATGAACAGTACCGCAGCGCAAACATCAAAGCAGCGTATGTTTGGCTGAAGTATCAGCCGTTTATTGATGTTATAGCGGGTTCATTAAGCGTTGTGCTGCTGCTTGTTGGCGGTATTTTTATGATAAAGCGCCACCTGACAATGGGGCAGTATGTTGCGATATCAGGGCTTCTATGGGCGGTAAGCAACCCTATGCGCAGTATCGGCAACTATGTAAATGACTTTCACAGATTTGTGGCGTCTGCGGGCAAGATAATAGAAGTATACTATTTTGCACCAATGATAGTTGACCGTGAAGACGCTTCCGAGCCTGCTGAAAGGCTGAGGGGCGATATTGAATTCAAAAACGTGAGCTTTTCCATCGAGGGCAAAAAAATACTTGACAACATAAGCTTTGATATCAAGGCTGGGCAGACTGTCGCCATTATGGGTGCAACGGGAAGCGGAAAGACTTCGCTGATAAATCTTATCCCCAGGTTTTACGACACTGACGAGGGCGAGGTGCTCGTTGACGGCAAGAATGTAAGGCTTCACCGCCTGCACGCGCTGAGAAAGAACATCAGCATTGCAACTCAGGACGTTTTGCTGTATTCGGACACGATAGATTCAAACATTGCCTTTGGCGACACCTCACTTGACGAGGAATATGTAAGAAAATGCGCCGAGCTTTCCTGTGCAAGTGAGTTCATTGAAGAACTGCCCGACAGATACGACACAATAGTCGGCGAACGCGGTGTAGGACTTTCGGGCGGGCAGAAGCAGAGGATATCCCTTGCAAGGGCGCTTGCAGTAAGGCCTTCGGTGCTTATTCTTGACGACACCACTTCGGCAGTAGACATGGAAACTGAAGCTGTTATTCAGAAAAGCCTTGCAGAAGGACTTGATTTTGACTGCACAAAGATAATCATAGCACAGAGAATATCATCAACCAGAAAAGCAGATAAGATAATCATACTTGAAAACGGCAGGATAGCTGATATCGGCACACATGATGAACTTATCAAACGCGACGGCTATTACAGGGAGATATACACTCTGCAAAGCGGCGAGGAAAGCGAAAGGCAGGTGAGCGCAGTTGGCACGTAACAGATACGACGTTGACGAGCAGCTTGAAACCCCTTTTGACTTCACTCACTTAAAGCGCTCTTTTGTATACATAAAAAAATACAGGGGCAAAATGGTACTTTCGCTTGTTATAAGCATACTTTCTGCGATAACAGGGCTTTTAGCACCGCTTTTAACAAAGCGTGCGCTCGATGTCACGATTCCGGATAAGGACTACAAAGAGCTTATTATACTTGCCTGTGCGCTTATGGGCTTTAACATCATAAGCGTAGCGCTTGGCAATATACGCTCACGAATAATGACTGTAGTAGGGCAGAATATTATTTTTGATATAAGGGAAGATCTTTTTGCACATTTGCAGGAGCTCCCCTTTACCTACTATGATGACAGGCCGCATGGAAAGATACTTATCCGTGTTATAAACTATGTAAACTCAGTATCGGATATGCTTTCAAACGGTATTATCAATTTCATCATGGAGATACTTAATATGATATTTATTCTTATCTTCATGCTGATAGTTGATGTAAGGCTGACGCTTGTTGCGCTTTCGGGGCTGCCTTTGTTTATGCTTGTCATGTTTGCGATAAAGAAAAACCAGCGCCGCGCATGGCAGGACGTTTCAAACAAGAGTTCAAACATGAATGCATACTTGCAGGAAAACATAGTAGGTGCAAGGATAACGCAGGTATTCACCCGTGAAGAAGAAAACGCTGAAATATATGATGAACTCAACCGCAAATACCGCAAGAGCTGGATGCGGGCAGTCAAGTTTTCAAACCTTGTATGGCCAGCCACCGATAATATCTCAACTATAGTAAGGGCGGCATTATTTATAGTCGGGCTGCTTGTGCTAAACCCTGCAACAGTTTCACTCGGGACACTTTCTGCTATGACAGGGTATGCTTCACGCTTCTGGCAGCCTATAATGAACATATCAAACATCATTAACAACTTTATAAACAACATAGCCTACCTTGAACGTATTTTTGAAACACTTGACACCCCTGTTACTATCACAGACAAAGAGGGTGCAGTTGAAATGCCGAGGATAAAGGGCAATGTCAGCTTTGAAAACGTGACCTTCGGCTATGAGGAAGGTATTGATGTGCTCAAGGACCTGAGCTTTGATATCAAGGCAGGCCAGAGCGTTGCCCTTGTAGGTCCCACAGGCGCAGGTAAATCGACTATAGTATCGCTCATATCACGCTTTTATGACATATCAAAAGGCAGGATAACTATAGACGGGGTGAACATATCTGATGTAACGCTCAAAAGTCTGCGCTCACAGATGGGGATAATGCTTCAGGACAGCTTTATCTTTTCCGACACAGTAATGGAAAACATACGCTACGGACGGCTTGATGCCACTGACGAGGAGATAGTAAGCGCTGCAAAGACTGTCTGCGCTGACGGATTTATCTCACTTATGGAGGACGGCTACGAAACGCAGGTAAACGAACGCGGCGGCGGGCTTTCGGGCGGTGAAAAGCAGCTTATAAGCTTTGCAAGAACTCTGCTTTCAGATCCGAAGATACTTGTACTTGACGAAGCGACATCTTCGATAGATGCCAGAACAGAAGCACTTGTGCAGCGCGGTCTTGCAGAACTGTTAAAGGGCAGAACATCTTTTATAATAGCACACAGGCTTTCTACAATACGAAACTGTGATGTGATAATGTTCATAAATGACCACGGGATCGCCGAAAGCGGCACACACGACGAACTCATGGCAAAAAAAGGCGCATATTACGAACTTTACACAGCACAGAGCTGATGAACCGATAAAGCCCCGTCCTTATGCTGAGTCACAGCGTAAGGACGGGGCTTTATTATCTTTTCTGCTTCCACGTTTCCGGCCAGTATTTATAATCATCATAGTCGCTGAAATCGTATATTGAAAACCATTCCGGATCCGATGCGGTAGTGCTCCTAAGATACTCCGACTTTGGCAGCTCCGGATCTACGCCCTCCGCAAAGCAGACATATACAATAGTGTTGTCATCGACTGCAAGGGCGTACTCGGATTCAAACTTGTGAAGCAGTGTTACATAAGCAGTGCCGCTGTAGTTTTCATCGTCCCTGCGTGCCCCTTCAATGCTTTCAAGCCTTGCTATTTCGGAGGTGTAGTCGCTGCTGTCGTAAGTGCATTTCAGAAATACCAGACTTGAAGGATCAACCGAATCGTCATTATAAAACCTGTATTCCACATTTTCGGCACTCTTGGGTATGCTTTCGGGAAAGACCTCAAGATTGCTGCGTGACAGCAATCCGTACCATTCACCGTAATCCGAGATATCAGAGGTATCTCTGTCAAGCTTCTCCGACCTGAACATATTCGTAGTCAGAACCAGTATTATCACTGCACAGACCAGTATCAGGCCAGCACATATGGGGATACCGATCTTCCGTATCTTCTTCATACGGTTCTTTGTCATACTTCCTTTTATCTGCATTACAGTGATAAAGCATATTGCCATTTCTGTAAAACCAAACCATGCAATAAACGCAGATGTTCCGCTGTCAGCCTTGTCCTTAAAGCCAACAGTCGAGCTGAACAAAAGCATAACAAACAAAAACAGAAATGCCGCCGCCCCAAAAATGATGCTTACAACAATTGATCTCAGCATTTTCTCTTTTTCGGCGTCTGTATATTCTGCCACCATTTCAAGTGTTTCTTTTACGTCCTTGTCCATCTTCTCACTTTTCCTTTCTCCGCTCAGAAGCTCACGCATATCAACACCATAAAAATCCGCAAGCTCTATCAGTACGCTTATGTCGGGCATATTGTTTCCGTTCTCCCAGCGGCTCACAGTCCTGTTCGATACACCGAACTTCTCTGCGAGCTGCTCCTGTGTCAGAGCCTTTTCTTTTCTGAGCTCTCTCATAAATCTCCCGATCTTTATCTGATCCATTTTGCTGCCTCCCTTCATCAAAATCATACCAAAAAAGCCTTCAAAAGTACACGACACAAAGTGAGAAATGCCGTTTTTCCGGCAAGACTTGACGTGTCTTGCCGATTATTGCCAATTTACTTGTATATAAAAAACATCCGCTGATAAAAAAGCCCCCGATAAGCGCAGCAGCGATATAGAAGTTTTTTAGATTCACGCTTTGTGTTCGCTTCTGCTAAAAGAATAAATAATAAAGAAGAAAGAATAAAGAATAAACAAGGTGTCCGCCTTGCGGACGGATTTTAATAATTTATCGCCGAAGGCGATACCGTCGTTTTTATTTCTTATTTATTCTTTCTTCTTTTTTCTTTTAGCAGGCGCGAAACCTAAGTAACGCAAAGACACTTCTGCCGTGATACAGCAGAAGTGTCGGATA
>CACZFN010000033.1 GCA_902780505.1 uncultured Ruminococcus sp. | reverse complement strand
GAGGTCGAAGGGTTGATAGATGTAGTTGATAATAGACTTATACTGCCGATAGCTATTGAAGCAATCGGCAAACAAGTGCCGATGAAACCCGAATATGAGGGAGACGGCTATGATGACAAGGGTGAACTATACTATGATATAGCATATTGCCCGAGGTGCAGACGCTCGTATGAGGTCGGATACGAGGACGGTCACCCGTTCTGTGACGAGTGTGGGCAGGCGTTGGATTGGGAGGCGGAAAAATGAGCTATTATTTCTATGGCACCGCCGACTTCCGTGAGCAGAGCGATTATCCTATGGCACCGCCGACTTCCGTGAGCAGAGCGATTATCGGGAATATGTGATCTACTTACAGCGCAGGTATTTCAGAAAAAGAAGGAGGAAAAGATAATGCCTATAGAGAAAACGCAGAAAATGGAAGAACAAGTGAGAGATATGACATCGGTAGAAGCTGAGCCTATAAAACAAGGGAAATGGCTTCCTACAGGATCAGACGATAAGAAGCTTTGTGAAGTACCGAAAGAAAAAATTACATATGGCGCAATATGCGAACAACAGCCTGAGCCAAGTGTGTTTTTTAAGACCTTCAGTGAAGCTGTTAATTGGGCGGAAAATGACCAGCCAGCTCACAGGCCGTACTTCATTGTTGAGAGGACGGAACATTTCGAGGTATGCGGTGTAGTAAAAGCGAAAGGTGATGCTGATGACTAACCGTGAAAAACTCATCAAGACGAATGTGTACGACCTGCTGTGCAGGATAAATAGTCAAACGCCTTGCTTTTGCATTATACAGGCACTTGGTGATGAAAATAAGCCGGATATTTGTGATGATAAATGTGATAAGTGTATACAGAGCTGGCTGAACGAGGAGGCGAGGTAGATGAGAAAAATATTGCACGTGTCATATGATATTGCTGGCTGTCTTAAACGTGCAGAGGATTTTATAGGCTGCTTACAAACAGAAGACGGCAGGGCATTGACTGATATTGAGGAAATCAAGGCGGTGTTTAAGGAAGAGCTCGCACGTGGACACCGATTGTTGCCGGCTGCCGGTTGCAAGAATTTGAGGAGGTGTCGCCCGGTGACATTTCAGGAACTCAGGCGGTATATGGATAAAGAGGTTGTTTACAGGATCAGCCATTACATCACCGGCGTTTTTATTCTGCGCGCATTAATGCGCGACGAGCAGACAGGGCGGCCTTATGCGGTGCTTCAGGACAAGAATGTTAAAGGCAGTTATATAAGGGCGCAGATAAGTAAAATATCAGCGGGTGAAAACAAAAAAGGCAGCTGTGAACCTACATGACGGTATCTTTACATCATAATAGTATATTTTAAAGAGGGCGGTCCTACCCTCTTTAAAATGTCTTGTTATAGGTATTAATTCTAAACACAGGAGAAGAAACATGAAATACAGAAGAAGACTTTACAGGTATGGTGATGCCGCTGAGGTATATATATTTCCTGTGAGCGATAACGGCAGAAAAGGAAAAGGCAGCAGGGGCAAAAGAAGAAAGCCTTCGAGGAATTGTCAGAGGGCTCTCAACAACAGGCACAGAGCAGGAAGGCTTGGCAGGGAAATAGCTTTCAACTTTGGTGCGGGGGACTGCTTTCTCACGCTTACATACAAAAACGCAGTACAGAGCTACGAAAGAGCACATAAGGACATAGTAAATTTCATCAGCAGATACAAGCGGGCGTTAAAGAGGGCAGGCTTCACGGGAGAAGTGAAGTACATATATGTTTCCGAGCAGGGCAGGAACTCGGGGCGGTGGCACCACCATATCATTCTTTCAGGGGAACTGAAGACCTCGGAGATCCAGAAGCTGTGGGGACTTGGCTATGTTGACATAAGATCACTGGAAGCTGATGACAGAGGAAGCTTCTCCGGGCTTGCGAACTATATGTGCAAATACGGAAGTGACGAAGATAACAAGCAGCGGGGCGCTGCCGATATAATGACGGGCGGACGGATCCACAGATCGAGAAATATCAGGCCTGTTGAGCCCGCCGAAAATGATTTTGAAATAAGTCGCCGAAAGGCAGGAAGAATAGCAAACGAGATAGAAGCGGGCGATCAGGTGTGTGAGTATATCCCAAGCCTGAAAGGATACAACGTTTATGAAAAAGGCAGTTTCTTCAACGAGATCGACGGCTGTTATTATCTGAGACTGATACTTATAAAAGTAAAAAAGCATAGGAAAGGAAAGCGCGTATGATAAGCAAGGACATTCTTGAAGATTATTACTACTGCAAGAAGGCGGTAGAAGCGGGCAGATATGATGAATACGACAAGGCTGTAGTTGAAGAAAGCGAGCGCTTTTTAAACTCTTTGGAAAGCTCACGCGACAGGCAGATATGTAAGCTTCGCTTTGTGCAGAAGTATTCTCACCAGTGTATTGCTATGCAGCTTGGCCGCTGTGACGAAGGCACAATACGCAAGAGGATCCACAAGCTTATAAAAGAATTCAACAGCAAAGAAAAAATTTTTTAAAATTCCGAATTTTCCGAATTCAGATATGTTATAATATAAATCGGAAACCATATGTGTTTTCTTTTTCTGTTATTTTAGACCTCCAAAAGCCCGACGAGCCTTTGTATTCACCTCTTTCGGGGATAAACCCATTTCTGAAGGCTTGTCGGGGAAGGCGGAGGCAATATGAAAAAAGCGTGTCAATACTGCGGCAAAATACATAAAATCGGCTATATTTGCCCCAAAAAGCCCATGAATACAGCAAAATATAAAAAGCCTGTAAATTCAAAGGAAAAGTTCAGGGGCAGGCAGGTATGGAAGAAAAAGCGTGAAGAAATCAAGCAGCGTGACATGAACGTTTGCAGGCTATGCCTTGACGGACAATTCACGCCCGATCACAGACCGAGAATAGTGACGGAAGGACTCAGCGTGCATCATATTGTACCGCTTGAAAACGACTATGATTACAGGCTTGACAACGACTGGCTTATCACATTGTGTCCGGGCTGTCACGAGCTTGCCGAGGCAGGAAAGGTTTCTGCCGGGTATCTTCACGGCCTTGCGATTTCGCCTGTTAATCTTCAAGATTTGTTAATATAATGTTCATAAATATCCCCCCCGGGGGTGCCCTTGAATTTTGAGGCCCGCTTCTCCACCGACTGCCCACCCACGAACACACAAAAGTTGTAAAATGAAAAATTTGACCTGCGCCCTGATGCAGCTGCCTTGAGCATAGCTGCGGTAAGGGCGCTTTTTGGAAGGAGCGTTAAAATGGCAAGACCATGCAAGCCTGCAAGAGTGCTGACGGATAAATCACAGACCAAGGCCGAGATAGCCGAGCGTGACGCCATTGAGCAGAAGCTTCGGGGCGAAAAGGTAAAACTCACACCGCCGAAGTATCTTTCATCAGATCAGAAGAAGGTCTTCCGCAGGATCGTCAGCTGGCTCAAAGACTCGGACATTCTCGGTTCTGCCGATGTCAACATCATTTCTGTCACAGCCATTGCCATTGACCGCATCAGCGGGATAGAGCAGATGGTGAACGAAAAACCTGAGCTGCTGCTTAATACTGCCTTAATGGGCACCAAAGACAGGTACACGAAAGATTTCTTCCGAGGCTGTAACGAGCTCGGGCTTTCGCCGCAGTCGAGAGCCAAGTTTGCAAACATCAAGGCAGCCAAGAAGGAGGACGATCCGCTTATGAAGATCCTTTCGGCGGCAATTGACGATGACGAGGAGGAGCAGGCCGAAGATGAATGAAATCACAAGAATATTTGTTGTAAAAGCGCTTATGGAAGCTGACAAACGTTTTAACCACAACCACGGGCCTGACGGGAAGTTTACCTCGGGCAGCGGCGCGGCATCGGGGGTTGACAAATCGTCGGTAAATGCTATAATAAATAAAAGGCCTAAATCGCTAAAGATAGGTAAAAGAGAGAAGACAAGACTTTCCCATCAGATTGCGACAGAGTTTCCGAATCTAAAAGCTGACGGAAAGGTTCATAACTATTCTAATCGTAATCATTTTTACAGGTTTTCCGTTAATGACTTTGGATCATACAATTTCCACTACAAAATAAAAATAGTCGGAAACGAAGATTTTATTAAACAAATAAGAAAGAAGGGATTATAATGGCTGCATTAACTAAACAGGAAATCTTACTTCGAGATAGTCTCTGGTCATTAAAATATGATATTGATGAAAATGATACCGTTCATAATGATAGGGAAAATGCCATTATAATTGCCTGCTTGACTGCACATAATTATGATTGTGTCGAGGATATGCTGTCAATAGTAGAGAGCAATAAAGATAAATCCTTGGATGAAGTAATGGATATACTTACTGAGGAAGGCTTTTTTCCTGAACCCGAGATAGTTGATGATGATGAACTTGATGAAGATGAATAGATAGCTGTCTTTGGGAAACTTTTTCTCCCCGGGTAAAACACATATCAAGCGTCTTGCAAATGCAGGGCGCTTTTATTTTTTTGCCCCTTTTCCGAAAATTCCGAAAATAATGTGCTATGCTTATATAAAAAGCTAAGGGAAGCGGGTGCTATGGCAAAGGAACTAAAGGCAGTAGAGTATTGCAAATTCTGTATAAACGATACCGAGGGCAAAGTCGGCAGATATGTAAAAAAGCAGGCGCTGGTCTGGCTCGATATATACAGCGGGCATGATAAGTATGCGTATTTTTCAAAAAAGCGGGCAAAGCGCATAACGGCACTGCTCAGGATAATAATGCACCCTGATCTGCACGTATCAATGTACGACGGATTAGAGCGCTATGCGCACTTTTTTGTCTATGCCGTGCTGTGCACAATGCGTCGTGACAGGAAAAATGTGCGTTACTACGAAACTGCGCTGCTTGAAATATGCAGAAAGAATTTCAAGACCTTTAATGCAGCAGTCGTTTTTATAATCCTTATGTGCTTAGAGCCGCCCTTTTCAAGGCTCTTTTCCGTAGCGCCCGATTATAAGCTTTCAAGCGAACTGCGGCTTGCTGTAAGGAAGATACTCAAATGCTCGCCTGCGCTTACCAAGCATTTTAAGATCACAAGAGATATGATAACAATGCTTGATACGCAGACGGAATATACTCCCTTGGCGTATTCTACAGACAGAATGGACGGCAAGCTTGCAAACGCCTTCCTTGCCGATGAAGCAGGGGCGCTTGATAACTACCCTGTTGAAGCTATGCGTTCTTCACAGATAACTATCCGAAATAAGCTGGGCATTATCATATCTACTCAGTACCCGAATGACGATAATGTAATGATAGATGAAATAGACATTGCCAAGAAAATGCTTGACGGGCTGAATGATGAAAAGGGCTATTTCGCACTGCTTTATGAGCCGAATGATGAGATAGTGAACAATTGGGAAACAGACGATAATGTTATCTACCAATCTAACCCAGTATCTGTCACCAATGAGGAGATATTTGAGGACCTTATCAAGAAACGCAGCAGGGCAATAGCTTATGAGAACAAGCGTGAAAACTTTCTCTGCAAGCATTGTAATATCAAGTATAAGTCTCTTGGAACTGAGGGCTTTGTAGAGATAACAAAGGTGCGTGAATGCAAGGAAGATATCCCTGACAGCTTCTGGCGGGGTAAGACAGTCTATCTTGGACTTGACCTGTCGATGAGTAATGATAATACGTCTGTTGCTATGGTCTGCTTTTATAAGGGCAGGATATACAGCAAGATTATGGGCTTTATCCCCGAAGAAAGCATTGAGCGTAAAACCGATAAGGAACGCTTTGACTATAATCGTTCTATCAAAAACGGCGAGTGTATAGCCTGCGGCGATCTTATAATAGATTACTCTGTGGTGGAACAGTATATACTTGATATCGAAAAGACCTACGGCTGCACGGTGTACCAGCTGGGCTTTGACAGGTATAATGCGCTTTCGACTGTACAGAAGCTCGAAGCTGCTGACGAGCCTGTTGACTGTGTGGAAGTCAAACAGCATTCAAGTGTTCTGCACCCGGCAACAAAGCTTTTATATGAAAGCATTCTCAAGCGGGAGTTTGCCTACAGCGACAATCTTCTGCTTGAGAATAACTTCTCGAATGCGAGATGCACGTATGATACTAACCTTAACAGATATGTGAACAAGAAAAAATCAAGCGGCAAGGTGGATATGGTGGTTGCGCTTATAATTGCCGTTCACCTGCTCAATGTAAACGAGCTGCTCAGTGAATCCTGGGCTGTGCAGACATAGAAAGGAGAATATATGGAAACAAGAAATATCGAGCTTATCAGTACGACGATAGACAACAGAATGAACGGCAGGGAACGTTCACTTGAAACACCTTCAACTGATTTTGAAGCGCTTATCGCAAGCAGCTTTTTCAGCGGGCAGATAGGCTTTGAACAGGCGCTTGAAATACCAGAGTTTGCCGCATCGCTGGCATTTATATGTGATACCGTCGCAATGCTGCCGATAAGACTTTACCGTGAAAAGGACGGTAAAACGGAACTTATAAGGGACGATAAGCGGGTAAGACTTCTTAACGACGATACCGGCGGCCTGCTTGATCCTTACCAGAGCAGGCGGCAGTTTGTGGAAGACTATTTCCGCAGAGGTGCGGGGTATATATACATAGACCGTTACAAAGGCGATGTCAGCAGGCTTTTATATGTCAATGCCGACAATGTGGGTGTCATGACCAATGCAGATCCTATCTTTCTTGACGGTGTTTTACAGGTCAGCGGGAAAAACTATGAGCCATTCGACTTTTTAAAGATCTGCCGCAGGACAAAAGACGGACTTAAAGGCAGAAGTATCATAGACGATAACAACGTTTTGCTGTCCTCGGCATACTATCTGCTGAAATATGGCCTTAAAAACAGCAAGAACGGCGGAAAGCGGCGCGGGATTTTACAGTCCGAAAACAAACTCGGCGCAGCAGAGATAGAAAAGCTGAAGCTTGCGTGGCAGAATATGTATACATCTGACGGTGATACTGCGCTTGTGCTCAACAACGGTGTCAAGTTCAACGAAATATCGCAGACGGCTGTTGAACAGCAGCTTTCACAGCAGAGAAAGGAAATAAACGAGGGCATATGTGCAATATTCGGGCTAAATGCCGCAGTGATATCCTCTAAGGCATCTGATGACGAACGGATAGCTGCGATAAAGACGGCTATAATGCCTATACTAACGGCGTTTGTAAAAAGTGCCAACAAGGAACTTCTGCTTGAATCAGAGAAATACTCCGAAGACGGTGAAATGTATTTTGAATTTGACCTGTCGGAAACGATGAAAGCGGATATGCTAAAGCGCTTCCAGGCGTATGAAATAGCGCTGCGTTCCAAGTGGTTACAGCCTGATGAAGTAAGATACCTTGAAGACCGCGATCCGTTAGGGCTCGATTTTATAACTTTAGGCCTTGAAGATGTACTTTACGATCCCAAGACAAAGACTGTTTACACACCCAACACCAACCAGACGGTAAAGCTCGGTGAAGGAGGAGTGAAGCTCGGCGAGGAACGCTACAACCACAATCACGGGGCGGACGGGAAGTTTACATTTTCTTCCCATGTTGATGTTACCGCCGAATATGAAAAAAGTGCCACACCTGGGGTGGGCACTATCGTTCGTGATGATGATTATAATGCTGAAGCTAATAAAAATGAAATCCAGTTTGCTGATTGGATGCACAATAATCTCGGAGGTAATATCAGATTGATTAAGAGGTCTGAAATAGACAATGTTAAATCTCCTGATTATGAATGGAAGGGTAAACTATGGGATTTAAAACAGCCTGAAAGCGAGACGGGAGCAAATTCCGCCGTTAGAAAGGGAATAAAACAGATAAAGGATAATCCCGGAGGCGTTATCCTTGACTATAGAAATAAGAACATATCAATCGATAATCTGGTCAAAGTTATTGACAAGAGAATGAAATGGTATAGTCAAATTCAAATTGATGTAATGATTGTTCACAAAAACAAATTGTGCAAGGTTTTAAGGTACAATTAAAAGAGAGGCCCCCCCGCCAGTTATAGCAGAGGAACCCCTCAACTATATTATAACCGATAACAATCGAAATGTCAAGTGTTTTTCAAAAAGAAAGGAGAAAAAAATGGAACTGAAAGATACTGTAGTTATGATGAACTCGGAAGATTACAAGGAACGCTTCAAGGCGGAATACTATCAGTCTGAAATCAGGCTTGATAAACTAACCATAATGCTTGAAAAGTGGGATAAAGGAGAACTGAGCTTTACACCTACTTGTTCGCGTGAGTTATATAATCAGCAGGTTAATAGAATGGTTGATTATCTGAACGTATTACGCACAAGAGCCGATATTGAGGGGATAATTCTATGATTCTCCCCGGGTAAAACAACACATAAGCACTTTGCAAAGCGCAGGGTGCTTATTTTTTTATAAAAATTTTCAGGCGTTCCGAAAATTCCGAAATGGGTGTGGTATTATTATATAAAACAAGGCGCAAAGTGAGGTGAGAAAATGATAAAAGTCGAACTAAGAGCTAATGATACTGTGGAGATAAGCGGCTATGTGAATGCCGTCGAGCGTGACAGCAGGGTGCTCCCTGCTTCGATGTCGGGTGGCAGGACGCTAACACCATTTGTTGAAAAGGTAAAGGCGGGAGCATTTGCCCGCGCTATCAACAAAAGCGAAGATACCGAGCTCAAACTTAATCACACAAGACATCTCGGCTCGCGAAAGGAAAAGAACCTGACGCTGTATGAAGATAATGTCGGGCTGTTCGCTAAGGCAATAATAACCGACAAGGAGCTTGCAAGGGCAGCAGCCGAAAGAAAGCTTACAGGCTGGAGCTTTGCGTTTCGCAACCCTGTTGACAGTATAGAACCCGTAAACGACAAGCTTAGCCGCCGTGAACTTATGGACTTTGACCTTGACGAGGTGTCAATACTTACGGTTACACCTGCATATATCGGGACGTCAGTTGTGGAAGCCCGCGGTGAAAAAAGCTTATTTACCGAGAACAGGTGCTTTGAGGACACCGCGGAAATCGTATCAAAGTGTGATACCCGCGATAATAATGCACAACAGGCACAAAGAAGCCTTATAAAAATGAGATTAGAGCTTTTAAAGCTCAAAGGAAAGGAGTACGGATATGAACCTTAAAAAATTACTTGAAAAAAGAGCTGCTCTTATAAAGCAGCTTGAAGACCTCTTTGCTCTTGTTGAGAAGGAGGAAAGAGCGTTTACCGAGGAGGAACAGAAGACTTTTGATACTGCCAGGGCGGAGGTTGAAAAACTTGATACCACTATAGCAAGCTTCCAGGAGTCAAGAAAGTTCACAAAAGACGCCGTGATAAATCAGACTGAGGAAAAGAACAAGGAAGAACTTGAATACCGTTCGTTTGTCAACTACATAAGGGGCGTCGTTGAAGAACGTGAGGACGCTAACATGACCAAGGGACAGAACGGCGCAGTTATCAAAACATCTATCGCAAATAAGATAATAGACAAGGTAAAGGACTGCTCACCCATCTATGAACTTGCCACGAAGTATTTTACCAAGGGCAATATTCAGATACCCTATGTGGCTGATGACGAGAATGGAACGGGCATTACAATGGGTTATGCCGAAGAATTCACCGAGCTTGAAAGCTCTGCCACATCACTTAAAAGCATTACACTCGGCAGCTTTTTAGCGGGCGTTCTGACAAAGATATCAAAGTCCCTGCTTAACAATTCAGATCTTGACCTGTTTAATTTTGTTATAGGCAAAATGGGCGAATCTATAGCGCTCTGGCTTGAAAAAGAGCTGCTTTTCGGGACAAGTGACAAGATTGAAGGCCTTGACGGGGGCGTAACACAGATAATTACCGCTTCTTCCGCTACAGCTATCAAGGGTGACGATCTGATAGATGTGCAGGACGAGGTCCCCGATATTTATCAGGGCAGCTGCGTATGGATAATGAACCGCAAGACAAGAAATGCTATCAGAAAGCTGAAGGATAATGACGGCAATTATATGCTTAACCGTGATATGTCAAGCAAATGGAACTACACACTGCTCGGCAAGGATATTTGCACATCAAGCAATATGCCTGCACCCTCAGCAGGAAAGACGGTTATCTTCTACGGCGACTTTTCAGGCCTTGCTATCAGGATAACAGAAAACATGGAACTTCAGATACTAAGAGAGAAGTTTGCGACGCAGCACGCCATCGGTGTTGTAGGCTGGATGGAGCTTGACTCTAAAGTTGAAAACGCACAGAAGCTTTCAAAACTTGTGATGAAGACCGCGAATACCCAGCAGCCGGCAGACTCCACCGAACAGGATGACGGTGAATAATTCTATATGCGAGTATCGGAAATAACGCTTGAAGCCGTCAAGCACTTTTGCAAAGAAGATTATGACGATCAGGACATTCTTATATCAGATGTGATGATACCCGCAGGCAAAGCCTTTATTTGCTCCCGCACGGGACTGGCGGATTTTGAACTTGACGATTACGAGGATATAACTATCGCCCTGCTCGTTATAGTTTCCGAAATGTATGATAACCGCAGGCTGACCGTAGACACCGACAGGCTCAATCCGCTTGTCAGACAGATACTTGATCTGCATGACAACAATCTTCTGGGGGGTGTCAGAAATGAAGACTGAGAACGCAGGTGATTACAGGGAAAGAATAACTATCTGCAAAAGACAGCTTTCAAAAACAGAAACAGGCCGAGAGTTCGACGGTGAACCTGTTATGATCAAGACAGTAAGTGCACTTGTTAACACTTTAAGCCCGTCGGAGCGTGAAGCGGCGGCAAGGGAAAACGTCAGATATGACATAACCTTTAAGATCCGCTACGGCAGTGAGATATCCGATCTGCTTATAAACCCACAAGAGTATCTTGTATTGTTCAGGGGCGTGTATTTTGAGATACTTTACCCTGATGATTTTAAGTATAAGCATGACAGGATAAAGCTTTACTGCACAAGGGAGGTGGGCGGAAATGGCTGACGGGCTGAGCCTTGAAAACCTTTCGGATTATCTTCGGGGCGAATGTGAAGCGATCACCAAAGATATTGAAAGTGAGCTTAAAGAAAGCGCCGAAGCGCTGAAGGAAACCATAAAGGAACAGTCCCCCGTAAGAAGCGGGCGTTATAAAGAGGGGTGGACAGTGACAAAACAGCGAAGTGCCGGTAATGTAAGCTTTGTGGTAAGAAACAAGACATCTTATCAGCTCACCCACCTGCTTGAACACGGCCATGATAACCCGCTTACGGGCGAGCGCACCGAGGGTATACCACATATTAATGATAACGCCGATAAGGCTGTCAGAAAATGCGGTGACAGCATAGATAAAATAATAAGGAAGGGATAACGGTGATAAAATCAAAAAGTGAACTTTACCGGCTGCTCAGTTCGTTATTCCCGACAAGAGAAGGCGGTTTTGGCGGCAGCCGGACAATGCCCGCAATGCCTTATATAAGCTATTTCTATACAGGTAGCAACAACGCCCCCGCTGACAACCGGGTGTATTCAAGGACAGGGGATTTTCGCATAGAGCTTTACTCCCCTATTGCCACTGCTGACAGTGACAGAAATAAGCTTGAACGTGCTTTGAATGACAGTGAAGTATATTTCGAGTCAAACGAATCGCCCCTAAAAGAATACGGTGCTGTACTGAGCAGCTATGAAATATCAATTTACATAAAAGAAAGTGAGGAATAGAAAATGGAAGCCAAACAGAACAAGGTGCAGTTCGGTCTTTCCGATGCACATTATGCAAAGAGCACATATAACAGTTCCACAAAAACATACACATATGCCGAACCTAAGCCTTATCCGGGAATGGTAAATCTCAACCTTCCCGCTGAGGTGGCCGAGATCATAAAGTATGCTGATAATATCGCATTCTACAGAAATGTAAAAAACAACGGCTTTAACGGCGATTTAGAAACTGTTCTTGTGCCTGATGATTTCAAGATAGATATCCAGGGCGCTGAAAGAGATGAAACCTCGGGGGATATTTTAGAAAACTCTGATGCACTGTCAAGCGAGTTTGCATTTCTTTTCATGATAAACGGCGATCCTTATGACAGAAAGTTCGTCCTCTACAGATGTACCGCAGGCAGACCTGCAATAGCAGCAAAGACAACAGAGGAAAACATTGAAATCCCGAACCAGACAATGTCCCTTGCGGCTATGCCGAGAGAAAACGATCATTATATCGTTCGTTCGTGCTATAAGGACAGCCCAAACTATGACAACTGGTTCAGTGCAGTTGTTGAGCCTACGGCAGAAGGACAGGCAAATACGTCCAACAGCAATGAACAGACAGGCAACGGATAAAGGTGATGTGATTTGAGTGTAAAATACGGGCTTTGCAATGCCCACTACGCAAAGATACTGAATACGGGCGGCTATGCCGCCCCAAAAAGGCTTGCGGGGGCTGAAAATCTGACACTTAATGACCACGCCGATTTCAGAATACTTCGTGCCGCAGGCATTGACTATCCTGCGGCAACGGCAGGAAGCTACAAAAGCGGCGAGCTTGGCATTGCAAGCCTGCCGCTTAGCTTTTTGACTGAGATCATGGGCTACAGGAACAATAACGGTGTACTTATTGAAATGCAGACACATTCAGAGCATTTTGCTTTACTGTTTGAAAGCCTGAACAGCGGGTACCCCGAAAGATTTGTTTACTATGACTGCATGGCGATAGCTCCTGAGTTTGAGAGAGAAACCACAGGCGACAGTGTGAAGGTGGTCACAGAAAAGCTTTCGATCGTCGTCACAAGGCCGCTTGCACGTTTGCTTCGCGGCTGGAATGCTGACTACAAAGCACAGGTGAGCTTTGGACATCAGGCTTTTGATACTTGGTTTGACGAGGTGTATGCCCAATGACAGGCAGTGTTGATATAGGCGGGAAGAAGATCGAGATATCTGCCACACTCGGGGCAATGCTTAGATATAAAGAGCAGTTCGGGCGTGAATACACCGAAGATATATCAGAACTTTCAAAGCTTAAAGATAATGATGATGACAAGTACATATCAGCAGTGGCGCTTACAGGCTTCAAGCTTATCTGGGCAATGGCCAAGACCGCCGACAGTTCGGTACCCGCGCCTGATGTGTGGGCTGAAAGCTTCAAGGATACCGACATATCTATGATAATGCTTGAAGCTGTAGCGTTGTTCAGTCAATCCCTCGGGGATCACAGTGACGAAAACAGTGATAACAGTGATGATAACGAAGAATTCACTACCGAAGGCCTGACCGCGCTATGCACACTGTATGGCATTGGAATAAACGAGCTTGACAGGCTGTCTGTCGATATGGTCATCAGAATAATGAACGAGATTGCAAAACTGAGGACACCAACGGAAAACAAAAAAGCAGACGGTATGATAAGAAAAGCAACCCCTGCGGATATAGAAGCATTTTTTGGATAAGGACGGGTGAATTATGCCAGGAGCACTATATAAAGGCATTACTGTTGAATTCGGCGTTAAAGATAAGAATATCGGTCAAACAATGAAAGCGATCGACAGTGAGGCGAGGGAACTTCAAAAGAGCCTTAATAATGTCAATAAATCATTAAAATTCAACGAGAGTGATCCTTCCTTGCTGGCACAGAAGTTCACTCTTATCAATGAACAGATCGACACTACCAAAGAGCGCCTCAAACAGCTTATTGAATATGAAAAAATAGCAAGAGAACAATTTGAAAACGGCACCATATCAAAATCGCAGTATTCATCTCTTACCCGTGAGATAAATAAGGCAAGAATCGAGATCCAGAGCCTTGAGCACGACTCGAAAGATGCATTTAATTCTTTAAAAACAAGCATACTTGGCGCTAAGGACAAGCTTTCGGAATTTACCAAAGCCGCGATCGCCGCGGGAACGGCACTTGCGGCAAACAAGCTCAAAGACTTAGGTTCACAGGCTATAGAAACAGCATCAGACCTCAGAGAAGTACAGAATGTTGTTGATACCTCCTTCGGCGATCTTGCCTATATGATGGAAGATCTTGCTGACAAAGCGATAGAAGTATACGGCATCAGCAAGCTTACCGCCAAGCAGACAGGTTCCACGTTTATGGCAATGGCGAGAGGAATGGATATAGTTCCTCAGACTGCTGCTGAGATGAGCATAGCGCTCACTGAGCTTTCTGCGGATATGGCGTCCTTTTACAATACGGAACAGCAGGTGGCTTCCACAGCACTTAACTCGGTGTTCACTGGCGAAACAGAAACGCTGAAAAAGTTCGGCATAGTTATGACAGAAGCGAACCTTAATGCTTTTGCAATGGCGCAGGGCATTGAAAAAACGGTCAAGCAGATGTCACAGGCTGAGAAAGTACAGCTCAGATACAACTATGTAATGAGTCAGACAAGCCTTGTGCAGGGGGATTTTGCAAAGACCTCGGGCGAATGGGCTAACCGTTCAAGAGTGCTCAAAGAACAGATCACGGAGCTTAGCGCAATGGTTGGCGAGGAACTTATAAATAACCTCGGTGACGTTCAAAGCAAAGCCGACGATCTGTTTGAGCTTGTGCGTGATGCAAAGCAAAGCGGTCAGCTTAGCAGGATAATAGGTGATGTGACAGCGGCGCTTAATAAGCTGATTGACATACTTGTCAGCGCGACAGAGTTTATTTATAAGTACAGGGTGGAGATCGCTGCCGCTGCAAAAGGATTTATTGCTTTTAAAGCAGCAATGAAGCTCGGAAACACAATCACAAATATTGCCAATACAATAGGAAAAACGATAACGGCATTAAACGCCTTAGCAGCAGCAGAAAAAACCGCCACAACTGCAACTCAGGAAATGAATGCGGCAGCGAGCGTTAATCCGTGGACATTATTTGCCTCAGCAGTTGCAGCTGTTACTGTTGCTTTAAAATCATATATTGATTCTCAAAGAGAATCTTTAAGAGTAGGCGAACAGATAAAGACATCAGCTCAGGAAGCCGCCGAAGCTTACGAACAGGAAGCCGACGCCAGAAGAAACAGCATTGAAGATGTTTACTCTCAGTATGAAGGATACGATAAACTTGTGCATAAACTATATGAAATATCAGACGGCACAAGAAATACATCCGATAAACAGAGAGAAATGAGCGTCATTGTTGATGAACTCAATAAGGCTATTCCCCACCTTAACCTTAGTATAGACGGTACGACAGGAAAACTGTCTATGCAAAGGCAAGAAATTGAAAATGTTATTGAGAAAACAAAGGAATATTATGCAGTTCAGGGCTATAAAGATCAACTTACAGAAATAGCCACCAAACTTGCAGATGCCGAACAGAACTATAACGAGGCTCTTGAAAGGCGTAATAACGCATTAGAGGAAAACGAGAATGCTCTAAAGAACTTAAAAGATGCCGAAAATAACTTTGAAGAATACAGAAAAACACACGATAGTGCAGATTATGGTAATGACGAGTATAAAAGGCTTCTTGAAGCAGTTAAAAACTACAAAACGATCCAGCGAGCAACTTCAGATGCAGCAGCTGAAGCACAAAATGATCTGAATAATTATAAATCAATTTTTGACGGGCTTTCTGATAACTGGGACAAGGCAACAAGCTACATTGATAAATACTCTGACTCCGCCAATCAGATGGCGAAAAAAATAGCAGATGCCTATGAAGAACAAACCGCATCTGCCGAGGAACTCGCCGAAAGCTACAAGACGGCAGCTGATGCTGTAAAAGACTATGCTTCCGCACTTTCAGGCCTTGTTACGCTTCAAAAGGATATCAGCGAAGGCAATGAAATGTCAAGCCTTGAAATGCTTGACCTGATAGATAAATACCCCGAGCTTGCCAAGCAGATAAGATCCGCCGAAAACGGATACACTCTTGAAAAAGAAGCGATCGAGGAACTGATAAAAGTCAAGGCGCGCAATATGGAACTATCAGCGCAGGAAGCTGCCGAAAGCAAGCGTGCTTTGCTTCAACAAGCAGGGCTTAGCTCTAATGCAATATCAATACTTGAACAGGGCTTTGATAATGGTATGATCAAAGATATCGCAAGCCTTCAGGCGGGCAGATTCACAGATGATGTCAGGGAATATCTTACAGCTTATGCTAAAGAAAAGGGTATCGGCAGCATAATAAACGACATTCTTCAGGACGGCGTTAAACAAGGCGGGCAAAGCACTTTGGATATGGCCTCTGCTGACAGTCAGTTTAAAGCACTTGAACACGCCCACAATATGGGGCGCAAAAGTGATGAGGAATATTACAATGAGCTTGAAGCGCTCAACAATAAATACTACAAAAACAGCAGGGATAACCTTGACAAATACTGGAGCTATGAAGAAAAAATATACGCATACCGCAAAAAGGCTGCTGATGATCTTGCAAAAGCAGAAGAAAAATCGAATGCCGAAATTGCTAAGAGCCTTATAAGCCTTAACGATAAAATCAATGATGTGATAGATGCCAGAAACGAGCTCAACGGCATTAAGAACAACAAAAGCGTTCTTGCATATGACGAAGCTACAGGTTTTAAACTTGAAGCTGATCAGAACAAGCTTAAAAATGCTTATGATAAGCTTTCAAAAGCGCAGGACACTCTTTTGATCGAAAAGCTCGGGCTTGGAAACAATAACAGCGAGATCATATCAAGCTTAAAGAAAATGGTAAGTTCACTTGAAAATACGGGCATAAAGAATATACTGCCCGATCTTGGTAAAGCATATCAGCAACTCGGTAAGATAAGCACTACTACAAACAATAATAAAACATATAACCTCAGCTTCGGTGACGTATATACAGATGGCTCTAAGGAGGATTTTGAAAGCCAGCTCCGGGAGTTTCTCGGCGAACTTATAAGGAAAGCGGAAAGGGAGTGATAAAGTGTGATAGAAGCACCTATAAACGTTACACCCAACAACGAAACCATATATATCGATAAAACAATGGTTGACGGTGAGTACATAAACCCTCCGAAAATGTCTTTTACATTTAACGGGGATAACCTTTCATGGTGGCGGTGTGAATACTATAATAACACATCGGGTGAACTGCTTATCACAAGCTATGCGCCAAAAGACAGAATACCATTTAAAAACAGATACCGCAATGGTGATACCGTTACAATAAATGAGACCGTTGCAGCAGAGTATTACGAGAACGGCAATGATTATAAATACCGTGTAATACTATATCAGGCGGACAGCAACAATAATCCTTTATGTGATATGCTTTGTGTTACCGGGCGCATACGTTCGGGGGCCGGAAGTTCTGTTACGGTCGAAGCAGGCATTACGGATATAGACGAGCCGTATGTTATGGACGGAATAACTATAGGCTACTGTATGATAGAAATAGTATCTGCCGATTCAAACGGGGTGTATAAATACATACAGAAAATAAAAATCAACGGCTATAACAAAGCTACGGGCGAAATAACACTTGACAGTGCGATCACCGGAACGGTCAAGCAGGGTGACAGGTACAAGGTCTTCCGTTCATACTATAAATCACCCTGTTATTTTGTAAGATGCCGTGAAAAGGCAGAGCTTACAGCATCGGCAGCAGTTAACAGTTCTACAGGTGCTATCGAAGCACAGGCAAAATGGAAAATAGACAGCGAAAAGGAAGTATCACTGCAAAAGTACAGCTGGAACCTTAAAAAAAGCGGTACTACAGAAGCCGAAAGTGAAGATATCTACTCTTATCATTATAAAGACAACTCACCGCCCCGAAACGGCGGGCTTCAGTCACTTGATTACGTGTTCGGCTTCCTTGCGAACAAGACGGTTTCCCTTACAGTGAATACAACATCACAGGATAACTATTCACAATCCGACAATGTTACATTCAGTCAAACCATATCGGAAGACACTGCAATATGCTCCCCTTTTACCGGAAACGAGGAATCAAACGGGTATCTTCTAAGATACGAATCAGGCTTTTGCTCAAGCCTTGAAAACAGAAGACTTGCAGTAAAATTCAGACTGGGCGAATCATACACACATACCCATCTATGGCGGCGGGCAGTTGATGAAAAACTATTCCGCTATGTAAGAAACGGAACCATAAGCACAGTAAGCGGCGTGAGGTTTTTCAATTGCTATGATGCAGCCGCAGAAGACGGCAAGGAATACGAGTATGCGATCTCGGCCAAGAAAAACGATAATATAGTATGGCAGTCGTTAGGACTGTATACACCCGATTACGGCAGGCGTGCTGTGATAGAAAAGCTTGAACGCGGCACTGATGAATTTGGGTTCAAAAAATACAGCCTGAAAGACAGCATTGGATTTGATTTTGAGTACACTGAACCAACATTCAGAGTGAATGACGGGCAGACTATAATAAACACAGCGGCCGCCCCGGTAATAACGTCAGAAAGCGGAAGCTACCTAAGCGGTGATTTTTCGGCTGCTGTCACACAATGTGATGTGAACGGGTATGCATTTTCTTTGGTGGATAACAGCGCGTTGTTTGACAGGGTACTTTCGTTCTTTGATGACAGCGAATATCTTATAAAGCTTCCGCGAAAATGCTGTGTGCTTGCAAGAATATCTAACATAAGCCTTAAAACAAACGAAAGGGACGTTACAATTCTTTCGTTTGAGTGGACACAGACGGGCGATGTAAACAGGACTCTTTTCGGGTGATGCTATGGAATACTTTGACAGATATGATAACAAGTATGTATCTGCTTTAAAAAGCGGCAGGATAATATACCACACAAGAATCATAGCGCTTAACTGGCAGGAACAAGGACTTATGGATCTTACTGACAAAACGGACTTGAAAAACAGTTCTGTCACTATACAAAATACAAATCCGCGGCGCAAAGCCACGCTGAAGCTTATAAATACCGACAATAGCCTTGATGTGAATGAAAACAAACTGCTTTGGTATATGCGCAAGTTTCAGATATTCAAGGGCGTGGAAGCAGGCGGCGATATATACTGGTTTTCGCTTGGCATTTATACAGTGACTGATATTTCGGGCACAGAAAGAAGCCCTGTCGTATCGCTGAGCGACAAATACTCACTGCTAAACGGAGATATAAAGCTGACATACACCGAAGCCGAGCTTCAGATACCGAGCAGCGGTGAACTTGAACTGCTCAGTGATGAAGCAATTGCACAAGGAAAAGGCATAATGTTTATAAATGTTATCCGCGAGCTTTTGCAGCAGCCTTTGGGCAACGGATATATTCTCGATGATAAGGAACCCGTTGCTGATCCGGAATTTGATAAGCTTTTCATTCAAAAGCAGTGTGTTATATCAGCAGGCTTTTACCCTGCGGCTGTTATAGAAGAACTGAGCCAGACCAATATGTACAACGCATACTATAACACCTACGGCCATTTGAAAATAGAGCGTAATCTTTCTGACGATTACTACTACCTTGCTCCGATTTTTGATTTTACCCGGGGAGAACACTCACCGCTTACAACAGATTATAAGTTTACACAGACATTCAATTCGCAGACAGTAACGGGTTCAGACGTTGACGGCAGCATCTATTATTACACCGCCAGAAACGACAATCCCCGTTCTCCCGTAAGAATAAGCCTTATCGGTGAACGCAGGGACAAGCAGGTGAGCATATCAAACGGCAACAGCGAGCGAAGGTGTGAGATGTACGCTAAGTATCTGCTCAAGCAGAAAACAGCACCCAAGCTTAGCGTAAGCTTTGAAAGCACTGTGATACCTCACATAGATGCAGACAGGCCGATACTGATAGACGGCGAAAAGTTCATAGTGCAAAGTGCGGATTTCCCACTTTCGGGAGGAAGCATGAAAATAAGTGCTTGCAGTATAGACTATATACCATACGAAGAACAGGGGTGATACAATGAATGACAGTATGGAGGTCCTTGCAGTAAAGATTGCAAGGCTGTTAAAAAAAGAAGAACCTGACGAAAACTGTCTGAGGCTGACTCCAGCAACCGTAACACTTGCAGAAAATGACGGAGGCAGGACAAGAGTTAAGCTTAGTACAGGCGGTGAACTTATCCTGTTAAACAAATCGGGTGAAGTGCTTGAACTCGGTGACAGCGTATGGATAGCCTGGCAAAGGTCACTCGCAGACGGGGTAATTCTCTTGCGAAACGGACCGCCCGAAATGAAGGGTGCCTGTGAAGACCTCGGAAAAGGCAACACAAGGCTTGACCGATACAAAACAGAGTGGGGCGATATCATACAGATAGACATTGATTCCGACGGCTGTTACTGTGTTGTTGCAGGCGGTTATAATGGTTATGTTAAAGAGGGCTCCGCTTCTTTCATACACGGTGAAGATCTTTCAGTTGAAAAAGCATCGTGTTCAGCCGTATTCGGCATTCACAACAAGGTATATGCAAACACCGACATTATTGGCGGTGAGCATAATACCGTAGGCGTTAAAGATGCTTCTGCCAATGGCAAAAATATTGTCGGTGGGTATATGAATATATGCAGGCACGAAGCGAATATCGAGGGCGGACAGTATAATGTTACAGGGGCCATCCCAAGAATAAAGCGAGATTTCATAACCGATCCCGAGGACAGCAATGCTTTTGACACAAACACAGATCTTGGATCAGGTTATAATATGCTCGGCGGGGATCACAACAGTGCGGCGGGAAACTCTGTAGCAGGCGGGCATGATAATATTGCGGCAGATGCTTCTTTCACAGCGGGGCAGCACAATATCGCAGTAGATCACTCGGCCGCTGTTGGCTGGAACTGCAAAGCGATAGGTTCGAGCTTTGCGGGCGGGCATATGTGCGCGGCAGGCTCACAGTGGAATCAGGAAAGAACAGACGATACAAATCCATATGACGGCTATATGAACGTTAAGTATTCAGCGTTCGGGAAATGCAATTTTGCTTTCGGGCAAAACTGCACAGCAGTCGGTAATTCGGCGGCCATCGGAAACGAGCTGTATAACAGCGCGCAGGATTCTTTTGTATGTGGAAGATACAATAAGATATTTGGCCGAGGTTCGCCGGAATCGTACAATTATCTTTTTTATGTCGGCAACGGTTCAAGCGCAGACAGATCGAACGCGCTTGAACTTGATATCAGCGGCAACCTTATGATAAAAGGAAGCCTTAGTTCGGGCGGCGCCGATCAGGCAGAGTGGTTTGAGTGGTATGATTCAAACCCCGATAATGAAGACAGAACAGGCAGGTTTGTAACGCTCGAAGGTGAAAAAATACGCCCTGCTGATAAAGACGACAGCTATATTCTCGGGGTTGTTTCTGCAACACCTACGCTGATAGGCAACAGCGATTCGGGTACATGGCATGGAAAGTATAGGAAAGATGTTTTTGGCAGGATAATATATAAAACCGAAGGCAAAGAACGAATACCCGTTTTATCTGATGAATATGATGCTCAGAAAAATTACATTCCCCGAGCTGAAAGGAAAGAATGGGCTGTAGTATCAAGCTCCGGCAGGCTTATCCTGATCGATGACGGAAGCTGCGAGGTAAACGGATACTGCTGCCCCACCGCCCGTGGTATAGCAGGTAAGAGCGCTATACCGACAGCATACAGAGTAATTAAAAGAATTGATGAAAACCACATTATGGTATACATAAAATAAGGAGAAAAGAATGTTAGGAACTATCAAAGAAAAAATAATAGAAAGCACCACCGAAAACGAAGATCTGCTTATAAAACTGCTCGCAGCGTCGGAGGTTTGCTTTGGGGTGATATCAGCTATAGAGATAAAAGCCTACAGCGATTGCACAATAAACGTAAACGGCAGTGATTTTATAATCGACAAAGGGGAAATACTCAGCCTGCCGTATAACTTTATGAAGATAGAATCCATTACAGCAGTGACAGCGGGCGTTAAGCTTAAAATAAGATATCTTATAGAATAGGAGGAATAGTATGTTTTTTGGAAGCGACTTCTTCTGCTTAGAGGGCGGAAATGCAAAAGAAACCACAGATAGTAATGCGGGGAAAATATATACCGCCATACTCGGCACCCTGACCACAGGGACAGCGGGCGAGATAAAGGAGGAGAATTAATTGGCAACTGTATTAAGCGGATATACGCACAGAGATGAAATGGCTGATTTTAAGTCGGTAGACGGGTATGACCTTTACATCACGGACGATATTTATCTGACACTCGGCACAAACGGCGATATGACGATACATAAGGGCGCGCTTGCCTGCACGATACCGTATAACAATTATGGTAATTACGACTGGAAGGTCATAAAAAGCGAAAGCGGTGATGTGGCTTTCCGTGTGGGAACAGCCGAAAACACCTACCTTGCCGACGGGCAGGGGCTTGGAATGATAATCACAAAGGTGAAGGACGCGCTGACCGATGAAAGCGGGTGGGGCGTATTTGTCCCGCAGTCATTACTTGTTCAGTCGGTCAGGTATCTTATCACCGACGACGTTGCACAGCTTATTGATAACAGCGGCAGGTATTCGCAGGGAACGACAGACGCAGCAGCAAAATACGCCGTGTGGAACGGCAATGCAAAGATATCCCACCTTATCCCCGCAGCGGCTGTGTGCTCTCAGTGCGTCAGTGAAAACCTGCGTGTGATAGACTTCGGCCCACGTGAATACTTCGACGACTGCACGATAAAAGGCAGGGCGTATTATTCACTCGGACAGGTGGTCATGCTGGATGAAAGTGAAAACTGACGGAGGTGTAAGCTATGACCATAAGCCTTTCCGACGCCTACTATGCGAGCACCGACACGGCGCTGCTCGGGTATGTCGGCGAGCACCACGCCCGCACCATTCATATAAACGGCCTTGATACAGACGGCGCAGACCGTTACAAGCTGCGCATCGAATACGCCGACGGGGTATCGTATGAAGTGGACATCACAGGCGGTGAATATCTGATAGACGGCAGCCTGCTGCGCTCTCCTCAGACGGTAAGGGCACAGATATATGCGCTCAAAACAAACGGTGATAATTATGAACTTGTGAAAAAATCGCAGATATTTACACTGAAAATATGCCCCGCACTTGAAAGCTCTCCTGCGCCGATTCCGACGTATGAAGCTTCAAGGGAAATAGCCGATAAGCTGATGGACGCAGGCATTATAGCAGACAAAACAGAAGTGATAACAGACGAAATGATAAGAAGATTATGGGAGGAATTACCGTGAGTACAAGATATAACTTAACACCCGCAGCAGTTAAAGAACAGCTGAAAATAATAAAGGAACAGGCGGCGCTCAAAGCCGATAAATCGGCCACCTATACCAAGACGGAAGTAGATACGGCCTTAGGTGAACTCAGTGACCGCATAAATGCTGCGCAGACGGCAGCATATAAGCCTGCGGGCAGCGTGACCTTTGCACAGCTCCCCGCTGCGAGTGAAGCAACGCTCGGCAATGTCTACGACGTAACGGACGCATTTACCACCACCGATGCATTTATCGAGGGCGCAGGCAAGCAATACCCCGGCGGTACCGAAGTCGGCGTAGTGCTTCGTGACGGGGCGTATAAGTTTAATATCTTCTCGGGCTTTGTGAATTATTCGGCATTTGCAAGGAACTCGGATTTCACCGAGATAACCGCCGCCGATATAAGAGGGTACTGGAATGAATAGAAAATATATCGGTGAGGGCGGCGCAAGAGAGCTTGTCACAATGGTTCATGATAACGCGGATAACATAGCCGCACTTGCCGAAATATCGGAAGGGCTTGCAGCGGCAAAGGCGGACAGGACAGAGCTTGACACCGCCTATGAACGCACGTGGCAGATCGGTTCGTACAGTGAGCTGCAGGCGCTTGTCAGGACAGGCCGCCACCTTACCAAACTGAGATACGGGGACATACTTGTTGTAAGCGTATCAGGCAGCTCACTCAGTGAATGGCGTTTTATGGTAAGGGGAAAAGACGAGGACAAGCCGTCAAACCCCGACTTCACCCACAGTCTTACCCTTAAACTTATCGAACCGGTATTTCGGTCAGAGGAGGGCTTTGGCAGGGAAGCGCTCGCACTATTTCCTGAAGGCCTGGCGGCAGGGGTATATCAGGTGGAACTGCCGGGCTTTGATACGATATACAGCGGCTGTTCTTACCTCTATTTCAGGATCACGGAAGAGCTTGCATCGGCAGGGGTGAGATACATTGCACTTGATATTAAAAACGGAACGATCCAGGGATTTGAAACAGCACCCGGACAAACTGTTTCGTCGCTTGTCGAAAGCATCAAAGTCCGTCCTGAAGCCGTGGAGATCATACCGTTAGGTGTCGCTGACGGAAGTGAAGACGGCCTTAACATATTCTCCCGCGCATTGCTCGGCGGCGGGGAGTATTCACACTCTGACCTTCGCAGCTGGCTCAACAGCAGCGCTTCGGCAGAGGAAAGAGCTGCTTCGTATGGCACTGCGGACAAAACAGAGTTCGCGCTTTCACCTTCGGTATCCGGCAAGGGCTTCCTGGCGTATCTTGAACCTGATTTTCTCGCAGTTCTCGGTGCTGTTGACAAGACGACCATCGAGTATCACACAGACGGCAGCACTATTGCGGTGACAAACGAGGAAAAAGCTTTTCTTGAATCCTACAGTGAAATAACGGGACACTCGCCGCTTGTCGAAACCACATCGGGGCAAATGGTAAGTGAGGGCGATAAATACGGCTTTTACAACGAATTCCCGCCCGTGATGACAGACAGCGACGGCAATGCAGTGACAGAACTTCTGCGCACCACACACCCAAATGACCTTGTGCCGCTCAGGTTTGCGTATGAAACAAAAGCAGCACAGGGAGCGGATAAAAACACGTATTTATTCCCGTGTGTATGCATAGTTTAGGAGGGTTGATATGCAGTACATACCTGTTGAAAATTCAGACATAGCGCACAGGCAGTATATGGCCGACAAGGCCGAAATGCGCTGCCTTTTTACAGTAACACAGTACATAGGCGGAAATTTTTCCGCGATGCAGGCACACGCAGCGGGGGTGGATTATGAAGCGCTTGCCTCGCTGTACAGCTTCGGGCTGCTCTCTGACAGCGACCTTGAAAGGGCTGCCGGGAAAGGAGTGATAACCTCTGAACAGAAAGCACATATAATCGCGCACAGGACACTTGTGCCTAAAACATTTGTGATGGAACACATATCGACAGGGCACCGATGGGGAGAGTGGGAAAGCGCCGGCACAGATGAAGACGGTAGGGAGATCCGGCGCAGGACCTGCCAGGTCTGCTCTTTCGCTCAGACAAGTACAGGTGATGACTATGAAGACTGACTGGGGCAAGCTTTACGATCATGCAAAAAAGCTGATACAGCTGACTTCCCCGCTTATGTACGGAAGTGATTACGAGATAACACAGATGTGCCACACACCGGATGAGATGATCATGACCGTTGAGGGCAGAGGAAACTATCAGGGCAGGCAGGAGATCGTATTTTCCGTTACAGAGGAAAACGGACGGCTGTGCCTGAAACAGAAAAGCATCGGTGAAGTGCCCGAGCCTGACCTGTCACCGATACCTGAAAGTGTAAAGGTCGGTGATGCGGTCTACACTGTACAGCGCATCACAGCGAAAATTCAGGAAGACGGCATACATCTCGGGACACATAATGCGGCAGCGCAGCTGATCGGGGTGGCAAGGATCACTGAAAGCGATTTTGCAAGGGAAATACTTATTCACGAGCTGGTTCACGCTGTGATCGCGCAGTTCTGCGACGGGCTGCCGCTCAGCCGGGAGGACAACGAAAAGTTCACTTCGGCTTTTGCCCGCGGATTAACGCAGTGCATCAAGGACAACCCTCACATTTTCGAGGTGAGCGAGGGGGTGAAAAAATGCAGTACATAATAATGCTTCTGATAATCATAGGTCTGGCACTTGCAGACTTTCTGACAGGCTGGATAAAAGCGTATATCGCTGATGATGTCAGGTCTGCGAAAATGCGAAAAGGCGGGCTGAACAAGCTTGCCGAGATAGTCGTTATGGGTGTTGCTATCGGCTCGGAGATAGGCTTTACAGAGCTTGGAAAGTATTACGGGCAGGAACAGCTTGCCGCCCTTGCGGGCTCGGTAACGGCGTTTTCGGTGTTCGGGTACATCTTCATTATGGAAGTCATATCAATCCTTGAAAACTACGGCGCTATCAACCCGCAGGCAAAATGGATAAGCAAAGTGATCAAAAAATTCGGGATATTTGAAAAGGAGGATAAATAAATTGAGTAATAGTAAACTGATATGTTACACAAAGCTTTCACCCAACTGTAACAAGCCGAGAAATCACAAGATAGACACGATAACTATACACCATATGGCGGGGAACTTTACAGTTGAGCAGTGCGGTGAGCTTTTTGCAAGCCCCGCCCGTGAAGTGTCAAGCAACTACGGTATAGGCACCGACGGCAGGATAGCGCTGTATGTCGACGAGGCCAACAGAAGCTGGTGCAGTTACTCG
>CACZFN010000032.1 GCA_902780505.1 uncultured Ruminococcus sp. | reverse complement strand
AGCGGCAGGTACCGCATCACCACAAGCAAGTCAAACTGCGGCAGAACCCCCGTAGGGCTGTACGTCACGGGGTGGGTGAATAAGGGAGATATTAAGTAAAAGCTAAGGCTGCCGGTCTGATGATCGGCAGCCTTTTTTGTGTAGTATGTATGGTTGTTGCATAGAGAGTTTGTGCATTTTATAACATTATGGCACATATTCCTCCGTCCCCACATCTGTCAGCACTGCCTGCACCTCCCTTGTCGGGGCGGAGTAGCGCTGGCTCAGGTATCTCAGTGCTGCACCCGCTTCACCGTCGGGGCCGCCGAGCTGTGACATTATAAGCTTTGCAAGTGCGGGGTTAGGGTTTTTGATATTAACAGGGTATTGCAGCTTTTTTTCATAATTAAACATCAGCCGTCACTCCTTTCATTCTCCCACGGGAAGGGCGTTGTTACCCAATCCCACTTTTTGCTGCCGTTTTCAAGGGCGTTATCTGCATTTAAAGCGCCGTACAATTTTTCGTACTCTTTCTTTGCGGCTTCAAGGGCGGCTTTGTGCTTTTTAAAGTAAGCTATTCCCTTCTCGCAGGTCGGGTGTGTGTCAAGATACAGGTTTGCTTCAACAAGTGCAAAGGAAAGCTGCTGTATTTTAAGCATAGCTTTTTTCTTATCTGTCATTTTTTCACTCATCACAAACAGCCTCCTCTCCTATAAACGGCTTGTCAAGGCAGGGAAATACCGTACCTCGTTCAAGAGCCACATCACATTCGTATATTCTCCCCCATTTCTGAAAGGGCACATATGACATTGCCATACTCAGGCTCCCGGGCAGAACGTCCGAGCCTGAATTTGTATAAAGGCAGTCGTCACTGCTTTCAAGAAGCTGCCCGAGCGGGGTGTTGTCAAAAAGTTCCATTTGCTGTCATCTCCTTTTAAAGTAGTGATATATCCTATTCAGTAAAAACAAAAATAGTGAAAGCCTTGAAAACTTTAAAAAAATATGATATAATTCTTAAAAAAGGGGAGATAATCATGTATTGTAAAAAATGCGGATCAGAATTAACAGGTCAGTCGGATATATGTCAAGTGTGCGGTGAAAAGCAAAGTGATACAGGCTATACGGCAAAGCCCCTTATAGCAGATGTGCCGGCAGATATCCCGAAAGCCCCGCGCACCAGGAAAAACCGAAGCGTTATCGCACTTGCAGCGGTGCTTATTATCCTTGTTCTGGCATCAGGTGCGGGGTATGTTTACACACGGCTTGAAACTGATGACAGTGACAGTAAAAGCAGCAGTTCTTCTTTGTCTGAAAGCTCCGAAGCAGGCGGTGAAAGCTCGTCTGACAGTTCTGACAGCGGAGATCAGTCATCAGCTCAGCAGACGGAAACTGCAACGACTACAGTAACCACAACTACAACAGCCGAAGCAACGCAGACACCGCCCGAAACGACGACCGCAGCAGTCACAAAAGATACAGAGCCTGTGACGACTATAACAAGCGGGCAGAAGCTCACCCCGCCCGATACCGAGCCTGCAAAGACCACGCCGCCGGATATGATAGATATACCCGAAGACGGTGAAGAAATAAAAGCAGTCATGAAGGATATATCCTCGATGTTCGGTCAGCCGTATCAGGACGTTGAAAACCTTTTGCAGCAAAAGCTCGGTGTAAGGTTTGTATACAACTATGATGAGGAATACCGCGATTTTAACAACAACCCCATCACATCAACAATGCTTTTCACAGGGTTTGAGGACAGCAAGGTGCCGTTTATGGAAGTGGGTTTTTCATATGCGGTTATCGAATACGACGAGAATGGCCTGGTCAGACTTGTCGGCTTCCACTATTCAATGCCCGGTGCTATCGGTGAAGTACAGCTGACACCGAGAGATTACACCGACTGTGCATCAAAAGCCACACTGCTTTACAACAAGATAACATCTGCATACGGCAAGGCAGACGATACACAGCCAATGGACGACATGGGGGCAGCATGGTATTCGTGGACGAATAACGACGGCTGTTCGGTATGGCTGTGCAAAGGCAAGGATATGTGGGGCGAAGAAGGTTATAACGACGTGATATTATCATTCAGTGATCCGTATACGAATATAGACGACTAATTACAGAGGAGAAAGAATAAATTAAAAAGGTTTTTGGGATCAAGCCCTTTTTCCTCAAAAAAGGGCTTGCGGGGACGGGGGCAGAGCCCCAGCGGGGTTTGGGGCAGCGCCCCAATAGGGTGTGGGACAAAGTCCCACTCGGGCGAAGCCCGACAAAAGGCGGCGAAATAAAATAATCCCGAAGCGCAAGCCTATGGTTGCCATAAAAGTTAGGGAACGGAATGATTTCGCCGCCCCCGTTCCAAAACAGTGAGCGAAGCGAACGCTTTTTGGAACGGTTCGCACCGTAAGGTGCGATGAACCCCTCCACCACCGCCTGCGGCGGCGGTCCCCCTCCCCTTTCAGGGGAGGCAAGAGTCCGCATTTTAGGGAAAGCCGCCCCTTTCAGGGGAGGCAAGAGTCTGCATTTGAAGGAAAACCGCCCCTTTCAGGGGAGGCAAGAGTCCGCATTTTAGTGAATAGTGAATAGTTTGTCGGCTTGCGCCGACTGGGGTATTGCCCCCATTTAAGATAAAAAAGGACTGATAATATGCAAGGGCTGACTGACAAAATCATACTTTTCTTTGTGTGCATATTAAACCTTACCTTGTGTGCAAGCGGATTGGGGGCTGTGGCGGCGGTGCTGTCGGTCTTTACTGCCTGCTCGCTTGCTACGGCATTCACAAACAGGAAGGCCCATATAATGCTTACGGCAGCTTACTTTGCGCTTTGCCTGTACTACCCGCCTGCCGTTATTATGTCCGCACCGTTTGTTTACTGCTGCTTTGACAGGGAAGACCTTAAAAAGCTTATCTGTTTTATTCCTTTTTTGCCTGTAGGCTTTTATATGGGCGTAAGGGCGGGGATACTGTCGGGTGCCTGTTCGCTGCTTGCGTGTCAGCTTGCTTTCAGGCGGCAGATGCTTGAAGAAAAACAGCGTCAGCTTATACTTACCCGTGATACAGGTGTGGAAAAAAGTATGCTTCTTTCCGAACGCAACCGTCATCTTATACAAAAGCAAAACGCCGAGATACAAATGGCTACACTAAAGGAGAGAAACCGTATCGCAAGGGAGATCCATGATAATGTCGGTCACGTTCTTTCACGCTCCGTTTTGCAGCTCGGGGCGATAATGGCGGTAACAAAAAATGATGAAAATATGCAGGGACTTCTGTCACCGCTTCGTGAAAGCCTTGACAGCGCTATGGACCACATAAGAAAGAGTGTGCATGATCTGAGAGATGATTCCATTGACCTTGAGCTTTCTGCAAGGGAGATACTCTCGCCGCTTAAAAGCAGCTATACCGTGTCGGAACAGTACAATTTTTCGGATAATATTGATGTGAAGATAAAGCTTTGCTTCATATCCGTTTTAAAGGAAGCTGTAACAAATATTATAAGACACAGCAACGCAGACAAAATAGATGTTACAATGATAGAGCACCCCGCTTTTATGCAGCTTGTGATATACGACAACGGCACACAAAGCAAGGCAGAGGATAACGAGGGCATGGGGCTTATGAATATGCGTGAGCGTGTGAGGATCCTGAAGGGGAATATAAATATCAGCCGTGAAAACGGGTTCAGGATTTTTATAACAGTACCAAAAGATGTACAGGAGGCAGACAGTGAAGATAATAACAGTTGACGACGACAAGCTTGTGGCGCTGAGCCTGAAAACTATTCTCGAAGCCACGGGGAAGGTTGAGGTGACAGCACTCGGCGGGAGTCCGGAGGATGCCGTAAGGCTGTATAAAGAGCATCAGCCCGACGTATTGCTGCTTGATATACGAATGGGCAGCGGCACAGGGATCGATGCCGCAAGGGAGATCCTTTCACAGTACAGTGATGCAAAGATACTTTTTCTAACGACCTTTGCAGATGACGAATATATAATAGATGCGCTTAAAATAGGCGCAAAGGGGTATATACTAAAGCAGAACTTTGACGATATACTCCCTGCCCTTGAAGCTGTAGTAAGCGGGCAGAGCGTTTTCGGAAGTGAGATAACGAGCCGTTTGCCCGAGCTTATGAATCACACAAGCGCCGCAGGGTTTGATTATGAAAGCGCAGATATAGGCGAGAGAGAGCAGGAGATAATAGAACTTATAGCCGAAGGGCTGAGCAATAAGGAGATCTCCGCAAGGCTTTTTTTAAGTGAAGGGACGGTCAGGAATTATATAAGTACGATACTTGAAAAACTACAGTTAAGGGACAGGACACAGATAGCGGTGTTCTACTATAAAGAAGTAAGAAGTCAGAAGTAAGAGAATACACGCCCCCTGCCAAAGCCTTACGGCTCAGGCGGGGGGCATTTTCTGATATTCAACTGTCCTGTTTACTTGGATTTCTTTATCTTTTTCCTTTTGTGGTCACTGCTTCGGCTTATGGAAACAGCTATGATGATCACAAGAACCACTATGATCACAGCACCTACGGCGGCGATAGTCTTTTTAAGCGTTCCCGAATTCTTTTCAAGTGACAGCTTTCTTGTGGTTGAGGTCACAGCGGTGTTGTCCTCAGCTGCTTCGGTACCGGCTGGCTGCTGCTCTGTGCTCTCTATTTCTTCAAGTTCCTCGGCAGTCATTCGGCTGATGTTGAAAGTATATACCGTTTCATTGCCCTCACTGTCCCTTACAGTTATAGTTCTTGTAATAATGCCGTCATATACGTTCTCGTCGCCTGTATACCATATGTATTCACCCTCCCGTGAGGTTTCTCCGAGCAGTTCGAGCCATGTGCAGTCGGGTGCGACTTTTATTTCGTATTCAAGTACATCATACGAAAATGCAGGCGTTATATACCCCGTTGAAAGCGATACGGATCTGAGTTTGCCCTCGGGTATTTCGCCGTCGGCAGGTGCGGCAGTAGTGGTAGTGGTTTCCGCGGAAGTCGTGGCTTCCTCCTCCTGCGTTGTCAAAGCGGTTGTTGTGGTCTTCTCAGCAGTTGTAGTGGTAGTCCCGGCAGGCTGTGAGGTCACGACAGTTGTATCAAGTGTCTGTGTAACGTCTATGGAGCCCTCTGCCGAGGGGCTTCTTACACCGTTTTGCATATTGTCAGTGATACGGCAGTTTATAAGCTTTACAAAGCCGTCGCCAACGCCAATGGTATTGAAGGTTATTGACATAGAGTAGCTGTTTGAAGCGCCGTTGTCGGTAAAGGCGTGGAATGTGAGATTGCCGCCGCCCGCTACTGTTACCGAATCACTGCTGACAAATTCAAGCACCTTGTCGTTGTAGGTGATATTGCCCTGAATGTCGGCGATATCGTAATCACTGCTTGTGAATGTCACAGTTGCTGTGACGGTATCACCGAGCGAGGTGCGCCCTTTTGACCAGGACACCGCCGCGGTATCCTCCGCCGCCGCATAGGGCGCGATAACGACGCATATGATCGACATTATTATTACTGAAATGATTTTTTTTATCATATGATTCTCCTATCTTAAATGGGGGCACGCCCCCCAAGCCCCCCTGCGTGCAGAGTTTTAAGGTTTTGCGAAGCTCTCTCCCCCTCCCCTCTGGGAGGGGGCAGGGGCGCGTCAAGTCGGCATATCCGACAACTATTCACTATTCATTCTTCACTATTCACTAAATCTAATCAGCGGCAGCTGACAGCAAATAATTATTTCAAATGGGGGCACGCCCCATGCGCAGAGTTTTTCGGTTTCGAGAAGCCTTTGGTTTTAACCCCTGCCCTAACGCAGCCCTGTCCGGCGAGCGCTTAGCGAGCCGCGAAAAAACCTACGCATATCACAGCGTAATTGAGCCCCGAGGGCAAAAAGTCTGTTTCACAGAGTTTTACGGTTTTGCGAAGCAAAATCGACGGCATAGCCGGCGAAGTAAAACTCTCCGCCTGAGCCGCAAGGCTCAGGCAGGTCCCGATGGGGCGGCGTAAGCGGGTTCCTGTCCCCTTTTGGGGTTCCCCCCTCGGATACGTCGGACAGGCAAGCCGTAAACTATTTACCATTCACTTTCCGCTATTCACTAACCCCGTAATCGGCAGCTGATAGCAAATAATTATCTTAAATGGGGGGCACGCCCCCCAAGCCCGCCTGAACCGCAAGGCTGCTTGCTGTCTGCTGGTGTTTATGCCTATAGAGTATTATACTCCAAAAATCAATTTTCGTCAATAGGCAGTGGAAAACACTGGGATTATTAGCTTTATTTTTTAATCAAAAGTTTTCGTATTTTAACCAAATTGTTTACGTAAATGGTTTAACCTTTTTTAAAACCGCGCAGATAGGCGCTTTTGAAAGGAAAACGGCTTTCAAAAAATATTTACAAAAAAGCCTAATAAATTACTTTAAATCTCCCGCAGATGTGATATAATAAGACCATAGAATTAATACTTTTCATGAAGGGCGGTTCCAATAGGGACTGCTTTTTCGCTTTTATGGACTTGCTGTCATTTATGCCCGCGCTTAATGCGGGTTTTTTTGTTGCATTTTTTCAAACTGTGTGGTATAATGTTGTTACACTTGACTTTTTAATATGAAAGGACTGATCACAATGACACAAAAACTATTTGATGACGGCGAGTTGTTTGAATTTGAAGCTGTCGTAATATCCTGTGAAAAGGTAAAAAAAGGATATGAGATCGTGCTTGATAAAACGGCATTCTTCCCCGAAGGCGGCGGGCAGGCAGGGGATATCGGTCTGCTCTCTGACGCTAAGGTGCTTGACACACAGGAAAGGCAGGGCGTTGTATATCACCTTGCCGACAAGCCCCTTGAAGCCGGCGCAAAGGTAACAGGTAAGATAGACAGGGATACAAGGCTAAGGCGTATGCAGAACCATTCGGGCGAGCATCTTATCATGGGCTTTATCCACAAAAAATACGGCTATGAAAACGTCGGCTTTCATTTAGGGGCGAGCGAGGTGACGCTTGACTTAAACGGCGTTATCAGCTATGACGAGCTTTTGGAGTGCGAAAGGCAGGCAAATGAAGCAGTTGCAAAGGACGTAAAGATAACAATATCCTACCCGGGTGATGACGAACTTAAAACACTAAGTTACAGGAGTAAGCTTGAAAATATGCAGAATATCCGCATAGTAACTATAGAGGGTATTGATGTATGCGCCTGCTGTGCACCGCATCTTTCTTCTACAGGAAAGATAGGCGCTGTAAAGGTGCTTGCTGCCGAAAGCTATAAGGGCGGTACAAGGGTGCATATCCTCTGCGGGCTTGATGCGTGTGATGAATTTGAAAAGCGTCAGTCGGCTGTAAAGGAAATATCAAGGCTTCTTTCCGCAAAGCCCGATAAGGTCGCAGATGCCGTCGCAAGACTGTTAAAGGAAAACGGCGAGCTAAGGCAAAAGCTTTCCGACATAGCCGCCGCACAGGCAGACAGCATAATAGCAAGCCTTACAAATGACGGCAGGGGCAGCTTTGCGGTATTTACCGACACGCTTGATGCAAACACCATTCGCCGTATCGCAAACGAGGGCGTAAAGCTTACAGACGGTATGTTCGGGGTGTTCTCGGCATCACAGGGCGGCTACAGCTATATAATAGCAAGCAGCAATGTCCCGCTTCGTGCAAAGAGTAAAGAGATAAACGCATCACTTTCGGGCAAGGGCGGCGGCAGTGATGCCATGATACAGGGCAGTGTCAGTGCTGACAGACAGACTATAGAAGATTATTTCAGGGCAAACTGATGCTGATATAAGGGGAGAAATAAAAAATGGGTTATTACGGCATTTCAACACTTTTGTCATTAAGGCGGCGCAGAAATACAAGCGCTTTGGGCATGGGTATATGTTCGGCTATAGCACTGGTGATAATGCTTGTCGCTTATGCCTTTCAGCAGCACAGTAAAGCAGAAATCGTGAAACAATGTACAGAAAGCACACAGGGCGTTGTTACATATGTAGATATGGAGCGCCACCATTCACGCAGAAGAACGACATATAAATACAGGGGCACTGTTGAATTTCAGATAGGTGAAAAGCTTTACACCGCAAGAACGCCTGCATATTCGTCAAGCAGCGCTGTCAGGGTGGGCAAGAGCTATACCGTTTGGTATGATCCTTCCGATCCTTCACGAAACTGTGTCGAGGATAAGGAATATGACAAAGAACAGCGGACAATGTATTATATCATGATCGGTGTGATGCTGATTATATCTGTTATAGCATTTATAGCTGCATACATAAAAAAGAAGGCAAACACCGTGGTTCTCAACGAGCATCTGTCGGATCCGGGATACAGCGGGTACACACAGAATAATTACGACGATATATTCAAGTAATAAAAAGGGGGTATTGCAGATATGAAAAAAATAATGATCATGCTTTCTGCAATGCTTTTGATGTGCGGGTGTTCGGGAAAAGGGGAGAGCAGCAGCGCACTTCCTGCGGCAAATACGGCTGAGGCATTGGAAAGCTCTGTACCCGATGACAGCAGCACTACAGATGACAGCAGCGCTGCGGACGACGACAGCAGCAAAGACGAAACCCCTGCTTCGGCTGACAAAACAGATACACCGACACTTACGGGCTTTGCCGACAGCAGCAGCTTTACACTTGAATTTTCGGGCTTTGATGATGCAGACGGCGTTGTCATAAAAGCCTACTACCCGCAGACTGCCGAAACGGTGGTGTATGATGATATACCAAAGGGCGCTGAGAGCTATGTTATAAAATCTCAGAAAAGCGGGGTGCAGGGAGTTTTCAGCGCTGTGCCATATACTCTTGACGGTGATAAAAAGACTGAGGGTGAGCCTGCGCCGGAACTTACCCTTACCACTATGCGGCGCAAAATGATGATAGATATAAAAAGTATCTGCCAGTATTCAAAGCCTGCACTGCCGACGGGGTGCGAGTGTACGGCATTGGCGACTGTGCTTAAATATTACAGCATACTTATACCAAAGGAATACATAGCAAAGCTATACCTCGACAAGCAGGAGTTTACCCTTAACAAAAAGGACGAGCTTATAGGCGGCGATCCCGAGGAAGTCTTTGTCGGCGATCCGTTTGATGAAAACTCCTACGGCTGTTACAGCAAGCCTTTGGCAAATGCGGCAAACAAGATATTTGAGGGCGCAGGAAGTGATCTCAGGGCAAAGGCTGTAGACGGCAAGGCGCTGTCTTACTGGTTTGATTATGTAAATAACGGCACACCCGTGATAGTGTGGGCAACGACAAATATGGATAAGACTGAAAAAACGGACACTTGGAAAACAAAGGACGGCAAGGAAATAACATGGCTGCATAACGAGCACTGCCTTGTTCTGGCGGGGTTCGACCTTGATAAAAGTGAAGTGTATGTCTGTGATCCGCTTTGCAGGAATACAGGCCCCGTAAGGTACGATATGAAGCTGTTTGAAAAGAGATACAACGAGCAGGGCAAGCGCGCTGTGCTGATACAGCAGGGAGGGCAGAATGGCTAAGGTGAAAACAACATACGTATGCCGTGAATGCGGCTATGAAGCGACCAAATGGAACGGCAGGTGCCCCTCCTGCGGGGAATGGAACACACTTGAGGAGACCGAGAGCGTTGTGAGCAGCGCTTCAAGGGCTAAAAAGCCGGCAGAGGTAAGGGATATAACCGGCAGCATATACAGCATAGGCGATGTAGATGCAAATGTCCATGAGGTGAGGTACGATACGGGACTTAGTGAGCTTGACAGGGTGCTCGGCGGGGGGCTTGTCAAGGGTTCGCTCGTATTGCTCGGCGGTGAACCGGGAATAGGCAAGTCAACGCTTCTTTTGCAGATATGTGAGCACCTCGGTGATGACCATACTATACTGTATGTATCGGGCGAGGAGAGCGCAAGGCAGATAAAAATGCGCGCGGACAGGCTCGGGGTAAAAAACGAAAATCTCTACCTTCTCGCACAGACGGACTGTGAAGCGATATGCTCGGCTGTCGTCAAGGAAAAGCCCGAGATAGTTATTATAGACTCTATACAGACTATGTCTATAAGCGGGCTTTCTTCGACGCAGGGGAGCATAACACAGGTGCGGGAATGTACCAATATGTTCATGCATACCGCAAAATCAGAGGAAATACCCATGTTCATCGTCGGCCATGTCAATAAGGACGGCAATATAGCAGGGCCTAAGGTAATGGAGCATATCGTAGATACAGTGCTGTTCTTTGAGGGGCAGAGAAACCTGCCCTACAGGATTCTCAGGGCTGTCAAGAACCGCTTCGGCTCGACAAACGAGATAGGCGTGTTTGAAATGTCGGGCGGCGGGCTTTGTGAGGTCGAAAACCCTTCGGCAATGATGCTTGAAGGCAGGCCTGTAGGGGTATCGGGGTGCTGTGTCGCCTGCGTTATGGAGGGTTCACGCCCGATAATGGCAGAGGTGCAGGCACTTGTCACAAAGTCGGGGTTTTCTGTCCCCCGCAGGACTGCCACGGGGATAGATTACAACAGGCTTTACATTATAATAGCGGTGCTTGAAAAACGGCTCGGGTTCTACTTCGGCGGGCTTGATGCGTATATAAATATCATAGGCGGTATGCGTATAGACGAGCCTGCCTGTGACCTCACGGTTGCTATGGCATTGTGGTCAAGCCTTACAGATAAGCCGATACCGCAGGACGTGATAGCCCTCGGCGAGATAGGTCTTGGCGGTGAGCTCAGAAGCGTGCCTTTTGCTTCACAAAGGATAAAGGAAGCGCAGAGAATGGGCTTTTCTAAAATAATATTGCCCCGTTCCTCACTTAAAGGTGTTGACTTAAATGACTATGAGATAAAAGTTGTTGGCGTGTCAGGCATAAGGCAGGCGTTCAATAGTATATAAAAATATTAGCTAATATATGTAAATTTTGGACGTGAATTAAAAATTTTGTTAAATATGGCAAAAAGATTACAATCAAAATTGGCTATAATGCTGATTGAATAAATGTGATAATTGTGTTAAAATATGTGTATAGTTTATGTTGAGGAGATATCGCTCAATATGGATTAAATAAAAATTTGGAGGAAAATAAAATGAAGATTTCAAAAATCATTGCAGGTATGTCGGCAGCAGCTATACTCGCTTCTATGACAGCGGCACTTCCTGCAGGCGCAGCAGATCCTAAGGTTATTTCTAAGGTTGACGGCGTTGTTTTTGATGAAGCTAACGGCATCTGGCAGTATTATATTACTGACCTCAAGGACAAGGAAGATGAAAGCACACGTTTTGTAACAGATGATTCTTTCTTTGAGTCAAGCAAGGATCTTGCTAAGATCAACGGCTTCAAGATCACATTTACTGTTGATGACGAAACAGAAAAGCTTCTTGAAGGCAGGATTGCCGGTACAGAAGAAACATGGGTAGGCGGCGGCTTTGGCGTAAACTCTGATTCTACAGGATGGAAGCAGTTTGCTGAGTGGGGCCCTGTTGCTGACGAAGCAAAGCCTGACCTTGTTGTCTTTACTGATGAAGAAGCTGACAATACATGGTCTATCTCCTATCAGCAGGACGATCCTATCTTCACAAAGAAGGAAACATACGGCCAGATCTGGATGCAGTCGTGGGGCGCAGGTACATTCACTGTAACTGATATCGAGCTTTCAGAGGTTGAGGTTGAGCCTATAGGTAATGCATATATCAGCTTTGGTGCACAGTCATGGACAAACAAGCTTGATGCACCCGCATTCAGCGTTGATTTCTCAACAAAGGGCTGGGATTGGCAGCAGGTAGATGTATCTAAGGAAAACTTTGAGAAGGCTCTTGATGAAGGCAAGACACTTGCTGATATCGAGTCTGTAACAGTTAAGGCTAACCTTAAAAAGGCAGCAGAAAATGAGGGCGATGCAACTGAAGCTGTAGCAGCAGGTGATGCAACTGATGTTACAGAGGCTACATCCGCACCTAATGCTGATGCAGATGCAGATCCTGATGCAACTACAGACGGTGCAGCTGAGGAATCCTTCACATTCCCCGGCAAGCTTGGCTGGAACGGCTCTGAGGCTGCTGAGTATGGCTGGCAGGAAGCAACATTCACAGATAATACAGCTACACTTTCAAACATTCTCTTTGAAGATGTTCCTGAGTCCGCAGAGGGCGCAGGCGACGGCCACAGCTACTACATGATGATCGGCGGCAACGAGGAAGGTTCAGTTGACTATACTCTTGATTTCTATATCAGATATAAGTCCACAGGCGATCCTCACGACGGTATGGAAGTTCCCAAGGAATGGAATACATACTATTATGACAAGGACAGTGCTTCCGGTGACGTTACACAGGAGCCTGTTGCTGTATACCTTGATGAAGAATTCACACTTGAAGCTGACATCGCTCAGGAAATTGACCATATGTACTTCGTTGCTCCTACAGTAGTATTTGATAAGGACTTCGAAGAGAACGAAGACTTCGCTGAAAAGTATGATGTAAGCGTTGCTCTGGAGATCGACGGCAAGAAGGTTGAGATCGATTCCGAAGCTAAGAAAGATGCCGACGGCAATGTCGTTCAGATGTGGGCTGAGGATACAGGTGCAAATACAAAGGCTAACACAGCTCGTCTTTACGGCGGTTATAATGAATGGGCTGATAAGTTCGTAGCTGAGGAGAAGTTCGAGGGTGCTGAGAAGATCAAGTACGTTGTTACTATCGCTGAGAAGGAAGCTCCCGAGGAACCCAAACCTCAGGAAGATCCTAATGAAAAGCCTAAGGATAACCCCGAGAATAAGCCTGATCCTAAAAATGAACCTAAAGACAATCCTGATGCTGCTCCTAAGGCAGGCGCAGCTACACTTGCTCTCGGCGCAATCGCACTTGCTGGTGCAGCAATCGTAGTTTCTAAGAAGAAGGATTGATCCTTACTTTTTAGTAAATACAGATCGAAATTATAGAGAGTCGGCGAACAGCCGGCTCTCTTTTTTGGGCATTTGTGGCAATTATGATAACGTTTTCTGTGGAAAATACACAAAAAACCGGTGATAAGATTGTGATATATTTGAGGTAAAAAGTATTGTTATGCACTTGATTTTTTGTAATAATTCTGTTATAATATATATTGAATTGAAGTACAATTCAATAAGTAATAATATTGGAGGAAATGACAATGAAGATTTCAAAGATTTTTGCCGGTATGTCGGCACTTGCAATCGTTGCAACAATGGGCGTTTCCGCTGCTGCTAAGGACTATGCAACAGACGGCGCTATGCCTGCTGACTGGGGCACACCTGTATTTAAGGATTTCCAGAAGGAAGACGGCTCACCGCTTGAGTACATTCCGCTTGAAGAACTTGAAGCTTACAAGGATACAGGCGTAGATGTTGTACTTAAAGTATCTGAACTTGATCCTGCTAAGGATTACTGGCTTATTGCACCTGCTAACGCTAACGGCTGGGATAAGCTTTATGCAACTGATAATTCCTACATCACAGGCATGAAGACTAAGGAAGAAGACGAAGACGAAGCTGAACTCTATGTTCAGCAGGACGACGGCTTTATCGTAGTAAGAGAAGATGCTACAGAGATCAAGTTCACACTTTCTGCTGACGGCGTTAAGTACCTTTTCGATAATGCTGGCGAAGCTGAAGATGGTACTAAGTGGGGCGGCCTTCTTTTCCAGGACTACGGCGTAAATGTTTCTTCAGTAACACTTGGCGGCGAAGAAGCAGCACCCGCTGATCCTGCTCCTGCTGATCCCGCACCTGCTGATCCTGCTCCCGCAGATCCTGCACCTACAACACCTGCTACTCCCGCAGCTACACCTACAGGCGCTTCTGCTGGTTTAGCTCTTGCTGGTCTTGCACTTGCAGGCGCTGCTGTAGTTGTTTCCAAGAAGAAATAATCTATAATCGGATTTTTGAGAAGGGCTTCGTATGAAGTCCTTCTTTTTTGTGTATTTGTTACAATAAGTAAACGTTTACTTGTGCAAGGTGCATAATTGTATTTTACGAAATTGTGAAAAAAGCATATTGAAAAATCTGTGAATGTATGTTAAACTATTAACTGTAAAAATGTTTTTTTACAAACGTTTTAAGAAACGAAAGGAATGGTAGACATATGAAAAAAATTCTTGCTGCTGCACTCGCTCTTACAATGACTGCGGCTATGTTCACAGCTTGCGGTGATGATTCTTCATCAAGCTCGTCTGCTGAAACAACAACTACAACAACAACCGCTGCGGCTGATTCAAGCTCTGCCCCTGAGGCTTCAAGCGAGGACGCATCTTCCGCAGATGCTTCATCTGCTGATGCTTCAAGCGATGATGCTTCAAGTGATGCAGGTACGGCTTCCGGTGCACCTGTTGACGAGAACGGCGTTTTTGATGTTACAAAGATGCCCGGCTATGATGCTTCTGCTACTGAAACTGTACTGACTGTTGCTGAGCCTTCAACAAGCCCGTGGGCTAACGGCCTTGGCTCTGATGTTGACTATGGCGATATCTATATCGACGGCAGAACACTTACTAAGGATCAGGATCTGACTGTGACAGTTGAGTTCTCTATTACAGACGAAGCTAAAGAAGAATTCGCAGCTGAGATAAAGACACTCGGCCACCTCGAAGACGGCGTTATCAAGAAGGGTACAACTCAGATACTTATCGGACCTGCAAGGGCAAACGGCTGGGCTAAGTTCCTTGATAAGGATAACCCGGAAGGCCTTAAAGTAGACTTCCCGACATACTATAATATGCCCGAAGGTGATACTCACGGCCTTAACAAGAAGGGTGAGGACGGCCCCGAGGACGTTTATAAGGCTGACGGTACACTTGAAGATGTATTCGTAAAGAACGACGGCTTTATCAAGTTCGGTACACCTGAGGCTACAAGCGTTACATTCACTATCCCTAAGGAAAAGATAAACGAGATCGTTGATAACGCTTATGCTACACCTGCTGACGAGAATGATACAACTGTTGGCTGGGACGGTATCCTGTTCCAGATGGGTGACTGCCCGACAGCTATCAAGACTGTAAAGCTTTCACAGGGTAATGTATATTTCAGCAACGAAGTAAACAAGGCTCTGGCAGGCGAGTAATAGCTTTATAAAAGGCCACCCGCGCGGTGGTCTTTTTTGTTTGGGTAAATTATACAATATGATAACGATTACTTGTGCAATGTATCTAAAACGTCATTGCTAAATTGTGCAATTATTATATTGAAAAAAGGACGCTTTCGTGGTATAATTTAATCGTAAATTTATAACCATTTATAATCGGTTTAATGGAGGTTTTTATTATGAAGAAAATTCTTGCGGCTGCACTTGCTCTTTCTTTGAGCGCAGCTATGTTTACAGCTTGCGGTGATGATTCATCTTCAAGCTCGTCTGCTGAAACAACAACTACAACAACAACAGCTGCGGCTGATTCAAGCTCTGTTGCTGAGGCTTCAAGCGAGGACGCATCTTCCGCTGATGCATCAAGCGAGGACGCTTCTTCTGCTGATGCTTCTTCCGCAGACGCTTCTTCAGGTGAAGACGGTGCTGCTGAAGTCGTTGATATCTCAAAGGCTGCTGAAAAGCTTGCAAACTATGATAATGCACTTGTTACATTCACGGCTGATACAGATGTAACAAAGATCGTTAAGGATATGCAGGAAGGTTTTGCTTCTATCAAGGCAGCAGTAGGCTATGTTGAAGCAGGCAAGGACGATAAGGGCAAGCCTTATGACGTTGAGAAGTTCAATAAAGTATGGGGCGCTAAGGGCGAAGTATATGGCATTGATGCTAAGTACGACAGCGACTATGTAAAGAAGGTCCTTGCTGACGATACAGCTGACCTCAAGTACATAAGCGGCGACGAGTCAAGATGTAAGTATTCTATCGAAGAAGTTGCAGGTATTCCTATGCTCAAGATAGAGATCCTTGACAAGTATGCTGACGGCGTGAACTACCTTATCCCCAAGCCGCAGTTCAAGCTCAACGAAATATTCAAGGGACATGAGGATCTTCTTCCCAAGGTAAATGTTATCAAGATGGATATAATCCAGAAGGCAGTAGGCGAGTTCACAGGTGAGGACGGCACTTCTGCTCTTGTTCCCGGTAACTTAATGGGTACACTTGCTGTTCAGGCACAGAAGGACGGTTCTATGACATGGGATCAGAATGACTTCGCTGCTGATGAATGGACATCTGAATGGGTTTATGTTGAGGCTGCTTCCAAGGAACTCCTTATCTGGAATAAGAGTGACCTTGCAAACACAACAGATGACCAGTATGCAACTATCATGCGTTGGGGTATCCCGAATGATGCCTGCCTGTACATTGCAGATATCGCATTCTATGATATCGACGGCAATCCTATCAAGTTCTGATAATGATTTAAGAGCCTGCGGCAGTTATTCCGCAGGCTTTTTTTCATTTCCGAAAGTCACGGCTATCTCGCCGCCGATCTCCATTGAAACTGGCGTGCTTTCTTCAAACGTGACCGTGAAATCCGCCCCTGCGACAACGCCCTTGTCTGTAACCTTTTTGCCTTCCTTTACAGCAGTAATGCCCTTGCCCGACCTGCACATTTCAAGCGCATTTACTATCAGAAGCATAGGCGAGCTTTCAGGCAGCGTGTCACTTTTATCACTGAATGAAAGCCCTTCAAGTGTTGTGGTAAGTGTGTCGTTTTCGTATTTTACATTCATGCCTTTGATGCTTTCAGGGGCGGTAAATTCATACTCCCACGCCGTTTTGTCAAGCTTTATCACGCCCTCAAACTGTCTGCCGTTATCGGTGATGACAATTTCTGAGGTAAACTCCTCGGGTATGGTCTCGGCTTTTGAAGCACTCCTGCCGCAGGAACAAAGCACTAAAAACGGTATAACAAACAAGATAAGCTTTTTCATAAAAAAACACCTTTCATAAAATAGACTTGTACTCTATTTATATGAAAGGTATTTTTATTTATTCCTCGATATCAGAAAGTGTGCGGGGGATTTCACACAGTATATCGCGTGCGAGCACCCCGCGCGGCGACATACCGCTTTCAAAAAGCCTTTGTGCACTCAGGCCGAGCACACCGCACGCAAGCACAGCCGCTGAGGTGACATCTGCCCCCTGTGCTAAAAATGATGCCGCCATACCGCTGAGCATATCGCCGCTGCCGCCCTTTGCAAGGGCTGTGTTGCCAAATCGCGTGAGAATGTTCTTCCCGCCTGAGAATATAAGCGTTTCAGCGGATTTTGAAACAACAGTGACGTTGTATTTTTCCGAAAGCGCTGCTGCAAGTGTGGATCTTTGTTTTACAGCCCTGTCGTTATCCACTCCGCAAAGCCTTGCAAGCTCACCTATGTGCGGCGTGAGAATGATATCATTGCTGTGGCCTTCAAGCATTTTTATATCACAGCTTAACATATTAAGCCCGTCCGCATCTATCACAACAGGCACTTGTGATGTTCTTATGATATCTTTCAAAAGCTGTTTCCTGCCTTCACTTATTGAAAGCCCGCACCCGATAAGTACGGCGTCTGCACTTTTTAAAGCGCAGGATATCTCGTCTGTTGTGTAGTCTTTTACAGGAAGAAAGGTACATTCATATAATCCGCCCGCAAGTGCTGATATCACATAAGGCTCTGTGGCGACTGTCACAAGCCCCGCCCCGCAGCGCATAGCAGCGAGCGCTGACATTGCCGCAGCACCGATATAGTTTTCACACCCTGTGATACAAAGCACCCTGCCAAACGTGCCCTTATGCCCGTAAGCGGGGCGTTTTGGCAGAAGACCGGCAAGGTCATCCCTTTCATATTCCGTGATGACCTCCCGCCTGTTTTCAAGGGCTTCATCAATGCCGATATCGCATACTTTGATATCACCGCAAAGCTCTCTTGCAGGGGAGAGGGCAGAGCCAAGCTTCATCAGGTGAAATGTGACTGTCATATCCGCATTGAAGCTCACCTTGCTGCAAAGCCCCGTCTGTGCATCACAGCCCGAAGGTATATCGCAGGCGATCTTATATGCTTTTGAAGCATTTGCGGCTTCAAAAACGGGCACTGTGCTTTCCTTTATCTCACCCGAAAACCCCGTACCGAAAACGCAGTCGATCAGAATATCGCAGCTTTTAATTTCCTCTAAAGCTTTATCAAAGGGTAAGCTATATACAAGTACATTTTCGGGCAGCTTTTCAAAAGCCGCCTTTGAAAGAGGTGTGGCCGGCTGCCCGCAGACAAGCAGCAGGGAAGTCCTCACCCCCGCTTCGCTTAAAAGCCTTGCTAAGACGATACCGTCGCCGCCGTTGTTGCCCTTGCCGGCAAGAATGGTTATTTTCCCTGTGACAAAGTGTTTCTGATATACGCGCATCACCTCACAAAACAGCCCCTCAGCCGCATTATCCATAAGTGAAGCGAGCGACACCCCGTTTTTATCGGCAGCCGCTTCACATTCACGCATACCGTTTACTGTAAGAATTCTTTGCACGCTGCGCCCTCCTTTGACATTTAATGCGTATCACTTTTTTAGTATCCTTTCCGCTGCCTCTCTGCCGGCGGCGGGGTAAAGCTCTGTGAGCCTGTTTACGAGCAGTTCAAAGCTTTCGGCAGGCTCGGTGCTGTAAGCGGCTGTCACTGTGTCATAGCCCCATATATGCTCAGGCGGGCAGTATTTTGCACACTTCATAAGCCCGTACTCCTCACCGCGTTTGTTCAGCTTCTTTTTGAAATCGCACATCACAAGATATGTCTGCGACATAAGCGAAGTAAGCGTGCCGTCGAAGTTCTTTTCCCCGCCCTTGCCGAAGCCTGCGGCCTTTTTCATTTCATAGGAAAACCATTCGCTTTTGAGTTCAAACAAGTCCATAAGCTTTTTCTCACGCATTTTAGCCTTGCCTTCCTCCCACAGCGAATCAAAATCATAGCCGTCACGCCTGAAATTGACAAAATGGGGGAGGTATCCAAGGGAAATAAACCCTGCCTTGCCCCCGAAGAACTTGCCGTATGCAAGCTTATGTGCACAGGCGGCCTGTTCTCTTAACTCCCACGGATCGTCGCTGTTCCCCGTCCACCAGCTTTCGGCGGCGGAATGTTCCTCAACGGAAAAGCCCTCTATTTCATTCTTGAAAAGCGGCACAAAGCCGAGCTTATCCACAAACGCTGTCAGGTCTGAAAGGTTTTTTATCCTGCCGCGGGCATTTCTCGAAAGCCCCGACATATACCATACACCGTCTATTTTTTCCATGATTACCCCTTAAACAAAGCAATATCACCGCCCATATCCCGGACGGTGATAATATTATATCATACTTTTACTTTTCGGTCAATATTACAGCGGCAGGTCTTTCTTTGAGAATACTATCTCACCTATCCCGAAAGCTATTACCGCTATCGCTATGGGGAATATCATCTTTACCATCCAGTCGCTGTCTGAAAACAGCACCGACTGGTAATCATAGAATGTGCATATTGTCAGGTACTTGAATTTGTCAAGCCCTTCAACCCCTAAACTGCCGAACATTGCAAGCATATTCGCAAGTATCGAAACGCCTGTGAAAGCGCCGCTGAGCCCTACAGCGTATTTTGAACTGCTGAACACGCCCGAGAACATAAAGCATACCGCCGCAAGTGCAATACATACCATAAGTGCTGAAAGGTTCACCTGAATTATCATCTTGCTTGTAAGGTCGCCTTTTAGCATATTAAGCCCGAGTGTAGCAAAGGATATAGGGCTTATATTATTTACAATAAGGTGTGCGCCTGTCTGTATCGCAAACATAAGCACAAGTGAATTTACAAGGTAAAATGCCTGCGTGAATGTTACTGTCGAGCGTTTTATCGGTGTCGAGAGCACGTATGCCATTGAGCCCCTGTCGACTTGTGATGCAAGAAGCTTGTTTGCTGTCACAAGCACATATATCCCCGGAAGTATAGTCGTCATCATTCCGTAGAAGATGGTGAAAAGAAGTGACCTTGTCATATCAAGTGATGAAAACTGTATGCAAAGAAGTGTCATCACCCCTGTCATACTGCCCCACATAACGGCGTTTGATTTAATTGATTGTTTTAAAAGCGGTAAACTAAGCACTGATTTTTCCTCCCTTTTCTGTAACTGATGTATAGTAGCTTTCAAGTGTGAACGGTTTGTATTTCATATATCTGATGTCATAGCCTGAGATCTCGTCAAACAGCGTATCAGGCAGTTTGCTGTTTACGTCTATATCAATATGAAGATGCTCTTTATTCTTATGTATGACCTTCATTTTTGTCCTGCTTAAAAAGCCCTGGTATTCTTCTTCTGTTTTAAATCCGAGCCTGTAGGATGAGTGTTCTTCACTTTCAAGATCCCTTATATTTATAAGATCTTTCTGTCTGCCGTTTTCTATAAACAGTACCCTGTCGGCAGTATCGTCAAGTTCTTTGAAGATATGGCTTGACATCAGAACAGTTGCGCCGCGCTGTTTTTCTTTGAGTATAAGTTCTATCAGCGTGTCACGCATCAGCGGATCAAGGCCTGTCGAAGGCTCGTCGAGCAGAAGTATATCGGGCTTTGACATAAACGCCGCGACAAGTGCGGTTTTCTGCTTCATGCCCTTGCTCATTCGTTTGAGTGAAGCGTCGGTGTCAAGTGCGAACATATTCACAAGCTCGTTTATATACCCCTTGTCCTTTATGCCGAGAAACTGCGCCTGTATTTTCAGAAAGCTTGTTCCGCTGCCAACGTCGGGGAAGTCTATCTCCCCCGGGACGTAGCCGACGTTTTTCATGATCTTGTCCCTGCTTTTACGGCAGTCAAGCCCTGCTATGGTGCAGCTGCCGCTGTCGGGCTTTAAAAAACCGCACAGGTGGCGGAGTGTCGTTGTCTTGCCCGATCCGTTCGTCCCGACTATCCCGAAAACCTCGCCTTTGTTTACAGCAAAGTTGAAATCAAATATCCCTCTGCCGTCACCGTAATCCTTTGTCATATTGTTTACTCTTATTATCTCACGCATAACATACACCCCCTGTGGCTCTGTCCTTTTTGTAAAAGTGCATAAAGTATTCTTCAAGTGTTACCGAATGTTCACTGAAGCCTTTGATCTTCAGGCACTTTACTGCGCTTATGAAAGCGTTTATGTCTTCATCATAAACTTTTACCGAGCATCTTAGGTGCTTGTCATCACGTCCGCTCAGTTCAAGCCCCGAATTGCAAAACTGCAAAAGATCGTCCTTGTCCTTAAACTCTACTGTCATAATGTTGTGAAGTCCGTGTCTTACCTCCTGCGCATCAACTGTGGATACAAGCCTGCCGTCCTTGATTATCGCTATCCTGTCGCAGAGCGCTTCCACCTCACTGAAAATATGTGAGGAAAGAAGAATAGTCTTCCCGCGCTGTTTTTCTTCTTTTATGAAATCTATGAAAACCTCCTGCATCAGTGGATCAAGACCGCTTGTGGGTTCATCGAGCAGAAGTATATCGGGATCTGACATAAAGGCCGTAACAACAGCAAGCTTCCTCTTTTCGCCTATTGACATCTTCCTGACGGGCACATCAGTGTCAAGCCTGAATTTTTTTAGCAGGTAAGCTGTACGCTCGTCGTTTTTGGTTTTGTGCATACCCTGCATCATTTTTATAAACTCCCTGCCGTTCAAGCCATCGGGAAGTGCGACCTCGCCCGGAAGATAGCCTACTTTTTCCATTATTCTGCCTGTACTTTTGCGGCAGTCAAGGCCGTTTATGCTCACATTTCCGCTTTGCGGCGAGGAAAACCCCATCAGATGCCGCATCGTTGTCGATTTGCCCGCCCCGTTAGGCCCGAGAAAGCCGAGCGTTTCACCTTTCTTTACCGTAAAGCTGACATCAAATACGCCCCTGCCGTGTCCATAATCGTGGGTGAGATTTGATACCTTTATTATATCGTTCATATGTTTACCTCCTCTGTTATCATTTTGCTGAGCTTGATTATGCGCGGCGCAAGCTCACGCTTTTTCTGCTCAAACAGCTTTTTGTATATGGGGTAAGCGCCCAGTGCAATACCTATCCCCAACACCCCGAGTATCACCCCGAGTGCGAATAAACCGTTCCACACCATAATACAGCACATTCCCACGCCAAGTGTCAGCGTGCCGATTATCCCTGTGCACAGCGAAACCACCTGTGCCTTCTGTGTAGCCTTCCTGTCAAGCAGGCGCATTTCCTCGATCGGTGTTAGCGTCCCGGGCTTGTCAGTGTATTTGCGTGCTATCCTTAATGCTTCGTTTTTTATCATCTTATCCATAGTGATTACCTCCTGAAAGCTTTTTTGTTCTTTAGTATGTCTGTATTATAACCCCGTGTTGTTTTTGAGATGTTTTAGAAATGTTTGAGAAATGTTAAAAGGGGCTGTGAACCGCTTTATAAAGCGCAGCTCTGAAAAATGGTTGAAGTTTCGGTTGAACACACGTCATTACGATTGAATTTGTCATAGAAAAACAGATATTATTACCCCCTCAGATGTCCAGAAATCACGTTTGAGGGGGTTCTTTTGAAGTATATGGTTTTACTTAAATGACAAATAAAATCTGCGGAGAGCAATAACCCGCGCTCATATAGAAAACATACACCAATAAATATAAATGTTACAGCAGGCTATAAAAAAATAGGCAGATATTTCATATGAAGTATCCGCCTATTTGCTTTTAGCAGCATTATGTTTATTATATCACCTGTTCAAGTCAATCAGTTTTATCCTGTCCCTTTTTCTTTAGCATATTTCTCTATTTCCTCGGTGATCATAGCGTCTATATCGCACAAGACCTTATATTTGGCTCTTTCAGGGGTGGTTCTGTAAAGC
>CACZFN010000031.1 GCA_902780505.1 uncultured Ruminococcus sp. | reverse complement strand
AAGGAGGTGATAGTGCATGGTATACATAACCTTTGCAGACCTGGTGTCATACACCATAATGCTTACAGGCGTTATCAGCCTGTGCTATCTGATCTTCTCAAAAAAGAAGTAAAGCTTAGCTTTTAAAAAAGCAAAGCACCGCCAAAACCTTGTAAGGTTGGCGGTGCTTTTGTACTAACAATCTAAAACAAGGAAACACCAAATATCGGGGGCTTATTTAGCGATCTTCCCCCGAAGCTCGGGCTTTATCCTTACCATAATTATACCACACCCTCCCGCAAAAGTCAAGGGGGGGATTTTTATTGACAATAGCAAAAATTTGTGCTATAATATACACGGTTCGAGTTGGCGGTCTCCTTATAGAGTAAGGAGGGTTGCACCATGTACTTGACTCTCACCGAGTTTATACTTATCACAGAGTTAATGCTCCGTGTGGTTGAGATAGAGATCATGTGCTACTATTTCTTCAAAAGCAAGAAGAAAAAGTAAGCTGAAAGTGTAGAGCCCTTTAGGGGACAACGCAAGTAAAGCAAACACCGCCAAAACTCTGAGGTTGGCGGTGTTTATATAACATCAAATACCAAGGAGCCCCGTCATTTATCCTGCGGAGAGTCCAAGCTTCGCAGGACCGAGCTACTTTTCTTACCATAATTATACCACACCCTCCCGCAAAAGTCAAGGGGGGTGCAAAAAAGACTCCCCGTTCCCTATTAGAGGCAAGAGGTAAGAGGCAAGAAGCAAGAGTGCCCCCACCCCCAACCCCCTCCCGAGGGAGGGGGCTAAGCTGTTAGAAGCAAGAAAAAGACTCCCCGTTTCTCAGGGAGTCTTTTGTTTCGTTTAAACTAACTTGCGCTAAGTTTCATGCAGCCGTTCCAATTACTGGAGAAGCTGGAGAACCTGTGAAGGAGCCTGGTTTGCCTGAGCAAGCATAGCCTGAGCAGCCTGTGTAAGAACGTTGCCCTGTGTATACTGCATCATGGTCTTAGCCATATCTGTATCACGGATTCTTGAATTAGCGTCTGTGATGTTCTCAGAAGCAGTTGTCAGGTTGTTGATTGTGTAATCAATTCTGTTTTCCATAGCACCGAGTTTAGCTCTCTGTGAGGATACGTCGTTGATAACATCTCTAACCTTTTCAGCAACTTTTGAAGCGGCATCCTGATTTGAAATGTTAAGTGTTAATCCTTCTATGCCGGCATCTTGTGCAGCATCAGATGCATTCTCAACAGCCAATGTGTAATCTTTATTAGCGCCTTCTCCTCCAACCTTTTCAGAATTTAAATCTTTAAACAGGTCGGAAGTTTTAAAGCTATCAATCGAAACAACAAGCTTATCTGCTGAATCTGATGTTTCACCTATCTGGAGCTTTAAGCCGCCATTATCCTTACTCATAGAGCCGTCCATGAGCTTTAACTCATTAAAATTGGCAGTCTTAGCGATTCTGTCGATCTCAGTTGTGAGCTGGTCAACTTCATCCTGAAGTGCCTGACGATCTACACCTGCGTTACCATAGTTTTCCTGAGCAGCTGTATTTGGCTTTGCATCATCGCCTTTACCTGTTGTCCCGCCAACTTCATAAGTACCGTTAGCCGACTTCTCAGCAAGCTCTACTATCCTGTTAAGCATATCATGAACTTCGCCCATGTAACCCTCAGCTGTCTTGATAAGGGAAGCGCCGTCCTCTGCGTTCTTGGAAGCTGTGTCAAGAGCCTTGATCTGAGCCTTCATCTTCTCGCTTATTGCAAGACCGGAAGCGTCATCAGCTGCTCTGTTGATCTTGAAACCTGAAGATAACTTTTCAAGGTTGCCTGCTACTGTGCTGTTGTTCTTGTTGAGCGCATTGTTTGCGTTCAGTGCCATTGCGTTAGTTCTAACTACCATACTCATAATAAATACCTCCATGTATTTTTATAAATTTTTATTGTCACGCGAAATCCTTTCCGCGCTGTCGACTGTTTTCACGTTTCCCTCAGCCCCTGTGCACCGAAGCCTTGTGAACCGCTTACGATATATATATCGCACGTTTTTAAAACTTTTAAAGTGTTTTTTTGCACAAATATAAAAATATTTTTTGTGCACATCAAACAAATCTGCTTATATTTCTATTTTCCCGTACAGCCCCGAAGATGTCATTGTGTCTTCCGGCTTGGGCTTTTTATAGTCCTTTTCAAAAGATGTTGTTATATCAAAGTGTGCTCTGGGCTTTCTGTCACGGCGGCCGCCGTTCCTGCCCTTGCCAAAGCCGCCCTTTCTGTCGTTCCTGTCATAGCGGCGCTTTTCCGTCGAACTGATTATTACCTTCCTGTAAGGCTCCTCCCCCGTCGAACGGCTTGTCACGCCCTCGATCTCGGATACCGCCGCATGGATTATTCTTCTTTCATACGGGTTCATCGGTTCAAGTGCCGATGTCCTGCCTGTTTTCTTCACATTTGCAGCTATCTTTGCGGCAAGTTCTTCAAGCTGTGCCTTTCTCTTTTCCCTGAACCCCTCGCAGTCTGTGGTTATCCTGAAATAATCGCGGTTTATCTTGTTTGAAACAAGCGATGCAAGGTATTGCAGCGAATCGAGCACTTCGCCCTTCTTGCCGAGTATATCCGCAAAGCCCTCTGCCTTTATATCAAGCAGTGCGCCGTTTTCTATCGGGGATATATCTATTTTTGCGTCCTTATACCCCATAGCCGCAAGTACAGCTATTATATACTTTGCCGCTGCGTCTTCCTTTGTTTCCTCATACTCTGCTTCCACTCTTGCCTCGCCCTTTGTAAAGAGCAGGCCTTTCTTAGGCTCCTCTATCACGGTAAAAGTGATCTTTTCCTCTGCCACGCCGAATTCTTCCGCCGCAAGAGCTTTGGCTTCTTCGACCGTTTTGGCTGTAAACTCTTTTTTCATTAGCCCTCGTTCCTTTCTAAGTTAATCCTCTTTATATTCGTCGCCGTACTTTTCAGCCATGCGTTTTCTTGCTTCATTTAGCTTCTTTCTCTGCATTTCTTTAAGCTCTGCCTTTGAAAGCTTCTTTTCTTCCGTTTCTTCCTCGTCCTCACTATCATCATCAGACGTCGGGGTTTTTCTGCCTTCAAGCCCCTGCTGCTGTGCTTCAAGCGCCTTTTCCATAAAGGACTTTTTGCCGCTTTTCTTTTTCTTTTCGTCCTCTTTTTTGATAAGTTCCTCAACGTGTGCCGGGGTGTATACAGTATTTAAGAACACCGTCTGTCCAAGGCCGACAACGCTTGACATCACCCAGTATATACCAAGTCCCACAGGGAAGTTGAAAGTGATTATAAGCGAGAATATCGGCATTACATACAGCATTACCGTCATACCGCCCATAGCCTGAGCAGCCGTGGGGTTGTTCTTCTTTGTATAGTGCTGCTGAACGAATGTCATAAGCAGCTGGAACACAAACGAAAGCACAGGCACCAGCACAAGCAGGCTGCCCGAATTGAACCCCTTCCACTTAGGGAAGCTTTCAAGTGCTATCCCGAAGAACGTATAGTCAAAGTCATCGATCTCCGCTTTAAGCTTGCCCGAATCATCAACAACATCTATAACGTCCGCATACTTGCCGTCTGCCTTGTTCAGGAAGCTGAAATTAAGCAGCGCAGGCCTGCTTTTCGCAAGGCTCGGCGTGATATAATCTTCATCAAGCATAAAGCCCGTATCTATATCATTATGCAGCGCTATTGCCGCCATAACACGGTCAAACTGCTTATCGGACATATCAAGCTTGTCAATATCCTTTATTTCTTCAAGCTCGTCCCTCAGCTTTTCATATTTATCCTCGTCGGATATATCCGCATTATCCTTTTCTATCTTTTCTATCATTTTTGCAAGCGTGGTATCTTCGCCTTCGACCGCACTTGAAACGGTATAAAGGTTCGATATCAGCGTATTTGAATCTGAAAGGTCCTCCCTGTTGACGCTTGTAACGTAGTAAAGCGGGTTATAAACGACCTCGATAAGTGCAAACAGCACAAGCATAGTTATAAGCATAGGCAAACAGCCCGCAGTCGGGGAAGCATTCTCCTTTGCGTAGAGATTCATCATCTCCTCCTGATACTTCTCCTTATTGTTTGCATACTTCTTCTGAAGCTTTTGCAGCTGCGGCTGAAGCTTTGCCATTCTCGCAGTTGATTTCTGCTGCTTGATATTAAGCGGCAGAAGCAGAAGCCTTATTATAATAGTAAACAGTATCAATGCAATACCGTAATTCCTGACAAGAAGGTAGCACGCCTTCATTATCCAGCCGAGCGGTATCGCGATTACTCCGAAAAGTGCTGACATATCATTCTCCTTATATATCCTTTGTTCTCTTTAACGTAAACCTGTCCGGGACAGGATCCGCCCCGCCGCGTGCCCACGGGTTGCAGCGAAGCACCCTCCACACCGCAAGTATGCCCCCCTTGACAAAGCCGTGTTTATCAAGCGCCTGCAATGCATAATGCGAACAGGTCGGGTAGTATTTGCAGTGTGCCCCCGTCAGAGGGCTTATAAACCTCTGATAGAGCCTTATAATAAATTTAGCTATATATTTCATTTTGAAAGAGCTTTTTTATTTATGGCGGGTATCACACGGCGTTTTATGAACCCTGCGATATCGCCTGATTTCTTCCCGTTTATGTTTGGCTTTGCGGCAAAAACCATATCATAGCCTATAGGGATATCCGCTTCACATTCCCTGTAAGCCGCACGTATTATACGCTTGGCGCGGTTGCGCAAAACGGCATTGCCTATCTTCTTTGACACGCTTATACCAAGATTATTATACGGCGTTTTATTCCTGACAAAATACACGACTACCGCATCATTTGCCGCATAAACGCCTTTTTTGAACGCCCTCACAAAGCCCTTGTTGCTTTTTAGTCTGTTTGTAAACAGCATAAAGCCTTACCTCAGCTAACATCTCACTTTTTATCAGACCTCTAAAACAATAAAGACCTTATACCAATCAGTTTATTATGAATGGTAAAGGTCGTTATCATTATCAGTAGCTAAGCCTTGCTCTGCCCTTTGCTCGTCTTCTTGCGAGAACCTTTCTGCCGTTTCTTGTTGCCATTCTCTGCATAAAGCCGTGAACTTTCTTTCTCTGAAGCTTTTTAGGCTGGTATGTTCTTTTCATTTCAAATCCTCCCTTCGGGTGTACACAACACCTGTCACTTACGGTACCCCTTAGATACCCTTACAAAGTAACATTATATCAAAATACAAAATATTTGTCAAGCCCGTTCACACAATGTTTAAAAATAAGCGTGCAGAAAAAGATGCCCCCGCATTAGTGCGGCGGCACCCGGAAAAACTTTACTTTGTATTCCCCAGATTCCAGCGGAACGGGGATATCCTCTGCGCCTTTGTGTTATCGTAGTTCCAGTTCATAAAGGTATTGGAAGGATCAAAGTATCTGTAATCCGTCTTTGCCTTGCTCTTTGATATACTAAGTCCCATATTTGGGCTTCTCTGCACTACAGCACCAATACGCTTATGCTCACGCTCGTGGTCAATTATCTCCTTGGCAGTCGTCTGCCTTGTATCGCATACATTATATATGCCTTCATATCTGCCCTGCGGCCCTGCGATTATACCGTTTATAAAATCCACAAGGTTGAACACACAGCAGAACTTGAACCCGTAATCACCCTCGTTGAATATAAACGCAACATCGTCTTTCGGATCATACACCCTGTCAAGCAGGTTCTGTGTATATTCAGATGTATACACGGGCGCTATACGCATGATAACAGGTATAGTATCCCCCTTTTTGAATTCCTTCTGCATAAGCTTTTCGCTCAGCATCTTCATATCCGCATAGTTGGTGTTGCCCTTTTCAGCAGTAGTTTCCCTTATAGGCTCCCTTCCCTTCTGCAGGCCGTACACCATTGTGGTACTTGCAAGCAGGAAGTTCTTTACCCCCGCGTCCCTTGCAGCCGCATAGATGAACTTATCTGTCGCCTTGCTCTTTTTAAGCTCCATATCCGTGATATACTGGTCAAGGTCATTATCAACGGTGTTGCCGAGATGTACTATCGTATCTATCCCGTTTGATTTTATGACATTTTCTACAGTGTCCTTGTCATTGACCTCACTCTGTATAAATGTATAGTTGGGATCCGCCCCTATAAATTCATTTGACTTGATATCAATACCGAATACTTTATGTTTCTTTTTCAGCAGTGAAGATGTAAGGTACATCCCTATCATTCCACTCGCACCTGTAACTAATATCGACGACAAGCCTTTCACTCCCCTTTTACGCAAGATTTGGCATCATCTGTAAGCATTTCATATTTTTACAGACATCTGCCGATTATTTATACTTATTATACCACAAAAGTCCGTTTTTGCAAATACTTTATAGATGTTTTCAAAAAATTTTGACTTTATTTATAAAAAAGCTTGCTTAACTTTGTGAAGTGTGATAAAATATTTATGTGATTTATCTGAAAACGCATCTATGATTAAATCAATTAGCGAAATGATTTCGCATTTTCATAAAAAGGAGCTATCAAAAATTGGCTTATAATGATATTTTCTTCATACTTGCACTTCTGCCCTTATCGGTAATAATCTCTTTTTTCGACAACAGTGCAGAATATAAAAACCTGATAAGCATTATAACAGGTATCATCTTCATAGCGTGGGGCAGGCCGATAGGTGTGCTTGTCGTATGCCTTTTCTTCCTGTTCGACTGGCTTATCGCCCTGCTTATAGGCAAAGTCAAAGTCAGCTCACGCGCAGGCGCTTCGGCGCTCTTGGTGCTTGACCTTCTGTTTAATATTTCAATATTTATAGTATACACCCGCGGAAATGTCATACCGCTTCCCGGAAAGCTCACCTTAAAAAGTACGCTTATCCCGTTTGCTATGGGCTATTATGTGCTCAGGGCTTTTTCATATGTATATGATGTCTGTAAAGGTGAGGAGGCCGAGAAGAACCCCCTTTACCTGCTGACATATTTCACTTCGGCACAGTTTATGATGTGCGGGCCTGTTATAAGGTATAAGGATATAAAACCACAGCTTCACTCCCGTCGTGCAGACGGCAGGATGATAAGCGGCGGCTTTGACCTTATCGTATACGGCCTTGCAAAGGTCATGATAATCGCTTCGGCATTAAACAAGGCATCATCCGCCGGGCTTGAAGCGTCTGATGTCAGCTTTTTCGGCTGCTGGCTCGGAATGGCGGCATATTTCGGGGCGGCTTATTTCACCCTTTCGGGCTTTTGTGAGATATCCCGCGGGTTAGGCCTTATGAACGGCTTTGTCTTTTCGGAAAACTTTGCCCCGATAGACAGCAAGGCGGGCTTTACGGGGCTGGTCAGAGGCTACAATACAACAGTCACGCATTTCTTTGAAGAAGCACTGTACTCCCCCTTTGCAGGCAAAAAAGCATTATCTGCGGCAATGGCATTTGTATGCTGCATAGCTGTTGCGGCGTGGTATTCATTTTCAAAGCCTGTGCTGCTTGCGGGCGCACTTGCCGGCGCAGTCGTCGTGCTTGAACTTCTTCTGCTGCGGGAACGCATTTCAAAGCTGCCCGCCGCCGTCAGATATCTGTATCTGATAATACTTTCAATGCTTATCTTCGGCATATGCCGCTTTGGTACAGTATACGGCTGGCGCAGGTGGGCGCTCGGGCTTGTGGGTGTCGGCGATAAGTACCTTATATCAAAGCAGCTCAAAACAGTCATCATGAACAACTTGTTTGTATTTATCTCAGGGCTGATAATAGTTATAAGCCCGCTTAAAAGCTTCCTTGCCCGAAGGGTTGAGGTATGGCAGGCATCTTCAGGCAGGGCGTACAGCTTTATCGAAGGTGTAAAGACAGTCTTTAAGGCAATACTGCTTGTAATGTGCATAAGCAGTATGGTAATAGCAGGGCTTTGATTTGTGAGGGATAAGATATGGCTTTTAAATACTACTACGAATACTTAAACCCCGAGGGTGCCCCCGAAATGCCCGAGGACACCAAGGGTGACGAGATAATAAAAAACATAAACCGGGACGAACGCACAGCAAGGAGTTCTTTTATTAACCTTGCCGTTTTAACAGTGACACTTGTGTTCTGTGCACTTTGTGTGTTTGTGCTCAGAGAGAACGACTACTCCCGCTTTGAGGAAGGCTTGAAGCCGGACAAGGAAAACCTCAGATCGGGCGAGTTCACAGCATCACTTGAAGGTGACGTTCTGTCGCATCTTGCACTTGAAGAAAAGATAATCAGAACAGATAATTTCCTGCATTACTTCTGTGGTGTCGGCAATGAACTTATGAAGACCGAAAAGCGTGAAGAACCCGAATATATCATAGGCGGGGCGTTCATGCAGCAAAGCGCAAACGGCGGCAGCGGCCTGCCGGGCGGCACCGACAATGACACCACCCATGTTGTATCCACAAGGGTAACAGATGCCGAAAAGCATACCGAGGGCACACAAAAGACCAAAGCCGCTAAAAAAACCAATGATGAAAAAGCAACACGCGCCACCGCTATGACCACCCGTGAGGAATACGGCGAAACCACTACAACCACTACAACAACAGCGGAAGCCACTACGACTACCGCCGTCACAAACAATAAAGCACCCGACGTTACAACAAAGGTAACTACCAAAGCTACTACTACAGAAGCTACTACAAAGAAAGTTACCACCAAAAAGACCACTAAGAAAACAACGGCTCCGACACAAACAAATACAACGGCTTCTGAAACCGAGCCTGTTGAAACATCACCGACGCAGGAAAGCAGCGATGAAGAAACAGACATTGTTCCCGACGAAACCCCTGATGAGTGATGACACAGGCACAACTTAACCCGTTTTCGGGGAGTGACGATAACAAAAGATACCTGACCTACAGCCATTACCTTAAAAAGCGCTTCGGCACAAAGGTGTATAAAGTGCCGCTTGATACCGATATGGGCTGCCCCAACCGTGACGGCAGCAAGGGTGTCGGCGGGTGTGCTTTCTGCTCGGCAAAGCGAAGCGGTGATTTTGCGGGTAATCCGGGGCAAAGCATACTTTCCCAGTATGAACATATGCGTACTGTTATGGAAAAGAAATGGCAGGGCGGCAAGTGTATACCGTACTTTCAGGCAGGCTCAAACACATATACCGATATCAGAACACTTGCACATATGCTTGACACCGCCGTGTCACTGCCTGATGCAGCAGGGGTGAGCATTGCCACAAGGGCAGACTGCCTTGACGAAGAAAAATGCTCTCTTTTGGGGGAATACTCCAAAAACACCTACCTTGTATGCGAATTAGGTCTGCAAACGGTAAATGATAATACCGCCCGGCTTATGAACAGGTGCCATAGCTTTTATGATTTTCTAAAAGGCTATGAGATGCTGAGAAAACACGGCGTAAATGTCTGTGTGCACCTTATCAACGGGCTTCCGGGCGAAACGCATGACGATATGCTCACTTCGGCAAGGGTGATATCATCACTGGAGCTGCATATGGTAAAGCTTCACCTTCTTCATATACTGAAAGGTACGCCGCTTGAAAAAATGTATTTAAGCGGCAGCTTTGCGGCTATGGAGCTTTATGATTATGTAAATATAATCGCAGACCAGATAGAATGTTTTGATAAAAACGTGATAATCGGCCGTGTAACCGGCGACGGCGCAAGGGCTGACCTTATCGCCCCGCTGTGGAGCCTTGATAAAAAAAGAGTAATGAACGAGATAGACAAAGAGCTTTTCAGGCGTAAAAGCTATCAGGGAGTACGATATGTTTGTAAGCAAGGATGAACTGAAAACCCTGTTTATGCAGGGAAATATGGAATTGACCGACGAAATGTACAAAAGCTTTAATACCTATGCAGGCGAACTTGTGGAGTGGAACGAAAAAATAAACCTTACCGCCATAACCGAACCCGCAGAAATAGCAATAAAACACTTTTATGACAGCATCTACCCGTTTACACTGTATGATGTCCCGAACGGGGCAAAGGTCATAGATGTCGGGACGGGCGCTGGCTTTCCCTCCTGCCCTTTGAAAATATACAGGCAGGATATAAATCTTACCCTGCTTGACAGCCTTAATAAACGCATAAAGTTTCTTGAAAGCCTTTCGGATAAATGCTCACTTGATGCCCGCTGTATACATTCCCGTGCCGAGGACGGCGGCAAAAGCAAAGAACTCAGAGAGCATTATGATATAGCCTGTGCAAGGGCAGTGGCGCCTATGTATATCCTATGTGAATACTGCCTGCCGTTTGTAAAGGTCGGCGGGGCGTTTTTTGCACTCAAAGGCAGCAGCGGCAGGGAAGAACTCGCTGACGCCGAAGCCGCTGTAAAACGTCTTGGCGGTCAGGTTGAAGCGGTAAAGGAATACGCCCTTCCAAGCGGCGACGGCAGAACGCTTATCGTAATAAGAAAGACCTCCCCCACGCCCGCTAAGTACCCAAGACCAAAGGCAAAGATAACAAAGTAAAAAACGCGCAGGAAAAATCACCCTGCGCGTTTTTATATTGAAAAAAATTCTATAGGCTGTTATTCATCTTTGCTTATGCCGTTAAGTTCATCAGACCATTCGTCAAAGCGCTTCATTACTTCGTCATAGGTCTTTGATGTTATGTCGGGCATTTCGCTCATGTCCTTTTTGCCGAGCGCCCCCATTGCGCCCTGAAAACCCTTTATTATCGAATCTTTCAGGGTGGCAAGCTTACTCGGATCATTTCCTGCAAGAAGCTTTGCCATATCCATTATCCTGCCTGCAACGCTGTCTACAGACCAGTAACCGCCGTCCTTGATAGATGCCTTGGCTTCGTCGATATCCGCCTGTGTGATATCAGAAAGCGACAAGCTCTTGTCAGGCCCGAAGAATTTAAGCCCTGCCGCCTTTGCCTGCTGACCGAGCATATCCCGTATCATAGACTGCATAGCCGCAGCACGCTGCTCCTCCATCTGTTCAACGGTCTTCTGGATATTCTCTCTGGTGTAGATACCCGTTTCCTCGCCTGAAACTTCCTTGCCCTTGGTGTAGGTATCTGTCTTAGCTGCCGTGGAGGAAGCACTCTCCTCAGCCTCAGCACTTTCTTCATACTTCTTGTAATTGGCAAGTGCCTCGTTTGTCTTCATAGCCTTTGCAGCCGAACCGCCAAAAAATACGCCGCCTACCTCCATAAATTTCACCTCCCTGTAAAATCAGTTATATAGATAGAAATATCTAACCGTTTCAATATACGTGTCACATCAACGATGCGATCGCCTGTGCCATTTCTTCCTCTGATGTGGGCTCACGGTCTTCGGCACTATTCATGCGGCTCTCAGCCTGCAAAAGCAGCTGCTGTGCCGCCTTATATGAAGCTTCGTCTATGTCCGCGCCCTGTGCCTTGCCGCTGTCACATTCCCTGATATCGGACTCTATCAGCGCTATGACCGAACGTATCTGACTTCTTGTCTTTGCCGCCGCAAGCATTCTTGCAAGCTTCCCTGCATTGATACCCATACTGCAGCCAACTGATTCAGACTCTATATCTTCGGCTTCTTCGCCGCCTTCGGCTTCGGCTTCTTCCTTTTCGGATATACTCTCCATATAACGTTCCATGCCCTCTGTGGATATGCTTACATTATCCTTGAGCATATGCGCCTGTTCGCCCGACGTATCGTCCTGTCTTATATCAGCCGTCTGTCCGTATGTCCGAAGTACAGGCTGAAAGCCGCTTATTCCGCCCGTTTTCATTGATCCACCTCCCTGCAAGATCAATGTGATAGTATAGCTTACATAATAGTAATCGGCAGCATTTAATAAAATTAAACCCCTTTCCCGAAGCTTCCGGTCTTTTTTTCATAAGGTCATATCCCTTACAAAAAGACAGGTCAGAAGCATGAAGAAAGGGGTTACGGGGGCTTCCCCGTTACAGTTTAAGATAATCCCTAAGACTTTTTGAAAAGAAAAGCGCTGAAAGTGCGAGCAGATCTACGCCTGCTATTATCACGTACACCCACATTCCCGACGGGGTGGAAGCAAGCGGGAGTGAGCTTTCGCTTGCTATGTATTTTACCGTCAGTGCATTTATGATGTTCGCCGCCATACCGACAAAGGCTATCACACGGTAAAACGCAAGGTAGCCCGAGCGCTTTTTGAGGAAAACAAACGCCGATACAAGAAACATAAGTATCCCGTAAACGGACATAACAGCTATCATTGTGGTAAGTATAAGGATAAAGGATATCATAAGCGCCTGCCGCCTGCCGCGCTGATACCATGCGTCGTCTTTAAGGGTGGCGTAATCAGGATCCTCGCCATAGACGGATATATCCTCAAACCTCGAAAAATCGGGCGGCGATAGCCTGTCGCTGTTTACAGGGCGCAGAGCATCGGCAAGCGCCGATACCCCGTTCAGCGACTTATAATCTATCCCGCACAGAAGCTGATATATCTCCTGCTTTCTGTCAAGTTCTTCTTTGAGTGCGAGGGTGTGCTCGGCCATGATCCCGGCTATGTCGGCGCCTTCTTTCATGCTTTTTATGCTCTCTATCGACAGCCCCGCGTGCCGCAGGCACATCACCTGCTTCAACTCCCTGATATTATCCTGATTATAGTCGCTGTATACCCGCCCGCGTATCTCTGACTGCCCCGGCGTGCACAGCCCGCATTCGGTGTAGTACCTGACCGACTTTTCTGTAAGCCCTGTCTTTTTGCAGACCTCTTTTATTTTCATTAGTCCTCTCCCCCGAAGTATTCAAGCTCTATGTAGTAAAATATCTCCCCGCGCAGTACGCTGTCCTGATCTACGTGAAGTGCCGCTTTTTTGCCGTTTATGATAAGATTATCATAAGGTGTCACATTGCCCTCTTTTATTCTGACTTCACCAAGCGCACCCAGAAACCTCTCCGGCGATTCACCCGAAAGTATCATATAGCGTTTATCGTTTATCCTGTAGAAGAAGTTCTCCTCGTCAAGGTGCGTACAGCCATAAAATACTTTTATGAAATCCGGCTCGTCAAACCGGCAGACAGAATACAGCGCACACCCCGCACACAGTATGCAGACAGCAAGAAACACCCTGAGCACCCGCTTTGGCGTTATCAGTGCTCTGAGCCGTTTTATAAACCCCCAAATGGATATAAATATCTCTTTTAAGTCATCCATGACCTCGCCCCCGGTTATGAATTATAACATCTTACCTTAGGTAAGTGTCAATAGCGGCATGGTATATTTGGCAGTATGAACAAATCATAAGTTCCCCGCTTGTGTATTATGACGGAAGAAATATACACAAAATCCGACGGATATTCACAAAAATTACATTGACTTATATCTGACAGTGTGTTATAATTCATCATAGTGAATTTGCATATATTAAAGGCCATGCGCTTGTATATTTTGACTATAGGGAGGAACAATATGAAAAAGCTGTTTAAAGGATTGTTTACAGCCGCATCTGCCGCAGTAATGGCAGTATGTTTTTCAGTTACAGCTTACGCTGATGATGTAAGCATTGATGTAAGTGAAGCCAAAGAATCGACAAACTGGGGACAGAGCATTACTATACCGAAAGCCGAGTTTGACGCAGAAAGAATAACAAAGGACAGCATTATAAAAGTCGCCTACGAAGCTAAGGACTATGACGGCGACGAACTGCCGATAGAACTCATTTTCCAGAGCTGGGCTAACACCACATCACCAAATGCCGATGACGAAGGCGGCGTGTGGGCAAAAGTACAGGCAAGCGAATTTGATTCTAAAACCGCCACATATACATATGAAGATATCGTCAAAGCATACGGCACCGAGGATTTCTCTCAGGTACAGGCTATCCACGTAGGTGATGCGGGCAAGGCCCCGATAATCTGTAAGGGCTTAGCTATATCAGACTGCTCAAAAGCAAGGGAAACATTAGATGTTTCTATAGACTGCTCAGACGCAAAGGACGTTTCAAGCTGGTCTACAAGCCTTATGATAGGCTTTGAAACATTTGACTCGACAACGCTTACAAACAAGAGCACGATCGAGATAACATTTGAAACTGACGCTGAGGATCCCGAATCCTCGCCTGTTGATATCGCTATACAGAGCTGGGAAAACTCCACCTCTCCCTTTGCAAAGGATAACGGCGACGTATGGGTAACGGTCGAGCCTGAAAAATATACAAAAGATACAGCCGTGTTTACATACGACGCTATGGTAGATGCTTACGGCACAGCGGATTTTTCAAGGGTATCGGCACTTAACATCTGCGGCACAGGCAAGGGCAGGGTGAAGATAAAGAGCGTTACTATCAAAAACTGCGTTCCCGCCGATAAAGGTACTCACGTTAAAGCTGATGAAGCCACAGATGACAGCAGTGAGCAGGAGGGCGACGAAAGTTCGGTTCCCGAAGCAGATGAAAGCAAGGCGGAACCTGCCGAAACCACCGCAACAGCAGCCGCAGCCGCAGCAACAGATAATAATGACAGCGACAAGGGCGGCTCAAATATCCTCTGGATAGTTATTGGTGTCGTTGCAGGCGTAGGTATCGCTATCGCGGTAATATTTGTTATCCTTACACGTAAGAGCAGCGAGGAATACGATATCTCCCGCGGAAGAATGGTATCAAAGAAAAAGCATAAGACAAAATGGTAAAATATCCTTGCAATTAAAGAAAGCCCCTGAAAGCGGAAAACTGCTTTCGGGGGCTTTTGCATCCGGTCACTCAGGCAAAATACTCGTTATACCATACAAGGAAGGTGTATATCGTCCATACCTTTCTCCAGAGGTCACTGTTGCCGCCCTTGTATTCGTCCCATATAGCCTTTACCTCGTCCATATTAAAGAACTTCTCAGCACTCCCGCCGAAGATGGTCTCTTTTACAGGTGTGTTGTAATTATCATCAGCCATCCAGTACCTTATCGGCACTACAAAGCCAAGCTTCTTACGGAATGCTATCTCCTCAGGCAGCACCTTTGAAGCCGCCGTCCTGAAAGCAACCTTGTTCATTTCTTCGTTCACCTTGAAACGTGAAGGCATACGTGAAGCTATATCAAAGATCCTTCTGTCGGTAAGCGGCATACGGATCTCAAGGCCTGCTGCCTCGCTCATCTTGTCAACGTTGAGATATATGTCGCCCTCAAGCCATATCTGTATATCAACATCACTCATCTTGCTAAGCGGATCAAGGCCTTCGGTCTCAGCATAAATATCCTTTACAAGGTCTATGGGGAGGATATTCTCATTGTATCTTTTAAGCAGGCGCTTTTTGTCATCCTCCTTCATAATATTGGTATTGCCGACATAGAAAGTCTTTAAATTCTCGCCGTACCTTTCGGCATTTCTATACATATTGTACCCGCCGAAGAATTCATCTGCGCCCTCGCCCGAATAACACAGCTTAGTGTGCTTTGCAGTCTCACGGCAGGCTATAGCAAACACTATCGCCGAAGCATCACCAAGCGGCAGTTCCATATTCTTCATAACATACGGCACAGCCTCAAAATACATTTCAGGGGTTATCCTGCACCTTGAATTGCCTCTGCCGAGAAGGTCAGCCGTCTTTTTGGCAAGCGGCGACTCGTCAAACCTCTCGTCATCATACCCGCAGGAATCCGACATCTGCGCATCACTTACCGCAAGCACATAAGAAGAATCCACGCCGCCCGAAAGGAAGCTTTCCGCAGTTTCGCTTTCAAGCTTTACCTCAGGCATAACGGAAAGCAGCGTGCTGTGTATCTCGTCAGCCCAGTCCTGCAAACTCTTGCTTTCGTCGGGCTTGAATGTCGGTGTAAAGTAACGTGTCACGGTCACTTTTGAGTTTTCAAATACAAGATAACGCCCGGGCATAAGCTTCTTTATCCCTTTAAAGAAGGTATCTTCACCCGCAGGGTAAGTAAGTGTAAGGTAGTGCTGAAGTGCATCCTCGTTTAGTTCCTTTACAAAGCCCTCCTTATCAAGGATATCCTTTATATAAGTGCCGTAAAGCAGCCTGCCGTCAGCAGTAACATAATAATAAAACGGCTTTGTGCCGAACTGGTCACGCACGCAGAAGACTTTTCCGTCCTCCTCGATCGCAAACGCAAACATACCGTATAAATGGTCAGCAATATCCCTGCCCCACTTTTTGTATGCAGCAACTATTATGGCTTTTTCACGTTCTTTAGGGCTTAGCGCCTTATCAACACCAAGTTCCCCGCAAAGTGCCGCCCAGTTTCTTATGTGTCCTCTGTAACAGGTAAGATCTATCATTTTCAATTCCCCTTCTTGTGAATATTTTCATAAATATTATACCAAAAAAATAATATGCTGTCAACGGGGATAATATGCTGATATTCCGTTTTTTTATTCACAAGTTATTCCCTTAAAGCACAAAGCCGCCCGATGCAGCTTATGCACCGGGCGGAAGGGGGTATTTATTCTGATCGGCAGTAGGTTAATTTCTCTGCTGTCTTGCTATCTTCTCGGCTTCCTTGAATGTCTTGCCTAAATCTTCTATCATAGGTATGACTTCATTTATCGGTTCAACATCCTTATGGATATTCCCCGTCATTATCCGCCGCAGGAAGTAGTCATACAAAAGCGTCAGGTTTTCAGATATCTCGTACTGTCTGTCAAGTGTGCCGTCTAAATATCTAAGTATCCTTTCAGCTTTCTGGAGGCTTTCATTGGCTTTGCTGTAGTTCTTTTCTTCAATGAAATAAACGCCCTCGTTAAGCCGTTTTACACAGGTATCATACAATAACCCGAGGAGTTCCCCCTGTGTCATAGTGTTGATAGACTGTTCGCGGTATTTCTTGTATGGGTTTTCAGCCATGCTGTATACACGTCCCCTTCAGTATAGTTTTACATACCAAGCATATTTGTCAGATATGTGCTTGTAGAGTTCATATTATTGAGCGCTGTTTCCATTGAGTTGAACTGCTTCCAGTAGCGATCCTTTCTCGAATCATACTGCGCCTGGAGTCTTGTCAGGAAGTCGCCTATCGAATCCATCTGCTTCTTGATATCGTTATTGGATTCGCTTATCTTGCCCTTTACGCCGGCTATCTTTACAAGTGTACCGGGTGAAGCTATCGAGGTGCTCGCCGCATTCTTGCAGGCGGTATTGAGATCCTTTGCAACGGAGGTAAATGTCGTTATAACGTCATCACCGTGTTCTTCAAGTGCAGTCCTCAGTGCGTCCTCGTCGATCTCAAGCTTGCCGTAATCCTTCCAGTCGCTCGATGTATCAATACCGAACATCGAAAGCGAGAATCCGTTTTCACTCTTTGAATAGAGCGTCTTACGCATACTTGACAGGAAGTTTGAAATATCGCTGTCACCGCTTAAAAGGCCTTCTTTGGATTTCTCCTCCCACTTCTCGATCTCCTTCTCGCTCATCTCGTCCTTCTGTTCGTCGGTAAGCGGGGCATACTTTGAATATGTCTTGGAAGCGTGCGTCTGCTTGTTAAGATCCTCTATAAGCTTGTTGTAATCATCAACAAAGCCCTTTATGGTCTTAATTATATCGTCTGTATTCTTTGTGGCCGTAAGCGTTGCCGCATTGTCAACAGTTCCGCTTTTTGCCGCAAGCTTTCCGTCCTGAGCAGTCAGCAGATTTCCCTGATCATCAAAGTAATTACCCGTTACAGCCCTTGCCTGTATAGTCATGCCGTTTACGCTGAAGGTATTTGACATCTTCTCAACGGTCACACCGTCGATATTGACTATCGCGTTCTGCCCTTCTGTCTTGGTAACATTACTAAAGAACGTATCAGCAAGGCCGCCGCCGACTTCAATATCAAAACCCTCACCTGTTGAAGTGCTTTCAAGTGTAAAGCTGTCGCTCAGGGAGTTATAGGACATCTTAACGCCCGCATCGGAAGCGTTCACCTGCTTAATCATATCGGCAATAGTCGCGTTTTCGTCAAATTCAAACTCCTTGCCGTTTATGGTCAGCTTATTTTCAGAAGCACCGAAGTCAGAAAGCTTCATACTTGTCGTAAGCCTTGTAGCCGTACCCGAAGCTATACCAATAGCATCACTGTCGCCCGAAAAGCTGAGCGTCTGTCCTGCCTTTGCGGTTATCTCGCCGTCGTCGGACACGGTAACGCTTGAACCGAAAGCTTTCTTTATGCCATCTCTAAGGCTTGCTATAGTATCCTCCTTAGAGCCGTTTGCAATGCTGATAGTTGTACTTCTGCCGTCAAGTGTAACTGTTACATTCGCACTTGCAGGCGGCTCAGCTGAAAGCTTTGAAGCATCTGCATCAGTCTTTGATTCATACGCAAAGCCGTTATCGTTATTAAGTGTCGTTGCTTTAAGGCCGAGTGTTGAAAGCGCATTTGCGGAACCGCCGATAGTAATTTCAGCGGGATCACTTCCACCCTCGGTGACTTTTATCTTGCCCTCGTTAAGTTCAAGCCTAACATCGCCAAAGCCTTCATCAGCAAGCTGCTGATTTATGCCCTCGACCATTTTAGCGACTGAGAAATTACCGTCATCGTCCTTAAAAGCGTCGTTTACAAGGTTTACATTCACAGTCTGCCCGCCGATAGTAAAGCTTACATTCTGCTCGGGTGTCGAGAAGAAGCTCTCCATGCTTTCCTCAAAGTTATCCATACTTATATTGCCGGCGCCAAGCTTACCAGTGGTTATCTTAGTGGCAGTCGCAAGCTGTGCCACCTGAACGTTCATCTCAGCCGCAGCTTCGGTGGATGCACCCGTCACCTTTACGGCAGAACTTGAACTTTCAGTCGTCATCTTGCTGTATGTCGATGTCAGCCTGAGGCTGCTTGAAGATGTAAGGTCAAGGTATTTGCTCTGGAATGAATTTATCTTTGAAATAACATCTCTGTAAGCGTCCTGCTTCCATTCAAGCTGCTGCTTTTTCTGGTTCTGCTTGTCTATCTTGGTCTGAATACCCGAAAGCATACTTTTTACCATGCTCTCAGTATCAACACCTGATGCAAGCCCTGAAATACCGCTGCTCGAATATGAATAGTTAGTAGAAGTCGAGCTGTCCGATACTTTCATATTTTACCACCCTTTCCCTGAAATAGTTATCCTTAACTCCAATAGAGATATAGTCCTTACAATATATATCGTCACATATTTTTAAAGTTAAACCCTTTTTTTGATTTTTTTCACTTTTTACAAAAGTGTTTCTGCGACAGATCAGAATTTATTAGCGTATTCCTTCGGCTTCTATCCTTATATTATAGAAGATCTGAAATATTTCAGGTTCACTTTCAATATTTTGTTTAATTTTGAACAGTGTCCTCTTTCCCACTCTCCTATCAAGTATTGCGAATATACGAACCAATAGGTTTTCGCTTGCAAGGCTTTTAGCGATGCTTTGATTATCAAACTCATAAAAAGCTTGATAAAAACATCGCTGATCAAACTGGCTATATTTCAGAGCTGTATTATCCATAAAAGGAAACTCATAATGCAATCTGGTTTCAAGAGTTTCATCTTTAGGTAATAACGACGCTTTACTCCACTGTTCATAATAACTCCCAGCAATCACCTGTTGCCCGTCTAACAGAATTGCTGCTCTCCCTTCGTGATCAGGACATTTGCTATATGAAGCAGCAAAATACTTTATACGCTTTTTTAATGAATCAGCGAGGTAGTCATTTTCTAATTTATCTCTGATTTTTGACCAAGTATGAATCATTGTATCACCTAAATTCCGATTTATCCTATTGACAACACAATATTCTGATCTTTTTATTCTTCCCGCCTTAACCTCTCGCCCGCCATTTCTATAAAGCTCTTTCCCTGATCCTCAGGGTTTAGATCAACGTCCCTTGTATTGGCTTTATATGGGCTTGTTTCGGGGAGCATATCATATGCTGTATTATGCTGTTCCCATTCATAAGCACAGTCTTCGGGGGTGCGGAAGCTTTCATAGTCCCGCCCGTGAACGGGGTGAACATCAAGAAGCGCTTTGCATATTATCGTCATATCCGCCTTATTGCGTATTTTATACGAATACATTATCTTCCAGTTATCAGGGGTATATATCGCCTCAAACTCCTCGCCGCCGTATGTAAAGGTAAACCTGTCGCCGCCCTCGTCGGTCAGGGCGATATCCTCAGCAGACTCAAGAAGCTGAACGCTCACCTGTGCTGCCGTTGCGGAGGACTGTTGAGCACTTTCAGTCATCTGCGGATCTTCCTGTACTTCGGGTGTCGTCATAGCATAGGGTGAGGTGGTTTCAGCGCTCTGCCCGCTGCTGCCCGCAGCTGCCCCGCACCCCGCAAGCAATACCGCCGCAAAAGCCGATACTGCCATAAATCTCCCGGCTTTACGCATAGTCAGATCTTCTTGCCGCCGTAGCCGACGAACTTACGCCTGCCGTCATCTGTCCCGACTGCGAAGCGTGCCGCCTTAGCTGAAACGCCGTTGTTTTCCGCCTTTATCTGTGAAAGCAGCTGTGCCTTTTCAAGGTCAATGCGGTCGACCGCCTGGACATCACTGTCCCTTATCCTGTTTAAAAGCGAGAATATTTCCTGTGCCTTCAGGTATATTCTTTCCTCGTCTTCGTTCACCTCAGTAAGATCCCGGCTTGATTTTATCATTTTCCTTATCCTGTTGCCGCCGTCCATTTCCGAACAAAGCACCTCTATACGTGCAAAGACCTTATCAAGTTCACGTGTTATCATAACGCGGTTGAAGCTGTGGCCTTCGATATCGTCTATATCACAGTTCATTATCTCAATAGTTTCCTGCTCGAATTTAAGCAGCTTTTCTTTAAGCTCATCAAGCAGTTCACAGATTTTTTCTTCGTAAAGCCTGTCCATTTTCTCTCTCCTCTTGAAAAGCTGAATAAAATGTGGTATAATACCAGTATACCATTAATTCCCCATACGGGAGGTGAAGTATTTGAATCTATCACATCTTGAAGCCGTTCTGTACTACGATAAAGTCACAGTAAAGGGCATAGCTGACATTTCCCTGTCTGACCGTTCATGTGCATTCCGCAGTGATTTTGTGCCGATACTGCACTTCGGCTCACAGGTGACTATCGTCACGAAAATAAACGGCATACCGTTCTTAAAGGTCATGGGTGAGGTCTATCTGTCATCAAAGCGCTTTCTGCGCGCTCAGCCGATAACCCTTGCGCTGTTCAAAAATGCCGAGCGTCTTTGCGAAGTACCTGTAAATGTTGACGCACTGAAAGTATCAAAGGGCCTGCTCAAAAGCAGGAAAAGCACCGACTGCACGATAGTTGCCGCTTCCGCCAAGAACATGACACTTACAGGTGATGTTTTCCCCGAACACGGCGACTCAACAGTTGAGCTTACCATACACGAGCCCATGTTTTTTGAGCCCACCACAGTAAAGCTGAAATACTCAAACGACGGTATGCTTTTCGGCAAATCAGGCAGGCGTGCGCGGTATGTCTACAAGATAGTCAAGATAGAAAAGCGGGATTACGGCGAATATATGCGCTTTATCCGCAGCTGTACTATCGAACGCCTGGCAAAAAGCCTTAAATAAAGTAAATAAAAGCAGCGGGAACATTTCACCGCTGCTTTTTTGCTCGAAGTAAGTTCCCTCTTACTTAGTGCTGTTGATCCTGTTGGCGATTTTTAAGCATATCCGCAAGTGCCCTGGGCGATACCGGCGCTGCTGCCGAATCCTTGTTTTCATCAGCTGTCGCCTTTAACTCCGCCCTTAAAACAGAAACATCTGCGGGGGCATTTATGCCTATCCTCACCTTGTCGCCCGAAACTTCCAAAACGGTTATTTCCGTCTTATCGTCGATTATGAGCGACTCACCTTTTTTTCTTGAAAGAATAAGCATTTACTCCTCGCTCCCCTTTCCGCCGAAAATCGCATATCTTACGGGAAGGGTATCCTCGCTGACCATCTGTGCAGCCGTAAAATTATTCATATTGAACAGCAGCGGGCTCTTGAGGTTCACAGTTGTCTTTGCAACATCTTCCTTTATTGCCGCCATAAGCCACATCTCAGTTATTTCGCCGCCGAGTGCCTGTTTGGTCTCATCATCGACCGCAGGCGAATAATTCTCTATGAATGCGGGGTTTGCTATTATAAAGCAAAGCTCCTTTTCCTCAACGCTCTGAAGCCACGCAAAACCTGTTATCTCGTCATCTATAAGCATAACAAATCTTGTGTATTCCTCAAAGCCAAGTATCGGCTTTACAAAGGTTATAATGTCCTTTTCATTTATCTCGGCTCTGCCGAAATCCCTTGTTTCTATCTGCATAGCAAATTTACCCCTCTTTCAGTTTATTTTTTTATTATCAGTTTTCCTGATTGCCAAGGTACTCTATAGTTACCTTCGGGTACTGGGTTATTTCCATCTGGAACCTTCCCGGAACATACTCCATTTCCTTTTTGGAAACATTCCATGCCGAGCTCTTTGACATATCTATCATAGATGACATATCATACTTTTCAACGAAATTCTCGCTGTTTTCATACTCTGCAAAGCTAAGTGTCGAAGTAAAGTCGATATCCCCGCTGAATCTGTTTGCTTCAAGCTGGTTATCCGAATTTATACTCTGCCCCGACCGCTTTGTTATCTCAGCAGATGTGGTACTTCTCACCCCGCCCGAAAGCACCCTTGTACGTGCTAAGCTCTGATAGTTCTCGCTTGACTGGGCTGCACGCTTAGCTTCCTTTACGATCTGCGGATCACTCCTGTAATCGGCTGTCTGCTGGCGCCTTATCTGAGCCGCCTGCTCACGCTTTATCTCGGCTACGTCCCGTTCCTTCTGCTGCAGCCTTGCGCGTTCTATCTTTATTTCGTATTCTATCGGTGTCGTTGTTATTTTAAGAAGTGACATATCCTTTGCCCCCTTTAAAAAAATTCACTCTCCGTATTTACCTGATGTAATCCATAAGGCTCTGCGGAAGTATCTGGCTGCCGAATTTAAGTGTAAGCAGCCACGAATAGCTGTATTCCTGCATTTTTGTTATCTCGTCGGTATCGTTGATACCCTCGGTATTCTTTCTTATTATTTCAAGGTCTGTAGCCTCATCCTGAAGTCTTGTCGCCTTTTCATTGAGGAATGCCGACCTTGTACCAAGGTTTGCTATACCCGTAAGAAGGTTATCGTACTGATCCTCAAGGTGATCCCTTAAAGCGCCGAGCCTTTCGCTGTCATTTTCTTCAAGTGCAGACTGCATTTCGGTAAGGATATCATACATATTGTTTGATACAGTTTCCGTGACCTCAACGCCGTCCTTGTCCTCGTAGGTGATATCGCTCACACCGTACCCTGTCCATTCAAGCCCCGGGAAGCTCATCTTGAAAACGGAATTCTCATCAAAGCTTTCACCGTCAGGCTTCAGCTTCAGCCCAAGACCTATATCCACATAGGTAGTGCCGCTAAGTTCAACGGGGTTGCCGTCGGCATCAAAATACTTGCCGTTTTCGCTTGTTATATCAGCTGCCGGGGTACCGTTATACAAAAGCTCGCCGTCATCCGAAACGGTATATGGTGTTTCACCGTTTGTGCCGCCCAGGATATACTTATCAAGGTAAAGGGAATTGAGGTTATCCACCATACCGCGCTTTGTTTCTTCCAAAGATGTACGGAATATCTCACGTGATGTGGGATCTGTATTGGTACCGTTCAGAGCCTTTTCAGCAAGTGCCGAAACATTCTGCACCTGGTCATTTATACTTGTAAGCGCATTCTCAGCCGCACTCATCTGTTCCTGTGCGGAAGCCACATTTGCGCTGTACTGTGCGTTTCTGTATATAGCGGTCCTGTTTCTGAGCGCCTTTTTGCCAAGCGACACATTCTGTGAAAGCCTGTCAAAGCCACGCCCTGTTTCGAGCTTTTCAAACTGCTCTGAATAGCGGGACATAGTATTGTTGGCATTGAAGATGTACTTGCTCGTCATCTGTTTTGAAGTTATTCTCATAGCCTTATCACCTCAGCTTTTACACTGCCATCTGGTTGATTATCACATCAAGCAGATCGTCCATAACAGTCATCATACGCGAAGCCGCCTGGAACGCCCTGTTATACATAAGCATATTGGCAGTTTCCTCGGTCTCGGAAACACCTGTCACCGAATCACGCATTTCAGATATATTATTGCCGACTGTCACGGCCGCTTCGTAGTTTTCGTTTATATAGCTTATATCACTGCCGAGCTTTATGGTATAATCCGACACAAAGTTTTCAAAAGTCCCTGTAAAGCCGTCAAATTCGTACTCTGTATTTGTAAGCTTCGCTGTCAGGTTCAGAAGCCCCGAGTTATCGATATTCTTACCGTTATCGTTCAGCAGGTAAGTCGCACTCTTGTCAAGGTCATCGGTTATCCAGATATTGCCTGCATCTACGTGCATATCGGGGAACACCTCACCGCTGTCGGTCTCACAGCCGATAAGCTTTTTATATGACAGGATATTCCCGTCCGCATCGACCTTATCGGGGATAGTGTTATTGCACACTGCCGCAAACCTCACCGCAAATGAATTTACCTTATCCTTATAATAAAGTATACCCCTGTCACTGCTTTCGGTACCGTTCTGTATAGCCGTGCCCCTGCCGTTTATAAGCTTATTTGTCGCACTCAGGATACCGTTTCCCGTATCGGCATAGGAAGCCGTTGACTTCCACAGCACGTTAGTTGTGCCGTCAGTGTTTTCGCTGTACATAAGCTCATCAACTTCAAGCCCTTTTACAGCCGTCTTTGAGCCGAGTGAAACGTCAATAGTACCGTCATTGTTATACTTCACGCCGACCTCACCGTAAGCGGAAAGGCTGTCGAGCACTTCATTTCTTGCATCAAGCAGTTCGTTAGGACCGTATTCATTTGTATACTCTATAGAAACGAGTGCTTCCCTTATCCTCTTATTATAATCAGCTATCTCTTTAAGGTATGAATTGACATCATCAACATCAGTCGAAAGCTGATCCTTATATTTTACAGCCACGCCGTCAAGCGCTTCATTTGCTTCCCTTATACTTCTTACAACGCTTTCAAAAGCATCAGAAGTAACTGCCGCAAAAGTAGGGTTGCCCGCATCTGTAGAGAAATCCTCAAGTGCATCAAAAAGGTCAGACACGGCATCTCTGAGCCCATATCCGTTTCCTTCTTCGCCGAGGTCATACTCCTGCAAAGCGTCCTCAATATCGGTAAGGATAGCCGAACGTGTCGCCTGATCACCGATATCGGCACTCTGGTTCCTGTAGGCGGTATCAAGCAGCTTATCCCTCGTCTGCCCTATACCGAGCACATTGGTGCCCTGCCCTGCAAGCGACACCTGATTATGCAGATACCCCGCCGCAGTATTCGGGTTCATATAGTTTACAGACACCTGGTCTACACGCTGCCTTGTATAGCCCTTTGAATTGATATTGGCAAGGTTGTTGCCTGTTATATCAAGCGCCTTCTGGCTTGCAAAAAGCGCCGTTTTACTGGCTTCAAAGCCCAAGAATGTAGGTCTCATAATTCTCTCCTTATAATCACACTCAGATCTGCTTATTCAAAAGATTTGAGTTTGCAAGATGCGAATCGGCAATGCCCTTTGTGTTATATATCGAGGCTGCTTCTTCTATCTCACCGAGCTGAACGTTTACGAAATCCATCGAGCGTTTATTGAGATATTTTATCGTTCTTATAACTGATGTCAGCCTGTCCTTCTGCTCTGTGAGCTTTTCGGCCTCATCACCTTCAAAATGCGATATTATCTCAGAAAACGCCATATTTTCAAACCCGAGTTTTTTACACAGGTCGATACGCTGCTCCTCAAAATTCTGCGCCTGCTTGATATAGGACTGATAGTTTTTCATAACAGCCTGCACACGCTCAAGATTAACGGACATAAGCGCATCAAACTTTTCAAATTCGACTCGCTGTGCGTCCTTATAAAACTCTATGAACTTTTCCATAAAGCCGTAATACTCTTCAAAAGCCGTCAAGCTTTTCACCTCTTTTTTTACGCAAAGCGTTCAAGGATCTTTCCTGCGATATCCTCGCTCGAAACAAAATAGCTGCCGTCAGCCACCTTAGCCTTGATAGCGTTTATCCTGTCAGCAGAGCTTAAAGAATTTACATTTGCTGCAATATCCGTCTTTACCCTTGCAGCTGCAACGTCAGATGCATCTGCCTTGATAGACACTACATCGCTTTTAGCTATCTCAAAGCCCTGTTTCACTTCACCTGCCGCACCTTTAACAGCGGGGGCAGTATTCTTTATGCTTTGTGCGCCGTAATTCTGCAATGCGTTAAATCTGATATTCATAACATCACTTCCGTCAAATAGTCTATGGCCGCTATGCGCCCGAAAGAGCGCATAGCTATTCCTACTCATTCTACATATCGGCCATAAATCAAATATTTAAACTTTCTTACGGCGCACGTTTTACATTTTCGTCATTATATACAATTTTAAACAATATTTTCTGTGCAAACACTTATTTTATCACACAAGACAGCCGTCAGTTTTCACTTTCATCCAGCATGACCACCTGTCCGAGTGAATAATATGCCTTGCCTTTTATCGTGCAGTCGTCGAAGTATTCACGGGGGCCGAAGTCTATCACACGCAGGTTTTCGCTCACGCACTGAGAGCACACAGCCGCTGCGGGGAT
>CACZFN010000030.1 GCA_902780505.1 uncultured Ruminococcus sp. | reverse complement strand
GATGTACAATGAGCACAGCACCTTCAGTTCGGAGGACTTCATCAAAAAGCTGCTGAAAGCCTTTCCGTTCCCTATAAGGGAGATACAGACCGACAACGGCACCGAGTTTACAACAGCGCTTCTGACGAAGGATAAGCAGCACAGAACGCTGTTTGAGGCGATTTTAGAGAACAATGACATCATCTATCACCGCATCAGGGTGGCAACGCCGAGACATAACGGCAAAGTTGAGCGACAGCACCGTGAGGACGGCAAGCGTTTTTACAGCAAGCTGAAAATGTACAGCTTGGAGGACGGCAGAAAGCAGCTGGCAGCGTACAACAAGCGCTCAAACAGCATACCGAAGGTATGTTTGAAATTCAAGTCGCCAAAAGAAGTGCTTGAAGATTACCTGTCTGAAATTCAAGTCGCCAAAAGAAGTGCTTGAAGATCACCTGTCTGTAATGTGGTGAGCTGCAAATTTCCCTCTTTCCGTCGCCTGCGGCTCCTCCAAGAGGGAAATTTGCGATTATTTGCTTAACATTTTATTTTTTTGAGGGAGAGTGTCCAAGATCATTGACAAGTGTACACAGGGGGATAGCTTTATTTTTGGAAAAGCACTTGACAAATTATTTGTAAGTGGTATAATAATACTTAGTGATATTCAGCAATATCTAAAAAGACTGTGACGGAAACGGGTATTTATCTAAGCCGCAAAGAGAGCTGTGCGTTTGGTGGGAGTGCAGAGGGCAGATGTCTACCGTATCATTCCCGAGTCGGCGGGCTGATATTCAGGCACGCACGTTTCCCGCGTTAAGGGGTTTGAGTGGTATGCATATTATCTGCGTACAATCAGAGTGGTAACACGGAGTTTAAATGCTTCGCCTCTTGAATCAACGGGGCGGGGCTTTTTTATTTTGGAAGGAGTAATTTATTATGCTTACACTTGATAAGGTCTATGACGCATCAAGAGTTTTAAAAGAGGTAGTAAGGCCTACCTCCTGCATCTATGCACCAAAGGTAAATACAGGTGTGAATACATACCTTAAAACAGAAAACCTTCAGGTGACGGGTTCGTTTAAGGTTAGGGGCGCTTATTATAAGATATCTCAGCTGAGCGAGGAGGAAAAATCCCACGGCGTTATTGCGTGCAGTGCGGGCAACCACGCACAGGGCGTTGCACTTGCCGCACAGAAAAGCGGCATAAAGGCCGTTATCTGCCTGCCTGACGGTGCACCTATATCAAAAGTGGAGGCTACAAGAAGCTATGGCGCAGAGATATGCCTGGTGCCGGGCGTTTATGATGACGCTTATGCCGAAGCTATAAGACAGAGGGACGAAAAGGGCTATACCTTCGTTCACCCGTTTGATGACGAGAATGTTATTGCGGGGCAGGGTACTATAGGGCTTGAGATCTATAACGAACTGCCTGATGTTGATGTCGTTGTGGTCCCTGTCGGCGGCGGCGGGCTTATATCGGGCGTTGCATATGCTATAAAGCAGCTAAAGCCTTCGGTAAGGGTGTACGGCGTTCAGGCGGAGGGTGCACCTTCAATGGTAAAGTCACTTGAACAGGACAAGATACTCTGCCTTGACAGCGTTCACACGATCGCAGACGGCATACAGGTCAAGGAACCCGGCGACAACACCTTTGAATACTGCAAGAAATTCGTCGACGGCGTTGTTACTGTTTCGGACGACGAGATATCCTCGGCTATACTTCACCTGATAGAAAAGCAGAAGCTTATCGCAGAGGGCGCAGGCGCTGCACCTGTAGCGGCAGTAATGTTTGACAAGATACCCGACATCAGGGGCAAAAATGTCTGCTGTGTCGTATCGGGCGGCAACATAGACGTAACTATACTTTCAAGGGTTATCAAGAGAGGTCTGCTCAAATCCGGCAGGTCTGATACACTTACCATTCAGCTTGAAGATAAGCCCGGGCAGTTAAAAGGCGTTTCGGCAATTATTTCCGACCTCGGCGGAAATGTTGTTTCTATCCACCATGAAAGAGCAAGCGAGGACAGCGATATAACCGAATGTCTGTTAAGGCTTGTGCTTGAAACAAGAAACTATGACCACATAAAGGAAATAAGAGCCGCACTTACTAAAAACGGCTTTAAAATAGTTAATAAGTAAAGGAGTTTTAATTATGGCAACAACAGTTTACACAAAAAATGCACCCGATGCTATAGGGCCTTATTCACAGGCTAAGATCGCAGGCGGGCTTGTTTTCACATCAGGACAGATAGCCATCAACCCCGCAAGCGGCAATGTAGAGGCTTCAACCATAGAGGAACAGACAGCACAGGTATGCAAAAACTTAAAGGCTGTGCTCGAAGAAGCGGGTTCTTCACTTGAAAAGGCTGTAAAGACTGTATGCTTTTTAAAGAATATGGGCGATTTTGCAGCATTCAACAGCGTTTACGGTGAGTATTTCACTTCAAAGCCTGCACGTTCCTGCGTGGCTGTTAAAGAACTTCCGAAAGACGTTCTTGTTGAAGTTGAGGTAATTGCAGAGGTATAAGAAAAGATCAGGCTATACCGTCACTCTGTATAAAGGCGCAGGGTGACGGTATTTGTGTTTTTGCTAAAATATGGGTTATTTGATAAGATAAAGTTTACTTTTGTATAATTGACATTTAATATTAATAGTGGTATAATAGTGTATTGTAGATGTTCTCGGTGGGTGCCGAGGGATCATTAGAGTGAAAGGAACCGTATTTATGAATGTTGTTATTGTCGGAAACGGCAAGGTAGGGGGCAATGTCGCTTCAACACTTGCCGAGGAAGGTCATAGTATAACAGTAGTAGATATCAAAGCGGAAAATCTCAAAAAAATACAGAACACGCAGGACGTTATGACCATAGAAGGCAACGGTGCCACAATTGAAGTACAAAAGGAAGCTGGTGTCGCAAAAGCAGGGCTGCTTATTGCGGCTACGCCTTATGACGAGCTTAATATGCTTTGCTGCCTGCTTGCTAAACGGCTTGGGTGCAAAAAGACTATATCAAGGGTGAGGAACCCTGCGTATTTCAGCCAGATAGATTATGTCAAGGACGAACTCGGGCTTTCAATGGTAATAAACCCCGAACTTACTACAGCTGAAGAATTTGCAAGGGTGCTTATATTCCCGACTGCGGCAAAAGTCGAGGTATTTGAAAAGGGCAGGATAGAACTTGTAGAGCATAAGCTTGCTGAAAACTCAACGCTTGACGGGCTTTCACTTGCCGAGATATATAAAAGGACAAATATACGCTTCCTTATCTGCGCAGTTCAGAGGGACAGCAAGATATTTATCCCGACGGGCGATTTTATACTAAGATCGGGCGACAGGATAAATATTGCGGCTTCACATAAGGATCTTGAACGCTTTTTCAGGATGAGCGGGGCGCTCAAGGATAAGATAAAGACAGTTATTATAGTCGGCGGCGGCAAGATATGCTACTACCTTTCACGCCAGCTTTTGCAGATAGGTATGCGTGTAAAGATAATAGAGCAGAATTACGAGCGCTGCACAGAACTTGCCGAGCTTCTGCCGAAAGCCACCATTATCCACGGCGACGGCACAGATCAGGACCTGCTTGAAGAAGAAGGTATTCAGGATGCCGATTCATTCGTGGCAATAACAGGCATTGATGAAGAAAATATCATAATGTCATTATACGCTAAAATGAACACACAGGCAAAGGTCGTTACAAAAGTAAACCGTGACAGTTATGTTGACCTTGCATCACAGATAGGGCTTGATACCGTGATATCGCCGAAATATATCACCACGAGCAACATTTTAAGCTATGTAAGGGCACAGACGTCGGCTATGGATTCAAATATTGAATCGCTCTATCACCTTGTATCAAACAGAGTCGAAGCAATAGAATTTAAAATAAGAGAGAATATCCCCGGCATTGTAGGCATAAAGCTTGCTTCGCTTGAACTTAAAAAGGATATTCTTATCTGTGCAATAGTCAGAAAACGTGATATCATTATCCCAAGCGGTGTTGATACTATGGAGATAGGCGACAGCGTTGTTGTTGTCTGCAAGGAGCACCGCATTTCAGAACTGAAAGATATACTCGAATAACAAAGGAAAGAAGACATGAATAAACAGCTTGTTTTCCATTATCTATCAAAAATACTGCTGCTCGGCTCTACTTTGTTTTTAGCACCTATGGCGGTAAGTATTTACTACCACGAGAAGAATACCGCTGTCATGTTCCTTATTGTAGGCGTATGTACAGCGATAGCCGGGGTGCCTTTGACTGTTATCAAGCCTAAGAACACCCATATGTATGACAGGGAAGCCCTTGTGATCGTGGCACTGATGTGGGTGGTCTTTCCGATAATCGGTGCTATGCCGTTTTATTTCAGCGGCGAGATACCGCATTTTGCAGATGCAGTATTTGAAAGCGTTTCCGGCTTCACCACCACAGGCTCAACAATTCTCAGAAACGTTGAAGCGCTTTCCCGGGGAATGCTTTTCTGGCGAAGCTTTACCCACTGGGTAGGCGGTATGGGGGTTCTGGTACTGGCGATAGCTATACTCCCCTCCTCAAATGATGCGCTTGCACTTATGCGTGCTGAATGTGCGGGGCCGCAGGTCGGAAAAATAGTGCCGAAGGGCAAGGACTCGGCGGCTTACCTTTACATTATATACGCAGTGCTGACTGTTATAACCGTGATACTTCTGTATATAGGCGGGATGCCGCTTTTTGACAGCGTATGTCACGCTATGGGTACAGCAGGCACAGGCGGCTTCGGTATAAAAAACGACGGTGTGGCGTTTTACCATTCAAGCTATATTGATGCAGTTATAACTATAATGATGGCGCTTTTCGGGGTGAACTTCTCGCTTTATTATTTTATACTCGCCAAAAGGCTCGGTGATGTATGGAAGAACACCGAAATAAAAGTCTATATTGGCATTATGGCAGTCGCAACCGCGCTTATCATGATAGATATATCCCCTATTTACCACAGCTTTACAAGATGTCTGAGGTTCTCGGCTTTTCAGGTTTCAAGTATTATGACATCAACAGGCTTTGCAACGGCCGATTACACGCACTGGCCGGGGTTTTCACAAATGGTGCTTGTGATACTTATGTTTATAGGTGCCTGCGGCGGCTCTACAGGCGGCGGCTTTAAGGTCGCAAGAGTCATAATACTGTTTAAAAACTCACTCAGGACGATCAGAAAGCTTCTTCGCCCGAACTCAGTAAACGTTGTAAAGAGTGACTCAAAAACCATGGACGTACAGGTAGTGCATAATGTGCAGAATTACCTTTCCATTTACATCGGTCTGATGATAATATCACTGCTGATAGTTGCCACTGACAATGCGGATTTCTCGACGACATTCTCGTCTGTCGCGACCTGCATAAACAACATAGGCCCGGGGCTTAACAAAGTAGGCCCGCTTGGCAATTTCTCATTCTATTCCGACCTTTCAAAAGTTGTACTGACACTTGATATGCTGCTCGGAAGGCTTGAATGTCTGCCTATGCTTATACTTTTCTCACCGACAGCGTGGAGAAAGAGTTTTTAATTTAACAACAAAAAGACGGCGATTCTTCGCCGTCTTTTTTATTTTATATTGCTGTAATACCTGCCCTCGGCTACTGCCTTTAAGTGTTCGCCATATGGTGATCTGCCATATCTCTCTGCTGAGGAAAGAAGCATCTGCTTGTCTATCCAGCCGTTGCGGTAAGCAATCTCCTCGGGGGCGGATATTTTTATTCCCTGACGTTCTTCTACCATTTTAACAAATTCAGCGGCGTCAATAAGGCTTTCTATCGTGCCAGTGTCAAGCCATGCAAAGCCGCGGCCGAAAATACACGCATCAAGCCTGCCCTCGTTTAAATACATTTCATTCAGGCTTGTTATTTCAAGTTCTCCCCTGCCGGAAGGCTCCACACGGCGCGCCATTTCACTGACACCTTTCGGGTAGAAATACAGCCCCGTCACCGCGTAATTTGATCTTGGTTCGGCGGGCTTTTCTTCAACTGATGTAACATTTCCCTGCTCGTCAAAGGTCATGATACCAAACCGCTCAGGATCCTTTACATAGTAGCCGAAAACAGTTGCATGACCGTTGTCCTCAGCATTTTCACAGGCGTCTTTCAGCATACGCGAAAAATTATTTCCGTAAAAAATATTATCGCCGAGTATCATAGCACAGGCATCATCACCTATAAAATCAGCCCCTATCAGAAAAGCTTCGGCAAGCCCGCGCGGGCTCTGCTGCACGGCATATCGAAGCCTTAAACCGAACGCCGAACCGTCACCTAACAGCCGCCTGAAGCTTTCATTATCCTCCGGTGTAGTGATGATAAGTATATCCCTTATCCCGCCGAGCATAAGCGTGCTGAGCGGGTAAAATATCATAGGCTTATCGTAAACGGGCAACAGCTGTTTTGATGTCACTATAGTAAGCGGGTAGAGCCTTGTGCCTGCGCCGCCTGCAAGAATCACACCTTTCATTTCACCCTCCTGTCAGGCAAAAAGCCTGCTGCCGCCGATAAACTCACGCACAAGTGAATCGTCAGGAACACTCTCAGCGGGGATAGCTTCGAGGGCATCTATAAACTGCTCCATCTGTTCATGGTTTTTGTGTTCTTGATTATCATTAAACACACGGTGAAGTTCGTCAATAAGAAACGGCTTATAAACAGATACTTCGTAGTTTATGAAGGTATCTATATGTATCTTTGCCCTGTCCTTATATGGCATGATATAAAGGCTTTCGCCGCGCTCTACGCTGTCAAACATATCCATTGTTGCTTCAAACCCCCGCCCGCGGTAGAGTTTATCACGCAGGAGTCTTCGCATAAGCCTTATATGCGAGGGGTGCAGAAGCGTGCCGTTGTCAAGTTCAAGCCTTGTTCTTATAGAAACATAGATGCAGTTTGCAATATCGTCCGAAATTCCCGTTACTTCCGGGTTAAGTGCGTGGATACCCTCAAAAAGCACAAGCTCACCTTTTTTACGCTCATAGGTCACGCCCTTTTCCCGCTTCTGCTGTGCAAAATTAAAGGTAGGTATCTCAACCGGTTCGCAGTTTGCAATTTTCATCATATGCTCGTTTAAAAGCTTTATGTCCATTCTGTGGGGGGATTCATAATCCACCTTGCCGTTTTCATCAACAGCGTCGGGTGTCTGCGATTCGGGGAGAAAATAGTTATCCATTGATATCGTATAGGTTTCGATATTCTGCTTATCAAGCAGTTCCTCTATCCTTTTGGCAGATGTCGTCTTGCCTGCGCCGGAAGGCCCTGAAAGCAGGATGATCGGCTTTTCTTCATGTGTCTGGACAAGTATATCTGCCGCTTTTTTTAAACGTCTTGCATATTTGTTTTCGGATTCTTCAATGAACTCCTTCATACCCGAACACACTCTGTCATTGATCGATGATACACTAAGTTTTTTCATTTTATCAGTTTCTCCTGTATTTACTTGAATTTGAGTATAAGGTTATTTATGCTGTCAGTAAGCCTGGCAAGGTCTTTATTTGTCCTGCCCGAACTTTCCTTAACAAGTGCCGTAAGGTTATCGACAGCCGCAACAAGCCTGCCGTATGCGGTATTCGGTTCAGCCTTGAATTTACGCTCGTTCCTTACAGGCGAGCCGTTTTCGTAGACCTCGGTAACAAGATCAAACACTGCCCCGCTATAGGGCGCAACAGCATCAATGCCGAGGTCATTTGTAAGGTGTTCGGCATAAGCCATACACACCTTATCCTCGCCGTGGTTCACAAATACACGCTTAGGGTTATCAATAGCCTTTATCCATTCATCAAGGCCGTTTTTATCGGCGTGGCCGCTTATACCGGGGAGTGTCAGCACACGCGCTTTGACTGCTATATCCTCACCGAATATCTTTGCACTTTTAGCGCCGTCAGCAAGCTTTCTGCCAAGAGTATTCACAGCCTGATAGCCTACAAACATTACCGTACATTCCTCACGCCACAGGTTATGCTTCAGGTGATGCTTTATCCTGCCCGCTTCGCACATACCGCTTGAAGAAATAATGACCTTCGGGCGGGTATCAAAATTTATCGCACGCGATTCATCTGATGATACAGCAATATTGAGTCCCTCAAACTTTATAGGGTTTATGCCCCTTTCTATATAATCAAGCGCTTCATCATCAAAGCAGGAAGCGTAGTTTTTCATAAATATATTTGTAGCCTCAATTGCAAGCGGCGAATCAACAAACACGGGAAAATCCTTATAATCGGGGATAAGGTCACGTTCCTTTATCTGCCTTATAAAATAGAGTAGTTCCTGCGTTCTGCCTACTGCAAATGACGGTATAACGACATTGCCGCCTTTTTCAAAAGTTTCCCTCAGCACCTGTGCAAGTGCGGCAACATAGTCAGTCGGCCTGTGATGAAGCCTGTCACCGTAGGTGGATTCCATAACGACGAAATCCGCATCCTCGATATAAGTCGGATCTTTGATAAGCGGCTGATCCTTATTGCCGATATCGCCCGAGAATACGAGCTTTCTGTTCACACCGTTTTCAAACAGCTTTATCTCTATACTTGACGAACCGAGCAGATGCCCCGCATCAGTAAAGCGGATCTGTATCCCGTCAGATATTTCCTTATACACGCCGTAGTCGTGCTCGACAAACAGGAATATTGCACCGAGTGCGTCGTCCATTGTATACAGCGGGATATACTCATCCTTGCCCTCACGCCTGCCGCGGCGGTTTTTCCATTCCGCTTCAAACTCCTGGATATGTGCAGAATCCCTGAGCATTATATCACAAAGGTGTGCCGTCGCCTTGGTAGCGTGTATCTCACCCTTGAAGCCGCCCGCAAAAAGCAGCGGCAAAAGCCCGGAGTGGTCGATATGCGCATGGGTAAGCAGAACAAAATCTATCTGAGATGGGTTACATGGTATCTGAACATTTTCAAATTCATCAAACCCCTGTTCCATACCAAAATCAACAAGGAAGCGTTTTCCGCAGGCTTCTATATAGGTACAGCTGCCTGTGACCTCGTGATTTGCGCCAATAAACATCATTTTCATATAAAGTCACCCGTTTCAAATAATATGCTACTTATAGTATAACATATTCTCCAAAAAAATTCAATATGCAAAGTGAAAATTTATGCAGTTTTTACGCAAAAAAAAGAAAAAAATACCGCAGAGTATTCCCTGCGGTATTTGTTATTATCCTTACTTGACTTCTGACATTGTGTAATCGGACTTACTCCAGTATTCCTTGTAATCATCAAGCTTGGACCTTGTTGTATAGCTCAGATAGTCATTAGTAAATGTAACTTCACCGTTGCGCTTAACAAGGTCATTACCGTAGATCATAAGGAAGATGTCGCTCTTTTTATTGCTGTCATCAGTAACGTTTATCTTATAGATCCTTGCATAGATCGTCTTGCTGCCGTAGTCGTCAAGCTTCTTGGCAACTGTAAGGTATGTCTTGGAAACCTCAGGATCAGCTACCTTCTTATAGTCATCCTTGATATCCTCAACATATTCATCAAGTTCAGCCTTTATAAGAGCCTCTGCCGAATCAGAAAGTGTCTTTGCATCTTCTGTCTTTGTGATAAGGACAGGCACCATATCCTCTGTAATTGTAACAGAGTAGCTTATGTAACCGTCGCTGTCTTCATTGCCCTTGAGCTTATAGCCGAGGTCTTTAAGCGAAGAATAAGCATAGCCCTTGATAGTAACCGTATCGCCTACCTTATACTCTTTGCCCCAATCATAATCGAAGTATACAGCGTCAGCTATTTCAGCAGTCATAGCGTCCTTATTGATCCTGCTGATAGTATACGGACCTGTGCCCGAGAATTCGATCTTGATATCGTTCATAGGATCATATTCCTGAAGCTCTTTAAGGCCTGTTACGTCAAATTCCTTAGTAAGATCCTCCCCTGCCTTATAGCCGACATCATAATACTTATCGTCATCTTCAAGGTGGATATATCTGTTGCCGTCTTCATCAGTATAGTTAAAGGAAACGTAAGCTTCAACCTTGACCTTATCGCCGTTTTTCAGGTCACTTCTGTATTCATACTCGCCGAAATCAACATACTTTTTAAGACCTTCGGGCATTGAATCCTTCTTTTCTACGTTATATTCGCCATAGCCGTCAAAGCCTTCAAATGTAACCTCAGCATAATCAAACACATCAAGTGTTTCAAGTGTATTAAGTCCCTCAACAGTGACCTCAAACTCTGTATCAGTAAGCTTGATGCCCGCTTCCTTGAGTTCGTCCTCATCAGCTTCTACTGTTACAGTAACAGTATCGCCGTTTTTAAGGTTCTTTTCCTCGGAAAGCTCAATGCTCAGGTTTTTGAGTTCGCCCTTCTTATCAGTATCCATAAGGACTTCCTGCATATCCTTGGCCTTATTCTTGCTGCCTGCCTTTGTCCATGCGCCGAGAAGTCTGTCCTTATAATCATCATCATCTTTCTGAACGAGGAAGTCGCTGCCCTTTACAGTTTCCTCCTTATCCTTCTTTGCGTCATACTCCTTACGGTCTGTATTAAGAACTGCTACAGCCGTACCCTTACCATCCATACCGCTGAAGTCTACCCTTATGATCTCCTTAGCTTCAATAGACTGGTACTTTGTAAGGTTAAGAATAACTACGATTGCAACTATAACTACAACAAGTGCGGCAGCTGCAATGATTATTATATTCTTCTTACCCTTGAGTGCAGCAGCTGCACCGCCGCCCTGAGCCGTGGGAACTGCCCCGTTATCTACAAAGTTATTCTGCTGCGGTACTGCCTGGTTCACAGCACTCTGGGCCGCCTGTGGTACTACTGCCTGGGGAGCCTGTTCAACAGGGTTAGGTGCACCGCAGGCTGCGCAGAAAGCTTCATTCTCACCAAGAGCGTTTCCGCAGGCCTGACAAAATCTTTGTGCCATTTGATAAACCTCCATATAAATATTACTTGTTTAAAAATTTAAACACAAATATATTATAATATGGCATTAACATTTTGTCAATAATCAAAATGCATTAATTTACCGCAGAAACAAGCACTTTTTTAATAAATATTACAATATTTACAGTATTTACAAAAGTGAATACCAATGGGGGTATTCATTTTCACACAGAAGAAAAAGCGAAGTCTTTATCAGCTCACATTCCTTTATAAGATCCTGCCCGTCCTCCGCAAAGCGCAGTGATGTGAACAGCAGGGAAATTTCATTAAGTTCATTAGTGTTTTCCGCAAAGGAAATGCTCTTATAGTAATCCTGCCATTTCAGCGAAAGGTCATCTATGCGTTTTGTGGGTATCTTGCCTGTAACGCTGTATTCACGCCTGATATCGTCCACCCCCTGAGATAATTCCTCCCCGCCTGCGCTGACACGCCTGAGTGAAAAATACGAAACCGCCACAAGCGCCATAAGTATAAATATGCAAAAGCCTAATCTTTTCATAAAACATCTATCCTTTTTTACATAATGCTTATCATTCGCTTCGATCGGGCTGTTTTACAAGGCAGTAACTGCCCTGTCTGTCGGCAGTCATAAGGTAGACCTTTTCAAGTGCCAGCCCCTCTTTGCGAAGTATCTTCAAAAGCCACTGCCTGTCAAAACCGAGTGTTCTGAGGGCTGTATCGAGCACACTGCCGTTGTCTACTACAAGCACAGGCGGCGGGGTGTTTTTGCAGTCCCGGCCTATATCCTCCGAAGTCGGCGGGGAAGCAGTCTTTTTCAGGCACACCGAGATATTGCCTGTCGTTTCGACAACAGCCGTTTCCACATCAGCGATATCAAACACCCCCTGAGAACGCAAGCCCTCAAAAAGGTCATCGACCGAAAAGCGGAGTTGTTTCAGTGTTTCAGGTCTTAGCTTGCCGCCTTCGATTATTATCTTGGGGCTGCCCGAAACAAGCCTGCGGATACGTCTGCTTTTAAGCGTGACAGCCGACACGCATACATCAAGACATACAAGGGTAAGGATAGGCACTATACCCATCGACATTGGTATTGAGATATCCTCAATGGGAAGTGTAGCAATATTTGAAACAAGGATAGTCACGACAAGCTCACTCGGCTGAAGCTCGCCTATCTGACGTTTGCCCATAATGCGCACTGAAAATATTACTACCGCATAAAGCACAAGTGCCCTGATAAAAACGATCAGCATAAAAAATCTCTCCCGATAAAGCGCTTATGAATATTATCGGAAAAAATGATAAAAATATACATATGGATAAAGAAAGGAAATTATTATGGAGAAAAATCAAAACGCTCTGCCGGCAAAAGCCGGGGAAACAAAAAAGCTGATAAAAGCCCTTGCAGGCGACACGGCTGACCTGAACATCACAGAGCTTGATAACAAGGGCAGCAGTCTTCTTGTGATATCAGCTGAGGGAATGGCGGGAAGCCTGCTTATAAACGAGATACTGTCTGCCCCATTAAGCGAGATCATCAGTGATGAAAGCATAAAGGGCGGTGAACAGACTGTAAGCTGTCTTTTTGAAAAGCTTCTTATATGCGCCGACAAAGCCTATGTGACAACTATAGACGAGCTTATGACAAGACTGTTTTCGGGGTTTTGCATAATTGTATGTGACGGGTGCTCAAAAGCCATAGCCGCAGGCACACAGGGGTTTGCATCAAGAAGTGTGAGCCTGCCGATAGCTGACCAGTCTGTATACGGGCCGCAGGAGGGATTTACAGAAAGCATAAGAGTAAACATCTCCGCCATACGCAGGCGCATGAAAACACCGAAATTAAGGTTTGAACTTATACAGACAGGCGGGCTTTCAAAGACCGACACCGCCATATGCTACATTGAAGGGCGCGCAGACAGGAAAGCCATAAGCAAGATACGCAGGGAAATAAACGGAATAAAGCTTGATACCGTACTTTCCTGCGGTTATATAAGACCGTTTGTAGAGAAAGGTTATTCGCTGACACTGTTTTCACCGTCAAGGCTGACAGAGCGCCCCGACAGCGTCTGTGCCGCACTTAACGTCGGCAGGATAGCGATACTGACAGACGGCACGCCGTTTGCTATTATTATACCGGCATTTTTTTCAGAGCATTTCATAACCCCTGATGATTACGTACAAAAGCCGCTTTACGTAGCGTTTATCAGGGTACTGAAATTCTTTGCATTCTTCCTTGCGACGCTGTTCCCGGGAATATATGCGGCGTCAGTATTTGAACCCGAGGGCTTTGCATTCAAACTGCTTTTAAATCTGTACTCGGCAGAGGAATCTTCACAGTTCCCGCTTGGCACAGAGGTGCTGATAGTGACAGTCTTACTTGAAATACTGCGCGAAGCGGGTATACGCCTGCCAAAAGCGGTAGGCAGCGCGGTATCAATAGTCGGCGGGCTGATAATAGGCGATGCCGCAGTAAAATGCGGGATAATATCAGCACCGCTTCTGATACTTGTCGGGCTGACAGCAACATCATCATTCGTGATACCCGAAATAAGTGCACAGACATCAATAATAAGGTTCATATTCATAATAGCAGGTTCATTTGCGGGAATGACAGGGCTTGCGTGCGCACTTGCAGTGGTAACTGCAAACGTGTGTGCAATGGACGAACTTTCAGCAATATACACATCCCCCATAATCCCTGTGGATATTCAAAGAATAAAAAACGTACTGATGCGAAAAAGCTTTAAAACACTACAGAAATCAAAAACAAAAGCAGATGACAAAGGGGCTGAGGGCTTATGAAAAAACTTAGCGGAAGATACAGCGTTATACTGATGCTTGCAGTAAGCATACCGCCCCTCTGCCTGACACCGAGGGCGGGAGGAAATATGGTGCTGACTATGCTCGGCGTACTGTCAAGCATATTGCCGGAAGCTGTCATACTGCTGATATTTGTAAATATCTACAAGCACAAGGATATCAAAAATAAAATAGTCATCAGGACAAGAAGTCTGGCGGCGGTATGGTTTCTTGGAGTGCAGTCCGTTTTTACGGTCTGTAAATACGTGCTGATAAGTGAGAATTATTCGGGACATTTTATAGGCAGAGGAGTAACAGCCGGGCTTATGATACTGTCATCATTATACATTGCTTCTTTAAGCATAAATGCATCAGCAAGAACCGCAATGGCTGTCATGATGATATCAGCGGCAGTATATATCATGATGATAATAAGTGCTTTGAAAAATGCAGATATGACAAACCTGCACATAGCAGCAGACGATCCCGCAGGTGATATAGCAGGCGGGTTTATTGCAGGGGGGAGTTTGAGTGAAGCAAGCTCTCTGTACATTCTGGCGCTCGGCAAAAAAGCGGATCTGAATGCAAGAGATATATTGAAATACCTAACAGTAAAAGCGATGATAATTATAATTATTTTCACATCAGTTATAATTATTGTCGGCGAAAATGCGAGCAGCGCCATGCTGCCGGTTTTCGAGATAGCAGCGTATTCAAAGGGACATATAGCAGAAAGATATGACAGCATATTTATGATGATATTAACGCTGCTATGCATAATGAAAACCGGGACGGAGTTTAGCGCCGTGAAGCTTTCGATCAGGGAACTGACTGACGAAACGGGGGATTATAATTGAAAGGAATGAACATAATAATCATACTTCTTACTGCACTGACAGTTTTTTTCTCAAACGGCAGAACACTCAGTATCACTGACAGGTCTATCGTGCACGCAGTGGGAATTGACAAGAGCCAAAACGGACTGAAAATAACGCTTCAGATATTCAAGCCCGAAGCAGCAGGTTCAGATACGCCGATAGATATAAGCAAGGCGAATTTCAAAACGGTTTCTGCACAAGGGAAATCGGCAAGTGAAGCAATAGGGAAATTATCATCACAGTTGGGTACAGAGATATTTTTTGGTCACTTACAATTGATTGTCATAGGCGAAGATGTTACTTTTATAAAACCGAATGAAATATTTGAGCCGTTTATAAGCAACAAAAGCATTTACAGAGGGGTGTATATTGCAAGCGCCAAAAACGCTGGTGAGATAGTAAGCTTCCCGATAAAAGAAAATGCAGTGACAGCAGAGAATTACAAGGGAATAATAGAAACAGCGCAAAAACGCGGAATATCACTTAAAACAACACTCGCCGATATTGAAAGACAATACAGGCCTACAGGCAGTCTTGCGCTGACACATCTTGAACTGATAGGCGACGGCGACGAAAAAAGGCTTATTCCTACAGGCAGCAGCATACTGACAGACGCAGGTATAAAAGGCAGGATCTCCGAGGAGGAATGTGCGCTGTTTTCATTGTTTACCAATAAAAGCGAATGCAATATCAGGATAAAAAACGCAAGCGGGGATTATTTTGTACTCGAAAATGCCAAATGCAGCTTTGATGTAGAATCAAAGAACAATGCAATTCAGATCACTGCAAATATCGGCGCATTTATCGGGGCAGACAAAACGAAATGTCAGCAGCTTGCCATTGAGCTTGAAAACAGCGCAGGAACGTTATTTGATAAATATTATAAAGAGGGTGATACAGATATTCTCGGCATTTACAGGCACGTAAGACAGCAAAAGCCCGCCTTGTACCAGAGGTACAAAAGCGAGCTATATAAACTGTACGAAATAACAGACTTTGATATAAGACCTACACTTACAGAAAAAAGCCCGTCCGACTGAAAAGCCAAGCGGGACAGCAATTATCTGTAATTGATACCGCTGTCCTAAATATCACCCAGATGTGAAATGTCACCAAAACCGTGGAGGCGGAAATTCACATCGGGAGAAAAGCGGTCATCAGTGCAGAGCGTTGCAATCGCTGTGGGTTCTGCGGAAAGCCCCTGAAGTGTAACTATAGGTGATACTCCGAGCAGGCAGGCTATCATCACACAGGTTATCCCAAAGTGGCAGAATATCGCTATAGTTTCGTCACAAGCGGAAGTTTTTTTATAAAGCCCGTCATGGCCGACAAGTCCGTGTGCGGCGAGTATCTCATCAAGTCCGTTTTTTGCGGCTCTGAACCTTACTTCAAGGTCTGTTGATGAAAGACCGGGGCTTGAAAAGAACGCTTCCTTATCATAATAGCCTTTATTTAATGTCCAGTTTTTTGGATATATATCCCACACCGGAACAGGCTCAGCAATATCTTTGTCCTTCACCTTAACATCGAACTCGTGCAGCCAGTCAAGTGTTTGACAGGGAATATTTTTACCCTCCAAATAGATTTTTGCGGTTTCCTGCGCCCTTCCCATTGGTGAAATATAAACCTTTGCTATATTCTCACGCTCAAGCCTTCCCGCAAGAAGCCTTGCCTGCCGTCTGCCGTTTTCAGTAAGACAGTCAAGCTCATAGTCCGGTTCGCCATGTCTTATCAGAAGAAGCTTCATTGTTTATCCTCCATTATCTTCTCAGAGTCTATTTCCACCCATGTCGGCTTATAGCCGCATCGAAGTGCTATTTTCATTGAGTGATAATTACCTGTATCTGTTCCGTAAAACGGCGTATCACCGCGCTTTATGATCTCTTTTGTCAGAAGGCTCACAAGATACGTCCCAACTCCCCTGCCACGGTATTTTTCGCTTACGTCAATACCTATCTGCTGCCAGTGGGGCGCATCTTCCGAACAACCAGCCATTGCGATTATTTCCTCGCCGTCATATGCACACACTGCTATCCTGTCAGGGCGGGATTCAAGATACTTCCCGCTAAGCGCATGAGAAAACCTTTCGTCACCATAAAACGCATCGATCTCTCTTTCATAGAACCACTTTGTTTTATAGTCCAAATTAATACCCTTTAATTCATCAAGCAGAAGCATATGGTGCGTATTTGTAAGCTTATACCCATATTTTTCAAGTTCTTTTTCTATCTTTACAAGACTTTCAAGCTGAAATATCCAGTGTCCGCTGTAGGTTTTCAAATGCTGCTGTAAAAACCCATGCAGCGATCTGTCAGCTGAGATAAGCACACCTGTTCCGAGCGTTGCCATTCTGAAAAAGCTTGGCTCAAACGAGTATATTCGGGAACCTTTATTTTGTGAAGATCCTGACAGCACATTTTTACCGTCTAAAATATCGGACACTTCACAGCCATACTCAATTCCGAGAAGCTTAAAAAGCCTTGATAAATACTCTTTATACATAATCATCACCCAGATACATTATATCATTTCACAAAGTCCTTGTCAACAAAAAAGCCCGAACCTTTCATTCGGGCAGTTTAAGTATAAAACTAAGCTTTTTGTTTTTAAGTTCAGCAGTCAGTTCTGCACCGATATCAGTCGCAAGCTTCTTTGCTATTGCCAGACCGAGCCCTGTTGAAACACGTGAATCATTCACCGTAAAAAATCTGTCAAACAGCCTTTCGAGTTCAACGTGAGTGATGCCTTCGGCTGTGTTTGAAAACTTCATAACGCCTGACGGCGAAAGTGATACGTACAAGTCGCCGTCTGAATACTTAACGGCGTTTGAAAGTATATTCTGGATTATTCGTGAAAGCTTGGTCCCGTCTGTAAAACGCAGTATTTTTTTGTCTGTTATATGAATATCAGGCTCGATATTTTTTTCTTTGAGTGAAGCATATACATTCATCAGACTTTCCTGCAACAGTCTGTTTATATACACTTGTTCATACTTTGCCTCCGCTTCCCTCGAAAGCGTGACAGAATAATCAAAAAGTTCCTCCGAAAGCTTTTTAAGCGCAAGACAGCGGTCTTTTATAACTGCTATATCGGCTTTGAGTTCTTCGTTCATTTCCTCCTGCTCGGCAAGGCTGATATAGCCCATTATAGCAGTAAGCGGCGTGCGGATATCGTGGGAGATATTCGTTATCGCCGTTTTAAGCTCTTTATCGCCCTTATCGTATTTTTGCCGCATATTTCTGAGCGTAATAAGCGAGGAATTAAGTTCTCTCACAAGCAAATGCATATCCTTATCGGCAGACTGTACTGTCACAAGTGCATTTGTATCATCATTTAATACCCGGGGCAGGCTTTTGCTTATTTCCCTGATCCCGTACTTCATCACAGCAAGTTTTAACAAAAGCAAAGAGATAATACATATAAGCAATACTATTATCACTACCGCCTGCCAGAACATTCTGCCCGCCCCTTTCTGACTCTTTATTTAAGGTCTGCCCTCTTGAATATCTCTATACCGCCGACAGTTGTGGCTATTGTTACGATCACCGCATATACCGTTTTGCTTACCGGGTTTTCAGGCAGCTGCACAGGGTTTAGCAGCATAAGGTGTACAGAGGGTATAAAGTCCGATACAGTGCCCAGAATTCCCTTGAAATAATCGGGCAGTTCGTTTTTGAATATACCAACAGCCATAAATGCATACTGTATCATAAAATTCAGTACCATGCCGCCGCTGCCCTTTATAGTCATAGAAACAAAAACGGTTATAGAAGACACCCCCACAAGCATTGGCACGCAAAACAGCAGGTTCTTTATAACGACATCACTTTCAAGCCCCTTTGTGCCTATCACGACTGCGCCCGCACCAAGCGCAACGATCTCGTTTAGTATAAATACCACGAGCAGAAAAGCTGTCATGGCAATAAGGTTTGAAAGGTAGATATTAACCCTTGTATGCCCGATAATAAGCTTGTTGCGGATAGTATTATTTGTGTAATCATGTGCAATAAAATGCCCTGCCGCCACCGCAAAGATCATTGGCATAAAAAGAAGGCCTTCAATATAGATAACGTCTATCGTGGCTTTGTCCCCGTGTATGACCTTTTCAAGTATCAGCATTATGGCAGGAAGTGCCATCATAGCAATGATAACGCCTATAAGCAGAAGCGAACGCTTCATTCTGTAAAAATTATCATATATAAGTGTATTCATCACTGCTCACCCCCAACAAGATTGATAAAGAAGCTCTCCAGGCTTTCTTCATTTTCATTTATGTGAAGTACCTCACAGCCCCTTTTATCAAGTTCTTCCACAAGCGGGGTGATCCTGATCTCACTGCTGATCTGTGCAGTCTGTGCATCTGTCAGCTTATAGTCTGCATTTATGCTTTCAAGGTACCCGGTGAGCACCTGCGGGTTTGATACCTTTATGCACATACTTTTCCTGCACTGTGCTTCAAGTTCCTGCGCGGTCATCTCAGATATCATCCTGCCCTTATCAATAAAGCCGTAATGTGTCGCAAGCTTTGCAAGCTCGTCAAGTATGTGGCTTGATATCAGGATAGTGATATTATTTTCACGGTTGAGTTTCAGTATAAGCTCACGTATCTCAATTATGCCCTGCGGATCAAGTCCGTTTACCGGCTCATCAAGGATCAGAAAATCGGGGCTTGAGCAAAGCGCCATAGCAATGCCGAGCCGCTGGCGCATACCGAGCGAGAAACCCTTCGCCTTTTTCCTGCCTGTATCAGCTATACCGACAAGTTCAAGAAGCTGACCTGACCTGTTATCCTCCGGCAGGCCCATAATGCGGTACATAGAAAGCATATTTTCCCTTGCCGACATATCAAGGTGTATCGAGGGCGTTTCGACAATAGCGCCCATTCTTCTGCGGGCTTTGTAGATACCTTTTGTTTCGCTTTTCTCACCGTACAGTTCATAGCTGCCCGATGTCTGCGGCTGTATACCTGCAAGTATCCTTATAAGAGTTGTCTTGCCCGCACCGTTCCTGCCGACAAAGCCGTATATCGCCCCTTTCGGGACATTCATCGTAAGCCCGTCAAGCGCTGTGAATTTCCGGTAACGCTTGCATAGGCTGTATGTTCTGACAACGTATTCCATATACATTCCTCCTTATCACCTTGAATATATACTACCACACAATTGTCAAGAAAACGGTAAAGGGAAAGGTAAAGAAAAGGTAAAGATATATCAGCAAAGCCTTACACCTATTCCCCATACCGATTCGATATGGTCACACCCGTCAAGGTCCCTGAGTTTTCGCCTTAAATTGCTTAAATGCTGTTTAAGAGAGCTTTCGGTGCAGTCCGGGGTATCAAAGCTTATCCTGTCAAGGATAGACAGCTTGCCTAATACCTGCTCACCGCTTTGCATCAGAAGTTTAAGTATAGCATACTCCGTCCGTGTAAGGTGTGCTGAGCTTTCTTCTATTGTCACCGTGTGCGTATCAGTATCAAGTTCTATATCCTTAAAGCGCAGTATGCGCGTATTTTCACTGCCCGCTGTTTTTTTAAGTGCAAGCCTGATCCTTGCCAGAAGCTCGTCGATATCAAACGGCTTTGACATATAATCGACCGCACCGTTTGAAAGCACGAGCACCTTTGTAGCCGTATCGGATTTTGCACTGAGCACTATAGTCGGGGTGGCGGATATCTTTGCAAGAAGTTCCTCCCCGCTTACCCCCGGAAGCATAAGGTCAAGAAGAATAAGCGAAAAACTGTCCCTTTCAAGAAGTAAAAGCGCTTCTGTCCCCGAATAGGCACGCGCGGTAAGGTATCCGTTTTTTAAAAGCACGCCTTCAAGCATATTCCCTATGTGTATATCATCATCAATTATCAGTATCCTGTCCATAATGACCGCCTTCCGAAAATTTTTCAGGCAACACCGCCGCAGTTTCACGACAGGTCAAGTGACCTTACCTTTTTCCTTACATTAAGGATATACGGCGGCGAAACACTTAATTCATCAATGCCCATTCTGATAAAGTTCTCTGTAAGCGACGTATCGGCTGCAAGTTCACCACAGATGCCTATCTTTATGCCGCACTTGTGTGCATTTTCAGCTGAAAGCCTGATAAGCCGCATAACCGCTTCGTGGCGGGTGTCCGCAAATTCTTCAAGTGCAGGGTTTTGTCTGTCACAGGCAAGTGTGTACTGTGTAAGATCATTCGTGCCTACACTGAAAAAATCCACCAAAGGTGCAAGCAGGTCACTTATCACTGCGGCGGCAGGGGTTTCTATCATAATACCGAGCGTGACATCTCCGCTGTAGGGTATCCCATCAGCTTTCAGCCCGCGCTTTGCTTCTTCGCAGGCTTCAAGGCATTTTTCCACCTCACTCACGCTTGTTATCATAGGGAACATTATCGAAAGCTTTCCATAAACAGATGCCCGGTAAAGCGCACGAAGATGCGTTATAAAGATATCACGCCTTTTAAGGCAGAGCCTTACCGCCCTTAGCCCGAGTGCGGGGTTTTCCTCCCTTTCAAGCTGAAAATAATCCGCACGCTTGTCAGCACCGATATCAAGTGTTCTGATTATCACCTTTTTTCCTTTCATGCTTTCAAGCACCTGTCTATATGCTGTAAACTGCTTCTCCTCAGTCGGGTATGAACTGCTTTCAAGAAATAAAAACTCCGACCTGAAAAGCCCTATCCCGCCAGCATCATTTTCAAGTGCTGCGCTTATACCGTCGGTACTGCTTATGTTTGCAAATATGTTTATCTTTCGCCCGTCCTTGGTCATATCAGGCTTGCCTTTAAGTTCAAGCAAAAGTGCTTTCCTGCGGGCATACTCCTCCCCTTTGAGAAAATACTCACGTTCTGTCTGCTCATCTGCACCTATAATTATATCCCCTGTACCGCCGTCGACTATAAGCCTGTCGCCGTCCCTGACCAGGTTCAGAAGGTCATCACCGACATTCACAACTGCGGGGATATTCATACCCGCTGCAAGTATCGCAGTGTGTGAATTGACCGATCCTGATGCTGTAACAAAAGCAAGCACTCTGCTCTTATCAAGCAATGCTGTTTCGCTCGGCGCAAGGTCATCAGCGCATATTATAAGCTGCTCTGCGCTGTCGGTGCTTTCATATCCGTTCCCCGAAAGGCAGCCTATAAGCCTGCCTGATATATCCTTTACATCAGCAGCGCGCTGATGCATATAATCATCCTCCATTGATGAGAACATTTTTGAAAAAGAATCACACGTCAGCTTGACTGCATATTCTGCATTGATCTTCTGTGTCCTGATAATGCTTTCAATGCTTTTATTGTAGTCATCATCTTCAAGCATCATCATATGCAGCTCTATTATCTGTGCGGCAGCTTCGCCCGCTTCACAGCTAACCTTTTCATAGATTTCCGAGAGCTGACTGACAGCAAGTTCCTTTGCGGCTTGTGCTCTTTTTATCTCGCCCTCGGTATCATCTATATGCGTGCAGCAGACACTTGTACAGTGCCGCCTGAATACCGAAGCCGTACCTATTGCCACAGCCCCGTAAACGCCCCTTCCGCTGAGTTTTTTCATAATTTTCACCCTTTCGCTTGTATGAAATAAAAGTTCTCACAGGTATTATACCACATAAGCGTTAAGATTTCAAGGCAGTGCCATATATAATAAAGTATTTGACAAATATACGTAAATATGGCATAATAATAATATATAAGCTTTATACTTATTATAAAGGAGAAGATATTTATGAAAAAGATAAAAATGTACCAGGTGTCAACACTTCAGGCATTAGCACTCGGTTATTCAAAATCCGTTGTAAGCGTTGATGAACTTCTGCGCCACGGAAATATCGGTCTTGGTACGTTTGAAGACGTAAACGGTGAGATGATAGTCCTTGACGGCCGCTGCTACAAAGCAGCACATGACGGTATCGTTACCGAAGCCGACGGCAGCGCCGGCGTTCCGTTTTCATCGGTGGCAAAAATGGAAAACGCCGAACGCTTTGAGATAGGCGGTGCAAAGAACATCGCTGCACTTAAAGAAACGCTCACACTTAAAATAGAGGAACACTTCGGCCTCAACAGTATGCATATAATACGCATTGACGGCAGCTTTTCAAAGATATATGCACGTTCGGAATCCGCCTACAAGGCTCACCACGTAACTCTGAAAGATGCCCTGAGCGTTACACAGCGTGATTTTCGCTTTGATGACGTTTCAGGCTCGCTTGTCTGTGTTTACTACCCCGACTATATGGACGGTATAAACGCATCGGGCTGGCACCTGCATTTTGTATCGGACGACAGGAAAAAGGGCGGCCATGTATTTGAACTTGAAATGAACAGCGGCAAAGCTGAAATGATAAAGATAAACTGCTTAGAGATACAGCTGCCGGATTCACCTGCATTTGATACCTATTCACTGAAAAACGCATCAGGCGAGGACATAAAAAAGGTCGAGCAGGGAGAGTAAAGGCAATGAGATATACCCTTATGAATGAAGACTATGAAGTCATTGATTTCAGTATTGACGAAAACTTTTGCACTCTAAGCAATATAAACCTGCTTGACGGGTTTGATCATGCGCCGATACACTTCAGGGAAGCAACGATCAGGTATAATCTTTACCGTCTTTTGCAGGACAGGTGTCTTCATCCGGGGCGGCGTGACACGCAAGAAATTATAAAAGCCCTCAAAGCGCATAATGAACTTGAATTATCATTCATGTCATCAGGACTTTCACTTTCAGACTGCTACTGGTACAGGCCGTCAGGTTCAACACTTAAATGGAAAGATGTAAACTGTTTTGCAAGAGAATATGATACGACACTGAGCGAAGCTATACTTAAATGCGACTACGATACAGTCACAAAGGCAGACCTGCTCACCCCTGACCTGACACTTGACGGCATTTCAAAAAAGGCATGGATAAGGGTTGACGGCAAGCCGCTTCTTTTAAAATCCGAAGCGGGGCAGTCAGCGTTTGTTGAACAGTCAGAACTGCTATCGGCAAGGCTTACAGAAAGGCTGCTTGATCCCGTGGATATCATAGATTACTCGCACTATGAATTTGCCGGTGAAAACTATATAGCCTGCCGTTCTATGATAAAAGACGGTGAGGAATTTGTCCCTGCAAGCCAGGTACTTGAAATGATGAATGAAAAAAACATCAACAGCCTTAAAATGATAAGCAAGGATAAAGCTTTTCTCAAAAAATTCACCGAAACGATCGAAGGCCTTGGCGTAAAAAATGTAACAGCCTACTTTGCAAAAATCGCAGCCGTATTCAACCTTACGCTTGCAGGCGACTGCCATTCAACAAACTTCGGGTTTATAAGGGATCTTAAAACACTGAAACTGCGCCCTGCACCGCTGTTTGACAGGGGCAGGAGCTTCGGCTGCTTTGGTCAGCCGATGGAAAACGGTCAGCTGAGCGCTGCATCTGTTGCAATAAAAGATCCGCAAAGCGTTTTCCTTATCGTTCTGTTCAATTCAAATGTCCTGAACACGGGCTGGGATTACAGCTGGTATGATCCCGCCCGCCTTGAAGGGTTCCACGAAGATATAGAAAAAATGCTGAAGGGCTTTCCTGAATCGCCGGACAAGTATATCGAGCTCTTAAAACTTGCCTTTGATTATCAGCTTGATTATCTTAACAAGTCTTCGGGCAGATAAGTTTTTTACCTGAATTACGAGGTGTCTGAAACCATACAGCGAAATTTACAAAAAACAGTAAAAAAATTCGTGAATAATAACGAAGCAAAAAACCCCGATTTGTTGCACATCTGTTGCAGGTGATGTGTTATAATAAAACCGGACAATAACAAAAAGGGGGCATATTATGTTTGACAGCACAATAGAAAGATACATAGATGATCTGCCTGAAGAATTTCAGGATGGGGCAAGACAATGCAAAGACTTGAAAGAGCTTTCGGCATTTATAGCTGAAAATGATATAGAACTCCCCGAAGAAGCACTTGAAATGGTGGCGGGCGGTTATTTCAATATCTGCGGCAGTATTATACCAAAGCCCAATCCTATAATCACAGATATGGATAACAAACACACACAGCGATAACGTCATGTGCCTTACAGTAAATGGCTATGGCTTTAAAAACCATGTGCGCCACCATAAATAATAATAAAGGTATCGCTTCAAAAAATGTGAGTGATACCTTTTTTGCATTAAGCATTGTGCTTCTATTTTATTTGTGCTATAGCGTTAGTTAATATTGCTTCTGCATCATTGCCTGCTATATCAAGCACTTGCGCCATTACAAGGCGGGTATTCTTTATCCCGAAGCACCCCTGTGAAAGCGCCTTGATATAATCATAGCTGAAATCGGGGATATATTCACCGCCCGCTGTTGTTACATAAACAAGCTCACTTGCTTTGCACATTCCTACAGGCACACCGTTTTCATCATACCGTGAAACTATCCCCACAGCGTAGATGTTTTCAAGGTATACCTTTAGTACGGACGGGAAAGAGCCGTCCCAAAACGGCGCTGATATCACTATCCTGTCAGCATTTGCAAACTGGTGTGCATAGTAAAACATATCGTCGTTTAGCTCCCCCTTTTCAATCAGCTTTGTGCGTTTGTCAAGAGTCTGCTCGCTAAGCGGGGCAAGTCCCTCCTCGGGAAGGTAAAGCTCGGTGTACTTCCCGCCCATTTTGTCAAGTACAGCCCTTGCAAGGCGGTGTGTGCGAGAATCGCTTCGCACACAGCAGTTTACATATAATATCATGCTTATTCCTTCCTTTACGGCCACCTTACCTGAAGGTTGTTTTTCTTTTTGCCGTATTCGGTGCATTTTTTGTTCGTGCACTCAAAAATGTTGGTTGTGCCGCCGTCACCCGTCCTTACAGCACCGTGGTCTAAAAGCTTTCTTCAACATTTAGAGCAGTAAGCGATAATGCTGTCATCACCTAATAAAGTCACTCCGCCCGAAACGCTTTCAAGCTCGTCAAGTTCAAGTTCTCTGTCTTCGTTCATTATCAGTATTCTCCTGTAAAATATAAAAAATTATAATTAAAGCACCATAGCTTTATAATCTAAAAATGTCAGACAGTATGCCGCCTGCCAATTGTTATTAGTTCACAAGCCCATCCATTCCGGTAATGCCGAGTCTGCACATTTCGTTTATACGCCCGGCCTGAGAAAGTACACTGAACTGTTCACTCTCCGACCATTTTTCAAGCCCGTATGCTGCCGCCGTCAAAAGCTCTGCAACAGCATTTGTGACACTAACAGAAAGGCCGCTTGTATAGACCGCCATCCTGCCGCCGCTGCCCTCTATGACACCCATAAAGCGCAGAAACCACTCTGCCTTATAAAAGCCGAATGTGTCATACAGCCCGATAAAATCAGCCATAAGTTCATCATGCAGGATATTGTTTGAAATGCCGAAAGCCTGCTTTGTGTAATAGTGTGTACACTCGTGACTGCGGCGTATAAGCATTGATCTGCGTGCCCAGTCTTTTTCATCAAGTGAAAGCTCACAGGCGGGCACATTGCTGTATGGCTTTGAGGAAAGAATGATAAGGCGCGTTGTATTTCCCGAAATAAACGAAGCCCCCGTCTGCCCGATATTTTCAGGACGCCTGCCCTTGTATACGATATTCACAACGAGAGATTCAAAATCCTGCGGATCATCGGCGTATATTATCGGTATCTCACCCGCAAGCGAATCATAGATCTCAAGCTTTATACCGTCAGGGTTTTTAAAATCTATCGGCAGCTTAGCGGTAAGCTTTTTATTTATGACCTCAGCTGCACCGATAATACCGCCAAGTGCCGCAAGCTTTTTCCACACGCCTATAAACTCAAAAGTTTCGCACTTATGCGGCTCTATTCCTTCAAAGCGGTTTGCAATGTATCCCTCAAGCTCTTTTGCTTCATTATCACTCAGCTCATACTTTGCTGTCAAGCTGTTAATATCCATAATCCACACCTGCTAAATATATAATTTCCGCCCGCTGCACAAATGGTATTTATGCAGCACCGATCATCCGTCCAGTTCTCTTATCGCCGTAAGGTTAGTCCAGCCCTCCATAGCCTTTGTGGTTTTCTGATACCAGCCTTTTTCATAGTAAATACATTTTGAAAGATCTGAACCGTTCCTGTCGCCCGTGAAAAGACGACCGAGCGCAGGGCAGCCGCCGTTGCAGTATCTGAAATACCTGCACTTGGCACATTTTTCATTTGCCTTTGCAAATTTGTGAAGATTTGTACAGACCGTCTTCATATAATCCCCCCCGCTTAAAAGCTCTTTAAGCGGTGTCTTGTGGAGGTTTCCCATATGTATGCCGTGTTCCTCAAAATAGCCGGACATTTGCAGGCATGGGACTATATCCCCGCCTGACGTCACACCTATCATGCCCCTGTTGCCCTTGCATACAGGATCAGTCGGCTTCATTTCGCCGCTTGCACAAAGAACAGTATCAAGGGAATAGCTTTTCTGCCCCGGATATGCCTTCATAAACTGCCATATGATTATATCCATATCAAGGCCGAGCGTTTTATACTCCTTCATAAAATCAAGCATAGCCGCAAAATAGTCCTCAATGGGCAGACAGCTGTCAGGAGCGTTTTCCAGCCAGCGTGATACCTCAGTCGTGCGTATCAGGCGCATAGTGTTCACACCTATGCTGTCAAGTTTTTTTGCTGTGGGGATAAGTGTGTGCAGGTTTCTCTTATGCACCTGTGTCTGTGCCATGACACGGAAGCCGTTTTTTACGCACAGTTCCATTGCAGCAAGCGTCTTTTCCTCAGCGCCTTTTCTGTCGCGCATCCAGTCATGGCAGCCAAGGCCGTCAAATGATATCTTGATATAAGGAAAACACCCCAGCTCTTTCATTCTGTCAAGCTTTTCCTGCGTAATGAAATAGCCGTTCGTATTAAGTTCCTCAATAAACATCCCGCGGTCATATACAGCTTTGACAATATCCATAAAATGCGGGTGCAGCATAGGTTCACCGCCTGTTATGGTAAACGCCAAAACACCGCAGTCACGTGCCTGATCGAGCAGGTCAAGAGCCTGTTCATAAGTCCATTCGGTCATTATCGGGGCATTGTCTGCCGCATTGAAGCAGTGCAGGCAGTTATAATTGCACTTGCCCGTTATCATAAAGTTCATCTTCGGGAAGTACCTGTGTTCATATGACTTATATGATGACCACTCCGACGGCTTATCACCCTTTTCACATTCCTCGATAAGTCCGCGCAGCTTCAGTGTATCAAGCTCTGCAGCCGGCCCGATATCATGCATACCGTCGCATCTGAGAAGAAGCTCAAAGTCCTCCTCTGAAAGCCCCTTTGCGTAGGGATCATTTTTAATATAATACGCCCTCGGCACGAACTGCCAGCTTCGCAGCGCTATGTTGTCAGATAGTCTGTAATACATTATTATCCCCCATTATATCTGTTTACGATACTCTTAAATAATCATATGGTTATCCCATTAATACACCAACGTTTGATAGCCCTAATACAGCGTGTTTGGCGGTAGGGACACCCCAACCCCAGCCTCCTCCCCTTACGAATGGGAGGAGGCTATGGCAAACCGCTGAAAGCATTAGCATTATTTGCAGTCAAAATCGTGGTGTGTCAAGTATATAACCATATTATTTATTATCTACTCCGATATTAGGATTGTTGCCGTTGACATTTATAGATATCGTATTATCATCATTGTCAGGGGGCGTAGATGTTCCGCACCCGCCCGAAACAAGCTCCAAAGCCTCCTCGGGAATCTCAAGATCGTTCTCGGCTATAAAAGCGTTAAGTTCTTCCTTTGTCTTGCATTCCCTTGCCTTTTCCTGCATTTCGTGGCTTAACCCCTCGATGTACTTTTCAAAGTTTGCGTTCATTTTTGAATACCCGCATTTGGGGCATTTCCAGAAAGAGTTGTATAGGTGGTCCATTACTGCTCCGCATCTATCACATTTGAGAGGAGTTCCGCAGCCGCCCGAAACAAGCTCCAAAGCCTCCTCGGGCAGCTCTAAGTTATTTTCCGTTATAAAAGCATTAAGCTCTTCCTTTGTCTTGCACTGACGTGCCTTTTCCTGCATTTCGGGGGAAAGACACTCAATGTACTTTTCAAAGTTTGCGTTCATGGTTATACCTCCTCGTGGATCTCCTGATCGTTCTCTGCAATAAATGCATTCATTAGTATATTACCCCGTTTTTGAATACCCGCATTTGGGGCATTTCCAGAAAGAGTTGTATAGGTGGTCCATTACTGCTCCGCATCTATCACATTTGAGAGGAGTTCCGCAGCCGCCTGCTACCATTTCAAGTGCCTCCTCGGGCAGTTCGAGGTCATTATCGGCGATAAAGGCGTTAAGTTCTTCCTTTGTCTTGCAAGCCCTTGCCTTTTCCTGTAATTCGGGGGATAAGCCCTCGATGTACTTTTCAAAATTTTCGTTCATAGTGTTTTCCTCCTTATAATTTATTACGCAAACAGGCAGACGGACGCCGCCTTTAGCTTACAAACACATTATAGCACATCATCTGCTACAAATGTGCAACAAACCGCCCGTTTTTTATCAAACATAATAAATAAACTTTTTGATGATCGTTTGTGTATAACGACGAATTTTCATTCCTCGCTGTGATGAGAGAGAATTCTCATGCAGTTACTATACTGATTCCAATTCGGACTGCTCCATATATCTTTTACAGATAATGCATAAACAGCCGCCGCCCTTATTTTTGTAGATAAAGGTGATTATTTCGCTGATCATCAGGGATCTCAGTTGATGTGATACAGCCGCCGCCTGCTACCATTTCAAGTGCCTCCTCGGGCAGTTCGAGATCATTTTCCGCTATAAAAGCATTAAGTTCTTCCTTTGTCTTGCACTCCCTTGCCTTTTCCTGCAATTCCGGGGATAAGTCCTTAATGTACTTTTCAAAATTTTCGTTCATAGTGTTTTCCTCCTTATAATTTATTACGCAAACAGGCAGCCGGGCGCCGCCTTTAGCTTACAAACACATTATAACACACCCCCCGCAACAAATGTGCAACAAACCGGCACATTTCGCTTCGTGATTTTACACAAAGTTTGTCACGTTTTTTTATCTAATATTTTTGTCCGCTTCAGAAAGCATCTTGATGTGTGCTGTGATAGATCCTGTCCCGGACGTAAACGCTGTTGCATTTTGCTTACGATATGAAATGATTTCAAAAATGCCCATTGTTAATGCTTATGAATGCAAAGACTTCTGTAAAGCATTGTAACACCGGTCATCTTAATAACAGACGTACAGGATCACAGAAATAACCATAATACAAAAAACAAGCCGCCCATACCGGACGGCTTGCAGTTTTATTTACAGCTTATCAGTGGCTGCCCTGTGACTTGTAGGAGTCGATCATTTTCTTAACCATCTGACCGCCTACAGAACCTGCCTCACGGGAAGTGAGGTCACCGTTGTAACCCTGCTTGAGGTTTACACCTACTTCGTTAGCTGCTTCCATCTTAAATCTGTTGAGAGTATCTCTACCCTGCTGTGTTGTAACACCTTTCATTTTCATGTTCTCCTTTTTTGAAATTGTATCTTAACGGGCTTGCGATATTATTTTGTGCTGTGTTAAAAAATATATGTGTGGAAAAAAATCCCGTATTTTAAAGCAACACCGCACAAAAACGTCATGCGGTCTTTGTGCGGTGTTGCCTTGATTTAATATCAGGTGTCAGCTTTTATCGGGTTTTTCATTCTCTCCTCGTATTGCGCTCTCGGCATCGGTTTTGCAAAATAGTAGCCCTGTATCATATCGCACCCCTGAGATGCAAGGAAATCCACCTGTTCCTTTATCTCAACGCCTTCAGCAACAGTGCGCATATTAAGGCTCTTGGCAAGCTTTATCGCTTCCTTTACTACTATCTCACCCCTGTCAGTCTCCGCTTCCTCACCTCGGAAGAACTCAGCATCAAGCTTTAACACATCAAGCGGCATATCTTTAAGTGAATTAAGCGACGAATAACCCGAACCGAAATCGTCCATTGACACTGCAAAGCCGTATTCTTTAAGCCTGGTTATCGTGTTTATCATAGCTTTTTTGTCATCAAAGAATGCGCTTTCTGTCAGTTCTATCTCAACAAGGTGGTGAGGTGCGCCCTCCTTGTCAACAAGGTCACGGATCTGCTCGGCAAGGTCACTTTCGATAAAGTGTGCGCGTGAAACATTGACCGATACAGGCACGCATCTGTACCCCTGATCGAGCCACATTTTCTGATCCCTTGCAACGTGCGATATCATATAATGGTCTATTTCTGTTATAAAACCGTTTTTCTCGAATATCGGTATGAACTTATATGGCGTTATTAACCCGAATTCGGGCGACTGCCACCTGATAAGTGCCTCCGCACCTTTAAGTTCGTTTGTGGAAGGATCATACTTCGGCTGATAGTAGACTTCAAATTCTTCGTTTGCAAGCGCTGTTCGCTGTCTTTCTTCTACTGTGTCTATCCACTTCTGGTCTTCTATAATGTTTCCGCTGAATACACACGTTGCCGTTTCGCCCAAGTCCTCAAGCGTTGCGCAGGCGGTGCAGGCGTTGTTATAAACGTCACTCAGATCCACCCCCTTGCGCGGGCGTGAAAGAATCGAACCTTTGTCGGCATCTATCAGACATATTCCTGCATGGTAAGCAAATGTGTGGTCTGCCTTTATGTTCTGAATGCCCTCTATCATACTGTCAATGCGCTCTGTCAGCTGCTGCCCGTCATCAAAGCAAAGCATAAGCGCAAACCTTCCGTCCGCCGAATGTGAAACAAGCTCGTTCCTCGATACATTCATTTTAAGCCTTGCGTATATCGCCCTTAATACATCTTCACCCTCTGCCACACCGTGGCATACACAGAACCTTCTGTAATTTACAAATTCAAGCCTTATTACCGCAAAGCATTTTCTGGCAAGTTTTCTCTTTCTTAATATCTGCCTGCCCTTTACCATAAAGCGTATCATATTGTACCCGCCCGTGGCAATGTCGGTAAACAGCACCTTCAGCATTTTTCTGCGGATAAGAATATTCCTTACAGCATCAACGATAAGCATTATAAGCATAATAAGTATCATCACCGCAAGAACAGTCATAAGCAATATCATATATATGATATTTGAAAGCTTCTGCTCGACAACACATTTGCATATGATACTCTGCCCGTTTGAAAGCTCTATCCTTGCCCATACAGGCATTGATATCATTTTGAAATCAGTATCTTCATTATCGCCGCTGTGGTCTTCTTTAAGGCTTTTTGTGAGTGCTTTGAGGTAATCACTGTATTCTATCATTATCGTTCCGCCGTCACTCGGCTTGATAATGCCGTTTTCCTCGTCGTTCCAGATAAGCACACTATCGTCGGGTATCTTTCCGTCGTTTTCATTATTATCATTATTATCAAAGCCCGATACTATTATTCCCGAATAGAAATACTCCTTGACATTTCCCCTTGTATCCCTGCCTTTTTGATAAATGATACTATTGCTTTCATCTAAAACGATAAGGTCAAGCCCGCTGTTTTCAAGTATCCCATAGGGTTCACTTTCGTTTGAATTGTTTTCATAAAGCTTTGCTATGACCTTTGCGTGGTCTATTTCCTGCCCGAGGTCTGTTTCCGTCTGGAACAACAACAAACCCAAAGCAAAAAACACAGAAATCACAAGTGTCAGCACAAACAGGCATATAAATACCGTCGTCCTTATCCAAATATGGCTTTTGGTCAGCCTTAAAAGCTTGTCCTCTTTTACTTTGTTTTTCATTACGTCTTCTCCTTTTTTGTATAAACGCATATGAATATATAAGCGAAGCGTTTATGGTATAATTGCCCGATATGCAGGGAGCAGATCTCTGATCTGCGGATCTGCAAGGGCATTAAAATAAATTATAATGAATGCTTTTGCATTCATTATACCATATCCCCCGTTTTTTTGCAATACATTCATAAGTCCGGGTGTTGCCCTGCGATGATCTCCCTTACCGCCTGCTCTGCTGATTCTACCTCACGTTCAAATTCAGCGGCAGAAATGCGCAAAGCCCCGCTTCCCAGTATTATCACCTGTTCCATTCCGTCGGAAGTTGCAACCCTTACCCTGTGGTCTTTTGAAAGCTTGTGCGCTGTGCGTTCTATGTATGTGTCGGCTGTTTCGGCTTCCTTAGTGTAAACAACACTTATGCCGCAAAACTGCTCTATCTCCCTGTGCTCGCCCTTTACCTTGTATGCATCAAACACAAGTATCAGCTCGCACCCCATAAAGCCCCGATAATTTGCAAGCCTGTTCATAAGTGTGCTTCTTGCAAGGTCAAGGCTTTTATCCGAAAGCGCTTTAAGCCCCTTCCACGCATGGATGATATTGTACCCGTCCACAAGTATATAAAGCGGTCCTGCCGGGATCTTCCCAGGCTTTTGCGGTGATGCTTTCACCTCTTTCGGGGTGTGCATTTTCTGCTCTTTTTTTCTCTCTATTTTGCCGTAGGTGCGCTCAAATATCTCCATCAGCTCGTCGTCCTCGGCAGCACGCCTTACAAAGCTTTGTGCCCTTGCCCTGACAGCCTCTGCCTGTTCCTCGTCACTCGGTGCGGCTTCTAAGGATATATGCATATACCCGTTTGCTTCGTTCCACGGCACAACGTGCCCCGCCCCGTGTGAGCAGAACACCGAATCCGCCGTGTTGTGCAGATCTTTGTCTGCATCATACCCGCACTGTTCTATGGCGCCTTCCGTATCAAGGCACAGATCATAGCCGTCACTTTCAGTATACAAATGCCCAAGCCCCTTTGTGTAGGCGGTCACTTCTTTATGGTAGTACCTTAATCTGCTGACAGGTGCACGCCCTGTTATCACACATTCGTCTTCATGCGTTTCGGGGGGAGATATCTCCGCCCCCATTGTGTCAAGGTCTGTAAGTGCCCTGCCCGTACAGCTTGCGGGCACTTCAAGCCTGAAAGAATAATACGGTTCAAGCAGTATGCTTTCGGCATATCTCAGTCCCTGCCTTACCGCCCTGTAAGTTGCCTGCCTGAAATCCCCGCCCTCTGTGTGTTTAAGGTGTGCACGCCCTGCTATAAGCGTTATCTTCATATCCGTTATCGGCGAGCCGGTCAGTACACCCCGGTGCACCTTTTCCTTCAGGTGTGTAAGTATAAGCCGCTGCCAGTTCCTTGCAAGCCTGTCCTCACTTACCTCCGTTCCAAACGAAAGCCCGCTGCCCCTCGGCATAGGTTCAAGTCTGAGATGTACCTCAGCATAATGCCTGAGCGGTTCAAAATGCCCCGAACCCGTCACAGCTCCCTTTATCGTTTCACGGTAAGCTATCCTGCCCTCCCCGAAAGAGGCTTCAATGCCGAACCTTTCAGAAAGAGTGCGTTTTAATATTTCAAGCTGTACCTCACCCATAAGCGAAGCTGTTATCTCCCCCGTCTGCTCGTTAAAGCCGATACCGAGCGTCGGATCTTCCTCCTCAAGTGTTTTGAGCGCCCTCAGCAGGTTGTGTGCATCAACACCTTCGGGCGGCTCCGCACTATAGGAAAGAACAGGTTCAAGCACAGCCCTGCCGCCGCTTTCACCGCTTCCGAGTGCCTGCCCTATAAAACATTTGCTAAGCCCTGTCACCGCACATACTTCTCCTGCTTCAGCGGTTTCCTTATTTGTGTATTTTTCGCCGTTGTATATTCTTATACGGCTTATTTTTTCGGTATACTCCCCGCCGTCTTTATCCGTATATGTTATGCTGTCGCGGACACTGAGCTTTCCGCCCGTTATCCGCATAAAGCTCAGCCTTGCGCCCGAACCGTCAGTTGTTATCTTATATACCCTTGCGCCGAACTCCTGTGCAGCTTCACGCGGCTTTAAATAGAGTTCCGCCGCATCAAGCAGCTTCTCCACCCCGTCAAGCTTCAGCGCCGAGCCGAAAAAGCACGGCACTACATCACATTTCATCACCGCTTCGCTTATCGCTTCGTCGCTTATCGTTTCGTTTTCAAGGTATTCATTCATCAGCCCCTCACTTGTAAGCGAAAGCGCTTCTTCAAGTTCGTCCCTCGGCTTTGTGAAATCCACACACCCGTCGAAAAGCTTTGCCTGTGCACTTCTCAAAGCGTATTCCCTGTCACTGCCCGGCATATCCATTTTGTTTACGAATATAAACACAGGTATTTTTCGTTTTCTCAAAAGCCGCATAAGCGTCACGGAATGGCTCTGCACTCCTTCAGTTGCGCTTACTACCATTATTGCCGCATCTATCACAGAAAGCGTGCGCTCTGTTTCCCCCGAAAAGTCAACGTGTCCGGGGGTATCAAGCAGCGTGAATGAGCTTTCCCCCCACTCAAACACCGCCTGCTTTGAAAAAATCGTTATCCCGCGTTCACGTTCATAGGCGTTGTTGTCAAGAAAGCTGTCACGGTGGTCAACGCGGCCGAACTTTCTTACACTTCCGCTTTTGTATAGTATCGCTTCGGAAAGTGTGGTCTTGCCCGAGTCAACGTGGGCAAGTATACCAATGACCTTATGCTTCATATCATTCCTCCAGAAAAGTGCAGCGTTGATAACAGGACACTTTTTTATTTTTTATACTCTTTAAATTATACAGAATATATTTCCTTATGTCAAGAAGTGCCGGCGCTTTTAACCTATTTTATGTGCGGGCATATTATAAATATAAAGCTCCCCGTTTAAACCTGAGTTTTCAGGCAATACTATATTTAAACACATAGGGAGGTCAGATATCATGACATCATCAGTCGAAAGAGGAGAAATATATTACGCAGATCTAAGCCCGGTAGTCGGCTCGGAACAGGGCGGGTTAAGACCTGTACTTATCGTTCAGAACGACGTCGGCAATAAACATTCCCCAACAGTTATAGCAGCCGCAATAACCTCAAAGCACGATAAGGCAAAGCTGCCCACACATATAGAGATAGGCGGCAGGGGGTGCGGGCTTTCAAGGGATTCCGTTGTGCTGCTCGAACAGATACGCACCCTTGACAAACGACGCCTGCGAGAACGCATGGGAAAGCTCGACAGCCGCCATATGAACGAGGTCAATTCTGCTCTGACCATTAGCTTCGGGCTTTAGATCTGCGCATAAAAAAAAAGAGGTATCACACGATACCTCTTTTGTTTATGTATACTTATTTATCATACATTTTCTTTATGCCGTTTACCATATCCTTTGCCTGCTCAACAGCCTTTGCAGGGGAAAGCACCTGTGCCTTGTCACCAAAGGTGAACAGCCAGCCGTAGAATGTCGGCGAAAGCTGAACATCGACCGTCACCTTGAAGCTGTTCCCGTCAAGCGGCTCAATAACGACACGCTCGGTAAACTTGTCTATAACGGCATTTATAAGAGAATTGTCAAAGCGGATCTCCGCCGTTACAGCCTCACCCGGATACATATCGAAAACTGCATAGCGCTGCTCCTTTGCATAAGCTTCCTCAGCATCGGAAAGCACCCGCCTTTTCCGGTCGGTTATCTCGACCTTAGTCATTCTGTCAACACGGAAGTATGATATTTTTTCGTACTTGTAGTTGTAGCAGATAAGGTAATAATTATTGTCATTGCATACAAGATAATAAGGCGAAACGTGGTAGACCTCACCGCCGTGGCGCAGCTGCTTTTTCTTCTCGGGGGTGTATTCATAGTATTTGAACTCTATGTCCCTGTCCTCGTTTATGCCCTGGTTTATGGCATTTATGCAGTAATATATCTGCTCGTTGACAGTCTTTGACCTGTTTCTTATAAAGAACGATCTTCTCAGCTGCGGCGCTTTGAATTCACTTGTAAGCGTCATCAGCTTCTCTATCAGCTCGTTTGATTTTTTGATAGTCAAAAATCTTGAAGAAGCTACCGAGTCAACAAGGACGTATAACTCCTCCTCCTGAAACAGCCTTTCACCAAGATAGTAAGCATTTGAATGTCCCACTTTGGTAGTGAGAAGATCCATCCCCGAATTTTTGAGCGTGTCGATATCGTCATACACTGTCTTTCTTTCGCACTTGATATTCTGCTCTGCTAAAATGTCTATTATCTTCACACCTGTTATCGGGTGATCCTCGTCGGACTTCCTCTCAAAAAGATTTTTCATAAACAAAAGCTTCTGCTTCTGCTTTGCCTGACTTGCCATTTCAGTTTTCCTCCCCTGTCATTTTTTTCATCCTGTCTGCTACTCTGACCTTTTTTCCGTCGGGTTCCACAAGCGTTATGTTCTCAAGCTGGTTTTTGAAATTGCCCAGTACAGCAGCCCTGTATTCGCTTCTTAACTGCTGGCGCTCAAGATGCTCTGCCTCCGTAAGTTCCCTTTCACGCGAAATGCGTGTAAGCTCACTTATTCGGTCAAGCTTTTCTTTCTCCATAATTTTTACACCTTTCGATACAAAATGCACTTAATAAATAAAAAAAGGGGCACAAAACCATGCCCTCGTTCTCTATTAAACAAAAGCACATTTCACATCTTAAAATTTTTACACACAAAAAGCTTTTCACACAGGGCTTTTTTATTTTTGTTTTTTTACCCTTTTAAAAAAGCTGTACAAACATTAAAACACCTGCCGCTGTACGAAATTTTGTAATTTTCTTTTTCTGTTTATCGCATTTGCGGGCAGAACATTTATTGTCTGTTCACCTATTATACCACAAAATTTTCCTCTTGTCAACGTTATTTTGCACAAACAGTCCAATTAAAAGACCACAATTAGCACAAAAAAAATAAATTTCAGTATTCCTATTGACTTTTTCTCAGAATATGTTATCATAATATTAGAACAGATGTTCGCTTCGCACTGATATCCGTACAAAGCTTATCATCTGTCACATATTACCATTTGCAAAAGCTTTTGGTGTGTGTTTTTGCACTATGGGATAGTACGCACATACTGACACATTCGCCGGTGTCAGCAGACCGAGATCAACAAAAAGGAGGAAAAATTGAAAGAACTATTTAAAAACTACCAGGCCCTCTTGACCAATATTGAAAACAGGATACAATACCTTGACACACTTATCCATCAGTACCCGAAAAGCTCAGACGAGCTTAAAGAGCTTCATTTAAGACGGGATACGCTAAAGGAGGAATATGATGAACTTATCCTTTCGCTTCACGATATGGTAAAGTACATAGATACCGAAAAGCCCCCTGTCCGCCGTCCGTCAGATGTCAGCGAGGCAAAGCCTGCCGCATGACAAGGATAAGAAGAATACCGATAGAGCTTGCCGCACTCAGCTCACAGACAAGTGACAGCGGATCAGAACAGCTTATCACAAGGTTCAAGACCATGCTGCTCAGAGAAGCACTTTCAAACGGTTTGACTAAAACACAAAAATGTTATATAATACTATATTATAACGAAGGGCTTTCAATGCCCGAGATAGCCCGGCGCTTTAACGTTAATAAATCCACCGTTTCAAGAACTATAGCCGCAGCAAGGCGAAAGCTTGAGCACCGTGTTATCTGGATATACAAAGCCCTGGAAAAATGACTGGAGGAACCTGAGATGGATACGCCTATATGCGATTTTGTCACAGCTTATGCCCTGAGCGGCACATCACGCTTTCATATGCCCGGTGCAAAGGGTGTGCCCTGCCACGGGCTTGAAAGTATTGATATAACCGAAATAAAAGGCGCCGGCTACCTCTATTCGGAGGAGGGCATAATCGCACAGAGCGAGAAAAACGCATCACTGCTTTTTGGCAGCGGCAGAACACTTTACTCAACAGAAGGCTCGTCGCTTTCAATAAAGGCTATGCTGCTAAACGCCGTAGCTTCACTCGGCAGCGGTGATCGCGCACTTATCCTTGCCCCGAGAAACGTTCACAAGGCATTTATCGACGCTGCCGCACTTATCGACTTTGATGCAGCGTGGATAATGCCACAAAAACCACTTGGCACGATATGTCAGGCATATATCACCCCGGAAGACGTTTCAAAAGCCTTGCTTTCCCTTGACAGAAAGCCGACTGCCGTTTACATAACAAGCCCCGATTACCTCGGGCTTATGCTTGATGTTAAGGGGATAAAAAAGGTATGCTCACAACACGGTATACCTCTGCTTGTTGATAATGCACACGGCGCGTATCTCAGGTTTCTTGAAAAAAGCCTGCACCCACTTGATATGGGCGCTGATATGTGCTGTGATTCGGCACATAAGACACTTCCCGTTTATACAGGCGGCGGGTATCTGCATATAAATGCAGCCGCCGATAAACGGCTCTTTGATAACCCTAAAGGAAAAATGCCCGTGTTTGCTTCAACAAGCCCGTCTTATATCATAATGCAGTCACTCGATAACTGCAACAGGATATTAAGTGAAGAATTCCCCGCCAGGCTCGAAACGGCTGTCAGACAGGTGATAAAAGTCAAAAGCGGGATAAGAGATATGGGCTACGACCTTATAGGCAATGAACCTATGAAAATAAGCATACTTACATCGTCCTTCGGGATAAGCGGCGACGCTCTTGCACAGCATCTGCGTGAAAACGGTGTTGAATGTGAATACTCTGATGAATTTTCACTTGTGCTGATGCCGTCTGTTTATAACACTCAGGAGGATTATGACAAACTGCTTTTTGCTCTTTCACTTGTAAGCCCCGGGAAAGCTGATATTAAAGAACCTCTTGCACTCCCCTGCCCGGAAACAAGAATGAGTATAAGGCAGGGTATGTTCTCTGACGCTGAAAATGTCCCCGCAGACTGTGCGCTTGGCAGGGTGTGCGCCTGCGGTGCGGTTTCCTGTCAGCCGTCTATACCTATCGCTATAAGCGGTGAAGTCATCACCGATAAAACGATAAGGATCATGAAAGAATACGGCATAAAGGAAATATCCGTCGTGAAATAACCCCTTTGTGCTGTTGATTTTTTTAATTGTTTGTGTTATAATATAATTTGAAGTTTTATGGCTTTTGTTAAGGAGAAGAAATATGAAGCTTATTTATGCAATAGTTAATAATGATGATACATATGCTGTAAGCCACGGGCTTTCAGATGCGGGTATAAGGGCAACAAAGCTTGCAACAACAGGCGGTTTCCTTTTAAAGGGGAATACCACATATATGATCTGCTGTGAGGACGGGCTTGTTGACAAGGTAATTGATATCTGCAAGCAGTATTCAAAGAAAAGAAAACAGACCGTCAGCTCGACTTCGATCATGGGGCGCGAGATAGGCGATTCTCAGCCGATAGAGGTAACTATAGGCGGCGCTACGATATTTGTGACGGATATCGAGCGCTTTGAGCAGGTTTAAAAAATGCTTGCGGGAAATGCGCGGTTAAAGGAGCTTATCGCTTCACTTATAAGCAAAGGGCGTGAGCCGCATTCGCTTATCATAACCGGGGAACACGGTCAGGGCAGGAAAACAGCCGCAAAATATATCTCACAGGCACTTTTGTGTGAACAGCAAAGCGGTACCCCCTGCGGCAGATGCCTTGCCTGCAAAAAGATAAAAAACGGCACACACCCCGACGTTATGTTTTTAAAAGCAAACGAAAACGGCAACTATCAGGTGGATACTGTCAGGGAAATAGTCAGTGATGCGATAGTTTCTCCGAACGAGGGCAGGTTCAAGGTCTATATCATACCCGATTTTGATAAGTCAGGAATAACAGGTGAGCAGGCACAGAATATCCTTTTAAAGCTTATTGAGGAGCCGCCCGAACATACCGTGATAATACTTACCGCTGACTCAAAGGAAGCGTTTTTGTCAACTATCATTTCAAGGGCGCTTGCACTCAGCGTGGTGCCTTGCAGTGTTCAGGAATGTGCAGAGTATCTCGGCACACTTCAAAAATACAGCTACGGTGAAATAGGTGATGCGGTTTCGGCAATAGGCGGGAATATCGGCAAGTGCATAGAATACCTTGAAAAAGAAAACATTTTCTTTGCTGTAAAATATGCCCGCGATATCTGCAAGGCACTGACGGACAGAAATGAATATGTTCTGCTTATGACACTTACCGAATGTGACTGCAAAAAAGGACTGCTCCGGCAGACGCTTGAATGTATCAGCGGTATCGCCCGCGACAGTGCTGTCATAAGTATGGGCGGCAGTGCCACAGGCTGTGATAAGGAGGGTGCTATGGTGCTCTCGGGGCGGCTCGGGGCGGCAGGCTCACAGAAAATGTATGAAGTAATATGTAACTACATAAAAAAACTTGATTCAAACTGTTCAAAAACACTTACTGTAAATGCACTGTGCGCAGACCTGTCAGTGCTGTGACAAATGAAAGCGAGGAAGAATTTTGAAGATAATCGGTGTACGCTTTAAAAGCGTGGGAAAGGTTTACTACTTTAACCCTAAGGGCGCTAAGGTGAACCTTGGTGACAAGGTGATAGTAGAAACTGTAAAAGGCGTTGAATGCGGCGAAGCCGTTATGACAGACAGGGAGATAAACCCTGATAACTTCGGCGATATAAAGCCGATAATAAGGGTAGCGACTGATGCAGACTTAAAGCAGATAGAACGCAACAAGCAAAAGGAAAAGGAAGCGTTCACTATATGCGAGCAGAAAATAAAGTCGCATAACCTTAAAATGAACCTTATCGACTGTGAATGTACATTTGACAACAATAAGCTTCTTTTCTACTTTACAGCTGAAAACAGGGTGGATTTCAGGGAACTTGTAAAAGACCTTGCATCAGTTTTCCGCACAAGGATAGAACTAAGACAGATAGGCGTGCGTGATGAAGCAAAAATGCTCGGCGGGCTTGGTATCTGCGGTCAGCCGTTCTGCTGTTCAAGGTTTATGGGCGAGTTTGCACCTGTTTCTATCAAAATGGCTAAGGAACAGTCGCTTTCGCTTAACCCGACAAAGATATCAGGTACCTGCGGGCGGCTTATGTGCTGCTTAAAATATGAGCAGGAAGCATATGAAGACCTGCTCAAGACCACACCGAAGGCCGGTGCTATAGTCAAAACTGCCGAGGGCAGGGGCGTTGTAACGGATGCAAACCTTCTGACAGGTAAACTGACCATAAAAATGGACAAGACCGATGCCGTTGTAACACTTAAAAAGGACGAGGTAGAGCTTATAAAGGACGCAGTTATAAGGCTTGACAGAAACGAACTCAAAGCGCTTAAAGAACTGGAGGACAAGTGATATGCCTTCTGCTGTAGTACACCTGAAAGCGGCGTATGACCTCAAAGATATACTTTCTGTCAAGGATACAGGGCAGTTTTATGTCGGGGCGGTATCACCCGACGCTGTGAACGCTGACGGCTTTGCCCCGCAGGATATAAGATACCCCGCACATATAAGAAGTACGGATTATGCACAGTGGAAGCGCAATGTCGCTGACTATATCACAGATAAAAGTGATGATTACAAGAATAATACCGACTTTTTCAAGGGCTTTTTGCTGCATATACTTACAGATATATTCTGGGACGAGCTTGTGCAGCCACTGCTGTTTTCCGCATTGCAGGAAAACGGTGCTGCCGCACAGCAGCTGAGAGAACTCAAATGGCAGGAACTTTACAGATTCAATGCCGCACTTGCGGGTGATTGGCTTTATAAAGAGGTCCTTCCGAAGATCGGCGAAGTAACACGATTTGACGGCATCTCAACAGTAACGCCTGACCTGCTTGAAAAATATGTCCGTCACCTTACCACAGACTATATGGAAAAAAAGGCAATAGACGAAAAGCCGCTGATACTCAGCGAAAAAATGCTTGCTCCCGTCGAGCAGGCGTGTGTTGAGTTCCTTAAAAAGTATAAAGTGGTATAAATAACCGCTGCCATACAGACGGCACTTACTGCCAAAGACTGATTTTCCCCCTGAAGGGCATTTGCTCTTTAGGGGGAACATGTATTTATTCTGTAATAAGCTCACGCGGTTTTATTCCTGACACCCTGTGTGATGTGATAAATGAAAAGACGAACACACACAAACATATAAATGAAGCAGCCGCCAGGTATGTTATTATATTTGTTTCATCGCTTACCCGGCTCACACCGAACATTCTGAATACAAAGTTGAGCAATTTTATAGAAAAAAGCTTTGAAATGACTGAGCCCAATGTACTGCCGACAACGGAAACAAGCAGGAACCTTATAGAAAACTGCCTCCTTATCGCAGCTGATGTAAATCCTATAGCCTTATAGATGCCTATGTCTGTGCGTTCCTGTGTAAGTGCCTTTGAGCACACCATTATTACCACCACAAGGATAAACACGCCCGAAAAAACATAAACCATTACACTGATCGCTTTTGATGCGATTATCATAGGGTGATCTGACATTTCCTTGTCAAAATCCCAGAAGCTGCACTCCACTATGCCGCCGAACTTTTCATTAACTGCCTTTTCTATCTCGCCGCCCTTTGAAGCATCCTCCAGCATATAGCCATAATACAGTACATCCTTTGTGCCGAGCTTCTTTGCGGCCTGCTCCGACATCGTTACGGACAGTCCTGCATCGTTCATGCTCTGGTTCAGCCCGCAGATGATATATTCATCACTCCCGCGCTGCCAGCCTATCGTTACCTTGTCACCTATCTTCAGCCCCTCCTGCTCGGCAACAAGCTCTGTTACAAGTATTTCGTTGTCATATTCAGGCAGCTTTCCGTCAAGCAGCCCTGTGATGTTTTCGGGGTATTTACAAATACTCAGCTGTATATTCACACCATTAAGCGATCCGTATGTAGTGGCAGAAGCCACAGTCTTCGTGATCTTTGAATAGCTCTCTATCAGTGCCTTGATATCATCAAGCTTGTCAAAAGCCGCCCTGTCTTTTATAGTGATATCTATATCAGTGATACTCTCGCCCATGTTTTCAAATGACTTTCTTGAATCAAGTGTGCCTGACATGGTATTTATCGTAACTGTAAAGAAAGTGAGAAGTGCTGTAATAAACAAAAGCCCCGCGTATTTTTTCTTGTCAGAAGTCACACACCTGAACGCTAACGACGGCAGTAAAGCCTTGCCTGATATTGAAGCATTCAGTCTGCTTGAAAAATATACATCGTCCTTTCCGCCGGATATAGCACGAACAGGGGATATGCGTACAAGTTTTCTTGTCATTATAAAGATGATAAGTGCAGAAAGGGAAAGCATACTTATTATAAGCAGGATCACCCTTAGTGCCGCATAGTTGTTTCCGGGGAGTATTGCAGTATTTGAAAAGAACAGCCTGCTAAAAAAACTTTCAAGCGGTATACCTGCAATAAGGCCGAGCACTATCCCTGTACCCTCGGACAGGAAATACCTGAGCATTATCACACGGGTAAGCGTTGTGTCGGTGAACCCCTGTGATTTCAGTATGCCGAGGTTGACGTAGTCTATGTCGATCTCCGTTTTTATACCGTGTGCGATCACAACAAGAACTATCACAAACAGGATAAGCACAAATGCGAGTATAACACCGGTTACGATATCCGAAAACAGCATGGTGTATTTTTTCTGCTGCATATGTGAAAGCAGACCTGCCGATCTTGTGATTATCCCCGTATCAGTATTCAGCTTTCTCTGAAGCTTATAATCCGAAAGGCTCTCATCGCTTTTAAATATGCGGATATAGTTTATATTATAGCATTTTTCCCCGTCATTATACGGCAAAACGGCACTGCAAAGTTCATCGTATTTTTCCTTAGAAACCATTATAAGCTTCCAGCCGATAAACTGTGCGCCGGTTGCAGGCTCCTGAATAAAGCCCTTGATCGTAAAGCTTTCCTTGCCGTGAACAAATTCGGTAACTATCTTATCCCCGGCCTTTACCCCGTATGCAGTCTTTAGCCCGAAGGGAATATAGACTTCATCACCCGAAAGCTCAGGTATACTGCTTTCAAAGCCCGTGGCATCATTGTTGTAAAGCCTGTACCTCCCCGGATCCTTCATAAAGAATATCGAATTGCCCGTCGTGCCATCTCCGATCACTGTAGTGCCTGAATTTACAACAGTTTCGTCCTTTTTTACATCACTTATATAGTCAAGGTCTTTTATTTGCTGTAATACATTTTCATCAGAAAAGCTGTCCTTTATAAGCAGACCGATGTCACCCGTCTGTGAATATTCAGTCGCCGCATCTACCGCACTTTCTAGGTTCACCCTGACACAAAGTATCGCCGAGGCTATCGTTATTATAAGAAATGTAAGCACAGCTATGCTTATAAACGTACCCTTTTTGCTTCTTAAATTGGCTTTTAAAAGTGTTCTTGTTTCCATAGCGCACCTCACCATTCAAGAGAGGACAGCCATGCGTTCACCTGTGCATCACGGCTCTTTTCCTCTGACACATCAAACGGCGGCAGGTCAAGCTCACCGATTATCTTGCCGTCCTCAAGGTACAAAAGCCTGCTTGCCCTTAACGCCGCACGTATGTCGTGCGTCACCATAAGTATGCTTTGTCCGTTTCTGTTAAGCTCTGTCATCAGGTCAAGAACGTCTGTTGTGTTTTTACGGTTGAGTGCACCTGTAGGCTCGTCTGCGAACAGAAGTGAGGGCTCGTTTATAACCGCACGTGCCACAGCACATCTCTGCTGCTGGCCGCCCGAGACCTGTGAGGGCAGGTGTGTCTTTACATCATCAATGTTCATTTTTTCTATAAGCATCTGTGCGCGCTCGTTTATCTCCTTAGGACTCTTGTCCTTGTTAAGATAGCCTGAAACGGCAATGTTTTCAAAAAGCGTAAGGTTGCCCACAAGGTGCATCTGCTGAAAAATAAAGCCAAAGTCCCTGTGCCTTAGTTTTGCAAGCTCTTTTTCTTTTGCGGTAACTATATCAGTGCCCTTATACATCACCTTGCCCGCAGTCGCCCTGTCCATACCCGACAGGGAATACAGAAGCGTTGATTTACCTGAGCCTGATGCGCCCATTATAACTGTAAAATCCTTTTCATAGATGTCGATATCCACATTTGAAAGAATATGCGCCTGTCCGCCGTCATGTGCAAAACTTTTACAAAGCCCTGCGGCAGAAAGAATGGTGTTTTTCATTGTTGTGACCTCCCCTGTTTTTACTGACGTTATTATATCAGATAAGTTATTAAGAAGTCATTAAGACAACACCGCACGACTACTGCCTGACGGCTTTGCGGGGAATGTCACCTCAGCATCAAAACCGTCTGCCATATTATGAAGCAAAACACTGCCCCCCTGCTTTTGCACAAGGTACTTTACTATGTATAGACCGAGTCCCGAGCCCTGCTCGTCACCGCAGTTTTTACCGCGGTAGAATTTATCAAATATAAATGGCATATCCGCATCATTTATCCCGTTTCCCTTGTCCTTAAAGTGCATGGTAACAGTATTTTCATCACGGGTGAAGAATACGTTTATATCTGTTTTGGCATACTTTCTTGAATTGTTGATAAGATTTTCGCATATCTGTTCAAACCTGTTTTTATCAAGCTTCACCTCTGCTTCAAAGCACGGCATTTCAAAAACAATATCCCCCCGCTCGCCCGAAAGCTCACTGACAACTGTCTGTGCGGCTGAAACAAGTTCAAAGCTGTCGCTTGATATGCTCAGCTTGTCAAGGTCGGCTATCGAATGTGTGAAAAGGTCATTTGTCAGCCTGCTTACCTCGTCACACTTGCGCATTATAACGGAACAATATTTTGCAAGCTTTTCGGGTGATGCGGCCATACCCGCATCTATCCCCTCGGCATATGCACGTATTGATGCCACAGGTGTCTTTATATCGTGTGAAAGTGTTGCTATAACTGTTTTGTTGTTTTCTATCGCTTCACGCTCACACGCGCGGGATTTGTTTATCTCACTTCGCATATTGTCAAACGCCCATGTAAAAAGTCCGAAATAAGCTGAGCGCTGATATTCAAGCGGCGTGTCAAAATCCCCCTTTGCGATATTTTCCGCAAAGCCGGAAAGCTTATCAAAAGGCATAAGTATCTTAACATACACATACCCCGAAACAAACATCACTGCCCCTATACATACAAGGCAGATAACGAATATATCATTATTCCCGCGCTTCTCACTGCTGCTGTTACGCAGGGCGACTTCAAGCTCGGCGGTTTTTATCACAGCACTTTCATATTCGCCGTTTTCAATAAGCTTCTGTGCGGCGTTTATTGTGATTATATTCTGCTGTAACTCCCTTTCTCTGTCATCGCTGCTTTCACGCGAATGCATAAAAAACGCACCGGTTCCTATTATAAAAGCAATACACAAGACCGTAAATGCAAGAAGCTTTTTATACATCACTTCACCTCCAGCACATAGCCGACTTTATAAACGGTTTTTATATACACAGGGTTTGCGGCATCATCTTCTAACTTTTCCCTAAGCCACCTTATATGTACTGTCAGCGTAGAAGGCTCCACCGCTGTAAAAGCGCCCCATACCCCGCTGATAAGCTTTTCCTTAGGCTGTGGGGTGCCGATATGCTCACAAAGGTATGCAAGCAGGTCAAACTCTTTGAGTGACAGGCTTACTTCACTGCCGTTTTTTGTTACTTTGCGTGTTGTTATGTTTACACTTACATTGCCGAAACTGACGGTTTTTTCCTCCCCGAAAAACCCATAGCTGCGCCTTATAAGTGCATTGACACGGGAAAGCAGTTCTTTCATGGAATAGGGCTTTGGCAGGTAATCATCACCGCCGATATCAAAACCTTCGATACGGTCATTTTCATCAGTCCTTGCGCTTGCAAAGATGACAGGTACAGTCGATACCCGCCTTAGTTCCCTGCAAAGTTCAAACCCCGTTGAATCGGGCAGGTTTATATCAAGCAGCAGCAGGTGAAAAGTATTCCCCTCTAAAATGTCAAAAGCCTCCGCCGCACTTTCAGCACAGGTGACATCATACCCGTAGGAGGTAAGCATTTCCGATATTATAAACGAAAGGTCAGCATCATCATCTATTATAAGTATTCTTCGCATATTTTTCTCCCCTGACAGTAACAGAATAAAATGTATATATGCTTTTATTATATCACACAAATACTATAATTTCAATACAAAAACAGCCGCCATTAAGCGCAGGCGGCTGATATATATATTCAGTTTTCCGGGTTTTCTGTTATCGGATCGGGCTTATCAAGGTTTCTTGCCTTGCGTGTTTTCATCAGCGCAAATGTTGCAAGGAACAATGCCACCGCAAAGAACAGCTGTATCAGGATACATTTTACTGCAAGTTCTTTGCTGTATACCTCGCCGTCAAGTCCTGCAAGGGCGCTGTTCAATACCTCAAACCAGTAAGCAGGCAGGAACGAACCCACAAGCTTCACACCGCCGCCCAGGTATTCCATAGGCACAAACACACCGCACAGGAAGGACATACCAAGCCCTATCACATTACCCACAAGAGATACAAGTTCCTGATTTGTTATAACGTTTGATACGAGCAGTACGATCGCCGCACATACAAGCGTAAAAGCAAGCGTGTTGAGCATGGCTGTTTTCAGTTCAGATGTAGGCTCTGCACCGAACACCACAAGCGGCACAAACACCGTAACAAACAGGTATATAAGCACTATAAAGCTTAGTACGCCGAGCGTTATCTGCATAAGGAAACTCCTCTGCGGGAGTGCCGAACTTAATGTCCTGTTCCTTACTTCCTTTTCGTTAAGTATCATAATTACCGGGCAAAGCGAGAACATCAGCACCGACATAAGTATATACGGCATAAATTTGAAATAGTAAGATATATCCATAAACCCGCCGCTTGAACTGTCAACGATTTTTACATCGACCTTCTTTTCAAGTGCTTTACCTGCTTTTTCAAGGGCTTCATCAGCCGGAAGCCCGGATGCTATATATCCCCTTGCAGTCGTTAAATACATATCGATCTTTGATTCAATAAAGCTTGACCTTCTGCCGCCGTCTACAGACGAACTTGAAAGTATTCCCTCAGTATCCCCGCTTACGAGTTTTTCGCCGAAGCCCTCGTTTATTGTAAGATAGTAGCCCATCTGCCCGTAGTAGAGCTTATCAAGCTTCTCATTCTTGTCAAATTCGCCGTAGGTCACATTGCAGCTTTTTTCAAGGAAAGTGCAAAGGTTCTTTGAAGCTTTGGTATTGTCGTTGTCGGTAATGCCGACACCCACCCTTACCTCTTTGAAATCACCGGTTTCCTTACTGCTGTTTGCTGATGATATACCTATCACAAGGAAGATGGTAAGATATATCATAGCCACGCCTATTTTTGATCTAAGTATCTTTAAAAAGGTCTTATAAACTTGCATATTTCTTTCTCCTTGTAACAATAAACCCAAGAACAGTAAAACCGACTGTCATTGAAAGCATAGTTATCATCTTGACTATGAACCTGTCTAAGTTATCATCAACATTAAGCACATAAAGCGCATCAGATATAAGTGCCGGCGGGTTTATCCTGTTGATTATCGGGGCGTTTTCTTCAACTGTCATTTTCATATCCCCGAGCATAAGACCGCTGAGGAAGCAGCAGAACATTGTGACACTTGTGCAGATACCGGTCCTTGCACTAAAGCTTAACCTGCCCACTGAACCGAAGAAAAACCCGATCGACACACCGAGCCAGCTGCCGACTACCGCCACAAGCGTTACCATGCCAAACGGCACGCCGAGGTCTTCTTTGAGCACGAACACGATATATATTGATGCAATAAGCGAACAGAAAGTCTGCACGATACACCCCGATACAAGCCCTGCAAAGCACTTTTGAAGCTTGCTTGTCGGCGAAAGAGCTGTCCGCATACCGACAGAACTCAGATTAGCTTCGTTATTGAGTGCTATCGAAAGCCCGACTGTCGAGCCTAACACGCAAACCATTGCGATAAGATTGTACATATAGGTGACATATACGTCCATATTGCCGTCAGTAAGCTTTTGAGCCCTGACAGCATTAAGTTCCTGCGAGAACGCCGCCGATACATCATTTATGCTTGAAGGGTTTTTTATAGCGTTTTCTATTATTACCGATTCCGTTACGCTGTATCGGTCAAGGAAGGTCTTTATTATTGTCTGGTCAAGCCCGTCTGTCCTGACTGACAGCGAAAGTGCCGGATCAACATATATAACGCCGATCACATCACCGTCTTCAAGGAGTTTAAGCGCCCCCTCCTCGTCAGTCCATGTGGTGTCAAACATCTTGTCCTCACCCTTGGAAAGCTCATCCATTACCTTTTTGAAGTTCGGGTTGTCACGCTTTACCACCACTGCAACAGGTATTGCGTTATTGAGAAAAACCTTCTCGTATATCCCCGAAAACGCCGCATGGAAAAAGGTTGAAAGTATTATCGGGAACATCATCAGCCAGAACACCACAGGCTTCTGCCTTATAGTATCAAGGGTATAGTATTTTACATTATGAAAAAACATCAGTGTTACCTCTTTTATCAGTTATCTCTCAGTTCCTTGCCTGTGAGTTCCAGGAATATGGTGTTGAGTGTCGGGCGTTCACTCTGTACCCTGCCTATGTGTACGTTATTATCCTGCAAGTAACCGAGCAGCCTTACTACATTATGCTTACCGCCCGAACACCTTACCGTCAGTACGTTTTTATCATACTGTACCTCAAATACGTGTTCAATATTTCCCGCACCCTGTACTATATTCTCAGGTATGCCCTTTGTTTCCACAACTATCGTTTCGGTGCAGCGGATGTTTGATTTCAGCTCGTCTATCGTTCCGCCTGCTATTACTTTGCCCTTATCCATTATTACAAGGCGTGAGCATATCTGCTCGACTTCCTCCATATAATGCGAAGTATAGATTATCGTAGCACCCTCACGGTTAAGCTGTGTTATGCCTTCAAGTATCTTGTTTCTTGACTGCGGATCGACTGCAACAGTCGGTTCGTCAAAAATTATCAGTTTAGGCTTATGTGCTATGCCGCAGGCAATGTTGAGCCTTCTTAAAAGCCCGCCCGAAAGCTTTTTGGGACGGAATTTCTTAAAATCTTCAAGCCCTACAAAAGCTATGGCTTCTTCTACAAGCTGTTTTCTTTTTGCCTTATCCTTTACATACAGCCCACAGAAGTAATCTATGTTTTCATAAACTGTCAGCTCGTCAAACACCGCGACGTTCTGCATAACAACGCCTATTTCCTGCTTTATATCATAAGCTGTCGGCGACATATCTTTACCGAATATCTGTATCTCACCCTTATCGTAGGAAAGGAGTGAAAGCAGGCAGTTTATCGTGGTAGTCTTGCCCGAACCGTTAGGCCCCAGCAGCCCGAATACCTCACCCTCGTATATTTCAAATGAAAGGTGGTCTACTGCCACAAGTTCCTTGTACCTCTTGACAAGCTTATCTATTTTTACGACCGTCTGTGCCATAGCAATACCTCCGTTTTTTATTTTCTGTAACCATTATAACACCTGAGAAAACGTTTTTGAAGTGCGAATTGTAACTTTTACGATATGACAAAAGTCACATTCTGCCAATTATGGAAATAATTTTGCATTGATTTTATCCTACTTATATGGTAGTATTAATTCAAGGAAAGCTTTTCTTAGATTTGTCTAATAATTGGAGGATAAAATGAAAAGGAAACTTATAACATCATTGCTTGCGCTGACATTGGTGCTTTCACACGGCGCAACCGGCTCACCCGCAGAGCACTTCACCGACACTGCCATAACAGCGTCAGCGGCGTATGAAAGCGAAAAACTTCAGGACTATGCAAAACAGGTCCTTGCGATTATAAACCGTGAAAGGGCGGCAAACGGGCTTTCTGCGGTCAGAATGAACGATAAGCTCTGTGATGCCGCAAATGTCAGGGCAAAGGAGATACAAAAGGTATTCTCGCACACCCGCCCGAACGGGAAGACCTGCTTTACCGCCCTTAATGAAGCAGGTGTAAGCTACACCTACGCCGCCGAAAATATCGCATACGGCCAGAAGACACCGGAAGCCGTAATGAAAAGCTTTATGAATTCATCAGGCCACAGGGCAAATATTTTAAGCCGGAATGCGCAGTATGTCGGAATAGGCATCTCTTATAAAAACGGCACATATTACTGGACACAGTTTTTTGCCAAAGGAAACCTTGCCGCTTCCGAAAGCACAGCACCCTCTAAGGGGAATACATCAGGCAATACCACTGCCAAAGCCCCCGCCGCCGCAAACAAGCTGTGCACACCCTTCGGGTGTATAAACCTGTCATCGCTTTGCAAGGCTTGCCCCTCCTGTCAGGTAAATGCAAGCAGGGCAGTCTGCTCACTTTTAAAGGGCTGTAACAAATAAAAAAACGCACACAAAAAGGCACCTCTGCATACAAAGCAGAAGTGCCTTTGGCTTTTTATCACTTATTTTTTATCCGAAAGTTCTGTTATTATCTGCACGAAGGAATCAACGTCATTAAAATCCTTATAAACGGAAGCAAACCTTACATACGCCACAAGGTCAAGGTCTTTAAGCCCTGCAAGCACCCTGTCGCCTATCTCGGAAGTCGTTGTTTCCGTCTGCATTGAATTTGCATAGAAATTTTCAATATTGTCCACAAGCTGATTGAGCTGATCTACGCTTACGGGGCGCTTTTTGATAGCGCTCTGTATCCCTTTTATAAGCTTTTCACGATCGAAAGGTTCAAAGCTTCCGTCACGCTTATCCACCATCAGGGTAGGCTTCTCTATTACTTCATATGTAGTAAAGCGCCTGCCGCACTGTGCACACTCACGCCTTCTGCGCTTTTTACCCTCACTCGGGCGGGAATCTATGACCTTAGTATCGACATATCCGCAAAAAGGACACTTCATAACAAAACCTCCTGCTTATCCTGTGACAGATGACCGCATAAAGCGGCATTGATCTTTCTTACTTTGCAAGTTCTGCCTTTATAGCATTTAAAAGCTCATCATAAGTTTCAAATGCGGGCAGTTCGGGGTGCTCTGCCTTTATAGCATCAGTGCTCTTGAAAAGGAAGCCTGCCTTGCTTGCCTGTATCATGCCAAGATCATTATGGCTGTCACCGCTTGCTATAGTTTCAAAGCCTATCGACTGCAATGCTTTTACTGTTGTGTACTTGCTCTTTTCACAGCGCATCTTGTAGCCTGTTATCTCGCCGTTATCCGCAACTTCAAGTGAATTGCAGAAGATAGTCGGGTAGCCGAGCTTCTTCATAAGCGGGCCTGCAAACTGCGCAAATGTATCGGAAATGATTATCACCTGACAAAGGCTTCTCAGTTCATCAAGGAACTCCTTAGCGCCCTGCATAGGCTCGATCTTGGCAATAGTGTTCTGTATCTCCTTCAGTCCAAGGCCGTGTTCTTTAAGTATAGCCAAACGGTACTTCATAAGCTTGTCATAGTCAGGCTCATCACGGGTAGTCTTCTTTAGTTCGGGTATGCCCGTTTCCTCGGCAAAGGCTATCCAGATTTCCGGCACAAGCACGCCTTCAAGGTCAAGACAGGTGATATACATAAAAAAATTCCTCCAATATAACAGATTTTTACTTTCATATTATAACACATTAAATCGGCTTTGTCAATTATTTGTCAAAAAAAATGTACTGAAATTTATAATCTTATCATAATATCGGCAAAACAAGAATCGCTGTACCATAATTCGTACAGCGGTTCAGTCTGTTGATAAAGCCAAATCCTTTGGGTGATGCACCCGAAGGGGGTGCGGGGGGCACTTGTCTACTGCGTAGACAGGGAAAGCCCCCCGAAATAGGGCGCGGACAGCCTATGGATAAGCACATCTCCCCTGCGTATTAATAAAACAAGGTTATATTTTTATGTTGCCTGTGCAGTCACAGGTGATGATGTTTCCTCCTCTGAGGCTTCTCCCTTATAGAGAAGCTTTAACAGTATCGGTGTTGACACCGAAGATACTATTATAAGAAGTATTACACACGCAAAGTATTCTGATCTTAACAGCCCGACAGAAAGCCCCTTCTGTGCGACTATAAGTGCGACTTCCCCCCTTGTCATCATACCGACGCCGACTTTAAGGCTGTCCTTGAACTTATACCCCATAAGCCGTGAGGTAAGCCCGCACCCTATCACCTTTGTGATCAGTGCCACAAACACAAAGCCGAGCGAGAACATCAGAAGGTCTGCATTGAAGCCGTCAAGCTTGGTCTTCAAGCCTATACTTGCAAAAAATACAGGGCCGAAGAACATATAGGAGTTTATATCCACCCTTCTTGCTATGTAATCGGAATCGGAAAGTGAGCAGAGGATAAGCCCCGCCACATAAGCACCTGTGATATCAGCAATGCCGAAGAAAGCTTCCGCCGCAAACGCAAGGAACATACAAAGCGCAAGCCCCATTATAGGTATCCGGCGCTGATGCGGGTAGCGTTTGTCTATCTTTTTGAACACATAATATGTCAAAAACCCTACTGCAAAGCTGAACACTATAAACAGTCCGGTATGCCAGATCACATCAAGCGGTCTTGTGTCCTTATCCTTGAAGCCGATAACAAATGTCAGCACGATTATGCCTATGACATCATCAATTATTGCAGAACTCAGTATCAGCGTGCCTATATTGCTCTTGAGCCGCCCGAGCTCTTTCAGCGTTTCAACGGTTATGCTCACACTTGTCGCCGTCATTATCGTTCCGATAAACACGGCTTTCATAAACTTTTCCGTACCCACAGCACCGAAGCCGTAGAAAAAACCGTATAAAAGCGTTCCCCCGATAAGCGGTACAAACACGCCCACACACGCCACCGCAAAAGCCTTCGGGCCTGTCCTTATAAGCTCTTTCAGGTTAGTGGTAAGGCCCGCTTCAAACATAAGCATTACAACGCCTATCTCGGCGATAAGCTTTAAATAATCAGAATCCTTTACTATCCCGAAAACACAAGGGCCTATAAGCAGACCTGCTATTATCTCCCCCACTACCTGCGGGGCTTTGAGCTTGTTTGCCACAAGCCCGAAAAACTTGGCTGAAACTATTATTATCGCCAAGTCCCTGAAAAATTCTATCCTGTCCAATCTGATCTCCGCTTTCTTATTTTTTATCCTAATCAATTATATCACTGCACCTGACTTTTTTCAATGGTGAAAACGGCAGAAATACACTCAAAGAAGCACCGTGAATTTGAGTATTTTTACACTTTTACCAGTACCGCAGCTTATTGACAAAAGTAAACGTAAGTGATATAATTATAATATAAAGTGACTAAAAGGGGTGTGAATATGTCAGAAACTAAATCTGCCGCAGTAAAGCGCTATACCCTCGGGGAGGAGATCTTCAATTCCGTGAGCCACGGTATCGGCGGCGGGCTTTCTGTCGCGGGGACTGTCGTGCTGATAGTTATCGCGGCTGTACATTCAAATGCATGGGGCGTTGTAAGCTCTGCGATATTCGGGGCATCGCTGATAATTCTTTATACTATGTCAACGCTCTACCACGCCATAACAAACCCCACGGCAAAAAAATTTTTCAGGATAATGGATCATAATACGATCTTCTTCCTTATAGCGGGGACGTATACGCCGATAACCCTTGTGCCCCTTCGCGGCGCGCTCGGCTGGGTGATATTCGGGGTGATCTGGGGCATGACGACACTCGGCATTGTATTTAATTCAATAAACCTTGAAAAATTCAAGAAGGCATCACTTATCTGCTATATAGTTATGGGGCTTGCGATACTTCTTGTGTGGAAGCCCATGACCGAAGCCGTCCCGACACGTTCGCTTGTGTACCTGTGTATAGGCGGCGGGTTTTACCTTTTCGGTGTGATATTCTATGTAAAAAAGAAAATACGCTACTTTCACTCCATATGGCATCTGTTCACCATAGGCGGCAGTATATTCCACTATTTTGCGATAGTACACATAATACTTAACAGGTAGCAAGCATAACACTATAACAAAAAGGCGGGCATAAGCGCAGCAGCGATATAGAATTTTTTTAGATTCACGCTTTGTGTTCGCTGCTGCTAAAAGAATAAATAATAAAGAAGAAAGAATAAAGAATAAACATGGTGTCCGCTTTGCGGACGGATTTTTAAAATTTATCGCCAAAGGCGATACCGCCGTTTTTATTTCTTATTTATTCTTTCTTCTTTTTTCTTTTAGCAGG
>CACZFN010000029.1 GCA_902780505.1 uncultured Ruminococcus sp. | reverse complement strand
TCCGTCGCCTACGGCTCCTCCAAGAGGGAGATTTGCAATTTTTTACTTAATGTCATATTTTTTTGAGGGAGAGTGTCCAAGATCATTGACAACTGCACAGAGCCGCTGAAAAGCGAAAAATTTCTCCTTGACAAACTGTGTGTAAATATAGTATAATTAAATGTAAACCATTTTATTGTAAAGGACAGATAGTTATGAAAAAGGAACTTTCAAAGGTATATGAGCCAAAGGAGTTTGAAGACAGGATCTACAAAATGTGGCTCGACGGAGAGTATTTCAAAGCAGATGTCAATTCAAAGAAGCCGCCGTATGCTATAGTTATCCCCCCGCCGAATATAACAGGGCAGCTGCATATGGGGCACGCACTTGACAATACTTTGCAGGATATACTTATAAGATACAAGAGAATGTCAGGCTATGAAGCGCTCTGGGTGCCCGGGACAGACCATGCATCTATCGCAACAGAAGCAAAGATAGTTGAAGCCATGCGAAAAGAAGGCATTACAAAAGACGATATCGGCAGAGAAAAGTTCCTGGAACGTGCATGGAACTGGAAGGCACAGTACGGCGGCAGGATAGTTGAACAGCTCAAAAAGCTCGGCACATCCTGTGACTGGTCAAGAGAGCGCTTTACTATGGATGAGGGCTGCTCCAGGGCTGTAAAGGAAGTATTTGTAAGCTACTACAACAAAGGGCTTATATACAGGGGCGAGCGTATAATCAACTGGTGTCCGCACTGTCTTACATCAATTTCCAATGCAGAAGTTGAATACGAAGATCAGGCGGGGCATTTCTGGCACCTCAAATACCCGCTCAGCGACGGCAGCGGGTTTGTTGAACTTGCAACCACAAGGCCGGAAACACTGCTTGGTGATACAGCTGTGGCTGTAAACCCGAAGGACGAAAGATACAAGGATATAGTAGGCAAAACACTTGTTCTTCCGCTTGTAGGCAGGGAGATACCTGTTGTTGCAGACAGCTATGTTGATATGGAATTCGGTACAGGTGTAGTTAAGATCACCCCTGCACATGATCCTAATGACTTTGAAGTCGGCAAAAGGCATGATCTGCCTGTAATAAACGTTCTTACGCCTGACGCAAAAATAGTTGATGACTACCCCGCATACGCAGGTATGGACAGATATGAAGCAAGAAAGAAAATAGTTGAAGACCTCGAAGCAGGCGGTTTCCTTGCATATACCGAGGAACACGAGCATAATGTCGGCACCTGCTACCGTTGCGGCACAACTGTTGAGCCGAGGGTTTCTCTGCAGTGGTTTGTAAAGATGGCTGACCTTGCAAAGCCCGCTATAAAGGCAGTTGAAAGCAAGGACATAAAGTTTGTTCCCGAACGCTTTGACAAGAATTACTTCAACTGGATGAACGATATAAGAGACTGGTGCATTTCACGTCAGCTCTGGTGGGGGCACAGAATACCCGCGTTCTACTGCGACGACTGCGGCGAAACAGTAGTCACAAAGGAAGATACAGCAGTATGCCCGAAGTGTGGCAGGCCTATGCGTCAGGATCCTGATACGCTTGATACATGGTTCTCATCGGCACTGTGGCCGTTCTCGGTAATGGGCTGGCCCGACAAGACACCCGAGCTTGAAAAATTCTACCCGACAGATACACTTGTTACAGGGTATGATATCATAACTTTCTGGGTATCACGTATGATAGTTGCAGGTATGGAATATATGAAAAAGAAGCCATTCTCTACTATTCTGATACACGGACTTGTAAGAGATGCCCAGGGCAGAAAGATGTCAAAATCCCTCGGCAATGGTATTGATCCGCTTGAGGAGATTGATAAGTACGGCGCAGACGCACTCAGATTCACGCTTGCTACAGGCAATGCCCCCGGCAATGATATGCGTTACAGTGATGACAAGGTAAAGGCTTCACGCAACTTTGCAAACAAGCTTTGGAACGCTTCGCGCTTTATAATGATGAACCTGCCCGAAGATTTCAAGGCTGACGGGCTTCCCGAAAATCTTGCTATGGAAGACAAGTGGGTGGTTTCTAAATTCAACCGCCTTGCTAAAGAGGTAAATGAAAACCTTGATAAGTTTGAACTCGGCGTTGCTGTTGCAAAGCTTTATGACTTTATCTGGGACGTTTACTGTGACTGGTATATCGAACTTACCAAACCCCGCATTGCCGCAGGCGGCGAAACTGCCCTTGCTGCACAGCAGGTGCTTGTATGGGTAATGAAGGGCGCTCTGAAACTTCTTCACCCGTTTATGCCATATATAACAGAGGAGATATGGCAGGTGCTCACCGACGGCGAAAGCGTTATCATGGTAGAAAGCTTCCCCGTATATGATAAGGAACTTGATTATGCTTCCGAGGAAGCAGACTTTGAAAAGATCATCGATGCGATAAGCGCTGTAAGAAACGTAAGGGGCGAAATGAATGTTCCGCCGTCTGTAAAGGCAAAGGTATTCATTGAAACCGCCCTGAAGGACGTTTTTGAAAAGGGTGTGATGTTCTTTGAACGTCTGGCATCAGCAAGCGAGATAGACTTTGTTTCCGGCTTTGACGGCAAGGACTGCGCTACAGCTGTAACCGACTGTGCAAGAATGTTTATCCCACTCTCAGAGATAATAGACACCGAAAAAGAACTTGCACGTCTTAATAAGGAAAAGAAAACCGTGCAGAAGGATATAGACTTTTTAAGCTCTAAGCTTTCAAATCAGGGCTTCCTTGCAAAAGCCCCCGAAAAGCTGATAAACGAACAGAAGGAAAAGCTTGAAAAGGCTAAAGACAAAATGGCTAAGATCGAACAGTCTATAGCAGCACTCGGATAACCGGCGGTGTTTATATATGCTGTAAATTTCGCGGCAATTATGTCGTATGCAGACTGACACCCCATAAAAAAGAAAGGAATAAAAAATGAAGACCAATAAGCTTTTGGCAATTGCTGCCGGACTTGTGCTCACACTCAGTTTTGCAGCCTGCGCAGATGACAGTTCGTCTGATGGTCAGAGCACTTCGAGAGAAAGTTCCTCACAGGCTCAGACACAGCAGGAAAACTCACAGAGCAGCAATGATACAGATACATCTTCTGCCGATAATTCCGACAACGGTGAACAGGCGCAGAAGATTGATTACGATCCAAACGGTGATGTAAGGCTTTATGATGCGCTCAAAGACAAATATTACGGGGCGTATAAGCTCACCTGCACTACCGAAGCTGCTGACGGCTCTGTCATACCCTATGTCTTTGAGGTCAAAGGTGACCTTGCTTACGCTGAAAGAACTGTTATGGGCATGACATCAAAAAGATACATAACCGACAGCGGTGACCTTTACGAGATAAACGAGGGTACTACAACATATACAAAAATAAATGCCGATGAACTTGGCAACACAGCTGCACATTCGGTTGACTTTGATCTGTTATTTGCGGCAACAGGTGATTTCAAAAGTGCTGCTGTTGATGAAGCTGCGGGCGAGATAACCGAGACCTACGGCTTCACTGATGAATACATCAAGTCCCGCGGGGCAGACGGTGATGCAGGCATGAATTATGTCTTTGATGCAAAAACCGGAAATCTTATAAAAATGTATTCAACACTCAGCGGTGAAACAGCACAGACTGTCAGTGATATTGTGGTAAGCGAGCCTGTTGATGACGACTTTGTTCTGCCTGACCTTTCAGCATACTCGCTCAGCTGACAGAACAAAACTAAAAAAACTATTAACAAGGTTGAAAAAAATATCCCTTTGTGTTATAATGTAAAAGGTAATAACTACAAATGGAAAGGAATGGAATTTTAATTATGGGCAGTGCTACAAAAACGAAATCTCACGCGGGGCGGCACGTTTTTATATTCTTTCTTGTGTTTACAATACTTGTGGCGGCTATCGTTATAGGTATGGCAAAGGTATTCAAGAATAAAGATGTTACCCCCTCGATAGCAGGCTACAGCCTTTATATAATGGATAGTGACAGAATGCTCGACAAGGTGCCGAGAGGTTCTCTTGTGCTTGCATCCAATGAAACACCGAGTATTGAAAAAGTCGGAAAGGCTGTTCTGTGTGAAAGGGTTCCCGGTGTCGGGACAAGCGTTTTCTGGCTTGCAGATGTAACTGCTAAGGAAGGCGAGGACGGCGTTGTTTACACCGTTTATCAGGAAAAGAATACATCTATCACATATGATATCAAATCCACAAATGTTGTAGGTGAAGCAACCACATACTACACCTGGGCGGGCAAAGTAATAACATTTATGATATCGCGCTTTGGTATGGTCATCTGTATAGGTTCGCCGATAGCACTTATGATAATCATAGAACTTATTATCGCTATTGCTTCTTCCGACGGCTATGACGAAGACGATGATGATGAAGATGATGAAGACGACGAGATAGAGAAGCCTTCTTCAATAGATGACTTCCTTTTCTCCGGCGACGATGCTACACCTATTGCCAGGGATCAGCTTTCTGACGAGGATAAGGAGTATATCAATTCCGACGACAGTGAGCTTTCTGACGAAGCTGATGAACAGGAGGCTGAGCCGATCGCTGATATGGTAAACAGTATAATTGCCGACGAAGCCAAAAAGCCCGTGCCGGTTCCGGATGAAGATAAGCAGATCAAAGAAGAACCGAAGATCGTTAAACTGCCGGAAGCTGAAGAAGAAGCCGGTATATCTCCTGAAGGCAAGACTGTGAATGTAAGCGAGGCCGAAACACCAAAGGCAGAAAGCAAGCCTGACGTTAAGCCCGCAGCTGCCAAACCAAAACGCAGAAAGCCCGAAACCTCACTTGAGGATCTGGTAAAGCTTATGGAACAGCAGCAGCAAAAGCTAAGAGATGAAATGAATAAAAACTGACATAAAAAAAGAGCCGTACAGTGCGGCTCTTTTTTATGTTTTATCTTTTAAGATACTCGCTTGATACGGGAAATTCAAAATAAGTGTCAGGGTAAGGTTCTCCTCTGAGGGTGAAATGCCACCACTCGCAGTCAATAGGCTCAAAACCGTTTCTTACCATAACGTTTTGCAGCTTCATTCTGTTTTCATACTGTTCAGGCGTTACAAGTTTTGAATCGGGGTGGGATATCTCGTCGAACAGATCAAACGGGCTGCCCATATCAAGCTCTTTACCGGTTTTCATATCAAGCAGTGTCAGGTCAACTGTACTGCCCCTGCTGTGACTTGACTTGCTTGCGATAAAGCCTTTGGCAAACAGTTCCTGCTTTTCAAGCGTCGGGTAAAAGTATGGCTTCATCCTCAGGTCAAGGTCTTCTATCCCCCACATAACAAAATGCCTGACAGCACACGCAGGGCGGTAGGTATCAAAGATCTTTAAGCGATATCCCTGAACTATCATTTCATTGCTGACACTTAGCAAGGCGCGGGCAGCCTCTTTTGTCAGCAGCGCACAGGGTTCTTCATAACCGTTTATTCGATCCCCTATAAAATTGTATGTAGAGTAGTAGCGTATTTCCTGCACTATTGCAGGCACCTTTTCAGCAAGCACCACAAAGCCGGAGGAATCCATAGCTATCTTTCTTTCGGCATCTGTCATATTTTTTCACTCCCAAGTCTATTCTGCACTGATATAGGCGCTGTTTACAGTATTATAGCATATTCAACACATTTCTTCAAGCACTTTTATGTGTATCTCTATTACAGTGCCTATTAATAAGGCAACACAACGCCGAAAACGTCGCGGTTTGTGTAAAATAGACATTTTTAAACATTTATACCCCTATTGACATTGGGGCTTATCTATGATATACTTCAATCGAGAATGTAAAATGTGTTAATATGGGAAGTCTTAGGGAAAAGACAGTTTAAAAACGAGGGTAAAAAATATGAATATCTCTAACCTGTTCAGCTTACTATGCGGGCTTGCTTTGTTTATGTTCGGTATGTCGATAATGGGTGACGGGCTCAAGCGTGCTGCGGGCAATCAGCTTGAACGTCTGCTTGCAAAGCTTACCGATACACCGCTAAAGGGCATACTGCTCGGTACGGGCGTTACGGCGATAATCCAGTCATCATCAGCCACATCTGTTATGACAGTCGGTTTTGTAAACTCGGGCATGATGAAATTCAGGCAGGCTATTGGCATTATACTTGGTTCCATTCTCGGCACATCTGTAACGGGCTGGATGATAGCCCTTTCGGAAATACAGGGCGGCGGCGGTATCGCAGCACTGTTTTCCACCACTACCATAACCGGTATAATCGCTGTCATAGGCATTATTTATCGTTCTTTTTCAAAAAGACATACAAATGTCGGCGATATACTTTTAGGCTTCGTTGTGCTTATGGTAGGCATCGGTACTATGGCTGATTCCGTTTCCCCTCTTTCACAGAGTGCCGCTTTTGTAAATATTCTTACAATGTTTAAAAACCCTCTGCTCGGTATTATTACCGGTACACTTTTCACTGCTGTTTTGCAAAGTGCATCGGCAGCTGTCGGTATACTTCAGGCGCTTACGGCAACGGGTGCTATCGATTTTTCCACATCGCTTCCTATACTGCTCGGTATATCTATAGGCGCTGCTGTTCCAGTATTGCTTTCTGCACTTGCTGCAAGTATAGAAGGCAAGCGCACAGCGTTTGTTTATCTTTTCATAAACGTTTTAGGTGTCGTGATAACAGGCGGGCTTTTCTATATTATAAATGCATTTGTTGGGTTTCCGTTTATGGACAATAAAATGACGACCATTTCCATAGCAGCGGCAAACTCACTGTTCAGGCTTATAAATGTTATAATACTTTTCCCGTTTATCGGTGCACTTGATAAGCTGACCTGTCTGCTTATCAGGGATAAGAGTGCTGACGACGGCGAGGATATCGTGCAGATCTTGCTTGAAGAAAGATTTATCCCTTACCCCTCACTTGCAATTTCACAAAGCAGAAGCGCTATATATGATATGGCAAAAACAGCGCTTAAAAGCGTGAACAGAAGCACAACTGTACTAAGTGAATATAGCGAAGAACTCTTTGAAAAAGTAAAAAAGTATGAAAGTCTTGCTGACAGATACGAAAACGACATAGGCACATACCTTATGCGTCTGTCAAGAAATGAACTTAAAGAAAACGAAAATGCGGATGTGTTCAAGTTCCTGCATACACTTACTGACTTTGAACGTATTACAGACCATGCTATGAGTATAGCATATATAGCAAAAAACAACAAGGAAGAAAATATCATATACTCCCACAAAGCAGGGGCTGAACTTGATGTGATAATAAACGCCGAAAAGGAGATCATGGAACTTACGGTAAACGCCTTTATGACTGACCAGTGGAAGTCTGACGGGCGTGTGGCAGCACTCGGAACAGTGATACGTTCGCTTTGCTCTCGGGCTGAAATGAACCATGTCAAGAGATTGCAGGCAGGCGAATGTTCGCTCAGACAGGGTTCAGACTTCGGTGAACTTCTCAACGACCTTGAAAGGATCGCTGTACACTGTACAAAGATCATAATGGCACTTCTTGAAGTACAGGCTGACAGTTATCATATCCACCTTCAAAATGATGATCCTATAAACCTTCGTGGATCTGATGTGGGCAAAGCACTTGAAGAATACCGCGAAAAATACGGTCTTAAAGCAGTAGAAGCTTAAAGAAATACTATCCTTTATCTGCCAGATACGGCAGATAAAGGATTTTTTTTTGAAAAATTTTCAAAAACCTCTTGACAAAGACGAATTAATGTGATATCATAATGATATCACAAAGATAGAACTATGTGAAGAACAAAGAGAAGGTGATGACAGCTATGGATATAATTGCAGAGATAGTAGGCGAAGCGATCAGCGCACTGTTTGAACTGATAGTGGAAAGCAATAGGATACCACGGGCTGCAAAGGTGTTTCTTACGCTTCTGATATTCCTGCCGATGATGGGTTTGTTTGTGGCATTGGCTGTTCTTTTCAGGGATAATACGGCTGCAATGGTCCTGTGGATAGCTGTTTCCCTGCTCTTTGCAGCAGGAATAGTTAAAACAATACTGAAAATTTTCAGGTCTTAAAAGGAGGACAAGTTTATGGAGGAGAAAATCTTATCAGGCAGAAAAAACGGAATGGCAGTTCTTATACTTACAATACTTGGTTATATTGCAGCTGTCGGGCTTATTATTTTCGGGGCTTCAAGGGATGATACGCCGCTTGGTATCACCTGCATAGCTGTAGCTTTGATATGGGTATTAGCAGGGTGGATACTGTTTTTGGGGCTTAAAGTTCTGAAGCCGCAGGAAGCACTCGTGCTCACCCTATTCGGCAAATATGTCGGAACGCTTAAAGATGACGGCTTTTACTTTGTAAACCCGTTCTGTACGGCTGTAAACCCTGCTGCTTCAACAAAGCTCAGGCAAAGCGGTGATGTAGGTCAGGGCGATTCTGCGGCTATGGCTTTAAAGGCAGGCACAGAAGCTTTAAACATTGCCACGGGTTTGACAGATAAGCGTATATCACTTAAAATCATGACACTGAACAATAACAAGCAGAAGATAAATGACTGCCTCGGCAACCCAATAGAAATAGGCATAGCTGTAATGTGGCGTGTCGTAGATACGGCAAAGGCTGTGTTTGATGTTGATAACTACAAAGAATACCTGTCACTTCAGTGTGACACGGCACTGAGAAATATTGTGAGGATATATCCTTATGACGTTGCACAGGGCGTTGATACAACAGGCGACGGTATTGCGGATGAAGGCAGCCTGAGAGGCTCAAGTGACATTGTTGCAAACCGTATAAAGGAAGAAATCCAGCAAAGGGTAAAAAATGCAGGTATTGAAATACTCGAAGCACGTATCACATACCTTGCTTATGCCCCCGAGATAGCTGCGGCAATGCTGCAAAGGCAGCAGGCATCAGCCGTAGTTGATGCACGAAAGCTAATTGTCGACGGCGCTGTAGGTATGGTTGAAATGGCACTTGAAGAACTAAGCAAGAAACAGGTAGTAGACCTTGACGAGGAACGCAAGGCAGCAATGGTATCAAATCTGCTCGTGGTACTTTGCGGCAACCATGACGCTCAGCCAGTGGTAAATTCGGGAAGTATCTATTAATGGCTGCAAAAAAACAAGTGCCCCTGCGCCTTAGCGAGAAGCTTTACAACGACTTGGCAAGCTGGGCAGAGGACGATTTTCGCTCGGTAAACGGGCAGATCGAATATTTGCTGACTGAATGTGTAAAGCAGCGGCGCAAAAACGGCGGGTATGTCGGAAAAGAGATAGACGCCCCGCCTGACATAGAAGTCAGTGACTTCGGCAAAGAATAGAATAATGATAAACGGCAGGAGTGATCTACCCCTGCCGTTTATCATTATTTATCAAGTCTCTGCCTTTCAACAAGTTCTGCAAAGTAACCGTTTTGTTCTATCAGCTGATCGAAAGTGCCCTGCTCAATGATCTTGCCCTTGTCAAGGACAAGTATCCTGTCGCAGTGGCGGATAGTTGAAAGCCTGTGGGCGATAACTATCCTCGTGCAGCCCATGCTGTCAAGGGCTTCGCTGACCTGTTTCTGTGTTTTGTTGTCAAGTGCAGAGGTGGCTTCGTCAAACATAAGTATCTTGGGCTTAGGCGCAATAGCACGTGCTATCATAAGGCGCTGCTTCTGCCCGCCCGAAATACCGCCCTGCCCTTCGGAAATAAGCGTCTGCATACCCATTGGCATTGCTCTTATGTCATCAGCTATACCTGCTATCTCTGCCGCTTCCCACGCTTCTTTGAGTGTCAGGTGCGGTGCAGATATAATAATGTTTGAGAAGATATCCCCCTGAAACAGGCCGCCGCTTTGTATAACAGAACCTATATTTCTTCTCAGCGAGCCGAGGTCAAGCCTTGTTATGTCCTTGCCGTCGTAATAAACAGCACCCTTTTCGGGTTTTTCAAAGCCTAAGAGTATGCGCATAAGCGTTGACTTCCCACAGCCTGTCTTGCCGACTATCGCAACATACTCACCCGCTTTGATTTTAAGGGAAAGGTTGTCGACAACATAAGGTGAGCTTTCATTGTAGCGGAAATATACATTATTAAGCTCTATCCCGCCGCTTAGCTTTGTAACTATCTCCTTGTTGTCTGCGGTTTCGGGCTCAGCTTTAAGGAAAGGCTCCGCCATTTCGAGTATAGGCTTTATCCTGCCTATTGAAAGAGCCATGCCCGCAAGCGACGAAAACGCACCCATTACCGCACCGTATGCCGCCGTAAAAGCAAAATAGTTTGACTGGTCTATACCGCTTTTCACAGCAAGATAATACAGCACGATATTTGAAACAAGCCCGATAGCCGTCGTGATAACGCCGTTTATCTTGATAAACACAGGCGGCGCATAGGTAAATTCAGCGTTGTCCGAATAGATGCCAAGCCACCTTGCAAAAAACCTCTTTTCAGCACCGGAAAGCTTTATTTTCTGAACGCCGCTTATCATAGCATAGGTCATACCGCTTTCTCTTGCGCTTATTTCCATTTGCTGCTTGCTTATCTTTATCTGCACGACCGATGACACCGTACTGAACACCACTGTCACAAGTATGATGATAAGCGACGGCACCACAAGTGCAGGTGCAAAACTGAATATCTGTGTTATGTAAAGAAGTGATGCAAGCGAACTTAAACCTCCCATTACAAATGTGCTCAATATAAGACTGCACAGCTGCCCTACCGAACTTGACCTGCTTGTCAGCTCACCTGCGCTGTACTTTCTGAAAAAGTTTGCAGGCAGTGACATTACGCGCATCATCATTGCCGACTGTATGCCAAGTGTTGTCTTTGTCTGCACCCTTGAATTGAGCATTGAGCTTACCGAACCTATCAGCTGTGCCGCTATTGCAGTACACAGCATACAAATCGCTATACCGATAAGCATTTTAGCACTCCCGCTCGATATCACGGGGCCTGTAAGTGCCTTTGTTATCCTCGGCATAAGCATACCCACACCTGTTACAGCAAAAGTCGCTGTTATCATAAATGCAAGGTCATTTACGCCAAGGCAGTTTTTAATATACATCATAAGGTCTGCTATGTTAAGCTTTCTCTGCGGGAAGGGGCGGTAAAAGCAATACGCCTCCCTTTCAAAAAGCTCTGCCGTCTTCCCGGTAAGCTTTACTTTTTTCCCGCTTTCTATATCAAAGAAGTAATATCCCTTGAATGTCCCCGGGAGGAGTGCAACAGCCTCGCCTGTTTCCTTTTTATACGCAAGAATCGGCCCGAATGCGTCCTTAAACCAGTTTTTCTCAAGGATTATCTGTCTTCTCATAAGCCCGTGCGGTCTAAGACAATAATCTATCTGCGCTTCGTTATCCTTTACGTTTTTCGGGACCTCTACAGGCTTGAAGTGGTAGAATTTAAGTATTTCGTCTATTGCCTGTTTGGTAACGATATGTTCATCACTTATCTTTGTTGCAGTTTTCTGTCCGAGTACGACACCTGCCACACGGAAGAAGGACTCCTCAAACGCCTGCTGATCCATATCGCTGCGCTGTTTGATCTGTTTTTCAAACCAACCCAAAGTTCTTCTCCCTCCTTTACTCGTTTGTTACAAGCTCGGTATAAGCGCCGCCGAGCTTCATGAGTTCTTCATGCGTTCCGCGCTCTACTACCTTACCGCGTTCAAGCACGATTATCTCGTCACAATCCCTTATGGTTGAAAGTCTGTGTGCGATAACTATACAGGTTATACCCCTGTTCTTAATAGACTTTACCACTTCATACTCTGTCTTTGCATCAAGTGCCGACGTTGCTTCATCAAGTATGATTATCGACGGATCCTGAGCGAGGACTCTCGCTATTTCCATTCTCTGCCTTTGGCCGCCCGAAAGGTCACGCCCGCCTGATGTCAGTTTACACTGATAGCCGCCCTCTCTTGCCATGATATCGTCATGAAGCTGTGCGTCCCTTGCGGCAAGGATCATTTCAAAGTCCTTTATCGACTCGTCCCACATCTTGATATTATCTGCTATCGTTCCCTCAAACAGCGTAATATCCTGATCCACTACCGCAACCGAACCTGTCATTACACTTCTTGCGTGTTCATTCCGCGGTTTTCCGTCAAAGAGTATCTCACCCGTCCACGGCTGGTAAAGCCCTGAGATCAGCTTTGAAAGTGTGCTTTTTCCACACCCTGATGTTCCTACGAATGCCACCCTGCCGCCCGGCTTGATGTTCATTGAAAAGTCACTGATAAGCGGCTCTGCAAGCTTTGAATAGCCAAAGCTCACATTTCTTAGTTCTATATTTCCTCTGAGTTTTTTGAGTGTTTCATCTGATGTTTCATTTTCATTTGCATTCGGATCTGTGGGGTACTGCATTACGTCCTCTACTCTCTCCATCTGGGTACGCATTTCCTGTATCGTCTGTCCTGCTGAAACAAGCGTCATTGCAGGTGCCATAAATGCCCCTAAGAACCCCTGAAACATCTGAAGTGCACCGAGGGTGAACTTACCATTCATCACAAACCAGATCCCAAGCACCATCACAGCATAATCAGCCACCGTTGTCAGGAATGCAGGTATCATTCCGAGCAAGTTATTCATTTTTGCAGACTTTACTTCCTGTGCATTTACAGATGCCTGATAGCCTGCCCACTTCTGGAAGAACCCGTTTTCAGCACCGCTTGCCTTGATAGTTTCTATCATTTCTATACCCGCTACTGTTGTAGCACCGAGCTTTGCGGAATCTCTTGACATCACCCTTGTGATATTTATTCGCTTTTCCGATATCATTCTCGACATAAATATATTAAGTACAAGCGTTCCGATACCTATTGCCGTAAGGATAAGGCTTTGCTTGAGCATCAATACAAGATAGAATATCATCATTATGGTATTGAGCATAAGTGGGGCAAATGTATCAACAAGTGTTCCTGCGATACTTGCATTTGTGCCCTGTCTTGACTGGATATCTCCCGCCATTCTCTGCGAAAAGAACTCCATAGGCATATGAAGCACCTTCCACATATACGACGTACTTCCTATGACAGACATCTTTCCGTTTATCTTTAAGCTATAGATAGTCTGCGCCCATGCAACTATTATCTGAACTGCCGCAAGTGCCGTCATTATGCCAATAAACGGCACAAGCCAGTCCTTATTCTGCCCTGTCAGAAGTCTGTCCATAAATATCTTTGACATAATCGGGTTTATTATCCCGAAAAGCGAGCTTATAACAGTTGTAAGCATTACAAACGCCACTGCCGCGCCCGCACCGACAAGTCTTTTCCTTGCAAAGTCTATTGTGCTTTTTCGTTTTCCGCTTGGTTCAAAGTCTTCGCCGGGGGTTATGTTCAGTGTTATCCCTGTAAACGCCTTGTCAAACTCCTCCGGTCCGACCTTTACAAAGCCCTTTGCCGGATCGTTTATACACGCATACTTTCCCTTAAATCCGTCAAGCACAACAAAGTGGTTAAAGTTCCAATGTATTATACAGGGAAATTTTCCCTTTTCCCTTATCGTCTTTGGTGTCCTGCTGAATGCCTGCACCTTGAATCCATAGCTTTTTGCCGCCTTTGAGATATTCTTTGCATTTGATCCATCTCTCGAAACACCGCAGTCGGCTCTCACCTGTTCAAGCGGCACCCATTTTTCATAGTATGCCATTACCATTGCAAGTGAAGCCGCCCCGCACTCAAGTGCTTCAAGCTGCATTATAACAGGGACCTTTGCCGCCCCTTTTGTAATGGTAGGCTTTATCTTTACCTTTTCGTCTTTCATTTACTGCCCTCTTTATTCAAACAGGAATTTTATCGGGTGGATGCTTTCGGTCACTATCTCCACTTCATACTTTCCGTCAGCGGTTTCTACGGGTGCGTATGCTACTGCCCTGCCGTACTCGTCCTTTTCCACTGATGCTATACTTACTTCCTTTTCTGCTATCCTGACTTTCATTCCTGATTCTATATCGCTGTTTACTGTATCTGTCACCATTATCTGCGCACTGCCGTTTTCTACTACTGCTACACCCTGCGCTACTGTTTCAAGCTCACCTACCATACTCCACACAAACAGTCCGCCAAGCAGCAGTATTATTGCCGCAAGCAACACCCATATACCGGGGTTTGTTACCCTCAGGTAGTCTGTAAGCTGTTCGGGTGACGTTATCCTGTCCATTGATTTTTGTCTGAATATCCCCGGGTTCTGTTCTGCCATTTTATATGCCCCCTTATTCTATGTTCAGGAAATCTGTAAACCCTGTAACTTCAAAAACATCCATTACCTCTTGTTTTACATTTCTTACTGTCACTACCTCGCCCTTGTCCTGCATTATATGCACAGCCCCGAGCAGCACCCTCAGCCCTGCACTTGATATATAATCAAGCATTGAGAGGTCAAATGTCAGTGTTTCCGCTTCATCAAGCTCGGGTTCAAGCTGTTCTTCAAGTTCGGGCGCTGTAAGTGTGTCAAGACGCCCTTCGATACTTACTGTAAGAGAATCTTCCTGCTTTGTAAATTTTACTGTCATTATGTGGTACCCCCTGATATTATAAAGTCAGACAGTGCAAAGCAGGATTTTCCGGCTTTGCATCCGTATTTCTTTGTTTTATAGATTTTAAAGTCACGACTTCCGTGGTGTCTGTTTTCAATTAAAAAGCCGCTATAAAAGCTTTACGCCAAGCATTGTCAGGTCATCAAACTGCGGTGCATCACCCACAAAATCATCTACTGCTTTTTTCATATTTGAAAGAAGCGTTTTTGGTGAGGCTTCGGGTTCTATATTCAGTGCATCAAGCATTCTTTCCGTCCCGAAAAGCTTGTTGTCGGGATCGGTGGCTTCTGCTACACCGTCAGTATAGAGAAAAAGTGTGCCGCCCTTTTCAAGTGTAAACTCATACTCTTTATACTTGATACCCTCCATACCGCCGATAACAAAACCATGCTTATCCCTGAAAAGTTCAAACTCGCCGTTTGCCTTTTTGATCATTGGGTATTCATGCCCGGCATTTGCGGCTGTCACCTTGCCTGTTGATATCTCCAGTATGCCAAACCATACAGTAACGAACATTTCTTCATCATTATTGAGGCATATCTGTGTATTTACCTGTTCCAGGACTTTAGCCGGGCTGATACCTGTCATCGCGAAATTGCCGACCAGAATTTTGGACATCATCATAAACAACGCCGCAGGCACGCCCTTGCCCGAAACATCAGCTATTACAAGCCCTAAATGGTCATCATCGATCAGGAAGAAGTCATAGAAATCGCCGCCGACTTCCTTGGCAGGTGTCATGGTAGCGTGTATATCAAATTCGGGCCTTTCAGGGAATGCGGGGAAAATGTTCGGCAGCATATCCGCCTGTATCTTTGTCGCAAGCTCCAGCTCTGTACCGATACGCTGTTTTTCAGCGGTTATCTTGGTTATCTGGTCAATATACCGCCTTGTCTTGGAAGAAAGTTCCGCAAGTCCCTCGGCGAGCATTTCTACTTCATCACCTGTACGGTATGCATCTTCCATTTCAAAAGCAAGGTCAGTACCGTTCAGATCCTGCATACGTTTTGTCATATGCTCTATCGGCTTAACGATCCTGCCCGCCACCAGAAGCGCAGCTATTGATGCAAGCACAAGCATCACAGCGATCCAGAGCAATAGTGACCTGCGAACTCTTTGTGCACCTTCATCATATTCATTCTGTGCTTCTTCGTTTATGCGGTCATATTCATCAATAAGCGTTTTTGTAGGCTTATCGGATATTTCCTTTTCTATTACAGAAACGACAGTCCACTCCACAGTATCCATGGGTGTCGCACATAAATAATAGGGCACGCCGTCAACAGTGATCTCCTCGGCATCTGTGCCGACAGTGACTGCCTTGGACACATAATCAGCAAGTTCTTTATTATCAATGTTTCTGAGGTCAACGCTTTCATCAGCGGCAGATGCCTTGAAAGTGCCTTCGTTTTTGGGCGAAAATACGATCTCTCCGTCCTTATTGATAATGCAGACAAATCCGCCGTATTTGACAGAATCACTTATAAACTCAGATATATTATGCAGGAATATATCCGCACCGACTACTGCCACAAGCTTGCCGTCAGCATAAACAGGTGCTGAGCATACTATACCCGGAATATTTGTAAATGCATCAAGTTCAATACCTGTAAAATACAGATCCCCTGTTTGAACTGCACCGATATACCACGGGCGTTCACGCACTTCAAAGGTCTGCAAAACGCCGTTCATATCAAAGTTGGCAGCTGCACGATCATCAACAAATATGATACTCCCGTTCGCCGTCGCGATAAAGCAGGAATTGAGCACCTCAGAATTCCTGTACCTTGCAAGAAGTATCTCGCCCATATTTGCAGCAAGACCAAGGGTATCATCATCTTTCGGATCAACAGCGGCTTCATGCTGAAGCTGGATCGATGCTTTCCCGTCATTTGCCGGATCAGGATAATCCACAGTCAAATCTTCATATTCATCCGGGTGGGAAAACAAGTATTGCGCATACTCACGCAAAAACAGCACATCACCCATAGCCTCGGAAAACACGGCATCTGCAATACTTGCCTGCATATCTGAACTCTGCTTCATGGAAACATTAAGTGTCGTCGCCATAGTATTCTCGCTGACAGCCGTCATAGAAGTCCGCTGCTTATCGGAAGACTTGTCTACTATTTTTGCGAGGTTTACTGAAGAATAGACCGCTGCCGAAATAAACAGTGCTATCAGCGCAAGAATGAATATCAGCACAAGATTCAGTATTTTCTGCTGCAATCCGCCGAAGGTCATGCCTAATTTCTTTATCACTGGATCACCAGACCTTTTTTGAGGGTGAGTATATTATGCCCGCCGATATATTCATATTTAACATCATCCATACTTTTCTTGACCATGAATATACCCAAGCCGCCGATCTTACGCTTTTGTGCAGAAAGCGTAACATCAGGATCAGCCTTTGCAAGCGGATCATAAGGTATCCCGTTATCAATAAATGTGATATCTACCGAAGGGGGATCACCAAGCACCTCCACCCTTAATGTTGCAAGGCCGATCTCAGGTGAGTAAGCGTAGTGACATATGTTTACAAATATTTCCTCAACGGCTATATCTATCTGCATCTGTATTTTCGCAGGACAGCCTGCCGTTTCAAGCTGTTCGTCTATAAAGCCAAGAACCTTCGGCAGATTTTTATCCTGTGCCTGTATTTCAAGTTCTTTCATTTTTATTCACCCTGCGCCCTATTCTATTGTCAGGATATCTGAAAATCCTGTAACTTCAAATATCTCCATAATCGCTTCGTCAACGTTCCTTATCACAAGGCCGCCTTTTTTACCCATGACCTTCTGTGCCGAGAGCAATACCCTGAGCCCTGCCGAGGATATGTACTCTACCTGTGCAAAATCAATTATGAGCTTATTGCAGCTGTCATAGCTTTCTTTAAGCGTTTCCTCAAGAGAAGGCGCTGTTGTAGTATCGATCCTGCCGTTTACGTCAACTGTGAGTTCTTCGTTATCAACTGTCTTTCTGATTTCCATTTTCATCTACCCTTTCATATTTTATTATGCCTGAGTTACAGTATTATTATAACAAGTATAACGCTGCAAGTCATCATCAGCCTGTTATTTGTACTCTGTCATTTCAGACAAACATTCACAACTGTATTTGTTCCTGCCGCAAGGTCAGAATTCATCAGTATGTTTATCATAATACTTCATTTCAAGGAAGCCCCTTGTTTCCTCTGCAAAGCTGTACTGTGTCATATATTCCCCTGCATACTTTGATATCGCATAAGGATCGCCATCAAGGTAGCGGTAATAATCACAGTCAAGTATTGCTGTGTTTACCGCAAAACTCCCCGTAGATTTGATGATAAGCCCTTCAATGCCGAGTTTGAAAAATGTAACGATAAGATCACCGAGGTATACCCTTATCTTGCTTTTGGTGGGATCATCCATTGGGCGTTCAGGTTCAATATTGCCGATAAGCATATCCATATTGCAAAGCGCCCCGCGGCGGTCTATAAGGTATGCAAGCGTTTCTTTGCTTTTCCGCCTTTTAAAGCATACAGGGGTGCCATTTACAAACACCTCAAAGCTGCCGAAGCACTGTACCCTGACAGGCCTGCCGCTTATGTCAGGCGTGCGATAACGGCGGTGGTTCAAAGCATCCTCTATCTTCTTCTGTGAAAACGGCTTTAGTACATATCCGCTTGCGTGGATTTCAAAAGCAGTCTGCATATACTCCGAATGTCCTGTCAGGAAGATTATATTGCAAAGCGGATAACGTGCGATAATTCTTTTGGCAAGCCCGATACCGTCCATTTCAGGCATTTCAACATCTAAAAAAGCCACCTCAACAGGCTTGTCAAGGTCTTCAAGAGCCTTTAACGGATCAGTGTAAAATCTGTGCTCACCGTCAGGATCAATATTATCAAGTATCTTTTCAAGCATCACAACTATTGCTTTTCTGTCGTCAACGCCTATAATATACATAACTATCTTTCCCCCTGTTATGGTTTCGCAGGGATCTTTATCGTTGATACCGCCCCGTCAGGACTCAGATCAACATCAAGAGTACCTCTGCATTGCAATGCAAGGCGCTGTCTGACATTTTCTATGCCGACGCTCTGGTGTTCCTTCTGCTTGCTTGTAAGTGCAGCACCCTTACCGTTATCCCTGACCGTGATAATTATAAAGCCATCTTTTTGTTCAGTCGATATTTTAACAAACCCCGTACCGTCACGCCGTGAAAGCGCCCCGTGTTTTATAGCATTTTCCACTACAGGCTGAACAGTCAGGGGCGGGATCCTGAAATCCTTTATATCAAGATCGTAAATTACCGAGAAATCAATATCCCTGCTTGCCTTTTCAAGCCTGACATACTGTTCAACGTGTTCAAGCTCCGATGTGAATTCTATAGTTTCTTCAGATGATATCGAATTGATATTTGCCCTGAGATAATCCCCGAAAACATCAATACAGTCTGCCGCAGCTTCACTGTCCGTATAACATAAAGACTGTATAGATGCCAGTACATTAAAAATAAAATGCGGCTGTATCTGCACCACCAGAAGCTTCAGGCGCTGCTGTTCAAGTTCTATTCTGTTGCGGTATAGCGCATCCTGAGCCTCGCTGTAATTAATAGCCGCAAGGAAAAAGTAGTAAATAAACATTTCAAGAGCCGTTACTTCCTCAGTCAGCCCGCGAGAAAAGCCCACTTCCTCACCTATTGCCGTGATTATTGCAGTTGCAGTTATAAAAAGTGCGATTATACCCTTTGAACGGTAGCCGCTTTTGAGTATCAGCGTAGAGTTTATACCTAAAAGCGCAACATACAAGCACAGCACAATTATAGGCAGTTTATTAAGCGGCCCGCCGTGATACCTGTGCAATTCATCAAAATAATAAACTATTCTTGTATCAAACAAGTCAATAAAAACAAACACCACATTCAGTAAATACGGCACTGCAAGCAGCAATTTATGCTTTATAGGCACAATAAGATAAAGCTCAAGCATGGCTATAAGGGGATAGAACCAGTAAACAAGCGCAGTTTTCAGATAAAGAATCTTTACACTCAGCCCATAGATATCACAGATATCCTCGAGAGTTTCGCATAAAGTAAGCGTAAACACGATACCGATAAGCGCCCTGAAATAATCAAGCCCGCTGACCTTGATCTTTCTGTTCACCGTCAGAAGCATCACAAACGAAAGCAGGATAAGCAGTGTCATATAATTGTCTTTAAGATAATCCATAATAGTATATTTATCCATAGACACTACCCCCTTGACAATATACTCTTTTATATTATAACATATCTCACAAAATAAATCTTCAGCAATCCGCCCAATAACAAATAGAATATTCACGCATTTTCGGCAATATTTTTGTGCAGTGTGCATAATGGCGACAAATGGTAATATTTTGGGGAATAAAAAAGAGCCGCAAGGCAATATGCCTTACAGCCCTTATTGTTATTCTTTCTCTTATTCAGATCAATACTGATTACTGTGCGTCTGCAATTGCAGCCTGTATGGCTGATCATCCGGGCAGGCATTTCTCCTTTTACGCGAAGCGGACTCCCCGTCAGGGGAGCCCGTTATCTCGTCGATATTTACGACAGCTCTGTTACGTCTGCCGCTTGCAGTGCACATCATTGCGCCTGTATATTTTTCGCTGTATCTGATGTTGAAGATGTAGCTGTTTAAGTTGACCACCTGTACGCTGCTGATGAGCTTGTCCATAAAGGCTGCGGAAGCTCCGCCCTTGAAGTCAGACATTGCATGAAATGTCTGTTCAATATTTCGTATGCTTATCCTGAAGCTCTCTGCATTATCCTTCGGCACTTCCTCAGCCGAAACGTTGAGCAGCCTCTTCTTTTCATCTATCTCCGCTTGAATTTTACTGTGCTTTTGGGCGAACGCCTCTTTTGTAAGCACTCCTTCGGCTCTCATATCTATGAGGTTGTCGATCTTGCTTTCGATTGCTTTTATCTCTGAAAGTATCTCGCTGTCGCTCTTTTGTATCTCGTGTGATGTATCGTAGGGACGATAATATTTCTTCACAAGTTCAAGTGCTTTTGCAAATACCGCTCGCTTGTTTACGAGTGTATTCTCGAAGATATGCTCAGCAATGAGGTCAAGCCGCCACTGCGGAAGCATTTTCATTTCGCAGAAGTCGGTGGTGTCAAGTCCAGCTTCTCTGCGTACCTTTGCACTGCCGTGATTGAGCTTGTTGTAGCAGCGGTATCCCCAGCTCGGAACTCCTGCCTTGTTCTTGCCACACAGGTCACGTCTGAAACCCGAACCGCAGGAGCATATCAGCTTGTTGGTCCACATATTTGTTGAGGGATTGCACCTCGACCTCAGCACTGTTCCGCCGACTACCAGTGTCGTCTTTTTCTTTGATCTGCGCATTGCATTTGCCTTGTACCATTTGTCCTCATCGATGATAGCTTCAAACTTTTTCTCACCGATGATGTATGTGTCCTCGTCCTGATTTACTATACGCCGCTGGTCAAGATAATTATTGTTGTGTGACTTATTGTATACCACTCGCCCCATGTAGGTCGCATTGCGGATGATGCGAAGTATATTTCCGGAGTCCCACTTCACAGCTCCAGAAGCGTTTTTGTAATGGAGCCGTGTCAGCTCATCGCCTATCTTCTTGCCGCCAAGCCCTTGCAGATACATGTCGAATATCATTCGGACCGTCTCTACCTGTTCGGGATCAACGACATAGATCTCGCCAACTTTATTGTAGCCGAGAATATTTCCGTTGCCGTACAGTATTCCTTTTTCACGGCTTACCATCTGACTTGCACGAACTCTCTCCGAGACATTCCGACTCTCGTCCTGCGCCAGCATAGCCATAAGTGAGAGCCGAAGCTCTCCGTCACCGTCCATTGTCCAGATGTTGTCCTCGACGAAGAATACTTCAACTCCTATGTTGCGAAGCTCTCTTGTGAAGGAGAGCGTGTCCACAGTGTTTCTTGCAAATCGGCATACCTCACGGGTAACTATCAGGTCGAACTTTCCGTTCTTCGCATCCGCTATCATTCTCAGAAACGATGGACGCTTCTTCGCCTGCGTACCTGTGATGCCTTCGTCTATGTAGCGGTCAACTACATTTCAGTTCGGATGATATTTTTTCTGATCCTCATACCACTGGATCTGGTTTTCGAGCGCAAATAACTGCGCCTCGTGCTCTGTTGAAACCGCTAATGACGAACAACAAATTATGAGGTACATATCCAACAGCAAACACCCCCTCAGATGTCGAGAAATCACGTCTGAGGGGGGATAGCATATATAATAATATATGTCCAATTATAAGAAAAGCACCGTTCTGTTAGGATCGGTGCTTTATGTTTTTAATCGTCAATATCAATTCTTTTTGATTGGTTCCTCGCCGTCATTACTGAAGCTGCGCAGGAATATACCAAATTCATCTATTACGAGATAATACTCGTCAGAAAGTATAAAGTTCGTCTCTTTATCCCACTCAATATCCATTGCTTCACTCTGCACAGATTCTACTGATGGATCAGAAGGAACTTGTATATTATAGAGCTTTTTATCGCTTCCTTTGTAGCCTATAAGATGATCGCCGCCGTAATATCCTGTCGATGTTCTTTCTACAGGGTCAAGCAGATCAATTCCATCATTTTCAATGATGAATTCGTTGGTCTCCATGTCAAGCAGATAGGAATTGGTCATCAGATATTTTCCAGCAGCAATATGATCCTCTATCTCAAGTTCTTTTTCAGTAAGGGTGTTCCATTTTTTGCTTGCCGTATCATAGTATATTCCCAAAGACGGCGCATAGATCCTTCCGTCATATATCACTGCGTCCTTTCCGTCCCAGGTTACACCATGAGTACCGTCTTTTTCAGGTGTTGGGATTTCAGTAACATTGCTGAAATCCTTGTCAAGGAGATAAAAGCTGTCCGCTTCATCCCTATATATGACATTGTCTTTTATCTTCGGGGTATACAGCAGAACCGAGCCGTCGGACAGCGGTGCGGCTATTACATAGTAATTATCTACCACAGTCATGCCAAAATCATTTTGGCTTCTGGAGGTTGCAAGGTCAAACTGGTCAACGCTTTTGGTGCTCATATTTATTCTGCATATCTCCATTTCATGGTCTATATTGACATTACCCACATCAATGAAACAATATCCGTTTAAATACCAAAGGTCATTGATAAAGTTGTTTTTGTACGCAATAGATGCAGTTGTGTCTATCTTTTTGCTTTCAATATCATAGCTGCAGATGTCCAGTGTATCGCTTGCAGAGCGGGATTCTTCAAGTGCTTCTTCTGTGGATATACCCTCCTCCTTGGCATAATCAACGGCACCAGTTTTCCAAGATAAAGGTATTATCTCGTTGCTGTCAGACTTTGGATCATAGTCACGAGTGTAATTAAAATATACTTTTTTGCCGTCGATAGCATATCCATTTGTCTTAGAAGTGCTTTTGGCACTTGTAACTCCGACAGCATCATATTCTGCGTCCAGCAACTTATAATAATCGTAGCCATTTGTGTTATCATCAGCAGGAACCTCAGCATCAGCCGGAACATCAGAATCACCAGACGATTCCGAAGCAATATCATTCTCCTGCTTTTCAGCTGCATCGTCTATCTCTTTCACTGTAATGCTTTCATTCTTTTCTTCTGCCTTCGATTCCTTTGAATCATCTTCTTTTCCGCAAGCTGCCATAGACAGACAGATACAAAGTGCAGTTGCCGCAGCAGTGATGGCTCTTAATTTCATTGTTTTTACCTCCTGAAAAATTATAATAATAAAAAAGTGCGCAGCCGAAGCCACGCACCGAAAAATGCATAACTCCGATTGCTGCGACACAACTCGACACTCTCTTACAAAAGCATACGAAAAAGAGCCTGCACTTTTACCTTATGATAAAAGTGTACACTTTTGCTTAAGAGTATATTCAGTTGTGTCGCAAGTACATTATACCACTTTAGTGAAAGTATGTCAATAACAAATTCTAAGTTTCGTCGTTTAGAATTGATATTCAAGCAGATGTTCTGTGCAGGCTTTGCTTTCAAAAATATTCTCAAATCTGCCGCTTTGTGTGTTAAAGAATACTCCGCCGTATTTAATAAAGCCTGCATTCTTGTAATAAACAAAAACAGTCGGGCTAATAAACATAGGCGGCATTCCCGTCTTTTCCTTTGCCTTTTCAAGAAGTGGGCGCAGGCCTTCAAGTGTCGTTCCATATCCCGATATGTCTATCCCATAGCTGTCACAAAGCTCGGTGTTAAAGCTTATTCCCAGGCAGTCAGCACCGAGCGGCAGAAAGCCCCTGCCTTATATCTGTCCCTGCTCGTCTGATAAGGTCTGCCAGAACCACTCGGGGTATGCCTGATACATCTTCTTTCCAAGCTCGCTGTCAAAATACTCATTGAGCGGTATGAAATATCCGTTTTTCACAAATTCATTGTATGAATAAGCTCCGTCAAAGCCTGCGCCGCTTGAAATAATATCTATCTGCTCGCCGCTTTGCAAAGCATTTTTGTAATAATCTCTCATCAGCTCCCTTTCTTCCGAGCCGTCGCCTTTTATCTTTACCTCCTCATGATGAATGAACTTAACAGCAAAGTCATATCCCTTTTCATCAAGGTATTTATTCACCTCATTCTGAATATGGTTTTTGTCATTGCTGCTTTCCGTAAGTGCCCATACAAGCTTTGTTTTGTTCTCAAAAAAGCTTTCATCTTCTGTTTCAAGGTCAAAGTCCTCTGTATAATAAAAGCCGTTTTCGCTCTCATCAGTAATATCCTCTGTATCTGTATCGGTATCGGGTATGAAAAAGTCAGATTATATGATTAACTGTTGGATAAGAATCATTTGACTTTTTCGTGGCGGTTCGGTATAATATAGGTGTGAATGGGCGAATCAAATGCCCGACAAGGCAAATCGGAATTTACAGAAGAATCAATATGGATATCGAAAAAGCAAAAGCATATTTCGCAAAGCTCCACTGAGAATATATATGGCTGTATCTATTTCCAAAACCGTCTTGTTTTGTGAAACTGTATATCTGCACAAAAACAGTTTCGGTTATTTGTGCAAATTAGCGAAAAGCAAGGGCTCTGTGAAACCATTTTTGCTTTTTCGGGGTGTTGATTATAGATGACAAGGCAAGCATAATATTATTAGGAGGTTAAGAATATGCCACGCTTACAAGAGATTTACAACGATGCGATAAATACTGTCAAGAATAATCCTCAGACGATAGGTATACAGTTCGGGATAGCTCTTACTGCATACAGAATGATGCAGGATAACCCGAATGATGACAGCTACGACCACAGCTATGCAGAGGTCGGCTCAAACCAGTTTCAAAATATGCGCTCCCCTGCATACGGAAAAGCGTTCAAGGCAGTTGGTGAAAAGCAGACCTTAGAGCTTATGCAGAACCCCGAGAGGTTCTGGAAGGCATATAACGCTTTTGAAGAAAACAATAAGCGTCAGCCTGTCGAGGATATCAAAGCGGACGAAAAGGCGGCTTATGACGACAAGATAAAGGATATCAACAACAAGCTGAGCGATATAAATAAGCAGATGCAGGATGCATTAGTGCAGTCAAGAGCGTTAGCGAACGATGATCCCAAAAGGCAGGAGCTTGCAAAGCTGAACGATGACCTGATGAAGCAGAGAGCAAGGCAGAGGCGTGCGCTGGTGGACACTGCCAGAGAGCATGCTAAAAGAGCTGTTGCGCTTGTGGCTGCCGATCGGAAAAACGGCGGTCTCGGTGCAGTAAGCCCCGATGAGATAGAGGCTGAGCTTGAAAGCTTTAATAAAGACCCGTTCTTTACAGAAAGAATGAATCAGCTCGGCGACCGTGCTCTTGATGCAGTAATTGCCGACCCTGCCAAGTTTCTTGATGATTACAGGACTGAAAGGGCACTCTATAATGAGCTTAAGGAGCTGAGGGATAAAAAGGATTACAAGGGTCTCGTTGACCGTATGGAACAGCTGCTCGGAGATGATGACGAATCTATGGCTGATATATACACCAACACTATCAGCGGCGTCATAACCGAGAAGATCCCTAACGTTGGCAAGAATAAGGAATTTGATGATGAGACCAAGGAATTCATTACCGGGCTTTCCAATGAGCTTGCAAGCCGCATGGCAAAGAACTGTGTAGATGTAAGGCTTGCAAAGGAAGAGATGAAACAGAGGGTAAGAAACGGCGAATTCCCCGAGACCTTCCTTGTAAATGATGACACCAAGCTGCTTAATAAGATCGGCGAAGACCTTGCGCTCTATCAGACCGATGCCGGCAAGAAAATGGGCATCTACTACACAATAATGAATGAAATGCTGATGCCGGGTACAAAGACACGAAATCAGAACGCTAAGGGTACTATAAACGGCGTTGAAGCGCCGGCCTATGTAGGCAAGACCTTAACTAATGCCATAACGGACACCTACCAAAAGGAGCATCCCGAGTATCTTGAGGGAATGAAGACTCATCCGGACGGCCCGGAATTCTTTATAAGGGATCAGTGGTTCTATCAGCCCCCTAAAGGCAGAGAAGACTTTGATTATAACAGAAAGCGTGCAAAGGAGGGTGAGTCATACTTTAAGTCAATGCCAAAGCTTCACAAAAAGCTTTTGGATATGACACCCGAGCAGCTTTTGGCATTTGAGAAGCACGACCTTGAGGATATGAAGCAGTACGCTTCGGCGGATAACGGCAGCAAGCTCTACAGGATCATCAACGGCGAAAGGGTGATCGAAAAAGAGCCGGCCGACCTTGACAAGAGGATAAAGAGGGCGCAGGAAAACCTTACGGATAAACACTTTTTTTCTTGATCTCTTTTCAGTTGATAGAGCACTACCTGAAACCATCACATCCCAATTAGTTCTAGCCATAACTCAATTCCTTTCCGGAATATTTGTGAAGATATATTCCTGAACATTTCCCCTAAAAGCAGCTCGTCCGCCTATTAGACTTTTACGCTCTCGCTCTATTTCCCTAGTACCGGCAATACCGCTAAAAATATTATGAATCGTTTTATTATGTGCATTCGTAAGAATAAACCAAGCATTATGATTAACTATATATTCAATTAAAGTTGCTAATCTACGTTGATCATCTAACGAAAATAATTTCTGATTATACTGTATGAAATAATCATTTTTATTATTTGATACGGTATATGGTGGATCTAAGAAGACCAGATCTCTTTCTTGTATATTATCTCTAATATCAAAAAAATCTTGACATTGTATATTTACGTTTTGAAGTTTTACACTAATCTCTTTTAATCTCTCATAGTTAACGGTCTTTTCCTTTTTTCCATAAGGAACATTGTATTGTCCTTGTCTGTTTACACGGTATATTCCATTAAATGAATTGGCATTTAAATATAAAAATCTTGCCGCAGAAATATACTGGCCTTTATGCATGGTATTCCTAATCTTCTGAAATGCATTTTCCAGTTCCATAGCATCTTGCTTACGGTTGTTGTATACCAATTCAATCCAATAATCGAACAACACATTCCTAAAATCATCAATAGTACCTTCAAAACCATTTTTGCATACAGCTTCATAATTTGATTCTACAAAGTCCTTGTACTCAATTTGCTCTATACCTTTTTTGAATCTACTGATTTCACGTCCATATTCGTCGAGATCTTCTTTAAATCTACATTTTGCTATTTCAGAACCGAAGGATACAGTCAAATACTCCTGAGTACATTTTTTATGATCCTCCTGCATAGCATTATATATGGATAACAGGTTAGTAACGGGATCTGTTATAAGCTTATCAAATGTTACGTATTGATTATAATCATCTTTAGTTTTGAGTCTCATTTGATAATACTTTGGTATATTATCTGTATAAATTGCGTTCTCCTTTTCACTGAAAAAGGATGAGGTGTTTTCTGTAACAGCATATACTAATGAATATATACTTTGCCATCATTTGCAGCTTCCATTCCGGTATCATTGGTGTTTTACAGGTGTTCTCGATCGGTAAACCCTTGTTAAGTCTTGTTTTGACTGTTCCTGTTCTTGTCTGATCGTTGCATTGATAAGCGTATCTCATCATTTCGTCTGGATGGTCTTTATGCCATGCACGACGACAGAACTTGTGTCCGCACTCACACTCCATAAGCTCGCTCCAAACACTTACGGTACCTCTTGCACCTGTTTGTATTCTTCTGCCATATTGCAAATTATCGATTTCTTTTCTATGACTGCCAAGTATTTTCTGTACACGCTCAAACTCTTCTACAGTTACAATAAAGAAAGGAAGATTTTATGAGTAGAATAGGGTATATCCGTGTTTCAACGGAGCATCAGGAAACAGCGAGACAGCAGGGGATCATGTGCGACTATCAGGTTGACCGCATCTTCTCCGAGAAGATTTCGGGAGCAAACGCAGACCGTCCTCAGCTCAGGGCAATGCTGGACTATGTGCGTGAGGGTGACACCCTCTACATCGAGAGTATCAGCCGTTTAGGACGCTCCACAAAGGACTTACTGAACATCATCGACACCCTTACTGAAAAGGGCGTTACTCTCATCAGCCATAAGGAGAATATCGACACCGACACCGGGCAAATTTATGCTCACCGTGTTTGCTGCACTCTCACAGTTGGAGCGTGAACAGCTCAAACAGCGTCAGCGTGAGGGCATTGAAATCGCCAAAGCACGGGGCAAGTACACAGGACGGAAGCCCATTGAGATCGACTGGACGAGGTTCGGGCACCTCTATGGGGAATGGAAGTCCAAGAGCATCACAGGGCGTGACTTTATGCGGAGAATGGGCTTGTAGGCAAACACTTTCTATCGCCGTGTCAGGGAGTATGAAGCGGAACACGGAATTGCAGAGCCGACCTCTGCTTGACAGACCCCTCAGACGAACGGAAACGCCCCTCAGAGCCGTCCGAGCCTGCGGAGCGGAAAACTAACCGCCTGAAAAGAAAAGACCTGAGAAGTGCTTGTGTGAGCAAATCTCAGGTCTTTGTGAGTTATTCAGTTCCAAAAGGGTATGCTGTCATTGTGGCGCACGCCATAATGCTGATTTGAACCTCAGCGGAACGGAAAGTGAGTGTGTCATTAGACTTTGGGCTAATGGCACTACAATGAACGGAAAATATGATTGACTTTTTAGCCAAAATCGTATATAATAGAATCAGCAATGGTGCTGTCACGATTTCGACAGCACCATTTTTTGTTTCAGGAGGTCATATTATGAAAACGATCGGAGTTATCCCACTTATAGATTACGGCAGAAAAAGCTACTGGATGATACCGGGCTACCTAAACGGCTTGCAGACTGTCGATGCATTGCCAATCATGCTGCCTGTCATAGAAAGCAAGAGAGAGCTTCAAGCTGTTATGGAAATGTGTGACGGTTTTCTGTTCACAGGCGGTCAGGACGTTGCACCGGCTTTGTACCATTCGGAAAAAAGCCCTTTGTGCGGAGAATGCAGCCCTGAGCGTGACAAAATGGAAATGCTGATTCTTGACGAAGCTATGAAAAAAAACAAGCCGATACTTGGCATCTGCCGTGGGATACAGTTTATCAATGCCGCTTTGGGCGGTACACTCTGGCAGGATATTCCAATGGAGCTACCGAGTGATGTGAAGCATTGTCAGAAACCACCTTATGATATTCCTTCTCATGATGTTGAGGTCAAGATTGATTCTCCGCTTTACTCTCTCTTGAAAAGGAAGAATATATCCGTCAACAGCTATCATCATCAGGGTATTCAAGAGCTGTCGCCACAGCTTATCAACATGGCTTCCGCCCCTGACGGACTGATCGAAGCAGTGTATGCACCCGATCAGAAATTCTTGTGGGCAGTACAATGGCATCCAGAACTTGCTTATCAAACCGATGACAACAGCAGACTGATATTTGAGGAGTTTGTGCGGAACTGTTAGTCGATCAGGTCATTCTGAAACCGTGACAGATGCTCAAAAGGC
>CACZFN010000028.1 GCA_902780505.1 uncultured Ruminococcus sp. | reverse complement strand
AGAATGGCTTTTGAAAGAGCCTATGCAGAAACCGTTGGACAAGTCTGAAAAGATAGAAAAAAGGACTTGCCATATTCGGTTTTCTGCGCTATAATAGGAATATCGAATATGGCTGTCTTGATTGGAAAGGAGTTATGTCATGACAAGACAGTCAACCTACAACGTAGGTATTTATGTGAGATTATCACAGGAAGATATGCGAGAGGGCGAGTCCCTCTCCATTGAAAATCAGAAGAAAATGCTGACCGATTACGTCAGTCAGCAGGCAGGATGGAACTTGGTGGGGATATACGAGGACGACGGCTATTCGGGTACAAATTTCGATAGACCGGGTGTCAGACAGCTTCTCGATGATGCAAAGTCTGGCAAGATAAACTTGATCCTCTGTAAAGACCTCTCCCGTTTTGGTCGTAATTACATCGAAGTCGGTCAGTATATCGACTACATTTTTCCTTCGTTCAATATCCGCTTCATCGCCCTGAGCGACAATGTGGATACGCTTGACCGCAACAGTACGGCAATGGACTTAATGCCGATCATGAATCTTTTCAATGAATGGCACGCCGCAAACACGTCCAAGAAGGTGCGCAGTGTCCTCGCTCAGAATGCCAAAGAGGGAAAATATATCGCTTCATTCGCCGCCTACGGTTATCTCAAGGGCGATGATGAAAAGCATACTCCCGTCATTGACGAGCCTGCCGCAAAGGTGGTACGCCGTATCTTTGAGCTTCGTGCAACTGGTATCACGCCGACACAGATCGCTAAGATCCTGAATGCCGACGGTGTGCCGATTCCGTCCGACTATCGGGCGCAAAGGTTGGGAAAGCCAAATCCGTACAAGAACACTTTTCATTACTGGAGTCATGTGGCGGTGAGAAATATCCTCGGTAACCCGATCTATATCGGACATCTGGCACAGCAGAAGTTTACAACCGTATCATTCAAAAACCACAAGTCTGTCCGCCGTGGCAAGGACGAGTGGGTCATTGCAGAGAACACCCATGAGCCTATTATTTCTCAGGAGCTTTGGGACAAGTGCCAAGAGGTTGACCGCTGTGCAAGTCACGGTAAGATCATGAAAAAGGGTATCGTACTTCCGCTGAACAGTATGATGTTCTGCCCCGACTGCGGTGCTAAGATGAAGCTGAACGGTCACGCAAAGAAAAAGGACGGCTCTGTCAACTATTTCTACGCCTGCGGTACATATAGTCGATGCGGTTCGACTGCCTGCACCACACACTATATCAGTCAGAAGCAGATCGAGAAGATCGTGCTTGCAGACATTCTCGCAAAGGCAAGATATGTAATCGAGAATGAAGATGAAGCCCGACAGGAGTTCCTCAGACGCAAGGAGAAGGAAGGTACGAAACATCTTGACGATGCCCGCAAACAGCTTGCAAAGTGCCGGTCAAGGCTTGCTGAGTTGAAGATGATGACACAGAAGGTCTATCAGGATAAACTGCTCGGCAAGGTGCCGGAGGACTTGTGCCTTGAAACGCTCGGTCAGTTTCGTGCAGAGGAAGCTGAGTTGACTGAGAAAGTAAAATGCCTTACTGCCGCATTAGAACAGGACAGCAAGGCAAGGGATGATATTGAGGAATTTATTTGCCGTCTAAAACAGTATGCAGATGCACCTGAGCTGACAAGGGAAATGTGCGTTGACCTGATCGAGTATGTTGTGATCGGTGACCGACCGAAGGACAAAAACACCCCTCGCCGTATTCAGATCTATTACAAATTCCTCGATAATGGGCTTGCAGACGGCGAAAAGCCCGAATTGAAGTAAGTATGAGTTAAGGTGTATCCATTAGATAATGTTTGCTCCTTTGATATAAGGTCATCTATCACCTGCATACCTAATAGCTCGACGGGGGCTTTGTCATCTGTCAGTATGCTGCCTTCGCTTTTGTATCCTTCAAGGTCATGATATACATTCATCATATGTTCTTTCAGATCACTGTCCGTCAGAACTTCCGTGTTTGCCTGAAATACTTTAAGCATATCGGCGTTTTGTGATGCAAAAAGCTCACGGTTTGTCGAGCCGCTTACATTTACGGTGTATACATTCCCGAAAACCTCACTTATAGTGTCGCTGAGAGCATAGTTTATGCTGCCTTTTTTGTCTGAATGCATATTCATGTTTACCACCATTATCCCGTCTGGTTTAAGGCAGTCTTTGACAAGCGTGAAAAACTCAACCGAAGACATCTGAAAAGGAATAGTGATATCCTGATAAGCGTAAACCATTATAACGTCATATTTATGCGCCTGTGTGTTATCATTCTTATATTCACTTTTAAGTGCGTTCAGATATGCCCTGCCGTCATAGGTGATGACTTCTATGTCGCTGTCAAGGTCAAAGTAATCACGGGATAACTCAGTTATTCTGTCGTCTATCTCCACGCCGAGCGCGGTAGTGTCGGGGAAGTATGCTCTGCATTGTTTTGCAAAGGTCCCTGTTCCCATGCCGAGGATAAGTATGTCGCTTTGTTCACCTCCGCCCGACATCAGAGGGGCGGCCATTGCCGTGTCATAATACAGCCCTGTCAGCCCGCCCTGCTTCATGTAGACCGACTGTATCCCGAAAAGTACATTTGTTGACAGGACAGCCTTACTTTCGTCCTCTTTTACCTGTAGGTAGTTATAAACGCTTTCACCCTCATATGCAAGCCCCTTTTCCCAGAATGCAAAGCCGAGTGAAGTGCTTAAAACACAAAAAACTATAAACAGCACACCGCATATCGCACAAAGTAATTTTTTTGTCTTTGCATAAATAAAATATATTAATCCCAGTATCATAAGTATGCCGGAGAATATCAGAAATGTCACCGCAGTACCTACCGCGGGAATGGTGATGAAAGTTGGCGCAAATGTTCCGATAATACTGCCTATTGTGTTGAATGCGCCGAGTGTTCCGACTGTTTTGCCGTTGTCATCAAGGCTGTCAGTGGTGTATTTTACAAGTGAGGGAGTTACTGTTCCAAGCAGGAAAAGCGGGTATACAAAAACGATCATACACGCTAAAAACGCTGCCCATATAAGAAAGCCTGTGTTTACAGTCACGATAAGAAGTGCCGAAACGCCAAGTATAACAAGCTTGCCGAAAAAAGGTATGCCTGCTATCCATAGTGATGATATAAGTATACGCCTGTATAACCTGTCGGGGGAGGTGTCTTTGTCTGCCCACTTACCGCCGAAGTAATTGCCGAGCGCCATGGCTATCATGATAGTGCCTATTATTATCGTCCATACTATCTGAGATGAACTGAAATAAGGCGCTAACAGCCTGCTTGCACCGAGCTCGACTGCCATGACTGACATTCCGGAAAAGAATTCGGTAAGGTAGAGATATATTTTTTTATCAAGTATTCTGCTTTTTTGTTCCATAAGTGTTCCTCTTTGCAGTCTGTGTTTTTTGCGTCAGTAAATATTTTATCACATCACTGTGCAAAAGTCAACCTGATATAGAATTGCGCCTATTGACTTTTGTGTGATTTTTTGGTATAATTTAATGGATATATTGTTTTCTTTTGATTACCGGTACAATTTATCGTACTTTTTATAATGGAGGTCTTTAATATGTGTGGTATAGTAGGTTTCAGCGGTTCGCATCAGGCGGCGCCTATTCTTCTTGACGGGCTTGAAAAGCTCGAATACAGGGGCTATGATTCTGCGGGGATCGCTGTTCGTGACGGAGATAAGGATATAACTGTTGTCAAGGCTAAGGGCAGGCTTCAGGTGCTGAAAGAGAAGACCGACTTTGGTAATGCAATTAAAGGTTTTAACGGTATCGGTCATACAAGGTGGGCTACACATGGTGAGCCGAGTGAAATCAATGCTCACCCTCATGTTAGTGATGACGGCAATGTGACTGCTGTTCACAATGGTATCATCGAGAATTATCAGGAACTCAAGGAAAAGCTTTTAAGACATGGTTATTCTTTCTATTCACAGACTGATACGGAAGTTGTAACGAAGCTTATTGATTACTATTACAAAAAGTATAATATGGGACCTGTTGATGCTATAGCAAAAACTATGGTAAGGGTTAGGGGCTCTTATGCGCTTGCCATCATGTTCAAGGATTATCCGGGTGAGATATGGGTGGCACGTAAGGACAGCCCTATGATCATCGGTATCAGTGACGGCGAAAGCTATGTCGCTTCTGACGTTCCGGCTATACTTAAATATACAAGAAATGTTTACTATATAGGCGATCTTGAAATGGCAAGGCTCTCACAGGGGAGTGTTACCTTCTTTAATCTCGACGGTGACGAGATACAGAAGAAACCAAGCGAGATAACATGGGACGCTGAAAGCGCTGAAAAGGGCGGCTTTGAACACTTTATGATGAAGGAGATCCACGAGCAGCCCAAGGCTATTGCTGATACAATCAATTCTGTTGTTAAGGACGGTGTTATAGACCTTTCCGAGGTGGGGCTGACTGATGAAGATATAAAGAGTATCTCACAGATATATATTGTTGCCTGCGGCTCGGCTTATCATACGGGCGTGGCTTCGCAGTATGTTATTGAAGACCTTGCAAGAATACCTGTAAGGGTTGAACTTGCTTCAGAATTCAGGTACAGAAAGCCGCTGCTTGATAAAAACGGTCTTGTTATTGTAGTATCACAGTCGGGCGAAACTGCTGACAGCAAGGCGGCACTTAACCTTGCTAAGGAAATGGGTATAAAGACTCTCGGTATAGTAAATGTTGTCGGCAGCTTTATAGCGAGGGAGGCTGATTCCTGCTTCTACACCCTTGCCGGACCTGAGATAGCAGTCGCTACCACAAAAGCTTACAGCTGCCAGCTTATAGCGGGGTATCTGCTTGCGATTCAGTTTGCAAAGGTAAGGGGTACTATTGATGACGACTATTATTCAAAGCTTATAGAAGAATTAAAGACAATACCCCAGAAGATAGAGCGTATCCTTGATGAAAAGGAAAGGCTGCAGTGGTTTGCTTCAAAGTATGCAAACGCCAAGGATGTTTTCTTTATCGGCAGAGGTATAGACTATGCTGTCAGCATGGAGGGCAGCCTTAAACTTAAAGAAATATCCTATATTCATAGTGAAGCTTACGCTGCGGGTGAACTCAAACACGGTACTATATCTCTTATTGAGGACGGTACACTTGTTATCGGTATACTTACTCAGTCCGATCTGTATGAAAAGACGGTTTCCAATATGGTCGAGTGTAAGAGCCGCGGCGCATATCTGTGCGGACTCACATTCTACGGCAAATATGAAATAGAGGATAGCTGTAATTTCGTGACATATGTTCCGAAAGTCGACGAACATTTTGCAGCAAGCCTCGCAGTGATCCCGCTTCAGCTTATAGGTTACTATGTATCTGTTGCAAGGGGACTTGATGTCGATAAGCCAAGAAACCTCGCCAAGAGCGTTACAGTTGAATAAAAAACCAGGCTCTCCCCGATCATGCGGGGGGAGCTTATTGTATCTGTTATGATTTTCCGGTAAATAATATTAAAAAGCGGTTGACTTAATCTGTAAAGTGATGTATAATTATATAGGTAATACCATATGATCTGCCTGCCTATAGTCCGGTTCTCCTTTGAATCAACAGGGCAGCCTGCGGATAATTCAGATGATCTGATGAGATCATGTGTGGTATTGCATATGGAACAGATGTTATTGCCTTAATTGATCGAAGGGAGGGTGCACCCTTTCGGGTGTGTATCATGGCTATGAAAAAACGTGTGGTCGGCGTGTGCTTTTCCGGCTCGGGTGAAGAATATCAGACTAAGATCATCGAAGTCCTTATGGAGTATGCCAGGGGTTATGATATAAGCCTGATGTTTTATGCATCACTTGATAATAAATATAATCATAACCTGCACGATTTGGGTGAATACAGCGTTTATAAGCTTATAAACTTTGATAAGCTCGACGGTCTGGTTATGATATCCGAATCAATCAAAGATAATGCAGTGCTTGACGATATAGTTTCAAGAGCAAAGTCAGCAGGTGTGCCTGTTGTATGCTTTGATAAACCAATTGATAATGCTGACTGCAATATAGTTTTTGATGACTGCGGTGCGATAGAATCTATTACAGAGCACCTTATAAAAGTTCATGGGTGCAGACGGATAAATTTTCTTGCAGGATATTTCGGGCAGTACGTTTCTGACAGGCGGCTCGAATCATATAAGTGTGCACTTGATAAAAACGGCATTCCTTTTGATCCTGAAAGAACTGCTGAGGGTAAATGGTGGGCAGGCGGTGCTAAGTCGGCTGTTAATAAGTGGCTTGAGGAGGGTATGACGTTTGATGCCATTGTATGTGCTAATGATAATATGGCAATGGCGGCGGCTGATGAACTTGCAAGCCATGGGATAAGTGTTCCGGAGGTCGTCAAGGTCACGGGCATAGATGACCTTCGCGCAGCAGAGTGTTATATACCAAGGATAACCACAGCAAGGTTCAAACATAGCGAGGGTATCTGCAAAGCTATAGATGTGCTGCGTGATATCTGGGCAGGCAGATCTGCCGAGAAAAGGATAGTTTTCGGCAATGATCTCGTTTTTGCCGAATCCTGCGGGTGTGTTACAAACGGGCTCGATAAGATAAAGATAAACAGCTATGCCTATGAACTTTCGTATAAGAACGAGATAACTAATATCTTTGACAAGCACCTTATCCGCTTTACAAATAATGTAGATTCTGCGGGAAGCTTTGAAAAATCACTTGATATTATGGCAAATTACCTTGAGCGTGCATGGTGCAGGGAACTGTGGGTGTGTATAAATGACGGCTTTTTTGAAGGTGATGATCATGGCGCAGAGTACGCTGAAACTATGCACCTGATGCTTCACAGAGGCGCCTTTGGATGTGAGAAAAGTGATATCATCTTTTCAGCATCGGAACTTATCCCTGACTTTGAAAATAAAATTGCGGAAAACACCAACCTGCTCGTTATGCCGCTTCATGTAAAGGAAACGACTGTCGGCTATGTGGTAAGGGAGTTTATGTCAACACAGTCCCTTGACCAGTGGTATATGTTTTCGATGAACCTTTCAGGTATGTTCGATGTTATAAGAGGACAGGAACAACTGAGAAAAGCAAACGCTATGCTTGAAAATATGTATGTGCATGATTCAATGACAGGGCTGTATAACAGGCGCGGTTTCTTCAAGGCGATAAGTGAAAAGTTCGGGGGTTCACCTTCATGTGAACTTATGGTGGTTTCCGCAGACCTTGACGGGCTAAAGGAGATCAATGATAAATACGGCCATACCGAGGGTGACAACGCTATCGAAACAGTGGCGTCGGCACTTGAATATGCCTGCGGTGACAGGGCTGTATGTGCACGTTTTGGCGGCGATGAATTTATTGCCGCAGGTCTTTACGAAGCAGGCCTTGCTGAGGATTTTGAGGAGAAGTTTGACAGCTTTATAAATGACTTCAACGCTTCCTCAGATGTGCAGTATAAGGTAGGCGCAAGTATCGGTATAGTTGCCGACAGGTGTACTATTGAAAATATAGATAGAATAATAAGTATTGCTGATGAACGCATGTATATGCAGAAAAATGAGAGAAAACAGTTTGTCAGACAATCACCAAGATAGGAGATAAAAAGCATGAAAAAAAGAAAGCTTATTTCGTCGGCTGCTGCGGCTGTTCTGGCTGTAGGAATGATGATGAATGTGTTGTGCGCTTCTGCGGTACAGATAGGAACACAAACCTCTGCTGATACAGAAGATCCTGCGATAACACAGTCTTCGGATGATGAACCCGAAGATCCCGGGACTCATACCTCTGAGGAAGATCCCGAAGATCCTGAGGATCCTGTGACAGAACCGACACAGACAAGTGAAACAAAGAGGACGACTAAGAAAACTACTTCAAAAACCACTGCTGAAACGACAAAGAGAACCACAAGACAGACAACTACTCAGGCAACAACTACCCAACAGCAGATAACTGAATCAACAACTACCACACCTGAGCCTGAAGTGTTCTACAGCGCTGATGTCGAGGTTGTCAATGCAGGTGTTGATGATGATGGCAGACTTGAGATAAGGCTGAAGATCGAGTCTGAAAGCAAGATCGCGGGTGCTAAGATATTCCTTGATTTTGATAAGGATATTCTTAAATACCATTCCACTAAGGTAAACGACAGTGATATCGGCGGAATGGCAACGAATGAATGTGATGACGGAAGGTATACATTCAATTACGTTAATACTTCAGGAACGGATTTTGACGGTACTTATGTTTCTGTGTTCTTTACATTCAAGGAAACAAAGGCCGACCAGACCTCCGTTATGGCAGTTGTCGATAACTTGAATGACGAGAAGCTTCATAGGATAAAGAATATCACTATTGCTAATGCTATTATTGAAATAGAGCATGAAGATGACGACAGCAGTGACGATTCGTCAGCAGAGCATAGCTATCAGCCAATAAACCTTAACCTTTCATCAAAGGACGGCGTTACGCTTGATAGTCTTGGTATAAGGGATTATAACAGTATTACCTCTGAAAACGAGGATGTAGCTTATATCAAAGACGGTAAGATATATATGCTTAAAGCAGGTACCAGTGACGTAATAGTTGATTATAAAGACGGTACAAAGGGTTATTTCAGGATAAATGTTATAAATGATTCCGACGAGGAAGCTTCAACATCTGATGACAGCAGCAAGAGTGCCATTGCAAGCACAGACAGCGACGATTCAAGGCGCCAGACACTCAAGATAACTATTATTATAGTTATTGTCTGCACAGCGATCGTTCTGCTTATAGTTGAGTATTTTATCATTATGAACCGACAGCGCAGGAAGAAGGCTGAAAAGAACAAGCGCAGAGGCCGCTATAATGACGAAGATGATGATGACGATTATGATGATGTTTCAAGGCTTTCAATGCCTGCCGACGAGATAGCCCCTGACGATGAAGGATATGATAATGACCAGATCTATACATACCCTACCCGTAATAAAGTGAACGATTATGCGGATTTTCTGAGTAATGATGAAGGCGAGGATATCAAGTTTACTGCCCCCGTTGCAAGAAAACCCGTTGAAACAAAGAAGAATATTGAAGACTTCACACTTTCACAAGGCGGAAATATCAACAGAATGGATGACTGATTTTTAAAAAGTTGGTAAATATAAACTGCCGCGGGGCGCTCGCGGCAGTTTTTTTGTTTGTTTTGACGTAATTTAGCGCTTTATATTGCAAAAGTCCGACTAAAGTGGTATAATATAAGTGACATCTAAGTAAATCAGGAAGGGAGAAAGCATAGCTGCTTACATAAAGATATGAAAATCAATGAGCTTAATAAATCCACACCTGTTTTCTCGCTCGAAATATTCCCGCCGAAGAAAACTGCTCCTATAGATACTATCTATAATACCTTAAATGAGCTGAGCGATGTCAGCCCGGATTTTATATCCGTAACCTTTGGCGCGGGCGGATCGGTGAGCAATAATACAATGATAAGTATTGCATCTACTATCAAGGATAAGTATAAGATAGAAAGTGTGGCACATATGCCATGTATCTACCTTACCCGTGATGATGCTGAACATATGCTTGATGAACTGAAGGCAAACGGAATTGAAAATATACTTGCACTCAGGGGAGATGTAAACCCCGATATCCCGCCTGTGTACCAGTTCAGGCATGCAAGTGACCTTGTTGAGTTTATAGGTGAATATGGCGGCTTTAATGTTATCGGTGCCTGCTATCCCGAAACTCACCTTGAAGCCGCTTCTGCTGCCGAAGATATAAAGAACCTTAAATATAAAGTCGACTGTGGCTGCAATGAGCTGATATCACAGCTTTTCTTTGATAACAATGTGTTTTATTCTTTCCTTGAAAAGTGCGAAATAGCCGGGATAAATGTGCCTGTTGAAGCAGGCATAATGCCGGTTACCAACAAACGGCAGATAGAGCGTATGACAAGAATGTGCGGCGCTAAACTGCCCGAAAAGTTCAGGCGTGTACTTGACAGGTATGAGTTTAATGATGAAGCACTTCGTGATGCGGGGATTGCTTATGCTATTGACCAGATAACTGACCTTATGGCAAATGGTGTTAGTGGTGTGCACCTGTATACTATGAATAACCCATACGTCGCAAAACGAATCTATGCGGCAGTCAAGAATATTCTTAAAGCATAAAAAATCAGGGGTATCGCAGATAAAGCGATGCCCCTGCTTTGTATAATTCAGCACTTGGGAAAACTGTATTACTCAGGGCTGTTTTTTCTTTATCCTTTTGATTATCAGCCATGCACACAGACCTGTGAACCCTCCCGCAATGCACCCTGAAAGCATCAGATACGGTAAATATACGATAACGGCGGTAGTTTTCATAACGAAAACTGCTGCGGCCGTCTGCCCGATATTGTGCAGCACCGCACCTGCTACAGATGCAAATACTATCATGTTTATTTCTGTGAACCGGCGTATCAGTATCATCCCAAACAGGCATAAAAGCCCGCCGCATATACTGAATATAAGCGCTATCACATTCCCTGAAAAAAGTGAACCTATTATTATCCTTACAAAGAATATCATCACTGCATCACGGGCATTGTAGGCGTACACAGCATAAACGGTTATGATGTTTGCAAGCCCGAGCTTTACCCCGGGAACAGGCACTACAGGCGGCAGCTGCATTTCAATTATAAACATTATAAGTGATACCGCGCAAAGCAGTGAAAGTTCAGTGAGCCGGCGTGTGTCAGGTCTGTGCATCGATATCACCGCCGCTTTCCTTGTATCTTATCATCAGCTTGTTTGGAAGGCATACTATCGGCACACCGTTATCCGAAAGCTTTCCCATATTCATGCAGGTGTGATCCGGGCATTCGGCAGAACTTACATATATCTCGTGGTCTTTTATAGTGATAATGTTCTTCCTGCCATTGCAGGTAATGGTTATTTCGCGGTCATTCTCTTTTTCAAGGTCTATTTCATAAAGCACTTTTCCGTCACTTATTATCTCGACAAGCCGCATATCTTTTTCAGGCCTTGTTTGCAGACAGGCCACCCATACGGCACTTATAACAAACACTGCAATGCAGGAAATGATCAGAATTCTCTTTTTCATATCAATCCTCTTTCCGTGTTAATTATAGCATAGATTGTGATTTTAGTCAATCAGCCGGCTATTGATTTTTTCATAAAAGAGTAGTATAATAGTCTAAAGTACATCAGCAGCCGACGATATGATATGCGGCTGATAAACCAAAGCTTTATAGCTTTTTGAAAGGAAATCATTTTGAAAAAAATTCTTGCCGTATTCATCTCTCTGCTTTCCATTACGCTGACCGACTGTGGCAAGCAAGGGGAGAGTTCTTCGCCTTTGCAGTCATCGCAGCAGGATAGCATCAGTGTTTTTGCTATGGATACCTATATGACCGTTACTGTATATGACGGTGATAAAACAGCAGCCCTTGAAGCTGCACAAACAGAGATTACAGCGCTTGAAAAGCTTATAAGTGTTACTGATGAAAACAGCGATATCTATAAGCTTGACCATAACGGCGGTAAGCCTTTTGATGTCAGTTATGAAACGTCAGAGCTTCTTTCCTTTGCGCTTGATATGAATAAAAAGACTGACGGCGCACTTGATATTACACTTTACAATGTTTTAAGAGAATGGGGGTTTACTACGGGGAATTATAAAGTGCCTTCTGATGAAACAATAGAGGCACTTCTTGAAAACACAGGCTGTGAAAACATCGATATCATGGAAAACACAGTAACGCTTTACAATAACGTAAGTGTTGATCTGGGTTCTGTAGGTAAGGGGGAAGCAGGCGACAGGGTAATAAAAGTGCTTAAAGAAAACGGCGTTTCCTCTGCACTGCTTGACCTCGGCGGGAATATCCAGACGCTTGGTACAAAGCCTGACGGCACACTTTGGAAGATCGCAATTCGTGATCCTTCGGGTGGAGAGGGGAGTATCGCAAAAATTGAAGTTGCCGATCGTGCCGTGATAACCTCGGGCGGGTATGAAAGGTACTTCACAGGTGATGACGGTGAGGTCTACTGGCATATATTAGATCCGAAAACCGGCAGACCTGCACGAAATGGAATACTCTCTGCAACGGTTATCGGCAAAAGCGGAAGACTTTGTGATGCTCTGTCTACTTCACTTTTTGTTATGGGTGAGCAAAAAGCCGTGGATTACTGGAAGAATTCAGCTGATGCTTTCGATATGATACTTGTAACTTCGGACGGCAGGGTGCTTGTGACTAAGGGGATTTATAATAATTTCACTTTATATGATGAATACAGCTCAGCCCTCAGAGTCGAGATGATAGAATAGAATAGCAAAACAGCCAAAGCGAAGTATAACGCTTTGGCTGTTATCTGTTTTATATGCTGATTTTTGGCAGGTAAGCCGTGATGTCCTCTTTCATTCTGATGACTTCACGTCTTGCGGCTTTTGCATAATCCATAGCGGGGCAGTTTTCTTTTTTGTATGCGCACATAACAGCCCTTGATGAATTAACTATCGCACCGAGCCCGTTTGCATCAAACGCCTTTGCAACGCCCTCTGCGCCGCCGCCCTGCGCACCGTAGCCCGGCACTAAGAAAAATGTATGCGGCAGCTTTTTGCGCATTTCTTCAAGCTGCTCGGGGTATGTGGCACCAACGACAGCGCCGACTGAGCTGTAGCCGTATCTGCCTATCTGTTCAGAGCCCCATCTTTCACACATATCGCCCATTGTTTCATAAACCGTCTTGCTCCCGATCATAAGATCCTGAAGCTCACCGGATGACTTGTTTGAAGTCTTTACAAGTACAAATATGCCCTTGTCGTATTTAAGGCACATATCAAGCAGCGGATCAATACCATCTGTGCCGAGGTAGCCGTTTACGGTCAGTGCGTCGGAATTGAATGCCGCTATCTCCTCACCGCCAACATCAGTAAGCCCTAAGTGAGCCGTTGCATATGCTTCCATTGTTGCGCCTATGTCATTTCTCTTGCCGTCGGTAATAACGATCATACCTTTTTCCTGTGCGTATTTTATGGTCTTATAAAGAGTCTTTACACCCTCGTATCCATACATTTCATAGTAAGCTGCCTGCGGCTTTATAGCAGGGCATATGTCGTGTATCTCGTCAATAATGCCCTTGTTGAATTCAAGTATTGCCTTTGCAGCACCTTTAAGACTTTTGCCGTACTTTGAAAATTTCTTGTCCTTTATGTATTCAGGGACATATTCAAGCTTCGGATCAAGTCCTACTACTGATGGGTTTTGTGTGTTGACTATTTTTTCGATAAGTCTGTCAAAAGACATTGCCATTCTCCTTTATCTTAGTTTACAACTCAAATACTATCTTGCCTTTGGAAATGGTGTAAAGCACCTTCCCTTTGAGTTTTTCGCCTTTGAAAACGCTGTTCTTGCTTTTTGAATGCAGTTCCTCGGGGATAACTTCCCATTCAAGTTCGGGATCAAATATAGTTATGTCACAAGGCTGCCCTGCTGAAATACTGAGCGGTGCTATACCGAAAGCTTTTCTGGGGTTTGATGACATAAGCTTTGCTATATGCATAAGAGAGCATTTCCCCGTGTGGTAAAGCTGTGTGAGGGTTGCCGCAAGAGATGTTTCAAGCCCTACAACGCCGTTAGGCGCTTTTTCAAAATCAGCCTTTTCCTCTTTTGAATGCGGGGCGTGGTCAGTTATTATGCAGTCAATAGTCCCGTCAAGAAGTGCCGCTTCAATAGCCGCTCTGTCTTCTTCCGTTCTTAACGGCGGTGACATTCTGTAGTCGGCATCTCTGCTGTATAGCTTTTCCTCTGTAAAGGTGAAGTAATGCGGTGCTGTTTCACAGGTGACATTCACGCCGTCCTTTTTGGCAGCCCTGATTATATTCACACTTCCCTTAGTTGAAACATGGCAGATGTGAATATGTGCATCACAGCTCATGGCGAGCGCTATCTCACGTGCGGTTATGTAATCCTCACTTGCCCTGTCTATACCGCCTACACCTAAATCCTTAGAAACCTTGCCTTTGTTTATTATCCCGCCTTTAGTAATGTTTGTATCCTCACAGTGGGATATCACAGTAAGGCCGTTTGTGACGCTCAGTTCCAATGCTTTTCGCATAAGCTCGGCATTTTCAACAGGCCTGCCGTCGTCTGAGATCGCATATACGCCCGCACGCTTTAAGCTGTCGTAATCACAAAGTTCAAAGCTCTGCATTCCCTTTGTTATGCAGGCGATAGGGTAGACATCTATCCCTGTTTTTGAAGCCTTGTCTATCACATATGAAACAAGTTCCTCGTTATCTACGGGCGGCTTTGTATTCGGCATACAGCACACAGCTGTAAAGCCGCCTGCCTTTGCCGCATCAGTACCGGTTATTATATCCTCTTTGTATGTCTGCCCGGGATCGCGGAAGTGTACGTGCATATCCATAAGTCCGGGAAAGGCGACAAGCCTGCCTTTGCCGTCTATTACCCTTGCATTTGAAATGTCATCTGTTTTTCCGATAAAAGTGATTATTCCGTCCTCCGATACCACATCAAGTACCGCATCTGTGTTTGTATCGGGATCGATCACCCTGATGTCTTTAAGTATAAGCTTCATTTATGCCTTCCTTACCACTGTATATCCTTGGAGTTATATACATCGACGTCATCAGGCTTCTGTGTAAGTGTATATGACTTTTTGCCTATTATAAACTTAACTGTAGGATCAGGGATATCATCCTGGGACTCGTCACTGTGCTTTTTCTTCATCTGGAATTCAAGATCCTGATACTTGATGTTTGTAAAGAAATGCAGGTTGTAATCAAACTTTACGATATCCTGCTCAAGATAATCAGGTGTTATAAGAAGCTTTATCTTCTTGTCATCCTGGTCAACCTTGAAGTAACCCTTTGCGATAACGTCATCGTCGCTGAATTTGTCGTATTCACCCTCTTTTGTGTAGTAGTGCAGTGTGAATTCGCCCGACTTGTCAAAGTCAAATACTATGCCTTTGCCTTCTTCCTTGTCAAATTCGGTATACCACGGGCCGTTGATGAACGCTCTTGAATCACCCTCTCTTGAAGGCTGCTTGAATACATAAGTGCCGACAACAATGCCGCAAACAACAGCAACTACAAAGATAAGACCGAGGATAGTACCAATTACCTTTTTCATTGTAACATTCTCCCTTTCATTTTATTTTTTGATTTCAAGGACAGCTCCGCGGTTTGCCGAAGTAACAAGTGAAGCATACCTTGCAAGGTATCCGGTTGTGATCTTCGGCTCTCTCGGTGTCCATTCCTTACGCCTGTTAGCAAGTTCTTCGTCGCTTACTTTAAGCTCAATGCTGTGTGCATTGATGTCTATGGCTATGATATCACCCTCGTGAACAAGAGCAATATTGCCGCCGAGTGCTGCTTCAGGGGATACGTGTCCGATAGATGCGCCCCTTGTAGCCCCACTGAAGCGCCCGTCTGTAATAAGTGCGACCGAAGAACCAAGTCCCATGCCTGCGATTGCTGATGTGGGGTTTAACATCTCACGCATACCGGGGCCGCCCTTCGGGCCTTCATAGCGGATAACAACAACGTCGCCTGCAACGATCTTGCCGCCCCTTATGGCAGCTATAGCATCCTCCTCGCAGTCAAATACCCTTGCAGGTCCTTCGTGCTTGAGCATTTCAGGTGCCACAGCAGAACGTTTTACAACACAGGTATCAGGTGCAAGATTGCCCCTGAGCACTGCGATACCGCCGTTTGCCATAAACGGGTTGTCAATAGGTCTGATTATTTCAGGGTTCTTGTTTACGGCGCCTGCTACGTTCTCTGCAACAGTTTTACCCGTTACGGTCAGGCAGTCACCGTTTATAAGGCCTGCGTCAAGCAGTTCTTTAAGCACAGCATATACGCCGCCTGCTTCGTTAAGATCCTCCATATAAGTCGGGCCTGCCGGTGCAAGGTGGCACAGGTTAGGTGTTTTTTCGCTTATCTCGTTTACAAGTTCAAGGTTTAAGTCTATCCCGCATTCGTGTGCGATAGCCGGCAGGTGCAGCATGGAGTTTGTCGAGCATCCAAGAGCCATATCAGCAGCGATAGCGTTTTTGAAGGCCTCCTCAGTCATAATGTCACGAGGCCTTATGTTTTTCTTTAAAAGTTCCATAACAGCCATGCCTGCGTGTTTGGCGAGCTTTAGCCTTTCCGAATAAACAGCAGGGATAGTTCCGTTGCCGCGAAGTCCCATGCCGAGAACTTCTGTCAGGCAGTTCATTGAGTTTGCTGTATACATACCCGAGCAGGAACCGCAGGTAGGACAAGCCTTGTTTTCAAATTCATCAACATCATCAAGCGTGAACTTGCCTGCATTGTAGGAACCGACAGCTTCAAACATTGAAGACAGCGAAGTCTTGCGGCCTTTAACGTGGCCTGCAAGCATAGGACCGCCCGATACGAAAACTGTAGGGACATTTACCCTCGCCGCCGCCATCAACAGGCCGGGAACGTTCTTGTCACAGTTTGGTATCATGACAAGTGCATCAAAGTGGTGTGCAAGCGCCATACATTCTGTAGAGTCTGCAATAAGGTCGCGTGTCACCAGCGAATATTTCATTCCCTGATGTCCCATAGCTATGCCGTCGCATACTGCTATAGCAGGGAATACGACAGGTGTTCCCCCTGCCATAGCCACACCGAGCTTTACAGCTTCAACGATCTTGTCGATATTCATATGCCCCGGAACTATTTCATTATAGGAGGAAACTATGCCGACAAGCGGTCTGTTCATTTCCTCTTTTGTCATACCGAGCGCATTGAAAAGTGACCTCTGCGGGGCTTTGTCTGCCCCTTCACAAAAATAGTTTTTTTCCATAATACTAACCCTCTTTATTAATTTTTATTGGTTGTGACTAAGTCCTAAGAAAGCCGCACCTATTATACCTGCATCATTTCCAAGCTTTGCGATAACTATTTCAGTGTTTTTGTCGCTGTCCCTTGTGTAAACTTCCTTTGCCACAAGTTCTTTAAGCGGCAGAAGAAGCGGATCACCCTCGTTGCATACACCGCCGCCTATACACAGTATATCCGGCTGGAATATATTGATCGTATTTGTTATGCCGAGCGCTAAATACTTTATGTATTTGTCTACAACTGCCTTTCCCGCTTTATCGCCTTCACGCATAGCGTTGAAAGCTGTCCTTGCGGAAACCTTTCCCATTTCTTCGCTCATCTTGTTCATAACAGAAGTCTTGTCTTCTTCCATAGCTTCCTTAGTCATTCTGATAAGACCTGTAGCGGAGGAAAATACTTCAAAGCAGCCCTTTCTGCCACAGGTGCACATAGGGCCGTTCGGATCAACAACTGTGTGACCTATCTCTGCACCTGCAAAGTTTGAGCCCGAATATATTTTCCCGTCAATGATTATACCGCCGCCGACACCGGTGCCAAGTGTTATGCATACTGCATTATTCGCACCTTTTGCAGCGCCCGCAACGAACTCGCCGTATGCCGCAGCGTTTGCATCATTTTCTACAAAACACGGCTTGTCGATGAAAGTTTTCATAAGTTCAACAACATGGAAGTTTTTGAACCCTAAATTGTTTGAATACTCTATAACGCCGCTTTTGCTGTTTGCGATACCCGGCGTGCCGATGCCTACACTTTCGATGTCGTCAAGTGTAAGTTTTGCTTCCCTGACGGCCTGTTTTGCAACTTCCGCCATATCCCTGCATATGTCCTCAGCAGGGCGGGGGAGGTTTGTCTTGCAGGTTGCCTTTGCGATTATTCTGAAATCCTCATCTACAACGCCTGCCTTGATGTTTGTCCCGCCTAAATCAATGCCTATGTAGTATTTCATTATTATTGTTCCTCCGCTTCATTTTTATTTAAGTATAAAAACAGCTCGCTTATGCATACGCCCGACATAAGTCCGCACATTACCGAGAATACCCGCCTTACATTTCTGTTGTCCGCGATAAGTGCCGCACATAGGTAAGCAAACGCTGCAAATGCAGGGCTTATTACGGATAAAGATGTTTTCTTGTCCATCTTATACACCCCTGATCATACTGTTGTAAGTATTGCCTTGCACCTGCCGTCAATTGTATAACTGCCTGTGCCTGCTGTTATGAATATGCTATCACCTTTTTTAAAGCTGACTGTATCCTTGCCCGTGACTGTACCCTCGCCGTCTAATATAAGGATACTGTTAAAGCTCTTGTCGTCAGCTTCAAGGACAGCCTTGCTTTGTACATCAAGTACAAAAGTCGTAAAATACTCACAGCTTGCCATAAGCTTTTTTGTGTAGCCGTCAAACTGCTTGACGGGTGTGTCGGGGTATTGCTTTGCCGGCGCAAGTGAAGTAACGTCTTTTGCCTTTTCAACATGAAGTTCTCTCGGCTTGCCGTCCTTGCCGACTCTGCCGTAATCGTAAATGCGGTAGGTGGTGTTTGAATTCTGCTGTATCTCGGCGATAAGTATGCCCTTGCCGATAGCGTGCAGTGTACCAGCTTCAATAAAGAATACATCGCCCTTGTGAACAGGGACGTTCTGCGTTACCTCCAAGAGAGTATTGTCAGCTATCCTGCTTGCAAATTCGTCCTTTGATATTTCTTTCTTAAACCCGTAAAGAAGCTCTGCTCCTTCGTCACAGTCTACAACATACCACATTTCGGTCTTGCCGTATTCGCCTTCAACCCTCTGTGCATATTCGTTGTTCGGGTGTACCTGAACTGATAAGTTATCCTTGGCATCAATAAGTTTTATAAGAATAGGGAAGTTTTCAAACTTCCCGCAGTCACTGCCAAGAATGCTTCTGCCGTGTTTTTCTATATACTGTGAAAGCGTAAGTCCCTTGTCCTCACCTGTTGCTATAACACTTTCTCCGTCCTTGTGACAGGAAAGCTCCCAGCTTTCTGCTATTTTATCAAAGTCGCAGTCTTTTTGAAAATCATCTCTTAATCTCGTTCCGCCCCAGATGTAATCCTTAAAAGCAGGCGAGAGTTTAACTATTGCCATATTCTTACAGCCTCCTACATATAATATATCAACTTATTATACCATATTTTATTATATTATGTCAATTACATTTTGGTAAAATTAAAAGCCCCCCTTAATAAAAACTATATACTTTACACAAACAGTTAAGTATGTAATTGTTATATGCAGCAATGTTTTGTGCCGCTTATCATATTCACCGGCAGTTTTAAATAAGTTCGGATATTATTCACTTATATTCTACTTTTCTAAAACAGGCAAGTGGTAAAATTTGTATGTATTCCAGTTTGGACATAAAAAGGAGATAATGACCTATGAAAAAATTATTGCTTATGCTTTCCGTCTGCTTTATACTGGCGGGTTGTTCGGCTAAGGAGGAAAGCTCTGAAGCGGCTGTCAGTTCTACGGCTGGACAGGAGATATCGGCATCTTCCACAACAAGCAGCAGTGATGAAACAAGCAGTGATGAAAGCAGCACAACTGAAAGTGTGACCGAGAGCAGCACCGAGGACAGTTCTTTGCCTGACCAGGAGGAATTTGAATACAAAAATGTCAGGAACAACCCGTTTTATATTGAACAGGCTGAAAAAGCGGCGGCTTCGGATGGCACAAATGTTGATGTTGATGATTCCGAAGAATTTGACAGTGTTTCGGATATGAAAAACTCCGTGTGGGGGGAATATTATTCAAGAAAAACAGGACTGGGAACGGATAAACTTACCCCTGTAGTAAACGGCAATGCAGTAGAAAAGAATTGTACGACTCACCTTGACTGCTATTATGTGTATTATGAATATAATAAACAATACTACGGCATATGCATAACGCTTGACAAATTTGCGGATATAAATGAAATGTTTGATAAAGAATACTCACAAGCTGCAAAGTCAGAAGGGTTCTCTCTGCCAAGCGTATCTGAACTTGATGAACAAAACGGAGTGGTTATCGACACCCTCGAAAATGAGGACGAAGCTGTAATGCTTGCAGCCCTCAGCAGCGATGGGTATGAGTATCAGGTGTTTTCATATGATACAGGTGCTTCGGCTGATGATCTTCTTGCGTTTTTGAAAAATATAACATTTTAAACTTTATAAGGCTTTCCCGATAAAAAGGGAAAGCCTTAGTCTGTTGATAAAGCAGTATTTTTTGGTGAATGCATATCCGAAGGGGTTCGGGGGCGACCGGAAAGCCCCCGAAATAGGGCGTGGACAGCCTTTGAGTTTTCAGTTCGTTTTGCGCGTATTACAAAAACAAAGTTTTGCGACAAGCTGAGGCTTTCCCGATAAAAAGGGAAAGCCTTATTCTTGACTTGCCTGCGGATTTGTGGTATACTCAGTTTATATTTGAATAAAGGAATGATACCATGAAAATAATGGCAGTTGACTACGGGCAGGCTCGTACAGGGCTTGCTGTCTGTGACAGAACCGAATTTTTAGCGTCGCCTATCGGTACGATAGAGGAACGCAATATGCAGATGCTTGCTATGAAGATAGCACATATGGCAGAGCAATATGAAGTGGGCGAGATAGTTGTAGGACTTCCGCTGAATATGAACGGTTCATTTGGTCCGCGTGCTCAGCTTTGCAAAGATTTTGCCGGTCTTCTCAGCGAGATAGCACCATGTCCTGTGAATATGTGGGATGAACGCTCTACGACTGTTTCGGCACATAATATACTTAATCAGACTAATGTAAGGGGCAAAAAGCGCAAGGCTGTTGTAGATACAGTCGCCGCTACGATCATTCTGGAGGGCTATCTTGAGTACAGAAAAAACAAAAAAGCGTCTGAGCAAAAAGGCTAAGACCGTAATCTCGGTATTATGCGCTGTATTTGTTCTTCTTGCGGCTGAGCTTATATATTCAAACTACTATATTGAGGCGGAAAGCTTTGAGTATTCCGCCGAAAATGTCCCGCCCGCATTTGACGGCGTGAAGATAGTATCTGTCACCGATTACCATAACCACGGCGGGTTCTATGAAGATGACCTGATACATAAAATAGAAAGAGTATCGCCCGATTATATTTTTTTAGTGGGCGATATTGTTGATTCAACTTTTACAGATATTAATGTTGTTTCACGGTTTTTTAAAAGGTGTTCGGCGATCGCGCCGTGTTATCTATGCTTCGGCAACCATGAACAAAGGGTGTTCGGTGAGGGGCTGTATGACAGCTATATGACCTGTGCTGAAGATGCGGGTGTTACTGTTCTTGATAATAAAGCTGTGACACTTGAACGCGGTAATGATAAGCTGACACTGATCGGTACAAGTAACCCCCTTGAACAGAATATGCTTTCGGAAATACTTGAAGGTGCTGATAAGCAGACGCCGCTTCTGTGGATACATCACTACCCGGAGGATTTTGCTGATATGACAGCTGACGCCGAAAGCTTAGGCTTTCAGAAATGTCTTATGTTCTGCGGTCACGCACACGGCGGGCTTATAAGGATGCCGTTTACTAATCAAGGGATCTATGCCCCGGGGCAGGGGCTTTTCCCGAAGTTTACAGGCGGAGAGTATTACAGTAATAACAGTGAAATGATCCTATCCCGCGGGTGTGGAAACAGCGGTGCTACTCTGAGAATGTTCGATCCGTTTGAGATAGTGGTGTGCACACTTGGATCCGAAAAAGCTGAACTTGTATAAAAATATAGAAAGAGGTATCCCGCAGTGTGATACCTCTTTATTGTTATCATATGATATTGTCAAGAAATGCAACAGTTTTTTCGTCAAATCGGATGTCCTGCGCTGTCATGTCTTCTTCAAGCTGCCATAGCTTTGATACAGCGAACACACTTGATATCGGGAAAGGCTGCGAAGAAAGATATGCGAGCGTTATAACAGCAGGGGAGTGCCCTGTCTGCTCGGAAAGCCGTTTTACCCGTGAGAGCCTTGCAAGGTTTGCCGTGCTTGCGTAACTGCTTTCTAACTGGTATGTGGCACTCTGCCCTGATGCAAGCTTTGAGAAAAATCCCTTAGCCTGCGGAGAAAACGCCATAACGGGAAAGTTGTGCTTTTTGTACCATGAATATTCCTTCATATCCATGCTTACCTGTGTGTCGTCGCCTAAAATATCAGCACTTGAATGTGCAAGGCTGTAATTTATCTGGCTTACGGAAAAAGGTGTCATGCCGTTATCTATGGCAAATGCGTTTGCTTCTTCTATTCTTGCGGCAGTCCAGTTTGAAGCACCTAAGATATGTACCCTGCCTGATTTTACAAGCTTGTCAAGGTATGGCATTATTTCGCTTACGGGTATAGATGTATCGTCCCTGTGCAGCATATAGATGTCCGTATAATCTGTCTGCAAGGCTTCAAGCGACTTGCCAAGGTCATCAAGGACATCCTGCTCGGAAAGCCTTGATATTACTTCTTCTTCAGTAAAATACGGGTGGCCGCCTTTGGTGCAGATTATTGTATCGTTTCTGTTTTTGCGGCTTTGCATCCACCTGCCTATTACCTGTTCGCTTGCGCCGTCGCCGCCTTCTACCCAGTTGCAGTAAACACGTGCTGTGTCAATGCAGGTGCCGCCAAGCTCTTTGTATTTGTCAAGTATCTCAAAGTAAACTTCATCATTGTCCTGCCTGTCAATATTTGCAGTGCCAAGTGTAAGCGCAGGCAGTTCAAGAGAATACTTATCATTTTTAATAAGATGCTTTATCATTATATCTCACCCCATAAAAAACAATATCAATAGATACTAATATTTTATCATAAAAAATAATTATAATATACAAATATTTTGTAAACAAATAATTTTTGTGAAAAACCACTTGACAAGCGTGGGAAAATGTTATATAATATCTAAATGTAAAGTATGTTAGCTTTACAGCAAAACGGTCACAATGTTTGGCTTTCACGGGGGTGGGGCGTTATTATGGCAAAAAATCTCGAATACGGTATACTTCTTGATGTATACGGCTGCCTGCTTACCGATAAGCAGTTTGAGATAATGGATCTTTATTATAATGATGACCTTTCCCTGTCCGAGATAGGTGAACAGTACGGTATATCCCGACAGGGCGTTCATGACAGTATCAAGAGAAGTGAAGCCGCACTTGACGATTTTGAAAATAAGCTTAACATACTTAAAGACAGACAGCGACAGGTCAATGATCTTCTTAGTATAAAGAGTGATGCTCTTGAAGCACTTGAACAGTGCAGAAAGGTATCGTTTGGCAGAAATATTGCCGAAAAGGTCATAAAGACACTTGAGAATATAGACCGCCACCTTGCCGATTTAGGTGAGGAACAGGAATAAAGGGGGTAAGCGCTTATGGCATTTGAGGGACTTTCCGAAAAACTCGGTAATGTTTTCAAAGGCCTGAAAAACCGGGGAAAGCTGAGCGAAGCAGATGTAAAGGCCGCAATGCGTGAGGTAAGGCTTGCACTGCTTGAAGCTGATGTAAGCTATAAGGTAGTTAAGGATTTTATAGGTAAAGTGACCGAGAGAAGTATCGGTGAGGAGGTGCTCAAAAGCCTTACACCAGGTCAGCAGGTCATCAAGATAGTAAACGAAGAACTTATAAGCCTTATGGGGGAATCCAATTCAAAGATAAACTTCCCCAGTAAGCCGCCGTGTATCATAATGATGTGCGGACTTCAGGGCTGCGGTAAAACAACACATTCCGCAAAGCTTGCAAAATATTTCAAGGCGCAGGGCAAGCGCCCGCTGCTTATCGCTGCTGACGTTTACAGGCCGGCGGCTATTGAACAGCTGAAAGTTGTCGGTGAAAAGGCAGAGGTCTCCGTTTTTGAAATGGGGCAGATAGATCCGAGAAAGATAGTTAAAGAGGGCATAAAGCACGCTAAGGATTACGGAAATGACCTTGTGATCATAGATACGGCAGGCCGTCTGCATATTGATGAAGCACTTATGCAGGAACTTAAAGACATTAAAGCGATCGCTGAGCCGAGTGAGATCATGCTCGTTGTTGATGCTATGACCGGTCAGGATGCTGTCAATGTTGCAGCTTCGTTTGATGAAGCGCTTGGTATCGACAGCGTTATCCTTACAAAGCTTGACTCTGATACAAGGGGCGGTGCTGCTCTTTCAGTGCTTTCTGTTACAGGTAAGCCTATAAAGTTCGTCGGTATGGGCGAAAAGCTTGACGAATTTGAACCCTTCCACCCCGAAAGAATGGCGTCTCGTATCCTCGGTATGGGCGATATGCTGACACTTATCGAAAAAGCGACATCTACTGTTGATGCGGAAGATGCTAAGAAGCTTGCCGATAAAATGGCTTCTGAAGGCTTTGACCTCAACGACCTGCTTGAACAGATGAAGCAGATACAGAAAATGGGTAGTATGCGCAGTATCATCAGAATGCTTCCGGGTGCAAATAAGATAAATGACGAACAGATGGAAGCGGGCGAGAAACAGCTTAAAAAGACCGAAGCTATGATCAATTCAATGACCAAGGCCGAGCGCAGAAAGCCCTCGATAATTGATCCTAAGAGAAAAAGACGTATTGCCGCAGGAAGCGGTACCGAGGTCTCTGACGTAAATCAGCTGCTTAAACAGTATGAACAGATGAAGAAAATGATGAAATCCTTTGGTATCGGCGGAAACCTTCACGGCAAAAAATCAAGGAAGAACCGCGCTGCATTGCTTAAAGGACTTGGCGGCAACGGAATGAATTTCTGATATAACCACATTTTGTGTTATATACCATAATATTTTTACGGAGGTGAATAAAAATGGCAGTAAAGATCAGACTGAGAAGACTCGGCGCTAAGAAGAAGCCCTTCTACCGTATAGTTGTTGCTGACTCAAGATATCCCAGAGACGGCAGATTTATCGAAGAAATAGGCTACTATGACGCAACTAAGGAGCCTTCCGTTATCAAGATCGACGAGGAGAAGGCAAAGAGCTGGATCGCAAACGGTGCACAGCCCACAGATACAGTCAAAGCGCTTCTTAAAAGGATCGAAAAGTAATTTGTGTAATTTTTAGGCGGCGTACATTATGTACGTTTCGCCTGTTAATTACACGGCTGCCTGAGCTTATAGCACCTATCCTGCAAGATGCGCTATAGGCTTTTATTTTTTCAGGAGAAAGAGGTACGGAATAATGAAAGAACTTTTAGAAACGATAGTAAGCGAACTTGTTGAGGATAAGAGCGCTGTAGAGGTAGTAGAGGACGAGCCCAACGAAGAAGGGATAATAGTTTTCCACCTACACGTTGCACCCGACGATATGGGCAGGGTGATCGGCAAGCAGGGCAGGATAGCAAAGGCTATAAGAACTGTTATGCGTGCTTCCGCTTCAAGAAATGACCAGAAGATAATGGTCGAGATCGACTGATAAGAAAAAAGCCCTGTGCGTATGCACGGGGCTTTGATCGGTTTATTTATAAAAAGGGGGCTGCTGCAAGTGCAACAGCCCCTTTAAGCTTTCGCTTAATAATATCTAACCGCCCAGCCGCGGCACAGAAAAATAAAACCCGCGTACAAGCAGGTGGGTACCAGCCCAGCGTCTTCACGCTCCCTTCGTCCGTAGCCGTAATCAGCCCAAATGGACGGTCACGGTCGGGAGGTCTGCAATCCACCGCCGGAGATCACCCGGTTCCCATTAATAAAGTGTTGGATCATAATGTCTGTGCTTGATCGGACAAGGCAGAAAGTTGTCTGCTTTGTAACTATTATCAGTATACCACAAACAAGCAGATTTATCAATGTCAATTCTTAACAAATAATTGTCCTAAATTTTGTATATTATAATGGCACTGCTTATTCGTCTTCGTCTTCGTCGTCAAAATCAAACATGGCATTTATTCTTTCAATGAAAATGTTCCCGATACGGTCATATTCCTCGTCGTCTTCAATTGTGACCATCATTTCCTCGTCGCCTTCGTATTCGCTTTTTAGAATAACAACAGCGCCATCGTCCTGCAACGCTTCATCACCGTCTTCATAGTATGGTGTCAGCGCATAATAAGTTTCACCCTCGTACTCCATTGAATCAAGCAGTTCAAACATCTGTTCCTTGCCGTCTTCGTCAGTAAGGGAATAAAGATCCGGCCTGTATTCTTCACTCATTCTGATCAGCTCCTTATATAAAGCTTTGCAGCGCCCAAAAAACATTTCAAGCACTGCAATAATATAATTATACTACAATTATAAACAAAAGTCAAGCGGAGTTTGTAAAAGAAATGTTAAATAAAAAATATGCAAAAAAGTTGAAAAAAACTATTGACAAACTACAAAAAGTGTGCTATACTAAGTTCAAGGAAAGAGGAAAGGGGCTAAACCAAAGAACAGTCGGGAGTCGCTCGGGAGAGGTCGGACGGTAAGCATAAGTTCTTCGGCGGTCAGAGGCCCAAGGGGTTTTAGCAAAAGCCTCCGGTAACGTATATTTCCCTTACCTGTCTAAAGTAGATCGGATCAAGGCTTTTGACAGAAGTGGGTACACTTAAATTGAAAAGTCTGTCAAGGTCCCGTTCATATACTTTAAATCTATCGAAAGGAGTTTGAGCCAATGGACAATTTAGAACCAAAGAGCATCCGAAGGCTCGGCTTTTAGGACGGTTTTGAGAGTGGGGTTTTAAGACCTGGATTAAAGACCAGCTTACCCAAGTTAATGATAAGAATTTAGTCCGACTGCCGAGTCCTTCAACAGCTGCCTTACACATTGTTTATGATGCGGGGTGCTCAGAATCAAGGATTTGTCGGTCCTTTTTTATACAACTGAATATTATTCGTAACTTTTATAAAGGGGTTGATTGTTATGATCAGCTTGAGAGTTTATACGAATATCTTTATTTAAGGAGTGAGTCCAATGGGACATTTTGGTGAGGTTTTGAGATTATAACGAAATAGGTGAATCCAATGTAAACCTTAGACCTTACACACACTGTTTGATCTGAGTCTTCAGACTTTGTGAAGAGTTTTGATAAAATGAATTTCTTGAAAGGGAGTGGCTGCTATGAAAATTCTTGTCAGCCAAAGGCTTCTGAAAATCTGAAAGATAGGGGTGAGTCCGCCGAGAAATTCAGCTTCGCGCCGATGATGTTCTGGCGCATAGGAACAAAATTTATCGAAAGGTTTGAGTCCGATGGCATAGCAATTTGTATTTTAGGAATTAAATAACTTGTGAAAGGACTGTTTCCCATGGCTTGAAAGTATGCAAGCTGATGAAAAATGATCTGAAAGGAAATAATTCCAATGGCTATGTGAATTTTACTTTTAAATAAATCTGAATTCTTTTGGGAGTGGTGCATATGACAGTAAGGATTAAATGCACGTTAACTAATATTTGATAGATAGGAGTGAGTCCACCCGAAAGCTAAGTCAGGTACCAAATGCGGTACAGGTTGAAATTTTATTTAGGAGTGAGTCCTGTGTACTAAGCACAGTTTGAACTGAATATATTAAAAGCGGATATCTATATAGTATCCGCTTTTTTGTGTTTTGTCATAAAAAGTGCAGGGGCATATACTGTTAATAACAGACATTCCCCTTGCGAGCAGTATCGGGGAGCGTTTGGCTCGGCGGGGCGTCTGATATATAAATAAGCCTGCAAAACACTTGCAGGCTTTTCGTGCTGCCTTAAAGCTTTCCTTGTTCCATTTTAAGCTGCAAGGATATGTAGTCGGCCAGAATGTATATGTATTCGGAATTTGTCGGGTGTGCATTAAACTGCATAAGATTTACCCCGAAGTATTTCTCTTTTGTTTCGTCAGGGATCCTGTCCCAGCTTTTTTCAATAGCTGTTCTTATGCTGCGCTCTATCCCCGCTGAGTTTATCCCATGCATTTTGGCGATGATCGGGTAGATGTTTTTGGATATCCCTTTTGAATGATAAGGATCGTGTATTACCTGATTTATGGTGTCGCGTATGTAATCGTAGCCTGTGTATCGCGGCGTTATTCCAAGCTCTATAAGTATCCTGCTTATCCTGCTGTAAAGCTCAAGCTCTAAGCTTACACCTGTGCTCTTTTCAGTGCCCTGCGATGCCCTGCGCTTTACTCGCCTTGCAAGACTTATGATCTCTGCTGCTGAGGTCCGCTTTGGGATCACACCTGCTGCCCCGCAGCTTAAATAATTTGTCTTGTCAGGGGTGTACTTGTCGGTTATAATTATAACTTCCGGCGCTTTTTCCATGTCTTTAAGCTTTTTAACTATCTTGCTTGTCTTATCACTGTCCTCCCATTCGCCGAGCAGCAGTATCTCAGGCTCGGTCACATTTATCTCGCTGTAAATGTCTCCGAATGTCTGCTTGCACCTGGAAACCGCCTGACCGCTGCCGGTAAGCTGCTCACTTAGATTCTTACTTGTTTTTTCGTCTGTGCTTATCAAAAACACTGTTGCATTTTTCATAGCTGTTCAAAGTCCTTTCGCTAAAAATCGCGATTGCTATTATATCACAT
>CACZFN010000027.1 GCA_902780505.1 uncultured Ruminococcus sp. | reverse complement strand
AGCAAGCCTGTCATCGCTAAGTGCAAGCATCTGTACTGCAAGTATAGCCGCGTTCTTTGCGCCGTCTACCGCCACAGTTGCTACAGGTATGCCGCTTGGCATCTGCACTGTTGCAAGCAAGGCATCAAGCCCGTCAAAGTTTGCCCCCTTGCAGGGTATACCTATTACGGGAAGAGTCGTGTGCGCCGCCACAACACCCGCAAGGTGTGCCGCCATGCCTGCCGCGCATATGATCACTCCAAAACCGTTTGCCTTTGCGCTTTTAGCATACTCCGCCGCCATTTCGGGCGAACGGTGTGCGCTCATTACGTGTACTTCAAATTCAACGCCATAGCTCTTTAAAGTGCTTGCCGCGTTTTTTACCACAGGGTAATCACTGTCGGAACCCATGATAATTGCAACCTTTTTCATTTGCATTTCCTCACTTTTTCAAAAATCAAAAAACTGCAACTATACCCGTTGCAGTCATTTTACTGGATTTTTCGCGCAAAAAGCAAAGCCCACACCCATATTCAAGCATGAACGCAGATATTCCAGAGCCAAATATGTGTTCTTCATATCCGAATATCCTCCCGCGCAATATCGTATACTACTATTATACATTAAAAAATATGAATTTTCAACACATAAAGAAATAAAATTTCTTGTTCAATTAAGGGGCGCTATTGTATATATTTACTAATGCGCCGCTTTCACAGCATTCTTGTCCGTCCGAAGCTGTCCGAAAGGGGATATATCCCTCTTATCCGCCCTGTAAGGTCTGCGCTTTCTCTGCTTTGCAGCCCTGCAAGGCTTTTTCTTTCTTCGTTATCGAGGCTTTCAAACACTTCAAATACAGACGGGTTCTGTGCCATTGCCATAGAAAGACCAAGCGGAATGTCAAAGCTTTCGTTTCTGTTCCTGAACATTTTCATCACCGCCCTTCTTAAGTTATTCTTGACATCTTCACGGTTTATATTCATAATTGCTTATTGACAATCTTTTCATAGTCTGTTAAAATTAAATACAGATCATCTGTAAGGGAGAATAATATGGAAAATCTTTCAAATATACAAACAGTAAAAGAGCTTCTGTCCCGCCACGGCTTTACGTTTTCAAAGGCGCTTGGTCAGAATTTTCTTGTAAACCCGACGGTCTGCCCTAAAATAGCTGAGCAGGGCGGTGCGGGCAAAGGCGTAGGTGTGATAGAGATAGGCACAGGTATAGGAGTGCTTACAAACGAGCTTTGCAAGCGTGCCGAAAAAGTCGTCGCTGTTGAGATAGACGAGCGCCTTGCCCCTGTGCTTGAAGAAACACTTGCAGAGTATGATAACTTTAAGCTTATTATCGGCGACATTATGAATGTTGACCTTAAAGCGCTTATCAGTGAGGAGTTTGAAGGCCTTGATGTCGTAGTATGCGCTAACCTTCCATACTATATCACTTCACCGATCATAATGATGCTTCTTGAAAGCAGGCTCAGAATAAGATCTGTCACCGTTATGGTGCAGAAGGAGGCCGGCACAAGGCTCCTTGCGAAAGTCGGTACACGTGATATGGGGGCGGTCACTGTCGCTGTGAATTATTATTCGACACCTAAGCTTCTTTTTAATGTTTCAAGGGGCAGCTTTATGCCTTCACCTAATGTTGACAGCTGTGTTATCCGTTTTGACATAAGGGAAAATACCCCCTCGGGTGTCACCGACGAAGCTTTCTTCTTCAAGACTGTACGTGCCGCCTTTTCCCAGAGGAGAAAGACACTTTGCAACTCAGTTTCCTCCGCTTTAGGGCTTGATAAAGCACTTTGTGCAAAAGCGATCGACATGGCATCGCTGCCGCCAGCATGCCGCCCCGAAGCGCTTTCAATGGACGAACTTATCCGTTTTTGCGAATGCCTTAAAAGCGTGTTGCCTTAATATATCCGTTTTGACATTTTTCCTGCTTTTTATATGCTATCATAGATTTGCTCGGGGGTTTACCCCTGCAAATCTAATTTTTGGCGGTGACAGGAATGTTAAAGGTCAGGACTATCAGCGGTGTGAAAACAGCCCGTATCACAAAAAGATATCTGCCTGCATTTATAAGCTTCTGTGTGGGCTTTGTGTGTGCGGGTGCAAAAATACTCGGCGTGCCGTGTTCCTTGTGCGTGTGCGCCTGTGCAGGTGCAGGCAGGTTTGCGCCTGTCGCGTTTGCAGGCTCACTTTTGTATTATCTTGTTTCAGGTACGCTTTCTGTGGGCGTGCCCAAGCTTTGTGCGGTTCTTATCGTCGGGGCACTTTTCCCGCTGCTTCGCAGGCACAGGTTTTTTGAACCCGCATTGCTCAGTGCTGCGGCGTGTTTTGTTATGCTGCTTATAAACTGTGCATACACCGTCGGGCTTGGCGGCGGCGGATATGCTGTGGCTTTTGCTATGACCGATTCGGTCATCTGTGCCTGCCTTGTATTTATGTTTGCAAGTATCGCCGACGAGTTTTCAGTCACACACTCGCTTCGTATAAGCGGGGCAAGCGGTGTGTTTTTGTCTGTGCTGTTTGTTATGTGCATATGCACTCTGTCTTCGGTACCGCTTCCGCTAAACCCCGGGCGTATTGCAGGCACAGTCGTGCTATTGCATTTTGCAAGGAAATACCGCGCCCTCGGCGGTGCTCTTATTGGCGTGCTCACAGCCTGCGGTGTTGTTCTTTCAGATCCTTTCCTTGCCGGCAATACATTGATCATGGCTTCGTCAGGCCTTATCTGCGGTGCGGTCGCAGGGCTTGGCAATGCGGCTATGTATGCTTCGTTTATGATATCTTCCCTTGTCAGCCTTACGGCAGTCGGAATCAACAGCGATACCTTTGTGATGTTCTGGGATTTAGCACTCGGCGTTATGATAAATATCGCCCTGCCTGACGAGCTTTTGAGTGTCAGCCGTTCGCTTCTTACAACATCAAAAAGCACAGCTGACCTTGTCGGGCAGACGGCTTCGGCAAGGCTTGATTTTGCATCAAGGACCATACACGACATAAGAAAGGAAATCGACCTTATATCTGTTAAGATAGAAAGCCGCCGCAGACCTAAAAGTATATCAAAGCGCGTTGAAAGTTCACTTTGCTCACGGTGCGAGATGTTTGAACTTTGCTTTAAGAAATCCGCATCAAAAACAGCTGTGTCAATGGGTGTGCTTGAAAAGCTTCATAAAAGCTACGGCACATTGAATAACGAAGACGTAAAAACGTATCTCCCGGCCTGCACAAAACCTGCCGCGCTTATGACGGCTTTTGACAATTGCTCGGACGAGCTTGATTTTGAACGTGCCTGCAACAAGAGTGCTGCAAGTATGCGTAAATTCCTGTCGGAACAGCTAATTACAATGGAACAGCTCCTGTGTGATATGTCAGCCCGTGTCGGCAGGATCAAGGAAGTGGATGAGCACCTTTCCGCCCGTGTGAAGGAACTGTTTGAAGTCAGCGGCTGTCGTGGTGCAAGGGTGTGCGTTTATAAAAACGAAGTCGGCAGACGCTATGCCGAGGCTTTTGTAAACGGCAGCTTTAAAAGCGATATCCTCCGCCTTACCCTGCGGCTGTCAAATATTATGGAATGCGATATGGAACTTCCGAGCATAAATGTACTTGGCAAAGTCACACGCCTTATCTTCACCGAAAAGCCTGAGCTTGAAGCATCTATAGCTTATTTTCAGGCTTCCTGCAAAGGCGGACAGTATTGCGGCGATACCCTTGAAACCCTTACTGTTACAGAAAGCGAACGCTATGTCCTCCTTTCCGACGGTATGGGTACGGGGGAGAGAGCAAGGCTTGATTCTATGTTTACCGTTAGCCTGTTAAAACGCCTTGTCACTTCGGGTGTGTCTATGGGGTGCTCGGAGCGCCTTGTAAATTCAGCGCTTTGTGTCAAAGGCTGGGACGAATCATTCTCGACAGTCGATATGCTGCGGCTTGACCTTTTCTCACGTTCCGCCTGCTTCTTGAAGGCGGGCGCGGCGGCTTCCTATATCTACCGTGAGGGCAGTATTATCAGGATAGGCAGCAGTTCACTGCCCGCAGGTATACTTGACAGATGTGAACCCGAGATGACTACCCAGCGAATAAATGCGGGCGATATGATAATCCTTGCCACCGACGGTGTGGACGAGAGTATCATTACAGATAATTCCGAACTTCTTGAACGGGCAAGCCTTTCGGGCGCCGATAAGGCAAGCCGTATGATAGGCGAGCAGGCAGTAAAAAGCTTCGGCGGTGAGATAACCGACGATATAACCCTCGCAGTGATAATGATAGGCAAAGCTTAGAAAATACTGTAAAAATCCTTGTGCTTTTTTATAAATCTGAGGCCTGAATTGTGGAATTATTCTGTATTTATCCCAAAGGCTCAAAAATTTGTTCAAAATCTTTGTGCAAAGTTCACAAGCGTGAATGTTTAAATATGTGAGATATTGAGAATAACTACTAAAACTATTGCAAAATCTCTCAAAAAAGATTAAAATATATATAGCGGTATTGGTGTATTATGCGAAATATGTTTATTTTCTGTTAATTAATTTACCTTTATCGCATCTTATAAACAGTGAGGAGGTCTGTATAGACATGATAAAAGATATCGCGCAGGATTATGCGCTTCCTCTGCATTTGTTCCATCAGGGGAACAATTTTGAGGCTTACCGTTTCTTTGGCTGCCATAAGGGTGAGAAGGATGGCGTGAAAGGTCATTTTTTCCGTGTATGGGCACCTAATGCCGAAGCGGTTTCACTTGTCGGCGATTTCAATGACTGGGATGAAAAGGCAGATCCTATGGAAAAAATAGCGGATACTGAGGTCTGGGAGATCTTCAAGACAGGTCTTAAACAGTATGATACATATAAATATGCAATAGACGGCTGTGACGGTAAGCTTCATATGAAGGCCGATCCGTATGGTACACATATGGAAGTAAAGCCGTCAACAGGAACAAAAATATATGAATCAGACTATAAGTGGAAGGATTCACAGTGGCAGAAGGAAAAGACGGCCAAGAACGTTTATAAAAGCCCTATGAATATCTATGAAGTCCACTTCAATTCATGGAAGGAATGTAAGGACGGCAAGTATTTCAGCTATCCTAAGTTTGCTGACAGCATTATCCCGTACCTTAAAGAAATGTCATATACCCATATAGAATTTATGCCGCTTGCTGAATTTCCGTTTGACGGTTCGTGGGGGTATCAGGGTATAGGGTATTATGCCCCGTCTTCAAGGTTCGGTACGCCTGATGAATTTAAGGAAATGGTGGATAAGTTCCATAATGCGGGGATTTCCGTTATCCTTGACTGGGTGCCCGCACATTTCCCGAAGGACGAAGCCGGCCTTTATGAATTTGACGGCGGCTGTGTCTATGAATATGCTGATCCTAAAAAGAGGGATCACCTCGCATGGGGGACAAGGGTGTTTGATTACGGCAAGAATGAAGTTGTGTCTTTCCTTATATCAAATGCACTTTACTGGATAGAGCAGTACCATGTCGACGGGCTTAGGGTTGACGCCGTGGCATCTATGCTCTACCTCGATTATGACAGAAGGGCGGGCGAGTGGACACCTAACGTCTACGGCGGGCATGAAAACCTTGAAGCCATCGAGTTTTTCAAAAAGCTTAATGAAAATGTTTTTGCAAGAAACCCGGGTTCGCTTATGATCGCTGAGGAATCAACAGCTTGGCCTATGGTAACTAAGCCTACGAGCGACGGAGGTCTTGGCTTCAACTTCAAGTGGAATATGGGCTGGATGAACGATATGCTCAAGTATATGGCTATGGATCCTATCCACAGGGCTTTCCACCACGATATGCTTACTTTCTCGTTCTTCTATGCTTTTTCAGAGAATTTCATTCTGCCGATATCGCATGACGAAGTCGTACACGGTAAAGGTTCGCTTATCAATAAAATGTACGGCGATACCGACCAGAAGTTTGCACAGGCAAGGCTTTTCCTTACATATATGATGGCACACCCCGGCAAGAAGCTTCTCTTTATGGGCAGCGAGTTTGCACAGTTCAGGGAGTGGGATTATGAAAACAGCCTTGAATGGTTTATGATAGATGAGTATGAAAACCACAGGAACTTCCATGCGTTTTCTAAAAACCTCAATAAGTTCTATCTTGACCACCCGCAGTTCTGGGAGGATGATTTCAGCTGGGGCGGCTTCAGCTGGATAGCTAATGATGACTATAAACAGTCTATCATCATTTTCAGGCGCTTTGATGAAAAGAAGAATGAAGTCATAACCGTCTGCAATTTCGTTCCTGTTGAAAGAAAATCCTACTGCTTCGGTGTCCCTTATAAGGGCAGCTATACAGAGGTGTTCAACTCTGCATCTCCTGACGGATCGCCGATGACAAACGGCACAGTCAAGAGTGTCGATACACCTATGCATGGCTTTGAGCAGAGTATATGCGTGGATATCCCTGCTTTCTCGGTAATGTATTTCACAGTGAAGAAGTCGGCACAGCGAAAAAAGGCTTCGGGCGGTACTAAAAAAAATACAGCAAAGAAATCGTCAAAAACAGCTAAGAAAGCTGACAAATAAAAATAAATTTGGTGGGTGAATATTAATGTTTAACAAAAAAGAATGTGTAGCAATGCTTCTCGCAGGCGGACAGGGCAGCCGTCTGTATGCGTTGACTCAGACAGTGGCAAAGCCCGCAGTTCCGTTTGGTGCAAAATACAGGATAATAGATTTCCCTCTTTCAAACTGCATCAATTCGGGTATTGATACTGTAGGCGTGCTTACTCAGTATCAGCCCCTCGTGCTCAACGAGTATATCGGCAACGGCCAGCCGTGGGATCTTGACAGGGTTCATGGCGGTGTACACGTGCTCCCGCCTTATCAGAAAGCATCCGGTGCTGACTGGTATTCGGGCACTGCTAATGCTATCTATCAGAATATTGCATTTATAGAGAGATACTCCCCTGAGTATGTTGTTATCCTTTCAGGTGACCATATCTATAAAATGGATTATAATAAGATGCTTGACTTCCATAAGGAAAAGGAAGCTGCCGCCACTATCGCAGTTTTGGATGTTCCCAAGGAGGAAGCTTCACGCTTCGGTATTATGATAACTGATGAAAACGATAATATCATTGATTTTGAGGAAAAGCCGAAGAACCCGCGTTCGACTCTTGCATCAATGGGTATTTATATCTTTACATGGGAAAAACTCAGGGAATACCTTATCGCGAATGAAAATGACAAGGAAGCTTCCAAGGACTTCGGTAAGAATATTATCCCCGATATGCGTGAAGCAGGCGAAAAGCTTGTCGCTTACCGTTTTGACGGCTACTGGAAGGACGTTGGTACTATAGATTCCCTTTGGGAAGCCAATATGGATCTTATCAACCCCAATATCCCGATAGACCTCTATGATCCCGCATGGAAGATCTATTCACGTAACCCCGCTATGCCCCCGCAGAGTATCGGTAAAAATGCCAAGATACAGAATTCAATGGTAACAGAGGGCTGCGTTATAGACGGCTCAGTCGAGTTTTCTATGATATCCGACGGCGTTGTGGTAGAGGAAGGCGCAGAGATACTTGACTCGATCCTAATGCCGGGCTGTGTTATCAAAAAGGGCGCTAAGGTTGAATATGCAATAGTAGGTGAAAACTCAGTAGTCGGCGAAAATGCACAGATCGGTGCAAGACCTGAAACGATCGAGAATAAGGACGAGTGGGGCGTTGCGGTTGTCGGCCACAATATAAACGTTTCCGACGGCGCGAATGTTGCACCCAAGCAGATCATTTCTGAAAATATTTAATGGTAGGTGAGTTAGAATGAACGTAAATATGGGTAATGTTTTAGGTCTTGTTTTTGCTAATATGCATGATATGACAATGGGCGAGATGACAAAGCACAGAACTATGGGATCTATCCTTTTCGGCGGCAGATACCGCCTTATAGACTTCCCGCTTTCAAATATGGTAAACAGCGGGATCACGGCTGTCGGTGTTATCACAAAATCAAACTATCAGTCGCTTCTTGACCACCTCGGCTCTGCAAGGGAGTGGGATCTTGCCCGCAAAAAGGGAGGCCTTTATATCCTCCCGCCGTTCGGCAATGAGGGCAGCGTGCTCTACAGGGGAAGGATAGAAGCTCTCTACGGCGCACTCAGCTTTATCAAGCATACACTTGCTGACTATGTCGTTCTTTCAGACTGCGATATAGTTACAAATATGGACTATAAGCCGATAATCGAACAGCATATAAAGACAGGCGCGGATATTACAGTAGTTTCCCATACAGGTAACTATACAAGCGAGGAGATAGCTCTTTCAACAGTTTTGAATACTGATGAAAACAAGAATGTCAAGAGCGTGCTAATAATGCCTGAACTCAGCGGCACCTGCACAGCTTCGCTCAATATGTTCGTTATAAAGAAAGATCTTCTTATCGATCTTGTTCAGGACTCTTTTGCAAGGGGACTGTTAAGCTTTGAGAAGGATATACTTCAGGGTAAGGTCAACGAACTTAAAATTATGGCTTATGAATATGAAGGGTACTTCAGCAAGATCAGCAGTATAGGCAGCTACTTCAAGGCTAATCAGCAGCTTTTGGAGCCTGAAAACTCCAGACAGCTTTTCCTGCCTAAGAAGGGTATCTATACAAAGATAAGGGATAACGCACCTGCTAAGTATGATCTTAACTGTGATGTTAAGAATTCACTTATCGCAGACGGCTGCATTATTGAGGGTGAAGTTGAAAACTCTATCCTGTTCCGCGGTGTTAAAGTCGGCAAGGGTGCAAAGGTGAGAAACTGTATTCTTATGCAGGATACTGTTGTAGGCGATAACGCTGAGATGTCCTATGTCATCACGGATAAGAACGTTGCAGTAGGCAAGGGCAAGCTTCTTACAAGCTCGCCGGAATATCCTATGTATGTAGGAAAGGGCGCATCTCTCTGATGTGAATATCCCGCAAGCCCAAGCGAAAACAGTTTGGGCTTGTTTTGTATAAAGGAGGGAAATGTTTTTATGAATATACTTTACACAGCAAGTGAGGCGCTGCCTTACGCCGCTTCGGGCGGCCTTGCAGATGTTGCAGGCTCTCTGCCGCGCGCTATCAACGCAGCAGGCCATGACTGCCGCGTGGTTATACCCTATTATAGCCAGATAAGGCAGGAACTTAAAGACGAACTACAGTATCTCACCAACTTTACAGTCCCCGTTGCATGGAGAAACCAGTATTGCGGCGTGTTTGTCGGCGTGTACAAGGGCGTTACATACTACCTGCTCGACAATGAATACTACTTTATGCGCAATGGCCTTTACGGTTTCTATGATGACGCTGAAAGGTTTATATTCTTCTCGCGTGCAGTGCTTGAACTTCTGCATTATATCGACTTTAAGCCCGACGTTATAAATGCAAACGACTGGCAGACGGCTCTTGTGCCTGTCTACTACGATATTTTCTATCGCTATCAGCCCGGGTATGAAGATATAAAGACTGTCTTTACTATCCATAATATCCAGTATCAGGGGCAGTATGGGCTTGAACTTATCGGTGATCTCATGGGCATCCCGCTTTACCATACCGACCTTCTTTCATACGATGGCGATGTAAACTTTATGAAAGCAGCAATCGAAGTAAGCGATAAGATCACTACTGTTTCGCCCAGCTATGCATGGGAAATACTTGATCCGTGGTATTCTCACGGGCTTGACAGGGCACTTGCGGACAAGCAGTACAAGCTCTGCGGATTTTTAAACGGCATAGATCAGGAGGTCTATGATCCGCAGACTGATCCTAATATCGCACGTCATTACAGCGCCAAGAGCAAGGCCGGCAAATCGTATTGTAAGAAAGACCTTATCAAAGAACTCGGCCTTGCCGAGGGTGATGAACCTATCGTAGGTATCGTTACACGCTTTGTTTCGCATAAGGGGCTTGACCTTATCAAGTATGTTTTTGAGGATATCATAAGGATAGGCTATAAGTTTGCTATCTTAGGTTCAGGCGAAAAGATATATGAAGATTTCTTCAACGAAATGCACTACCGCTATCCCGACAGGGTAGGGCTGAAGATAGGCTTTATCCCCGAACTTTCCAGAAAGATATATGCAGGTGCTGATATGTTCCTTATGCCTTCACAGAGTGAACCCTGCGGCCTTGCTCAGATGATTGCTTTAAGATACGGCACTATCCCGATCGTCCGTGAAACCGGCGGCCTTCGTGACAGCATAAAGGATGCCGGCGAGCCTGACGGCAGCGGCAACGGCTTTACTTTCAAGACTTATAACGCCCATGATATGCTTGATGCACTTGTACGTGCAAGAAGCCTGTATGACGATAAGAAAAAATGGGGCGCGCTTGTTACCAAAGCCCTTAAAGAGGATTTCAGCTGGAAGAAGTCGGCTGAATTATATATCGGGCTTTATAAGGATATACATTAAAGCTTAATTTGTATTCAATTCTTTTTTATACTTTACCATCTAATGAAAGGCACTTCTGCAATGTTTGTCAGAAGTGCCTTTTGCGTTTGCCGGGAAAATAAAAAACCGCAGGCTGCCCTGCGGTATATGTATGCTGTTCAGTTTTTTGCAGCTGCGTGCCTGTAAAATGATGCCACCTTGCTTTTAAGGTGTGAACCTATCTCAAGAGCAGCCGAGTATTTGTCCATAATGACTATAACATAGCTTTCGGGGTATTTTGGCAGTTTTACCGTAAGCGGCCACATATGCTTTATTATAATATCCTCCTCACGCTTGTCAAGCTCAAAATGCTCTTTTGCGTTTTTAAGAGCACGTTTTGGGTGTGTGAAGCCATGCGGCAGCTCACCCTTCCTGCGCTTTTCGACTCTCCAGTCATACAGGAAAAGGTCATGCAGCATACCCGCCCTTGCAGCCTGCTTGTAATTGAGCCCAAGCTTTTTGCAAACCACATAATTGTAGTACGAAACGTTCAGGCTGTGCTGATAACAAGTCGTCGAGTAATGGTGTTTGAACTGCTTCATTTCCTTGACTACATCGCTGTCAAGAATATCCTTGACTATCTCATAGTATTCGCTTGCCTTTTCAGATGTTTCTATCTGGTATTTTGAACCAAGTGCTTTTGACATATTTTATATCTCCTTTTAAAGAACTTTGTTCATATGCGCATTAAAAGCCGTTAGCTTTGTCTACCTTAAAAACTATTATACACCATTCATTTGCAATTGTCAATCATTTTGGGTAATTGTTACTTTTTTGTCATTAAAAAACTGCGGTATATATTCTTCCTTTGCACTGCGCCTGTCCTGCATAAATCCGTCAAACCCGCACGCCGATACAGCTTTAAGAACGCTGTTATACTCAAATGTAGTTGTACGCCTGTTTATCTCATTATATAGTTCACATCGTTTTGTCGGCGTGAACTGGTTCATAAGGCTTATAAGTATTTCATCGGGTGAAAAATTCTCACCAAGCTTTTCAATAAGTCTTATCGAATCCTTTCTGTGATTTGGAAGAACAAGGTGCCTGACGATCACACCGCTTTTCATAATGCCGTTATCATCTGTAACAGGCTTTCCTGCTATATCAGCCATCAGACGTACAGCCCTGACAGCTTTTTCAAAATAATCCCCGGCTTTTGAAAGGCGTGCCGAGACAACACTGTCATAATACTTTATGTCAGGCATAAATATGTCGACATATCCTTTAAGCATTTTTATCGTGTCAGTCTTTTCGTACCCGCCGCAGTTATATATAACGGGGATAGTAAGTCTGCCCTTTACCATATCAAGCGCGTCAAGGATCTGCGGCACAAAATGTGTCGGCGTAACAAGATCTATATTGTGAACACCCTTGTCCTGCAATTCCAGGAAAATGTCCGCAAGTTCGCTTACATTTATCACATAGCCTTTGCCGAACTGAGATATTTCACTGTTCTGGCAGTAAACACATTTTAAACTGCACCCGCAGAAAAACACAGTCCCCGCACCGCGGCTTCCTGATATCGGCGGTTCTTCCCACATATGCCTGCCGTATCGTGCAATGCGAATATCCGCGCTTTCGCCGCAAAAGCCTTTTTCCTTCGTCCTGTCAACGCCGCACTCCCTCGGGCAGAGTGTACAGTTATATAGTAATTCAGCCCTGTTCATTGTTTTGGTCAAGAATGCTGTAGTCAAATCTCTGTATCGTCGCATAGCCACCGGGGTTATCAGGCGTTGTGTAGCAGATGTCAAGCCCGAATTCATAAGACTTTTCCGGCACGATAAATGTGACCTTTATGACAAAATCGCCGTTCTTGTCAGCAACAGTATCCGTTTTCATATCATAGCCGTAGCTTACGCACATCATGTTATCTTCGGTCGTTGAAACAAGTATCATTTCATCAAGTTCAGGCAGGTCTTCTTTCCGGCTTATTCCGTTTACAAGAAATTTCAGTGTTATCTCTCTGTACTTTTCGCCTGAATTGATAAGTTCATCAACAGGGTATACATATTCTTTCTTTTCATCGTCATTTAAAGGATCATCAACAATATCACCCTTTTCGCAGACTGAAAGGGTAATTTTTCCGCTTCCGTACTTGTCGCTGAGTTTTTTTGCTGACGTGTCATTTCCGTTTATTCCGGGAATGTTTATGTCGGGTATGTTTATATCGGGTATGGAAGGAATATCAACATCAGGCAGTTCTATGGATATGCTCCCCATGCCGCTGCTTTTATTATCATCCTTTTTGTTATTGTTTCTTTCATCAATTGCAGAGATAGCACCAACTATAAAGAAGAATACAGTAACACTTATAATTGCAACAGCCGCAGCCTTTGAATTGCTTCCCTTTGAATACTTGCTGTTGTTTCTCGGCGGGAAGTTGTATATCATTGTTTCTCTGCCGGGATCGTCAGGCGCCTTCCCTGCATTTAAGCCGTAAAGCATCTGCTGATTTGATGTGATGCTTTGGTTTGACGTGTGATGTGAATATCTGTAGTTTTCCTGCTGATCTGTCCTGTCATTGTAGATCCTGCTTCTGAGTGTGGGATCAATAGAATCGAGGAAGCTTTCGGGCGGTTTGTTCTGCGCCGCATTTGCAGATGTATTGCCTGAAACTTTGGAACTTTTCCTGTCGGTATACACCCTGCCTTGCTCTGAACGGTCACGGCTTACCCTTTCACGGAAAGCGTCCCTGTATGTTTCGTTCTTGACATTTGCCCCCTGCGATGCAAAAGCCCTTGTCTTTACCGCATCTTCTCTGTCAAGAGCTTTTTTCATTGAGATATCCTCGTGACGTTCTTCCTTCAGCTCGTCAGCCAGAAAATCTCCTACCTGTTCAGCATTTCTGTCACGCCCGAAGATACTGCTCCTTTTGTACTCTCCGCCTAAAAAACTCAGCTCGTCCTCCCTTGCCGTAAAACACTCGGGGCATATAGAGCCGTCGCCTGTTTTGAATTTGTAACCGCATATCCTGCATTTTGAAGCCATTATCTCACCCCTTAGCAATTATCTCAACGCCGTGACTCTCGTTTGTGCATACAAACCCTTTGCTGTAGCCAAAGCCTTGCAGATATCTGTGTGCAAGTTCTGCTTTTTTCATGCTTTCAAATATTCCGAATACCGCCGAACCGCTTCCTGTCATAAGTGCCGAAAGCGCCCCTTTCTGTTTAAGAAGTATACGTGCATCATTAATACTGCTCTCTTTTACAACGTCTTCAAACGAATTGAACAGATGCCCGCCTATATTCTTTATATCTCCGCTTTCAAGGGCGTTTATAAGTATCTCTGTGTCACAGTGTGCAGGGGAGATAAGCCCGTCATAATCCTTGTATGCTTGCGGTGTGCTTACAGCAGCATCAGGCTTTATGATAACTAACGGTATCTCGCTTTTTAGCTTTATATCCGTGAGCACTTCGCCTATGCCCTGACATCTGCAGCACCCGCCCCTTATGCAAAAGGGTATATCCGCCCCGATAGATGCACCTATCTCCGTGAGCCTTTTTTCATCTGCATTAAGTTCAAATAGCCTGTTTAGCGCCACAAGCGCCGCCGCGCCGTCAGCACTTCCGCCCCCCATACCCGCCTGTGTGGGAATATTCTTATCCACAATTATAAATACTCCCGCCTTTTCAGTCAGGCCGTATTTTTCAAATAAAGCTTCGGCACATTTGTAAATGATGTTTGTCCTGTCAAGCGGTATCCCGTCAGAAGTGCAGGCAAGCTCTATTCCCAGGGTGTCGGTCTTTTTTAATGTTAGTGTATCATAAACGCCTACGCTCATCATCACGCTGTCAAGCTCGTGGTAGCCGTCCTCACGCTTTCCCGTTATGTCAAGGGAAAGGTTTACTTTAGCGTTCGCTTTTATTTTTATAAAGTTCATTTTCGCTCCCATTTTCATCAAAACTTTTGTTTATTAAAACAAGCTTTTTTTCTATCCAAATAACTATCGGCACTGCGTTTATGATTACAGGTTCTGCCATGATAATTAAAAGCATAAGTATCGCAGGCCCGTTTGGGTGGCCGTTTTCAAATGATACAGGTTCAAAATAAAAATATAATTTGAATAAAGCTATTATAAGTATTTCCTGTATCATGGTGCTTAAAAAAGCAAGCAGCACACGAAAGCCCTGTTTATCATCACGGTTTTTGTAAAAAATAATATAGTAATACGCCGCCCCTATACCAAAAAATACTATCGGCATAGGTAAGATGAGCCAAAATTGTTTTATCGTTAATAGCACAATCAGCAAAGGTGAAAGTACAGAAAATATAACCATACCGATCACTGCCCGTTTGCGCCCCTGCATTAACTTACCTTATTTCTTTCCTCTAAAAACTCACCGATACGCTTGATCGCTTCTTTCAGGTGTGCTATCGAGTATGCGTAGGATACCCTTATGTAACCTTCTCCGCAGTCACCGAAAGCATTTCCCGGAACTACCGCCACACGCTTTTCAAGTATCAGCTTTTCACAGAATTCCTCGCTTGTAAGCCCTGTGCTCTTTATGCTCGGGAACACATAAAACGCTCCCTTTGGTGTAAAGCACTCAAGTCCCATTCTGTTGAATGCATCAACCAGGTATCTTCTGCGCATATTGTATTCATCGCGCATTTTAACAATATCCGCACTGCACTGTCTTAGTGCCGTTATAGCCGCATACTGGCTGACAGTGGGTGATGACATTATCGCATACTGGTGAAGTTTCAGCATCTGCTCTGTTATCGGCTTTGGTGCAGCTAAGAACCCGAGCCGCCACCCTGTCATGGCAAAAGCCTTTGAAAAGCCGTCAACTATTACAGTGCGTTCACGCATACCCTCTATCTGTGCAAGTGAGCAGTGCTTTTCACCATATGTAAGCTCGCTGTATATCTCATCGCTGATGACGGCTATATTTGTGTCCTTTAAGACCTCTGCTATCTCCTCAAGGTCTTTTCTTGTCATTATAGCACCTGTCGGGTTGTTTGGGAAGGGAAGTATAAGCAGTTTAGTCCTATCGCTTATCTTTTCCTTTAAAGCCTCGGCAGTAAGCCTGAAATCATCTTCCGCCCTTGTTTCGAGAGAAACTACCTTTGCCCCCGAAAGTTCGGCTATCGGTTTGTAGCATACAAAAGATGGTTCACACACAAGCACTTCGTCGCCCGGCTCTACTATACACCTTATCGCAAGGTCTATAGCCTCCGAACCGCCTACTGTAACTATGATTTCGTTTTTGGGATCATAATCTGTATCTATTTTGTTTTTAAGGTACAGCGCTATCTCTTTTCTGAGTTCCAACAGTCCCGAATTTGCGGTGTAATTTGTTTTGCCCTTGTCCAGGATGTTCACTGCTTCCTGTCTTACCACCCACGGCGTTTTAAAGTCCGGCTCGCCCACACCGAGCGATATAACGCCTTCCATAGTTTCAGCCATGTCAAAGTATTTTCTTATCCCGGAAGGCTTTGTGCTTTTTATCCTGCCGTTTAAAACCTTTTCATAGTCTATCATGGGCAGATCCAGCTCCTCTCGTCCTTTTCCTCGCCGTCAATGATGATCCCGTTGTCCTTGTACGCTTTAAGCACAAAATGGGTTGCTGTAGACTGCACCGCATCGATCGTCGCAAGCCTTTGTGAAACAAAGTGTGAAACCTCCCTTATGTTTGCACCGATCACCTCAACAAGTATGTCATAAGTGCCCGACATAAGCCTTACACTTGCCACTTCGTCGTATGAAGCTATCTGCCTTGCAATATCCTCGTATCCCGACTGTGACTGTGGTGTGACACCAAGTTCTATCATTGCAAATACGCTGTTGGGATCGTACTCGCTCTCGTCTATTATAGCGGAATACCCTTTAATTATGCCGTCAGCTTCAAGTTTTGCTATCATTTCCTTGACTTCATCAGCGCTTACACCAAGCATTACAGCAAGTTCCTCGTTACTCAACCTTGCGTTCTGTCTTAAAAGCTTTATCAGTTTTTCCATAATATCCTCCTGTTATCAGAATATCTGTTCCAAGCCATACGATTGTTACCAAAGCCCGTTAAGGCTATATCAGTTTTATTATACCACATTATTAATTTTTTGTAAACCTGTAAGTCAAAAAAATTTCTGCACAGTTTTTACTGCGCAGAAATCATTTTTACTTTTTATCTGTGTTCCTGAGATGGATCCGTAGCTGCTGTTTTATGCAATACTCAGAATGCACAGTTTATACAACGCACGATGTACAATTAAGACAGCGTGGCTTGCCCGCAGATTTGATTTTTAAATCATTTTTCCGGCAGCACAAAAGTGAATAAGGGCTTTTATTATGCCTTTACAAGCTTGTCAGCAAGTTCTTCAAGCTGAGCCCTTGTGTCGTTGTTAAGTGATGATCTTATCGTTATAACAGGCTCAATAAGGTCAATGTCCTTAAAAGTGTCAACATAGCTTTTTATAACCCTGCCCGCAGAAGGCGCCCACGAACCGTTTTCAACTATGGCAACAGTCCTGTTCCTGTAAGTCTTTGCTTTCAGCTTCAACAGCAGGTATTCCATAGGCGGGAATACACCCGCATCATAAGACGAAGCCATCAGCACAAGCCTGTCATATCTGAATGAGTCTTCAACAGCCTCAGCGATATCATCACGTGAAAGGTCAAACAGCGATACCTTTTCTGCACCCTTTGCCTTTAACATCTCCGCAAGCTCCAAAGCGGCCTTCTTTGTGTTGCCATGAATTGATGCATAAGCGACAGTAATGCCTCTGCCCTCGGGCTTGTAGCTTGACCACGTGTCGTAAAGCCCGATATAATAATCAAGGTTTTCGGTAAGAAGCGGTCCGTGAAGTGCAAGTATCATTTTTATGTCAAGCGCAGCCGCTTTTTTGAGAAGCGCCTGTACCTGCATTCCGTACTTGCCGACAATGTTGAAGTAATACCGCCTTGCTTCACACGCCCAGTCCTCGTCGGTGTCAAGTGTTCCGAACTTTCCGAAAGCGTCCGCCGAGAAAAGAATGCCCTCGCTCTTTTCATATGTCACCATTACCTCAGGCCAGTGAACCATTGCCGCCATAATAAATGTAAGCGTGTGGCTTCCGAGCGTTATCTCGTCGCCTTCTTTTACAGTCACTTTTTTGCCGTCAAAGCTTACCCCTTCAAAGAACTGTTCAAGCATCTGAAAAGTCTTTGCATTGCCAATAAGTTCAGCTTCGGGGTACTTGTTCACAAATGCCATAATGCTGCCCGAATGGTCAGGCTCAACATGGTCTATCACAAGGTAATCAGGCTTTTTTCCTTCAAGTGCTTCATCTAAGTTTTTCAGCCACTCGTCTGTCTTTGAAGCGTCTACAGAATCCATTACAGCTACCTTTTCATCAATTATCACATATGAATTGTAAGCCATGCCGTTCGGGACATCATACTGGCTCTCAAACAGGTCAAGGTCCTTATCGTCCACACCGACATATTTGACAGCGCCGGTTACATTGAATACTCCCATTTTTTATACCTCCGTTTAATAATGTATTTATATTATAACGTATTTCCGTACTTTTGTCAAATTTAAAAAATGCAAAAAAAATTATATAAACCCCTTGACAAATTTTAAACCGTGTGATATAATATATATAAATTAAGATACACGTTATAGAAAAAAGAGGTGTGATTATGGGCAAAAGTGTATACAGTATAGTCCTTACAGATGAAGTTGTTGCAGCGATCGACCACCTTGCGCTTATAAACGGCACTAATCGTTCATCGCTTATTGACAGGATCCTTGCCGAACAGGTGAGTGTTGTGACACCCGAACGTCGGGTAAGGGATATTCTTGATAATATCCTTCACCTTATGGATGAACGCTTTATAAGGGATCAGTCAGCTGCCAATACAGCCCTTGCTGTGCGAAGCTCGCTTAGCTATAAATATAAGCCGACTGTGCGTTATAGTATCGAGCTTTTAAAGCAGCCCGAGGGCGATAAAATAGGCGTGCTTAAAATCAGCTTCCGCACAAGGAGTGAGGGGTTTATATCCCTGCTTGCTGATTTTTTCACACTTTGGATAAATGCCGAGCGTGAGCTTTCAGGCGCTGCTGCTTCCTATAGTGCAGATAGCGATAAGCTTATAAGAACGCTCACTTTCCCTAAGGGTAAGCAAAGTATCAGTGCAAATGAGCTTGGTGAACTGATAAGTGATTATATCAAGACTTTTGATACGGCACTCAAACAGTATTTCACCTACAGTTCCGAACCCGCAAGGGCAGCACAGGCGGTGATAAACACCTACAAGGGCGCACTTGTCAAGGGCATAGGAAGGATATAAATATTTATGTATGATCCATAATGCACAGTGCATTGTTATCGTGCGTTTAAAAAGAAAGGAGAATGGCATATGAACGCAAATAAAATGACACAGAAATCAATTGAAGCTGTTCAGGCAGCGCAGGGATTTGTGACCGAGTACCAGAATAACGCTATCGGTCAGCTTCACCTTATGACAGCACTGCTTAATGAAGAAAACGGTCTTATTCCTCAGCTTTTTGAAAAAATGGGGATAGACGTTGTATCGGCAAAGCAGTATCTTTATACACAGCTTGGCAATCTCCCAAAGGTCTACGGCGGGGCAAGAAGTGCCGACAGCGTGTATGTTTCGCCCGAATGTGACAGGGCACTGAATAACGCCGAAAAGACCGCCGAACAGATGAAGGACGAGTATGTTTCCGTCGAGCATATCTTTTTGGGGCTTTTAAATGAAGCCGATGATGATCTGAAAAAATTTATAAATGCTTTCAATATAAGTAAGCCTGTATTTCTGAAGGCATTGCAGACTGTCAGGGGTAATTCAAGGGTGACAAGCCAGAACCCCGAGGAAACATATGATGTGCTGAAAAAGTACGGTCAGGATCTTACTGAGCTTGCACGTAAGAATAAACTTGATCCCGTTATCGGAAGGGAAACAGAAATTAGGAACGCTGTGCGTATACTATCCCGTAAGACTAAAAATAACCCTGTGCTTATCGGTGAGCCTGGTGTCGGTAAAACAGCGATCGCTGAGGGGCTTGCTATGCGTATAGTAAAGGGTGATGTTCCTTCAAACCTTAAAGACAGAACGCTTTTCTCACTTGATATGGGTTCGCTTATAGCGGGTGCTAAGTACAGGGGAGAGTTTGAGGAAAGACTCAAAGCCGTTTTGCAGGAGGTAAAAAAGAGTGAGGGCAGGATAATCCTCTTTATCGACGAACTTCATACCATTGTCGGCGCAGGCAAAACTGATGGCGCTATGGACGCAGGCAACCTCTTAAAGCCGCTTCTTGCAAGGGGAGAGCTTCACTGTATCGGCGCTACTACACTTGATGAATACAGGGAGTATATTGAAAAAGATGCCGCCCTTGAACGTCGATTCCAGCCCGTTATGGTTAATGAACCTACTGTTGAAGATACCGTTTCGATACTTCGTGGGTTAAAGGAAAGGTACGAGGTTTTCCACGGTGTAAAAATACATGATTCAGCCCTTATCGCTGCGGCAACGCTTTCTGACAGGTATATCACAGACCGTTTTCTCCCTGATAAGGCGATAGACCTTGTTGACGAAGCCTGCGCACTTATCAAGACTGAAATGGATTCAATGCCTTCGGAACTTGATGATATCTCAAGAAAGATAATGCAGCATGAGATAGAAGAAGCTGCCCTTAAAAAGGAAACCGATAAGGTATCGCTTGAACACCTTGAAGAAGTGCGTAAAGAGCTTGCTTCAATGCGTGAAAACTTCAATTCCATGAAAGCTAAGTGGGATAACGAAAAGAACTCTATAGGTAAGCTGCAAAAAATAAGGGAGGAGATAGAAACAGTAAGTTCTGAAATTGAACTTGCTGAACGAAGCTACGACCTTGATAAGGCTGCCGAACTCAAATACGGTAAACTGCCTGCTTTGAAAGCGCAGCTAAGCGAACTTGAAGCGCAGGCTGAGAGCAGGAAAGAGGACACCCTCCTCCATGATAAGGTGACAGATGAAGAAATAAGCCGTATCGTATCCCGCTGGACAGGTATCCCCGTTTCAAAGCTTATGGAGGGTGAACGTCAGAAGCTTCTCTCGCTTGAAAGTATTCTGCATCAGCGTGTTATAGGCCAGGACGAAGCAGTTACAAAAGTGAGTGAAGCGATACTCAGGTCACGTGCAGGCATAGCAAACCCAAATAAACCGATAGGTTCTTTCCTGTTTTTGGGACCTACAGGTGTCGGTAAGACAGAGCTTGCAAAAGCTCTTGCCGAAGCTTTATTTGATGACGAAAAGAATATGGTGCGGATAGATATGTCTGAGTATATGGAAAAGTTTTCAGTCAGCAGGCTGATCGGTGCACCTCCTGGATATGTAGGCTATGAAGAAGGCGGTCAGCTTACTGAAGCCGTCAGAAGAAAGCCGTATAGCGTAATACTTCTTGATGAAGTTGAAAAGGCACACCCCGATGTTTTCAATATTCTGCTTCAGGTACTTGATGATGGCCGTATCACCGATTCTCAGGGCAGGACTGTTGACTTCAAAAACTCTGTCATCATAATGACATCAAACCTCGGCTCACCTTATATTCTTGACGGTATCGGTGAAAACGGTGAGATAAGCGAGGAAGCAAGAAAACAAGTCGATACGCTTTTAAAACAACACTTCCGTCCCGAGTTTCTTAACAGGCTTGACGAGATAGTTTACTATAAACCGCTTGTAAAGGAAAATATCAAATTGATAGTTGACCTTATGCTTAAAGACCTCCGCGCAAGGCTCAGCGATAAACAACTTACCCTTGAGGTTTCGGATAAGGCAAAGGAATATATCATTGAAAACGGCTTTGATCCCGCATTCGGCGCAAGACCGCTTAAAAGATATATTCAGGGCACAGTAGAGACCTTGATCGCTAAAAAGATAATCAGCGCTGATATAAGGGACGATAACACTATCCGTGTAGACGTTGATGAGAACGGGCTGAGCGTTAAATAATAATAAACACCGGCTGCTGCAATACGCAACAGCCGGTTTGCTGTGTGTGATTTTAGTCGTGGATCCTGTCGTCGGGTTCGCTTGTGAACTTATTGAGTTTTTAGCTTTTTTAAGCCTAAGTGTATAAACGTTGCCATCAGTCCAAAAATCATTGCTGCACTTATACCGCCGGCAGCTGCGCTGAATCCGCCTGTGAATATGCCTAAGAAACCATCGCTGCCAACAGCTTTCCTTACGCCGTCAAAAAGGTTATAGCCAAAACCCGTAAGCGGGACTGTTGCACCTGCGCCTGCGTATTCAACAAGCGGTTCATATAGCCCGGATAATCCGAGTATTACGCCGGAAACAACGTATGCAACAAGTATTCTTGCAGGGGTAAGCTTTGTAAAATCTATAAGAACCTGTCCTATTATACAGAATAGCCCACCTATAATAAATGCCCTTATATACTCCACAATACTACCCCCTTTGATGTGATATCCATACTAAATGTGATATCGACGGGATGCTTTCTCCCTGAAATGATACAGTAGGCGACATCAGCGCCCCTGTCGCTGCAATAATAACGTTTTGCAGCTCTCCGCTTTGTATTTTAGGCAGAATATACCCGCAGCACACACTTGCAGCACAACCGCAGCCGCTTCCGCCCGAGTGAACGTCCTGTCTTTCGGTGTCATATATCAGTTTTCCGCAGTCAAGGTGTTTAGATCTTATATCAATTCCGTCCATGTCAAACAGTTTATAAAGTATATCAGAGCCTATACTGCCAAGATCACCTGTTATGATATTATCAAAATCATCAAGTCCCTTGCCGCTTTCTTTTAAAAAGGAATTTATCGTATCATATGCCGCAGGTGCCATAGCAGCACCCATATTTGCTGCATCATCAACTCCCATATCAATGATCTTACCCAAAGTAAAGCCGCGTAAATATGGTGCTTTATCACTTGATTCGCAGATGACTGCTCCGCTTGCTGTTACTGTGCGCTGTGTAGTCGGGGCACGCTGTCCGCCATATTCTATAGGCATTCTGTACTGTCTTTCAGCCGAGTAGTAATGCGATGAAGTTACATTCATCGCCCTTTTTGCATACCCTTCAGATGTCATAATGCCTGATAGGATAAGCCCTTCGGTGAATGTTGAACAGGCGGAATAAATGCCTAACATACTTACAGCCCTGTCCCTGTGTGCAAAGCTTGTTGCAACACACTGGTTAAGCAGATCGCCTCCGATAATAATATCGATATCCTTTTCTTTTAAAGCTGCTTTTTCAAGGGCTATGTTTACTGCTTCCTTCTGTAACTCACTTTCTGCCTGTTCGTAGGTGTCCTTTCCAAAATATTCGTCATCGTTTATACTGTCAAAATAATCACCAAGAGGTCCCTCGCCCTCACTTCTTCCGCCTACTGCCGAATATGATATAAGGCTTGGCGTGTCAGTCAGTATCCTTGTCACTAAATGCACCCTTTCGTTGTTTTTTATTATTATGGAATAAAAAACTAAAGATATACATTGAAAAAACAGGCAGGATATGTTATAATATAAAATACAAGGATTATTGGAGTTGATTGATATGGATTATTCTATCAGGCGGGTAACTATTGATGACTACGATAGTATCTATTCCCTTTGGATCAGCACAGAGCAGTCTGAAAGGGCATTAAACCCCGTTGATGACAGCAAAGCGGGGATCGAAAGGTACCTTAACCGCAACCCTGCGACCTGTTTTCTTGCGTATGAAAACAACAAGCCCGAAAGCGTTGTCGGTATTATTCTGACAGGGCATGACGGCAGGCGGGCGATAGTTCATCATTTGTGTGTAGATAAAGATCACCGCCGCAGAGGAATTGCACATATGCTTGTTGAACAGGCAGAAAAAGCTCTGAAAGCCGAGGGTATAACAAAGATTTTCGGGCTTGTGTTCAAAGATAATGACTCTGCCAATTCATTCTGGGAGGAACAGGGCTATTCTTTGCGCACTGATATCAATTATCGCAATAAAAGCCTTGACACCCGGGTAAAGCAGGGAAATTGAAATGTTGATAAAAGGAGCAGCCGATGCAAAGCGTAAAAACAAATATTTCAAGACTGACAGATGATATTCTTACGAAACTTGATAAAAACGAGTCCCCTAAAAAACTTTTGCTGCACAGCTGTTGTGCGCCGTGTTCATCATACTGCCTTGAATATCTTTCAGAGTATTTTGAGATAACAGATATGTTTTATAACCCTAATATCTACCCGAGTGAGGAATTTTACAAGCGTTCCGGTGAGCTTGAAAGATTAATAAACGAAATGCCGCTTAAAAACCCCGTGCATTTTCTTCCATGCAGCTATGACGCGCAGGAGTTTTTTGAAGCTGTCAGGGGGCTTGAAAGTCTGGGTGAGGGGAGTGACCGATGCCGCGCCTGTTTTAGATTAAGACTTGAACGTGCCGCAAAGTATGCAAAAGAAAACGGCTTTGATTTTTTCACCACTACTCTTTCAATATCGCCATATAAAAATGCACAGCTTTTATACGAGATATCGAAAGAACTTTCGTCAAAATACGGTATCGCCTTTCTGCCGTCTGATTTCAAAAAGAAAAACGGCTATAAGCGTTCGATTGAGCTTTCAAAGCAGTATTCTCTCTACAGGCAGGATTACTGCGGGTGTGTTTTCTCGCAAAGGGAAAGTGAGCAGAGAAGAAAAGATAAGGAGAATAAAAATGGCAAAGAATAAGGACAAGGATATCAAAACAAATGCTATGCGTATTCTTGATAAAAATAAAATAAGCTATACCGTGAATACATACGAGTGTGATGATTTTATTGATGGTGTACATATAGCAAAAGCTCTCGGGCAGGATCCTGCGATTTCATACAAGACTCTTGTAACAAAAGCGAAGGACGGCGAGTATGTTGTATTTGTTCTGCCTGTACTTGAAGAACTTGATCTGAAAGCTGCGGCAAAAGCCACAGGAAAGAAAAGCATCGAGATGCTCCACGTTAAGGACATAAACTCGGTCACGGGCTATATCCGCGGCGGCTGTTCACCTATTGGAATGAAAAAGCTATTCAAGACTGTGATAGATTCTTCCTGCCTTAAATACGAAAGTATAATAATAAGCGGCGGTCGGCTCGGTTCACAGATTTTTTTAAGCCCGGACGATCTTATAAAAGTCACAAATTCGGTAACTGCTGAGATCACCGCAAAGTGATATCAGAGATATTAACCCCGATATCAAGCACTGCGCCCCCGAACAGGGCGCTTTTTTCGTTTTTATCAAGTATAAGTCTTTCGGTATACTGCCAGATCATCAGGCTGTCGATCCCTTCAGGTCTGCCGCTGTCTGATACATACCATATGTTCTTTTGTTTATTAGTATCTAACAGTTCAAGACTTGAAATGTCTGTAATGATCAATGGTTCTATGCCAAGTGAAGTTTTAATGTGGTCAGTGTACTCCTCTATTTGTGCCGAAATACTGTCTTTGTCTGCTGTAAAGCTGTTGTATAAGCTATTATACCTGATATCGACCGCCGGCAAGAGTTCATACCTGTAGTTGTCCGCTGTTTTTAAAAAATGTTCAGCCTGAGCTTTGCCGCTTTCGCCAAAGCTGAATTTGTGTATAAGTCCAAAAGGTTTTTTTATCTCTCCCAGATCTGTAAGTGATTTATCAGAGTTTTTATACTTTTCCCATTCACCGAAGCTGACATAAAAGTACAAAAAATCACAATTCTGTGATGACAGCCACTTTGCACTTACCCTTTCACTGTAATTCTGTGCAATGATACCTCGAAACGGATAATCTCGTCTTTTGGGTTCATTCAGGTCAAATATGCCAAGATATATCCATATTACTATATTTATAAGTATTATAAGCATTCCTGCTGCTGTCAGTTTAACAAAAAACCGCCTTTTGGTAAAGACGGTTTTGTCAGTGTTTCCTTCAGATGTCAGAATAGATTCGTCCAAGCTAACGGTCATCCTCCATAAGATCTTTAAATGTGTTGTTCTTTAACTGCATTCTTACTGAATCTGTGATCTTTTCAAAAACTCTCTGACAGCTGCATATGCCGGATGTTCCCATCGTGCATACATGATCCTGCTGCAAGCATCTTGAAAAATGGTATGTACCTTCTATAGCTTCTATCACTTCTAACAATGTTATGTCCTGCGGCGCTCTTGCTGCAATATATCCGCCCCTTGTTCCTTTAAATGAACGTACAAGCTCAGCCGCTGCAAGCTTCCTCAGTATTTTAAGCGTAAAGCTTTGTGTGACAAATGCACGTTTTGATATCTCGCGCGCATCGATCCTTACATTGCCTGCTTTACATAATACCTGCATTATTCTTACTGCATAATCTGCTTCAAGTGTTATATGCATAACTTATCTCGTTTCTTAATCAAGGTAATCTCTTACCCGGTTGCTTCTGTTGGGGTGACGGAGCTTTCTCAAAGCCTTTGCTTCGATCTGTCTTATTCTTTCCCTTGTGACATTAAACTGCTGACCTACTTCTTCAAGCGTTCTTGATCTGCCGTCTTCAAGGCCGAATCTCAGCCTTAATACCTTAGCTTCTCTGTCAGTAAGTGTTGAAAGCACCTGGTTTATCTGCTCTTTAAGAAGAACGAGTGATGCCGCTTCAGCGGGTGCAGGTGCATCTTCATCGGGGATAAAATCGCCAAGGTGAGAATCCTCCTCCTCACCGATAGGTGTTTCAAGTGATACAGGATCCTGAGCTATACGCATTATCTCCCTTACACGTTCAACCGGCATTTCAAGTTCTTCTGCTATTTCTTCCGGGGTTGCATCATGGCCGTTTTTGTGTAAAAGCTGGCTTGAGACCTTCTTTACCTTAGTTATTGTTTCCACCATATGCACAGGTATTCTGATAGTTCTTGCCTGGTCAGCTATCGCCCTTGTTATTGCCTGTCTTATCCACCATGTAGCGTAGGTGGAAAATTTGAACCCTTTTGTATAGTCAAACTTTTCAACAGCCTTGATAAGCCCCATATTACCTTCCTGTATAAGATCAAGGAAGCTCATGCCGCGGCCTACATATCTTTTAGCAATGGAAACAACAAGCCTTAGATTTGCTTCGGCGAGTCTTTTTCTTGCAGCAGCGGCTTCCTTTTCATTTCCGCTTGACATTTTTTCGGCAAGCTGTATTTCTTCTTCTGATGTAAGAAGCGGTACCCGGCCTATCTCTTTAAGGTATATTTTTACAGGATCATCGATCGCAATTCCGTCTGTCGAGAGCGATATATCGTCCATATCGGGCGATAGTTCCTCCTCGCTTGTAGTGAGCAGATCCATTGGATCTTCGGGGATAATATCGTCTATTATCTCTATATTATACTCTGTACAGTTATCGTAAAAAGTGTCCATTTGTTCAACGTCATAATCCACCTTTTCAAAGGCATCGGTAATTTCCTTTGCGGTGAGCTTACCCGTTGTTTTGCCCTTTTCCATAAGTCTGTCCATTACTTCTTTTTTGCTCTCGTTTATCATTTTAACACTCCGTTCTTATGTTTTCGTCCTGCGTTTTAACATTTCCAAGAAGTCTTCATCAGAATTTATATCAAGTTCTTCTTCGCGTTTTTTGCTGTTTGCGCGGTTTATTACAGCTATGTAGTCAAGCGCCACTTCTTCGGTTATACCAAGTTCAAAGCCTGAACTGAGTATTTCTGTTATCTTACCCATTTCATCAGGGGAAAATTCACCGTTAAATGTGCTTATATCATATGATTCGCCGCAAAGTATCTTATCTGTAAGGCTTTTGTAGATACGTGCATTGAGTTCTGTCACAAAGCTTTGCGGCGGCAGAAGCTCAACAAATTCCTTAGCTTTATCAGGGTTATTGAAAATAAAGTATATAAGCCCCTGCTCTGCCATTACCTCTTTTGGGTAAAGATAAGCATCAGGGTTGAGCGGATCCCTTTTTCTGTCAGCAAAGGTTATAAGGTCATTAAGGTGCTTTTTTTCACGTTGCTTTTTCTTAGCGCGAATGATCGAGTTCACTTCATTTGTTATACTCTGAACGCTTACGCCCTGCTCGTTGGCAAGTTTTGATATGTATATCTCACGCTCAACAGGTGATCTGAGCTCTGCAATTACTGTATATGCGCGGTTCAGGTATTCTATTTTATCGGTTTCAACACTCAGGTCAAGTCCCTGCTTGCTGTTATTGAGATTATAATTCACAGCGCCGTCTGCGTGTGAAAGCAGATTCTGAAAGCTTACCGCACCGTATTTCTGAATAAATTCATCAGGATCCTTAGCTCCCGTTACTTTAATAACGCTCGGCTTCAGCCCCGCTTGCGTCAGTATAGGTATAGCACGCTTTGTGGCTTTCTGACCGGCCTCGTCCGAATCATAGCAAATAATCACTTTATCAGCATAATTTGAGATCAACCTTGCCTGTTCAGGTGTAAGTGCCGTTCCACAGGAAGCTACTGCGTTTTCAAAGCCTGCCTGATTGAGCGATATAACGTCAAGATTACCCTCACAAAGAATTATTTCCTTTGTTTTCACACAGGAATTCTTTGCAAAGTTCATACTGAACAGAAACTTGTTTTTATTATACCCTATAGTATCGTGTGAGTTTAAATATTTGCGTTTATCATCACTTGAAAGCGCCCTTCCTCCAAAGCCTATTATATGCCCTGTGAGGTCAATAAACGGGAATACAGCCCTGTTCACAAAGAAATCATATGTTCGCCCTTTTTCGCTTCTACCAAGAAGTGAAGCTTCAACCAGTTCATTCTCGTGATAACCCTCTGCAAGCATATGGTCCTTTAACGATGTCCAGCTGTTTTTAGCAAATCCCATACCGTATTTTTGTATTGTGGCGCTTGTCAGCCCTCGCTGTTTTAAATAGCTTCGGCACTCTGCCCCTTCGGGTGAGCGTAAATTATCAAAGAAAAACCTTGCGGCAGCTTTATTCATTTCATAAAAACGCTGACGTTTTTGCGCCGTATTATCATGATTATAGCTGTCATCGGGCATTGGTATGCCGCCCCGTTCAGCAAGCATTTTAACAGCTTCGACGTAATCAAGGTTGTGATATTTCATCACAAATGTTATCACATCACCGCCCGCACCACAGCCGAAGCAATGAAAATACTGCTTATCTGTATGTACATGGCAGGAGGGTGTTTTTTCATTATGAAAAGGGCAAAGACAGACATAATCTCTGCCGCTTGACTTTTTAAGCCGAACGTATGAACCGATAACTTCGTCGATCGGGTTTACGGTTTTTAGTTTTTCCATAAAATCGGCGGGGAAAGCCAATAAATATCCCTCCTAATTAAAATACTGCCAGCCTTTTGGTACAAAAATATCTTCAAAGACCTGTGTGGCATAAATATCCGTCATTCCGGCAATATAGTCACACACGGCCATATCAATACCAAATTTATATGCAAGGTTTATATAAAGCGATGGCATTTTTTCGAGATTTGCACAAAAATACTTATAAAGTTCCTCTATCATTGCCTGTGCTTTTGTTTCTTCAGATTTACACTTCGGGTTTTTATAGACACTTTCAAACATAAACTTGTGCAGTGCATGGTATGCTTCCTCGGTCTCGCTGCTCGCGAAGCCGATATTCTCAGCCCCGCCCTCAATAACAGATGTCACAAGTGTTGTTATCCTTTCGGATTTGGAACAGCCGAGCACATCCGTGATCTCCTTCGGGATATCCTGTTCTTTTATTATATCGCCGCGAATGGAATCATCAATATCATGGTTGATATATGCAATTACATCTGCAAGTCTTACAACGTAGCCCTCTCTTGTATCAGCCACCATATTTGTATGTTTGAGGATACCGTCCCTTACTTCATATGTAAGGTCAAGGCCTGCGCCGTCTTTTTCAATAAAATCCACTACTCTCAGGCTTTGTTCATAATGGTGAAACCCTACAGGGGAGAGCTCGTTTAGTATTCGTTCACCCGCGTGCCCGAAGGGTGTATGACCGATATCGTGTCCTAAAGCTATTGCTTCTGTAAGGTCTTCATTCAGCCTTAGTGCACGGGATATCGTCCTTGCTATCTGTGCAACTTCAAGCGTATGTGTCAGTCTTGTTCTGTAATGATCCCCCGCAGGGCTTAGAAACACCTGAGTTTTATGCTTTAGTCTTCTGAAGGAATTGCAGTGGATTATCCTGTCTCTGTCACGCTGAAAATCGGTCCTTATATCACACTTCTCGTGATTATTCCGCCTGCCTTTAGAGTTTTTTGACAAAAACGCAAATTCGCACAAAAGCTTTTCTTCGTTTTGTTCCGTCACTTCTCTTGCAAGCATAATCCTCACCGTCCCATTTATAATATACAAAAAATATCAGAAATAACCTTTTTTATCAGGCAAAATCCTCCCAAAGGTCATTTTTGACCTGTATATCGGCTTTTGCGCCCGTCATATCGGTAATATCGTCTATAAGTGCCTTTTTATGTTTATTCTTAACAAAGAATTCAAGGGTTACATTTTCTGCAAATTGTTCTTTTATCATTTTGATCTCATATTTCGGCAGCATAAAGGAAAGCTTTGAATACATATTATAGTCTGTCGTGACTGTGATTTTGGCGCATTCACAGAAGATCTGCTTTATCGCACTGTCAACAGCTATTTTACAGCCGTGGGAATATGCCCTGACAAGACCGCTTGCGCCAAGCAAAACTCCGCCGAAGTATCTTGTTACTACAACACATACATCAGTAAGACCTTCCTTTTGTATAACGTCAAGCACAGGTACGCCGCCTGTGCCCTGTGGTTCACCGTCATCACTGTATCGGGTTATATTGCCGTCCCTGAGCTTATAAGCATATACATTATGCCTTGCCTTACGGTTTTCTGCTTTTATATGATTTATAAAAGCGATAGCCTGTTCTTCATTATCGACATGGCAGATATGGCCTATGAATTCCGATTTCTTTTCAACAAAGCTGTCGCTTGAAACGCCTTTTACAGTAATGTATTCCATACCCTTCCCCCATTTTTGCAGATAAAAATAAGGGCGGAAAAACCGCCCTTATTGTATTAGTCAAGCTTAAATCTTTTCTTGAACTTGTCAACTCTGCCGCCAACGTCGTTAAGCTTCTGCTTACCTGTAAAATAAGGGTGGCACTTTGAGCAAACCTCGACTCTAATATCCTTCTTTGTGGAACGTGTCTTAATAACGTTTCCGCAGGAGCAGGTGATCGTTGTTTCCTCGTATACGGGATGTATACCTTCTCTCATCTTAAAATCCTCCTTCCTGAAATTAGCTTATGACTCATAGAAGCCCATCATCCTAACTTCAGACAGTAGTTCTATGTAGTGATCTTTAATGTATGACGTTTATCATACCAAAATATTATATCACAGTTGCAGACAATTGTCAATAGCTTTTTGAAATTTTTTATTGTCTTTTTGTACACTTGTCAATGATCTTGGACACTAACCCTCAAAAAATATGATGTAAAGCAGATATTGGCAAATTCACCTCATGTAGGAGCCTTAGGCGACGGA
>CACZFN010000026.1 GCA_902780505.1 uncultured Ruminococcus sp. | reverse complement strand
CTCATATTCGGGTTTCATCGGCACTTGTTTGCCGATTGCTTCAATAGCTATCGGCAGTATAAGTCTATTATCAACTACATCTATCAACCCTTCGACCTCGACCCTTTTCAGCCTTATATATGCGTCTTTGTTTGTCATTTGTCTACCCCCTCTCAAACCTCGGGCAGCTAAGCACCTCGAATGATGTGAGCCGCTTGCCGCTTACGATCTGTATCGTTTCCCTAGCCACCCAGCCGGGCACCTTGCAGCGGTAAAGCGACCATTCGCAGCCTGCCGTCTGCCTTCCGCGCCTATCCGTTGCAGGAATGCTGTGCTTGCAGCACCAGCATTTAGTGCCGCTCATTTGATCACCTCCACATCACTAAGTCTTGCATATACTATGCTGTTTTCAGTCCTCAGATCAAGCAACTCTGCCTGATAGAAAAACTCATTCGTCTTTTTATCCTTTCTGATGATCCCACCCGAAAGGATATATCTGTCCTCGCCTTTAAACCTTACGGGGCGGTTAAGGCTTTTCTTAATGTCGATATCTCTCATAGCTTATCTATCCTCACATATATCCCGGGCGGGCTCTCTCTTACCCAGAACTTTTCGTTATGCTCGCTTGCGACAATCGCATCATCTTTCCAGAAAACGAGTGCTGTCATACAGTCCTTTAGCAGCTTGATAAGATTATCGGTATCGGGCTTGTCGGTCTTGTACTCGCCGTCCTGATGTCTGCCCGACTTATCACAGAACAGCCACTTGACCGTAAGCCTTACACCGCCCTCATACGGCAGCTTTGGTCTGTGGGCGGCAAGGTGTGCTGTGAGCTTTGCCCTTGCGTCCTGAAGCTCGGGCGGCTCATAGACCACAGGCTTTTTCCACCGGGTGTTTATTTTCTTTTCCTGATGCGTCACCGTCGGCGGCATCATGGGCATGAAAAATTCAGTCACTTGTTTCTCTCCTCTCGTGCGTGCGGATTATTATTTCAGAATAGCCTTTCGGGGGGCACAGCCCCGAAAGGATATATTATGTAATAATATACTTTTTCTTCCCTCGGGAAAATAACGGTGTTTTATCGGTTTTTTCCCTCAAAGAGGGAAAGGGAAAATTACCGATATTTTCTCTGTCAAGGGAAAGAAAATACTGTCGGTTTTTTCTTCCCTCACGTTATGCCTTCAAGCCGCATTCTCCCTCGTCTATCCAGAAACCGCCGTGCTCTTTTAGCCTGCTGCGTACTGTTTTTTCTGTGACACCGAGATAATCTGCAAGCTCACTTATCTTGCATTTTCCACCCTGCTCTACTCCGCTGAAAGCTGTATCAATGCTTTCCTTTCTCTCGGTCTTTCTCTCCTTGGCGTTCTTCTTCCTCCCGAGATTTTTCCTCGGATCAAACTCTCCGTCGGCAGCGCAGTCTGCAAGCACGCCCTCGCTGTCTGCTTTATGTATCGGATATTCAAACCACATATTAAGCGGCTTGAATTTGGGGAACTCTCGCAGTGTGCCCTCTATTCGCCACGCTGTGCGTGAGGTCAGGCTGCGCTTGGCTGCTGCTATCTCATCTTGCAAAAGGCTAAAGGTCTTGTGCTGTAAACTGTCTCTTGCTATGTCGAGTATCGCTGAGGGTGTTACACGCTCGTCCTGTGACACCAGAACGTCCTTGTTGAAGCGTTCAAGCCACTTGTAGGCTATATCGCAGATGAGTTTGTTTGCCTGCTGTGTCAGCAGTCCCTCGTTTATCTCCAGCTCGGTAAGATCAAGCAGTGCATCAGGATCTCTTGCGAACACTCCCGAGCCTGACGCTCTGTCCATTGACCGCTTGCCGCTCTGGCTGCCCTTGCTATGATGATGACAGTAGATGACCGCCGTTCCAAGCTCTGTGCATATCTTATCAAACTGATTGCAAAAGCGTGCCATTTGGTCAGCCGAGTTTTCATCACCCGTTATGACCTTGTAGATAGGATCTATGATTATAGCCTTGTAGTCCTTTTTGTCTGCACGCCTTATAAGCTTTGGTGCGAGCTGATCAAGCGGCACCGTGCGCCCTCTGAGGTTCCATATATCTATCCTGTCAAGGTGCTTAGGTGGTAAGCACATAGCTGTATACACGTCCTTAAAGCGGTGCAGACACGATGCTCTGTCAAGCTCTAAGTTGACATACAGCACACGCCCCTTTGCACATTCAAAGCCCAGCCACTTGACACCCTCTGCGAGTGCTATGCAAAGCTCAATGAGTGCAAAGCTCTTGCCTGCCTTTGAGGGTCCTGCTATAAGCATCTTGTGTCCCTGCCGCAGCACACCGTCGATCAAAGGGGGGCTAAGCTCGGGAAGGAAATTCCATACGCTTTCAAGACTCTCCTCATCAGGCAGATCGTCGTTTATACTCTCGATATAGTTCTTCCACTCAGTAAAGCTCTCACGCCCGATGTTCTTATCTATGATAAACTGCTTTCTGCCGTTTCTGGTCACGCCGGGCATACGGCTCAGGCGTGAAGGGTTGCGGTTCTGTCTGTCGATGTCAAGCCCGTTATCCTTGCATACCTTGTAGAGGAAATCTACTCTTTTGCGGTACTCCTCGTATGTGGGTGCATCTATCCTGACTATAGCGTGCAGGCTCTTGCCGCCGCTGTAAACAAGTATCGCTACGGGCAGTTCCAGCTCCCTTATAACTGCGTTTTGCTGCTCTATTGGCATACTGTCGCTCTCTACCAGAGCGTAACGGTAGTCGGTAACGTTCTCGTTCTTGACACCCTTGCCGTCTAAAGGGTTAAAGCGGATCCACGCCCCCGCCTCGGGATTGTAGTCACCGAACACTGCACCGATGTCACCATCACAGCTGTGCAGTGCTGCAATGAGTTCGCCTGCCGTTCTGTCCCATGCTCCCTTTGTGGGCAGAAACTTGCGCTTGCCCTTGTCATCACTCTCCCATGTTTCGGTGACGTAGCCTACATTCTCGCCCGCTTCAAACAACGTTTCGAGATAGGTCACTATCTCACTCACAGGATCAAAGTTACGGGGCTCAGTTACCGGTATGCCCTCACCTGTGGCTATCGGCATATCCTCGCCCTCAAAATTGATCTCGCTGTCCCAGTCAAGTTCCTTGAACTCTCCCGAGCCTAAGGTCAGCCCTCTGTCCTTAGCAAGCTGTACTATGCTGCCGCCTGTGACCGGGCTGCCTGTGCCGTTAAAACTGTTCCATTTGGCTGCACATTCTCCTTTGTGATAGCGTGCGGCATCACGCAGCGACCAGTTCTCCCAGTCGCTTGCTGAGTAGCCCTCCTCCTTGAGAGCCATTCCGACTGTGAGCCATTCGTGATAATTGCACGAGGACGGATCTATGTATTCAAGTATTTTTAGTAAATCACCATTCATAATTTATCTCTCCTGCCGGTTCGGGCTTGTAGCTCTTAGGATCCACACCGTAAGGGACACGCCAGTTGTTGGCACTTATTCTTGATATCATACTGCTTGCAGCGTCAAAGTTCCACTCACCTACGTGCATAAAGCCCTTACTCTCTAAAAGCCTTATCTGCTTTGGTGTTGTAAGCCCCTCGGCACGTCTTTTTGCAAGGCGTTCAAGCAGCAGCTTTGCCTTGCCTGCGTTCTCTATCTCGTCCGGGAAAATGCCTGCTTTTTCAAGTGCCGCCTTCTGCTTGTCAGAGGGCGGTGAACACTCCCACCCGAAAGCGGGCACATAAGAGGACAAGTCCTCTGCCTGTATGCTCATCTCGTACTGGAGAGGATCCACAAGCTTTCTCTTGCGTTTCTTCATCTCACTTAAAGTCTTGGCAAGTGCTTCCTCACGCTGCGCCACAACATCTTCACTTGCCTGCTTTTCTGCCTGCTCAATGTCCATAGCAAGCCCTGCACTTTCGGCCATATTCTCGGTCATCTTCTGCGCCACCTCGGGGCTTTCGCAGATAAGATGCGCAGGGCGGCACAGCTCGTGCCGCTCGGTGTGCCACAAAAAGTCAAGCAGCAGCAGATGATCCTTGCCCTCGCAGAGCCTTGTGCCTCTGCCCACCATTTGACAGTAAAGCGACCTGACCTTGGTAGGACGCAGCACTATAATGCAATCAACTGACGGGCAGTCCCACCCCTCGGTGAGCAGCATAGAGTTGCAAAGCACGTTGTATCTGCCCCGGTCAAAGTCTGCAAGTACCTCGGCTCTGTCATCGCTCTCGCCGTTTACCTCGGCAGCACGAAAGCCCTTACTGTTAAGGATATCCCTGAACTTCTGCGAGGTCTTGATAAGCGGCAGGAACACTACCGTTTTCCTGTCCTTGCAGTATTTTTTCATCTCATCAGCTATCTGATAAAGGTAGGGATCAAGGGCGGTGTCGATATCGCTCGCCTTGAAGTCGCCCGACTGCATCGTTACGTTTGACAGATCGAGTCTAAGCGGGATAGTTACCGCCTTTATGGGCGAAAGATAGCCCTCCTTTATCGCTTTGGGGAGGGTGTATTCATAAGCAAGGCTCTCAAACACAGCCCCTAAGTTCTTCATATCTCCTCTGTCGGGCGTAGCTGTAACGCCGAGCACCTTAGCATTACAAAAGTGTTCAAGCACCCTTGTGTAGCTGTCGGATATAGCGTGGTGGGCTTCATCAATGATGATAGTGTCGAAGTAGTCCCTTGAAAAGCCTGCAAGGCGTTTTTCACGCATAAGCGTCTGCACCGAGCCTACTACCACACGGTACCACTCACCGAGGCAGCTTTGCTCTGCCTTTTCGACCGATGCTTTAAGACCTGTTGTCTTATAGAGCTTGTCCGCCGCCTGATCGAGCAGTTCCCCCCGATGGGCGAGGATAAGCACTCTCTCGCCGTTTCTTACACATTCCTCGGTAATAGCCGAGAACACTATCGTCTTGCCGGTGCCCGTAGGCAGGACGAGCAGCGTTTTTTGTCTGCCCTCGTCCCATTCATTCAGCACTGCGGCCTTTGCGTCCTCCTGATAAGGTCTTAAATTCATCAGAACGTCCCCGCCTTCCATGTAGGCGCTGCTGCGGGCTGTGCATACTGTGTGTTATAGGTCTGCTGGGCGTTCGGCTGCACCGTCTGCACCTGCTCATCGTAGGCGTAGTATTTCTTTATCTTGTTGGACTGCCTGTCCTCGCCGTTTTTATTCTTATAATTATCCACATACACATGGCACTTGCCCTTTTTGCCGACAGCGCCTGTCCAGTTCATTCTAAGCGGCTCGCCGTGCTTTTTCATGCCGAGGGACAGGAAAAACTGCGAGAGCTTCCATTCCATTTTGTTGCAAAGCATCAGGTTCTCGGTGATGTCTATGCTGTCACTTTCGCCAAAGACCGTGAGGGTAACTATAGCCTTGTTGCAGGGCGGCAGCTTTTCCGAACCCGGGTGCCTGCCCCTCTCGATCTTGCTCACGGTAAAATCATAATCACCCTCAGGCAGCAGCACAAACTCACTGCCCTCGTCTGATATCTCGTCTTCCCAGCCGTACTCTTTAAAATCTTCGTTCATTATATAATATACCTCCTGAGTTTTATTCTGAGGGAGTGTCCCTCTATATATAGTGCAAAACCCCGATTTGTTGCATAAAACTATGCAACAAATCAGAAAAAATATTCTGATAAACCCGGAATTTCTCCCCTTGCACAATTTTAAACAATAATAATTGTTTATTCTTACCTCTTACTTCTTACCTCTTGCCTCTAAAAGGGTACGTCCTGATTGGGCTTGATGTATTTATTGTATAGCTGATCCCATGCCCCGATAAGGCAGCCCTGAACAAAATCGGCCGGATAGTTTGTAACGGGTGTTTCATACGGGAAATATCCTCTCTGCGACACCGCAAGCCTTACGTCTGATTCATCGACCTTGAACTCACGCATAAGATCTTTAAGAGCCTGCGGCAGTGCTTCGGGAATGTTGAGCAGTTCAGCTGCACTCTGCTTCAGCTCCGGCTTGTCCTCAACAGGCTCAGGCTGAGATGTAGGATCAGGCTCGGGTGAAGCCTGCATTTTTGGCTCAGGCGCAGCGGTCGGTGATGCCTGCTGTGTGATGCTTCCAAAGAGATGCGCTATGCCCTTATAGTCAAAAGGCATCTCGGGCGGAAGCCCGTCACGGTTCTTAGCGTCCCAGCAGGGGTGATGTGAGGTGTACATAACTCTCTCACCGCCCTGAGCCTTGAACTTCTTGCCCTTGCCGTTATTGTCGGTCTCACTCGCCACCGAAAAGGTCTTGTAGTTTGCAAACAGCACCATATCTGCCCATTCCTTGACAAGCGGCGAGATCTGCGAGCTTGTCTTCTTGCCGAGCTTCAGCTCCCACCTGTCGTAAGCGCCAAGCTCGTCGGGCTGCTCGAATTTTCTAAGCTGAGCGTGAGCGGTAAGAACCACGTTTATGCCTTTATCAACTATATCCTGCAAGACGCCAAGAAACTTGCCCATCTCCTCTTTCTCATACACATAGCCGTTGCCGTAGCCGAAATCTTCTATACCTTTCTTCTGATGCGCCGCACATATCGACTCAATGCAAAGCTGTTCTGCCCAGTCTATGGTGTCAATGATGATCGTCTGAAACTCGCCGCTGTTACCCAGCTCTCTGACGTAGGATTTTAAAAGTTCCCAGCTGGTAGGCTTGTCAGTACGAACTATGTCCATACCGTTTGTGCTGCCCTCTGTGTCTATGAATACCGGCTTCGGAAACTGTGAAGCGAATGTCGATTTGCCTATCCCCTCGGGGCCGTAGATAACTACCTTTTTTGCTTTTTGAACCTTTCCTCTTGTAATATTCATTAAAACTGACCTGCCTTCCATTCTTTTTGTTTTGTCTGAGAAACTCCGTCCTCTATAATGACAGAGCATTCATCGCCTTTTGATACTCTTGTAGCTATTGCCTGCAAGCCTTCTTTATCAAGCCACCGCCCGAAATCATCAAGTGTTTTCATGTCAAGCTGTTCAAGCTTGTCAAGCAGCACAAAGCCGCAGGAAGGATTGAGCCGCCTTACTATCGACGTTGCCACGATAAGCTGCTCAGAGCCGCTCATGCAGTCCCAGCGCTGCCCCTTATATATAAGCTCGCCCTGCTCTACCGAAAGCCCGGGCAGCGGTAAATCTGCGCCGTTTAACAGATCACGCTTTTGCGATCTTACACTCTCGATCTGTTCGGTCAGATACTCATACTGCTCACGGTAATCGGCAGCCTCACGCTCGGCACGCTCACGGTCTATGTTAGCTCTTATCTTAGCGTTAGTTTCCTCGATAGTGCGGATATTCTTTTCTATTTCGGCGGTGCTTTCATCGTGCAGCTCGGCTGCCGTCTTGCTTGCAGCATCAAGCTGCTCTGTTTTGGTGCGCAGCTCATCACGGTACCTTGCAAGCTCACATTCGAGCATTTCCACCTTTTCATTCAGGGCGTTTCTCTCCGCTTGCAATCTGTACTTGTTCTGCCTTAAACGCTCGTTCTCGCCGTTTTTAGCAAGTATATCCTGCTGCTGCCTGATAAGCTCGGACACGGATATTTCCTCATTCGGCAGGTCGGTATATACCGGCATCTCCTCAGCGTATTTCTTTTTCTTATCGCCTATCTGCCCGATAGCCGTGCGCTGATCGTAGAGGTTCTTTTCCTCGTTCTCCAGTTCGTACAGCTTGTCCCCCACGCCGATGATTTTAAGCAGCGTCTGTGCCTTGTCCTTTGAGCTTTGATTCATAAACTTCGGCAGATCAAGCGCAAAGCTCTCGATAAATGTATTAAGCAGCTGCTGGCCGCCCTTGTTGCCTGAGCTGTCAATGACCTTTAAGGCACTGTTCTTGCCTGAGCGCTCGACTATAATGCCGTTATCGAGCGTGACCTTCAGGTGCGGCTCAATGAACGAGCCCTCACGCTTAGGGGCTGAGGGCTTGAACTTATCTCCCCCGAGCGCCCAGGCGATAGAGTCAAGCACGCTCGTCTTGCCCTGCGCATTATCTCCGCCAATGATCGTCAGCCCCGTCTTAGACGGCGTGAGCGCCACCGCTTTTATGCGTTTTACGTTTTCAAATTCAAGTGTGTTTATTTTTACTGACATTTAGGTTTCCTCCTTAAAGCATTCGTGTGTTCCGTCGAGTAGCCGCGTTTCTTCCTCGCTGATGCGGTAGCCGAGCTTCGTAAGCACCTCATACCACGCTTCGAGCGTTGGGTTCTTTGTGTAGCTGCCGTTCCCGTCGGCGAGCTTTATCCTGTAGCTTTCGCTCTCATAATGCAGCGCAAGATACCCGAGCAGCACGATCTCGGGGTGCCGCTTCATCAGATATGCATACCGCCCAGAGCCCTTCACCTCGTTCTCCTTGATGCCGAGATAGTCCTTCAGCTTCTTATCCCTGTCGCTCCAGGTGTAAAGGCTCGCCCGAGCCTCGATCGCGGCGCGTATCACGATATCCTCGTGCCCGCCTGTGTAGTTTCTCACAAAGCCTTCTCGCAGCTCCTTTGCCTGTGCTTCAAGCTTTTTGATCTGCCTGAGTCTTTCGTCTGCTGCCTTCTCTTCGGCCGACTTGACTTTCCTTCTTTTGACCTTGTCGCCGCAGAGAACGTGAACGCTGCTGTATCTCACGGTGAACCCGCTGACACTGCCTTCCTTCACCGCCTTTTTGATGCTGCTGATGTCCTTTTTCGCCGGAGCATCATCATAGGAAACATATCGGTCCTCAAACAGCTCCTCTTTCTTATCAACGAGTTTAGGCTCTACCTTTTTAATGCCGAGTTCCTTGAAAAGCCTGTCCCATTCCTTATGAGCTTCACGCTCCTTGATAGTCCTTTTGGCATTCTGTACCGACCATTTGAAGTTGTCTGTTCCGATCGACTTCAAAGCCTTGTTGCGCTCTTTCGGATCGCTTATCTTCTCCAGCTCTATGTAGTCGGCCATTGTGGGCTGTCTCTCCTGGCTCTTTTCAAACTCCTCACGATCCAGCTCCAGAAGCTTTACACGGTGCCTTACAGTCGCTTTTGAAAGCCCCGTCTTTTCCGCTATGCTCTGCTCGGTCTCGCCCAGGTCAAGCATCATCTGAAAGCCCTGTGCCTGTTCGTAGACAGTTAAGTCATTTCGCTGCATATTTTCAAGCAGCATCGTGCTTATCTGTTCCTGCTCTGTCATCTCAGCCACATTGCAAGGCACTTTTTTAAGCCCTGCAAGCTTTGCCGCCGCAAGCCTCCTGTGCCCGATGACAACTGTGTAGCCGTCTATGCAGTCGCCGGACAATACAGTCAGCGGCTGGAATATCCCGTTTGCCTTTATGCTTTCTGCAAGTTCCGTCACGTCCCCTACGTCCTTTCTCGGGTTCTTCGGGTGCGGCTTTAACAGCTCGATCGGCAGCTCACTGTCACGTCTTATCATCTTCATATAAACTCACTCCTTAACCGATGATCCTTGCGTACATCTCGCCTAAATCCCACGCCCGCTGCTCTGCCTCAGTCATACCCTCATACATAGTGAGAAACTCCTTCTCAATAAGCGACAGCTCCTCTTGACATTTTCCTGAAAGTATGCTATCCTTATGTTGAGAGTTTATCTCGTTTTTCATGTTTGAGCTCGTATCGGTGGCAGCCGGTGCGGGCTCTTTTGCGTTTGCGTTCATCACTGTTTCAGTCCTTTCATTTCAAGTTCATGCATTCTCGCGCCACTCCCTCTCTTTTTGCGACTCTACCACCTGCGCAAACAAAAAGCCGCAGAAAAACATAACTATCATTGTTATTGCTATCACTTTGTCACCTCCTAATCAGTTGCTGCCGAAGCCTGCTGCCTTGCTTTCTCCTCAGCCTCCGCAAGCCGCCGCTCTACATTCTCGGCTATCCTTGTAGCCGTTTCTATCACCCTTTTGACCTTTGCAGGATCGGGGTGCAGCGGCCTTGTCGTTTTGCCGTGTATCTCGTAAGGCCGCCCGCTTTCGGTGTAGATGATCTTAACGACCTCCCTGACCTTGTACTCGCCCTCGATATACTCCTTCACGCTTAATGTCTCACTTTTCAGTCTTGGCATAAATAACACCTCCTGCGTTATTTTATTCATGTGTACGATTGTCCTATGACAGCGCCTTGCAGATGTCGTGCATAATAGCCAGGCAGCTGTCGGCGGTGATGTCTACGGTCTTGGTGCAGCCGCCATAAAAGACTATCACGACACGCTCGGCTGCCAAAGACACTTCATAACGAAATTCCTTTATGTTCCGCCCTGCCCTTGTCTGCCGTTTGATAAGGCTGCCGAGCTTTTCGACGAAGAGCCTTTTGTTTTCTTCCATGGGTGTCACCTCCTTGATGTTACCCCACGATTATGATATAATGTAATCACGAAAGGGGGTGTTTCTTTATGAGTACAAAGCCTGAATTTCCTGATATTCCGTCTATTGCAAAGGGAACTACGATTCCCTCAAGCGCACTTGCTGAATATGAGTACAAGGAATTAAAACAGGAATATGAACGCAAACGCCAGTTTCGTCATGATTGGCTTATTGCATCATTCAGCGCTTTAAGCGGTGCCGTGTTTGGCTTTCTTACTTCATTAATCTTTTGGCTTATCGAAAAATGAGTGCTGCCACTATTGCACCTACTATCATACCATTGAACGCCAGCGAAACCGTTGCTATTGTCTGCCAGATCATACATCGGTCTTCGTTGGCTTTACTTTTTAGGTACCAGTAGTTTAAGGAAGCCTCGTCTTCTTTTGTCATGGTTGTCACCTCCTTGTGAGTAAGTTGACTATAAGTCACGCTACGCAGCAAAAAAAATACATCTTTCCTGCTCCTTGGTCAGCCCGAGAAACTTGGTTATCTTCTCTATTTCGGACTGTTTAAACTCATATTTATTATTGAGTTTATTATCAAGTCCCTGCCTGGAAAGACCTAAATGTGCAGCAAGAGCAACTTTTGTCACACCTTTTTCATTTACTAAACTCATAAGCATATGCGTATCCGTCATCTACACTTTACACCCCCTTTGCGTTTTGTTGACTATCTGTCATCAATCACAGTATAGCACAAAGGTGACTAAATGTCAACATATTTTGGCATATTTTTTTATCTTCTCCACATTGCACAAAATACGGTGTCAATTTTTGTAGACTATTCGTCACTTAATTTGTGTCAATATTTGTTGACAGTGCGGAAACTAAATGTTATAATATAAGTATAGATACTTGGAGGTGATAGCATGACTTTCGGAGAAAGAGTTAATAAAAAAAGAAAAGAAAGAGGCATTACACAAGAAGAATTAGCACAAAGGCTTGGCTATAAATCACGCTCTTCTATTGCTAAAATAGAGAATGGAGATAGAGATGTTCCACGTCCAATGATAATAGAACTCGCCAAAGCTCTTGACACCACCCCCGCTTACCTTATGGGCTGGAGCGACGAAGCAATTAAAACGCACAAGTTTGTTAAAACTCTTATAAACCCTGATAAAACATCTTCACAAGTACTAGAAAAAGATGCCTTTATCGACGAGATGATAGAAGCCTCTGAACAATACGCCCCACAAAACATGGTTCCCGTTCCAATAGTCGGTAACGTTGCCGCAGGCTATACCTGCCTTGCGGAAACTGAGATAGTCGGCTATGAGCTGGTCGATAAGGAAACTATCCTTGACGGGTATGAGTATATGTGGCTTAAGGTCAGAGGTGACAGCATGGAGCCGATGATCCTCGAAGGTGACCTTGTTCTTGTGCGCTTGCAGCCTTCTGTTGAAAGCGGCGATTACGGTGTAGTCATCGTTGATGAGGAGGACGGGCTTATTAAACAAATAGAGCTTAGCAATAACAGTATAACCCTGATAAGCTTCAACCCATATTATCCCCCGAGAGAGTTTAAAAATGGTGAAACAAGGCGGATAAGGATAGTCGGGAAAGTAATTGAATGTAAAAGGAAATTTTAAAAAATACAAGGAGGAATAGGTATGTATTGTCAGAAATGCGGTTTACAGTATGATGGAGGAATTTGTCCCAGATGTGGTAATGACCCCTCAATTCCGCTTCCTCAGGCACAACCACAACAGGCACAGCAGCCACAGCAGACAGTTGTTGTAAACACAACATCACCAAAAGGAGTAAGATGTCCCAGGTGCGGAAGCGATAATCTACAGGCAATTAGTGATGTGCAAGGCAAGGGCGTAAAGTTATGGAAGCTCTGTCTTTGCGGTCTGTTCGGTTTATGTGGAGCAGGCAAGACTAAGACTGATCATTACTGGGCTTGCAGCAACTGTGGCAACAAGTTTAAAATGTAATGGATACAAAAACTAGGATTTGGATCAAATCAATGGAGCTTGGCAGCAAATACTGGGGCTGTCATCAGATACCCGAGCGTTCATTTTTCATAAAAGGATGGCAAATGCCTATATGTGCCCGTTGCTTTGGTATGCTCTGCGGTGAAGGGGCTAGGCTGTTTTTTGGAAAAACCAAAACGCATCCCTGCTTTGGAATAATTATTATGCTGCCGTTGGTAATTGACGGCTCAGTTCAATTTGTGAGCAGCTATGAATCTACAAACACAAAGCGCTTTATCACAGGAGTTATGTTTGGATATGGTTTTTTGAGCACTATCATTGCGCTATTATCTGCGATTATCGGAAGACTCAAAAAGGACGATTTTCCCCCGCCAACGATCACCGAGGGGGGAAAACTACAGAAAGGAGCTGACTCACCATGTACGCTATGTACCTCAGAAAATCACGAGCCGACAAGGAGCTTGAAGCTCTGGGCGAGGGCGAAACGCTGAGTCGCCACAAGAGAATACTCACCGAGCTGTCGCAAAAGGGCGGCTACGAGATAGGCGGCATTTACGAAGAAATAGTCAGCGGTGAAACGATAGCTGCACGCCCGCAGATGCAAAAGCTTCTTGCCGATGTCGAGGCAGGCAGGTGGGAGGGCGTGCTTGTAATGGAGCTTGAGCGCCTTGCCCGTGGCGACAGCATCGACCAGGGCGTTGTGGCTCGTGCCTTCAAGCTGACGGGAACGCTTATCATAACCCCCGCAAAGGTCTACGACCCGCTCAACGAATTTGATGAGGAGTACTTTGAGTTTGGCTTATTTATGAGCAGGCGTGAATACAAGACGATAAACAGGCGCTTGCAGGCTGGCAGGCTCGCATCGGCTAAGGAAGGGAATTTCCTCGGGCGATTTGCACCGTATGGCTATGACAAGGTAAAAATAGAAAACGGCAAGGGCTACACGCTCAAAGCGAATGACGAGGCCGATGCCGTAAAACTCATATATGATATGTATGTAAATGAAGGTCTGACCGCAGGTGTCATTGCAAAAAAGCTTACGGAATTAGGATATAAGCCCCGAAACGGCGGTGAGCTTTTCCCGACAGCAAGCGTGAGGGAAATATTATCAAACCCTGTCTACTGCGGTAAGATACGCTGGGGCGTAAGAGCGCAGCGCAAAAAGGTGGTTGACGGAAAAGTGGTGACAGAGCGCCCCCGTACCGACGGTCAGCTTTTTAAGGGAAAGCATGATGCGCTGATCCCCGAGGAAATGTGGGCTGCCGCGCAGGAACGCACCGGCAAGAACCCTAAAAATCCGATAAAATTTGAGCTTGCAAACCCATTCGCTCACATTCTCAAATGCCGCGAATGCGGAAGGGCTATGATACTGCGCAGAAATCGCAGGGGCGAAGATTATATGATATGCGCAAACACCTTATGCAAGGTATCCTCAGCGCCGTACAGAGTTGTGGAGGAATACATTTTAGAGGAACTTAGAAACGGGCTTAACGGACTTATCTTAGTGCGCAGCAGGAAACAAGACAACACCACCGAAATAAACAAGCTAAGAAAAATCAATGCCGAGCTCGAAAAGGTAAGAGCGCAGCAGAACAAGCTGTATGATCTGTTAGAGCAGGAGGTATACACTCAGGAAATATTCATCGACCGCCAGATAGCGCTAAAGGAAAAACGCGAGGCACTTGAAAGTGAGGCAGCTCTTATAAGCTCAAAGGCAAACAAAACGACAAATTACGACAGAGTGATAAAAAACCTTACCGAGCTGCTTGAAAGCTATGACACGATCACCCCTGCCGAGCGCAACAAGCTGCTTACCGATAGTGTACTAAGGATCGACTATTTCAGAGACAGGTCAAACAGATACAGACAGATGCCTATAACTGTAAGCGTAACGCTTGATCTATAGGCTGAAAAATGTTATATTATAACATTGTGGTGCAAACGAACTCTCCCACATGGAAATGGTATCGGCCATAATCTACCAGCTGACACGCGATCTCACACCCAAGGAGATAAAGGACGGCGGGTTTGATGCGTATTTTGTTGACCATACAACGGGCATTTACCCTGTGGCGGCTTCAGGGGTGCCGTTTACGGCGGCGTATTTCCAGTCGCTCGGTGATCCGATAGCTGACTTGAACGAAGACCTCGCTGCTGAACAGAAAGCCCGTGTCACCTACGACAATATCCTTCGCCTGACAGACGATCCCGATGTAAGGGATCCTATCAAGTTCCTGCGTGAGCGTGAGATAGTACACTTCCAGCGTTTTGGTGAAAGCCTGCGTATCGTGACGGATATGCTCGACTCCAAAAACTTCTACGCATTCAACCCGTCATTTGACAAGAAAAATAACTGCAAATAAAAGCATTATTTGCTAATGCTGATATAAAAAGCTTTGACGCTGACACTTCTGCTAAATAAAAGCAGAAGTGTCTTTGCTTTACTGCGTAAATCCGTATAATAGGTAAATGTAAAAAAAGTGTAAATTCTCTTGACTTGAAATAAATAATGATGTATAATATATAAGCCGCTTGTATACGGCCGTTTAAGTGCAGGTGAACCCTGCCGCCGCAGTACAGCGAGTTTTAATGAAAAGGCAGGTGCATTCTAAGATGTACGCAGTTATCGAAACAGGCGGAAAGCAGTATCAGGTAAACGTCGGTGACGTTGTATTTATCGAGAAGCTTGATGTCAAGGAGGAGGACAGCGTAACTTTTGATAAAGTTATCGCAGTCGGCAAGGATGACGGTTTCAAGGTAGGTGCCCCCTATGTTGAAGGCGCAAGCGTTGCAGCAAAGGTTATGAAAAACGGCAAGGCAAAGAAGGTAACAGTTTTCACTTACAAGCCTAAGAAGGGCGAAAAGAGAAAAATGGGCCACAGACAGCCTTACACACAGGTAAAGATCGAAGCAATAAACGCATAAGCTATGATAAGGGCAGATTTCTATAAAAGCCGTGAGCAGAAGCTGCTGGGCTTTCAGATAAACGGCCATGCGGGGCTTGCAGAGCAGGGCTATGATGTAGCGTGTGCTGCGGTCTCATCAGCTGTTATGATGGCTTGTAATACTATAACCGAGGTATATAAGATAAACGCCGCGGTGGAAAGCTATGAAAATGATATTCTGCTCAAACTTCGTGAGGATAAAAACGGCGACGGCGATAAGATCCTTTTAGGGCTTATGATGCAGCTTGATATGATATCCCACGAATACCCGAATAGTATAAAGATCAGCGTTTACGAAAGATAGGGACTCCCCCCTATAAATTACATGACGGAGGTGTAATTTAAAATGTTAGTAATTTCAATGCAGTTTTTTGCACATAAGAAAGGTATGGGTTCCACAAAGAACGGCCGTGATTCCGAAGCTAAAAGACTTGGTGTCAAGAGGGCAGACGGACAGTTCGTTACAGCAGGAAACATTCTTGTAAGACAGAGAGGCACACATATCCATCCCGGCACCAACGTAGGCAAGGGCTCTGACGACACACTTTTTGCTACAGCAGACGGTGTTGTAAGATTTGAGCGCCTCGGCAAGGACAGGAAAAAGGTTTCTGTTTACACACAGGCTTAATTGCAAAATCAGACAGCCCCGTGCCGAAAAGTCGGTTCGGGGCTTTTTATTACGGAGAACAGCTATGAATAATTATCTGAAAACTGACTCCAATATGCCAAAGCGATATAACACGGGTGTTTATATGGTGCGTGCGGGTATAATAAGCGCTGTACTGCTGATAGGGCTTTTGGTCTATCGCTTTATTATATACTCGCCCCCAAAGCTCACCTTTAACGAGGTGAGGAACTTTACCGTCACCTCGAACTACCACTATGCAGGATCAGGCGGACGAGTTTCCCATTCCACCTGGAGGATAACTGTCACAGATGATGAAACGGGCGAGGAGATAAAAAGCGAAGTCACTAAGGCCCAGTATGAAAGATACCCCGAGGGCTTGCAGGTAAGGCTGCCTGTATTCACTACGGAAAAAGGTAAAGCTTTTGTGTCGCTTGACAATAACTATGATGAAAAGAATGCGGCATGGGAATACTACGATATACACCCGACAGCTGAAATGAATGTAATGAAATATGCCGTTTGGATCATGCTGTTTATTACTGCGCTGTTTATTCTCGGCGGCATAGAGAAAATACAGATGTCAGGCAGCCGTGTATTCTTCCCGAAGGAAGTTGACGCGCTGCCCGAAAAGCTGTCAAAGGAGATAAAACAACCCGACTATGATGAAATATTCAAAGATATGAAGCCTTGAACGGCAGGAGGAAGCTATGTTCGTTGATGAAGCAAAGATACATATAAAAGCGGGCGACGGCGGCGACGGGTGCGTTTCGTTCCACAGGGAAAAGTATATAGCAGCAGGCGGCCCTGACGGCGGCGACGGCGGCAAGGGCGGTGATATCGTCTTTGTGGCGGATACTAACCTTTCAAACCTGATAGATTTCCGCTATAAGCGTAAGTATGTTGCAGATAAGGGGCAGGACGGTTCGTCAAAAAACTGCTCGGGGCGCTCGGCAGATGACCTTGTCATAAAAGTTCCGCTCGGCACACTTGTAAAGGAAACACAGACCGGCAGGATACTTGCGGATATATCTTCACCCGAGCCTGTGACTGTCGCAAAGGGCGGCAGGGGCGGAAGGGGCAATGCCCACTTTGCCACATCAACAAGGCAGATACCGAAATTTGCAAAGCCGGGCTTCAAGGGCGATGAGTATGATATAACCTTAGAGCTTAAACTTATCGCAGATGTCGGGCTTGTCGGCTTCCCGAATGTCGGCAAGTCAACACTTATATCTGTCGTTTCCGCAGCAAAGCCTAAGATAGCAAACTACCACTTCACTACCCTCACCCCCGTGCTCGGTGTGGTAAAGGTTGAAGAACAGTCCTTCGTAATGGCAGATATCCCCGGGCTTATAGAAGGCGCGAGCGAAGGCGTCGGGCTTGGTCACGAGTTTTTAAGGCACGTTGAACGATGCCGGCTGATAGTTCATGTAGTGGACGTTTCGGGGATAGAGGGGCGTGATCCCAAAGAGGATCTTGAAGCCATAAACCGTGAGCTTGCGAATTTTTCACAGGAACTAAGCGAAGCCCCGCAGATAGTTGCCGCTAATAAAAGCGATATCGCAGCACCCGAGCAGATAGAGGACTTTAAGAATTACGTAACGCAAAAGGGCTATGATTTCTTTGAGATATCTGCTGCAACTAAGCAGGGCACGAAAGAGCTTATGTATGCGGTGGCACAGAAGCTCAAAGACCTGCCGCCCGTAAAAGTCTATGAAGCACAGCCGCTTACACAGCCCGAACTTGACGAAAAGCTGCTTTCCAGAAAGCAGTTTGAGATCACCGTCCGGGACGGTATCTACTATGTAGAAGCCGATTGGCTGTGGGATATTCTCAGGTCTGTCAATATGGAGGATTATTCCTCGCTTCAGTATTTCCAGAAAGTGCTGCGTTCAAGCGGTATCATAGACAAGCTTGAACAAATGGGTATAAACGAAAATGACACCGTTGATATCTTCGGTTTCAGGTTTGACTTTATTGAATAAGGAGAGCCCTATGACAAAAGATGAAGCAAGACAGTATTCCCCCCTGTCACTTGCATTTGTGGGGGACGCAGTCTACGAGCAGTTTGTGAGGGACGAGCTTGTTATCAGCGCAAATATGCCTGTGAGAAAGCTGCATTCTCTTGCAGTAAAAAAAGTATGCGCCGAATATCAGGCGGCAGCTCTGAGGGATTTGAGTGACAAGGGTTTCTTTACGGACGAAGAAGCCGATATTCTTCGCCGCGGCAGGAACGCAGGCGGGGTAAATGCCCCTAAGCATTCCTCAGTTGCCGACTACCGCGCAGCTACGGCGCTTGAATGTCTTTTAGGCTTCCTGCACCTGACAGGTCAGCATACCCGCGCCGAGGAGATATACAAGGCTATAGATATCACCCCCGAAAACACATAAAAAACAAGAGGTAAGAAGCAAAACGCTTTCTTACCTCTTTTCATCTTATCCGCTTACCCGCGTGTGTAGGCTTTTACTATCTGCCCGATATATGCGGTGTGGAAATCACCCGCCGAATAATTTGCATCTATCAGGCTCTTGTCAATAAATGCTGACGGCTGAAGCTGCCCTGCATAAAGCTTTCTGCAATAAAGCACAAGGCTTGCCTGCTCAAACGCCGAAGACTCCCCCACCGATACAGGTGTAAGCTTTGCCTGTGATATCTTGTCGGTGTCACGCCCGCTGACTCTGCCGCAAAGCGCAAGCGCCTGCCTGTAGCTTTCGTCAAAAAAGCTTAATGTGAAATACCCGCTTTTATCAATAAATTCCTTTGTGTAGCGCTGCGGCCTTATAACAGTCACCGCACACGGCTGCCCCCACATAACGCCTGTAAACCCCCACGAAGCCGTCATTGTATTGAGCGCGCTTTCATTTCCTGCCGTAACAAGCATCCATTCTTTGCCTATCTTCTCAAACGGATCAAACCCGAGCTTTTCGGTATCCGTTTCTTTAAAGCCGCATTCAGTTATATTTTTCATAATTGTTCCTCTTTTCTGCTATGATAACTGCCTTAGAAAAAACCGCCTGTAAAGGCGGTCTTAAACTGTCAGTCTTCTTCGGGTTCGTCGGGCATATCCCAGTTGTGATATACGTTCTGAACGTCGTCATTATCCTCAAGGTGCTCAAGGAGGAGGTTCATTTTCTTGATCGCTTCCTCGTCCTCAAGTGTGGTATAGTTGGAAGGCACCTGTGCAGCTTCGGCAGAGATAAGCTTGTACCCCTTTGCTGTCAGCGCTTCACTTACTGCGGAAACTTCATTCGGTGCACAGGTTATCTCGATAACGTCCTCGTCGATATTGAAGTCGTCTGCGCCTGCGTCCATTACGTCCTCCATAACAGCGTCCTCGTCCTTGCTGCCGTCATACTCAGCAACTATATTCCCCTGTAATGTGAACATAAACGACACACACCCCGTTGTTCCGAGGTTGCCGCCGAACTTGTCAAAGTAATGGCGGATATCGCCTGCTGTACGGTTTTTATTATCCGTCAGGCACTCGACGATAACGGCAACACCGCTTGGGCCGTAGCCCTCGTAAACCATAGATTCATAGTTGTTCTTATCAGCGTCGCCGGCAGCCTTTTTGATTATACGCTCAATATTTTCATTAGGCACATTATTAGCCTTAGCCTTAGATATAAGGTCCCTGAGCTTTGCGTTATTATTCGGATCCGGGCCGCCCTCTTTTACAACAACAGCCATTTCCCTGCCTATTTTGGTAAATATCTTAGCCCTTGCGCCGTCTGTCGCTTCCTTTTTACGCTTGATATTTGCCCATTTTGAATGTCCTGACATTTATTTCACTCCTTATATTATCTTTGAACCTTTATATTATATCATATTTTTTCAGCTTCGTCAAGGACTTCCGTCCGTCCCCCACGGAAATCAATTTCTAAAAAAATGATTTCCTTAGATGCAAGATTATCAGAGGCAAGAAGCAAGACAAGGTGTGCCTACGGCAGATTTTTTTGTTTCTTGCATTAATACTCTTACTTTACGAAAGTGGGTTTTTAAAAATTGATTTTCGTATCCGTCCCCTTTGTCTGTGATTTGCTCTCACGCTTGTTTTGTTTTTCTATTTCCTTTTCTATCTTTGCCTGCGGGTGGTAGTTGTCATCTCTTGACATTATCTTCTCTATTATAATGCCGTCCCTGTACTCAAACATAAATATCCCTGCAAGCATAAGAAGTCCTATTACCGTAAGCACCACCGCAAGCTTGAAATAGTTCGGGCTGAATGTCATTTCTATCTCGTTATTCCCGCTTTCAAGCGGAATGGTTATAAGCGTGCCGAGTGTTACTTCATAATCGACCTTTTTGCCGTTTACCTTTACTACCCAACCGTCCTCGTCGGGGATAGTTGTCAGCAGGTATTTGTCACTTCCCTGTGCGTTTACGGTGCCCTTAACAAATCTGTCGCCCATATCGGTCAGATCAAGCACGCCGTGTTCCCTTATCCTGTCAACCGCCTTTTCAAAGGCATCAAAATCAAAGGTATAAAACAGCTCATCGAGCCAGAACGCTTCGTTATCCTCGTCGATAAGGGTTATCCTTATCCTTATCTCCTGCCCCTTTTTGAACTCACCAAGGCAGAGTGTTGAAAGGTCATCGCCCTCAAAAAACGCCCCTGCAAAGTCCATTTCATTTTCAGTTACCTGGAATTCGTCCTCGTCCTGAACCCAGATATTGCACTTGCGCTCGTACTTGCTCGGCAGGTACATATACAGCTTGCTGTCCTTGTCCATTCTGACAACATAGTCCACATGGCTCTCTGCCTGTGCTGTATTTGCCTTGTAGAACTTCTTGTGCCCGTCAACAAGTGAGGTCTCATTTACATTTTCCCTGTCGGAATTTACAGGTGTGAGCCTTGTAAAGAACTGCGTGAACGTGTCACCGCCGAGTATGCAGTTGAATATCTGGTTCTGGTTCTCAAACGGGTTCTGATCAGAAAGCTTTGCATCAAGTATCCTGTCTGACGATACCATGCCAAGCCCGAGCGCATACGGGTTTTCATAGTAAAGGTAGGTTTCCTCGACTTCCCGTTCCTGCTTGTCTTCATCAGGAGAAGGCTTTTCGTAAACAAGGTTTGTCTTGACAGAGCTTCCCGCAAGCTTGTATTCTTCGGGCACCTTTATCCTTGAATCGACGTACCTGTTATTGTTGCCCTCCTTATCCATAAGATACTTTATGTCAAAGAACGAATCGGTAAGCAGTGTGGCACCGTCATATTTTGTATAATGCCCGCCGTATGCAAAACCAAGCTGTTTCAAAAGTGTCAGAGCAGGCGAATTCATAGTCGAGCTTGAATGTGAAAGCCCGTGATAATCTGTGCCTATCGGATCATTTACAGTTCTGTGGAAAGTCGCTTCACTCCTGTAGAAAAGGCTGTCGTCCTTATCCTTTATCTCCTGAACAAATTCCCTTGTATTTGACATATACGGTTCATAGGAATAATATGTGCTGTAGGCTACGTCCTTATCTATCTTGACAAGCGTGTCGGAAGCATTGCAGAACATCTCCGCGCACACAAGCATTACCGTTATCACCGCAAGCGGTTTTGAAGCCTTATACTTTCTGTGCAGGTGTATAAGCACAAAGTATATAGAAAGCGCTATGACAGAAAACCATATCCCCTGCATCTTCCAGTGCACTTCACCCGCGTCATCGGTGTAGGAATCAAATATCTGGAAATGCTCGTAGTTTTCCCGCTCACACCAGAACAGAAACGCAAGAAGTGCCGTAAACACGCCGCCTATCTGCTTTGATGTGATCCCGTCCGAATGTTCAAAGGCTTCATACCCCATCCACACAAACATAAGCGAAAACGCAAACGAATACCTGAAAGGGAGCCAGTTAGGCACCTGGAAGCCGTGCCAAACTATATCAACAGGCCTTATATACATACTGATAAACAGCACTGCACACACAAGCCCCTTTGAGACCTTTTGCTTCATGCCTATCTTATCGTTCATAAAGAAAAGCGGCACGAGCAGGAGTATGGCAGTCCCGCAGTATATCATGGGCAGACCTTCGGGGTATACCGTGTCGTATGACATAGGGAAAAGCTTTGTGATAAAGGTCAGGAAATCAAACTGTGTTGCCATTGACCAGTCGGGCGTTGTAAATTCAAGTTTGCCGAGGCGCAGAGAGCTTACCACAGGTATCAGTACGATACACGAGCATAGGATCGCCACGACAGTGCCCGCAATAAAGCGAAGTAACACAAACTCAATACCCTTTGCGAATATCCTGCCCTCTTTGGAAAAGCAGTATGCCACAAAATATATAAACGTAAAGAAGCCTATCATATACCCTATATAGAAATGCGCTATGAACATAAGTGAAAGCGGTATTATATAGGGTGCCATTTTGCCGTTATCCACAAGCTTATGCACGCCGACAATGATAAGCGGCAGGTAAATAAGCCCGTCGAGCCACATAGGATCCATAAACTGCACTATCATATAGGCCATAAGGCTGTAAAATGTTGAAAACGCTATAAGTGCGCCGTTTTTGGGCTTGCCTGTAAATCTCAGCAGGTATGCAAATGTGACAGCTGCCGTACCGACCTTCATAAGCTGCATAAGCTCAATAGCTCCGCACATGGCAGTCCTCGGCATAAGGCAGACGATGATCATAAACGGGCTTGCAAGGTAATAGCCGAATATGCCGAACATCTCGCCCGAAAGGTTTCGTGACCAGTCGTACATAAGGCTGCCGTCGCCCCAGAAGGCATCACGCATAGCTTCGTAATAATAAACATACTGCCCGTTTAAGTCGAGCACCAGAACAGAATTGCCGCCAAACGGGTGCACTTCAAAAAACGCATACACAAGGTACATTGTTATAACAGGCAGCAGAAAAACAAGCGCATATACCCGCCTGCCCTCAGTCCTGTCCATAAAGCGGTCATAAAGCCCCCTGAAGCCGCCGTTCTTATTCTTTTTCCTGATCGTTTTTGTTGTATTTACTGTGTCGGTCATTAGTCGTCTTTCTCTCCGTTTTGGTCACGTCCGTTTCGGTAGACGTTTCTGATTATAAAGCGCGGGCGCTTTTTTATCTCCTCGTAGATCTTGGCAAGGTAAAAGCCTATTATGCCAAGACTGAACATTATTATGCTTGATGTCAGCAGCTGCAAAATTATAACCGTCGAGAACCCTGCCTCGCTGTTGCCGAGTATCTTATTAACGATAGTGTGTACCCCGAGTATAAGCGATATAAGGAAGGTTATAACACCGCAGACGGTAACTATATGCAGCGGCGCACTTGTAAATGACGTTATAGAGTTTATAGCGTATTTTATAAGCGAGCTTACACTCCACTTGCTCTCGCCCTCGGCGCGGTCAGCCACTTCAAAGTATACCTTTTCTGTATTATAGCCCACCCAGCTTGACATTGCCCTGAAAAACGTAAGGCGCTCAGGCATTTCGTTGAGGCTGTCTACCACGCACCTGTCAAGCAGCTTGAAGTCGGAAGCCGCCCGCATATCAAGCCCCGAACTTGAACCTATAAGCTTGTAAAACCACAGCGAAAACGCCTTGTACACGGCATTTTCCCTGCCCCTGTCCTTCTTTCTGCCCTCGACCACGTCAACATCTGAGTTTTTCCAGATGTTATACATCTCAACTATAGTTTCGGGCGGGTGCTGAAGGTCACAGTCCATAAGCACGACTGCATCGCCCCTTGCGGTCTTCAGCCCTGCAAAAATTGCCGATTCCTTGCCGAAGTTCCTCGAAAAATTCACAGCCGTCACGTGCGCGTCACGCTCAGAAAGGGCTTTGAGTATCTCCCAGGTTTTATCCTTTGAGCCGTCATTTACAAACACCAGCTCATATGGTATCATATTTTTATCAAGTATCTCCCCCACAACACGGGCGGTGTTTTCTATATTGCCCTCCTCGTTGTAGCTCGGTATCACGACCGAAAGCAGCCTTTTGCTCACATTGATTCTCCTTTTCTTACACTGTTAAGGTGCCTTAAAAATCACAGGTGCGGCGCTGTAAAGCGGTTTTCCACAGCACCATACCTCTTATTTCTAATCACGAAAAACCGGGAACGCCGCACAAAAGGCAGCGCCCCCGTAGTATATTATCAGCCTATAATACCCTTTACCGCAATTATCGCACCGACAGCTATCAGAGCTATACCGCCGATAAGTGTCATCTTCTGGCTTGACTGTTTTGAGCTTACAAGTTCCTCCTCGCTCTTGGGGGATACTATGTATCTTCTTGACTTATCCTGCGGTCTGCCGAGTGTCAATGTACCCGCATTCATATAAGCCTCGCCGAGTGCGTAGATCCTCTGCCCTGCAAGGTACCCGCGCTCTGCCATTCTGTAGCCTAAAAGCTTTGCGCCGCCCCCGAAGAAGCCCTTGTCAAAGTCACGGAACCTTCTGTTCCTGTTCTGATAGGGGCTGAAATTGCCGTAAGTATTTGCAGGCTCAAACCTGTCAGATATCTGTACAAGCTCGAATTTATCGGAAGTGCCGTTGGTTTCAAGAACGATCTCGCCGCTTCCGTCGTTAAGTACAAGTTCCTCTCCCGATTCTTCCTCGCTTATCTTTTCTTCTCTCTTTACAAGCCGCCTTGTGGTGTTGCCTTCGCTGTCGGTCTCAACCTTTTCTTCTTCAAACACACGGTAAGTCGTCGCAACATAATACGCCGCGTCCTTTTGTGTAAAAGGTGTTTTCTGCGGGTTTTTTGAACTTACCGTACCTTTCAGTTCAACATATTCCCTGTAGCTGTCACTCACAGCCGCCATATCGCTGATAGCTTCCATGACCTCTGAAACTGTTGATGTTTTCATATACTGTATCTCAAGCAGATCGTCGCCTATCTTCTTTCTTTTCACCACAACAAGATACACGCCGACAGCTATAAGCACAAGCCCGATTATAACTATGCCCATATTTTTTCTCCCTTTTAAACAGCATTATCCCGCCCCTTTAACAGGGCAGGATATGCTTTTATTCATCTGACAGATCACTCAGTCGCTGTCTGCCCCATTTCAGCCATAAGTCTTGCAAGCTCTGCATCAACAGCGCTGTCCTTTTCAAGCTGAGCGAACTCATCAGGCGCATTTGATGTACCTGCAAGGTCTGCAAATGCATCTGCCCTTGCTTCCTTGCTCTCGATCTTTTCTTCCATCTTGTCAAGCTTAGCAAAAGCACTTGATGAATCCATATTGCCAAGGCTCTTTGCCATTGACTGCTGTGCATCTGCCATCTTTGAACGTGCGATAAGCATTGACTGTCTGCTTCTTGCCTCGTCGAGCTTCTGCTTGAGAGCGTCCACCTGTCCCTTGAGTGTATCCACCTGAGCGCTCGCCTGATCGTACATCTGCTGATACTGCTCTGCCTGCTTGTCAGCGTTTACCTTATTTGCAAGTGCCTTCTTTGCAAGTTCCTGATTGCCCTGCTGGAGTGCAGCTTTAGCCTTGTTCTCCCAGCTCTCGCTCTCCGCCTTAGCCTTGTCAAGGTTCTTCTTTAACTGCCTCTGTGAGCCCATTGCCGTACCGAGTGCGTTTGTACAGGTCTGGACCTCCTTCTCCATATCAATAATGATCTGCTTTACCATCTTTTCAGGGTTTTCAGCCTTGTCAAGCAGGTCGTTGATGTTTGCTTTGAGAATGTCACCGATTCTTTCAAAAATAGCCATTGTCATATTCCTCCTATAAAATAAATTTCTATTAAAGCCTTTACCGTAAAGGCTTAAAACCGTTTTTACAAGCGTTCCATAGTCTTTTCATACCCGACGCGAAGGCTGTTGAAATTAAACAGGAAAGCCAGTGCAAATACTATACATATCACCTTTGTTATCACAGCGATAAGCCCGGACACCGTCACCGCAGTATCGGCAGTCAGAAGCCTGTTTGCTATATCTGCCGCAAGGTTTGCAAGCACAGCCGCAGAAAGCTTGTTCCATGCCCGGCCGAGCTTTCTGACATCCGCCACAAAGGCAATTATCCGTTTATGTCCGTCGTCGTCAGTGACTACCTTGCCCTCGCCCGAACGAAGTATCCTGTCCATAAACTTTTTCTGTATATGCAGCGACAGGAGCGTCGATACCACACCGCAGCCTATGCCGACGTAATTGACATAACTCCCCTTCAGCTTCAGCGAAGCATATATCAGCCCCGCAGTGAACACGCCGTTCATCACCGCCATTGCAGCAGCATTGCCGAAGTGGTCTTTTATGCCCTTATCGTGCACCGAATATTCAAATGCCCCGACTGTCAGCATAACAAACCCGAGTGCCTTTACAGCGTATGTCACCCACAGGCTTATGTTTACATTTACTATTATAAGCGCAAAGCCAACAAATAAAAAGTTCATATGCTGCCTTCCCGCAAATCACTGCCCGCTTTTTGAATCAGGCTTGAACAGCACCTTGATAAGCAGACCTGCACCCGCTGCGACCATAGCAAACATAAGTATATAAGTAAACAGCGTACCCCTTATTGCGTGGAAGGATATGCTCGTTATAAGTGAGATAAGTATCACAAGCACGCCAAGCGCGCATACAAAGCCGCCTATAGCTTTCTTTTCAAGGAAAAAGCAAAGCCCGACACCGATAAGAAGCGGTATTATCATAGTACCCATAGGCATCCTGAGCGAACCTATGCCCCAGTAGCCGCTGCCCCATGTAGATGTGACCTCAAAGGAATTGAACACCCAGTAAAGCCCGCCGCCAAACAGCAGAAAGCCCATAAAAAACTGTAAAAGCTCGTTGCTTGCCTTGCCGTCGCTGAGTGACCTGCCCTTTGCCTTAGGCTTCCTAAGCTTCGGCACCTTTATATCAAGACCGTCATGTATCTTGTTTACCACTTTTACGGGTTTTTCAGTGCCAAACTGTTCATCAAGCATTTTCTTTATATCTTTCATAATGCTCTCTCCTCCTTATGTCACAAAAAATAAATCTTTATATGATAAAAATTTAAAAGTTTGCAAATACATTATATTACATTCTGCCCCGATTGTCAAGGGTTTGCCCCCATTTTCACCATTATTTTCGTCAATTCATCACATTCCCGGCCGCATATTTGCAGGCGTCCCCTGCAAATAAAGTTCGTTTTGCAGGATTTTTTTCACAAACTGCATTTTATTTTTCAGAATACATCAAAATTCAGAGATTTAATCCTTTGAAATTGTAAACAAAAATAAAATTCTGAATTTTTTCTAAAATGGGCTTGCAAAATCAAAATCAATGTGATATAATAGTTACATTGATTGCGAAACGCCTGAAACGTTTAAGGCAGAAGCAAACAAAAAATATATGATGGGAGTTTTTAAAATGGCACTTAAAAATGAATACCTCCAGAAGGTATACGAGCAGGTTGAAAAGAGAAACCCCGGTGAGAAAGAATTCCACCAGGCAGTATACGAGGTTCTGGAGAGCCTTGTTCCTGTAGCTGACAAAAGGCCTGACCTTATCGAAGCAGGCGTGTTTGACAGGGTAGTAGAGCCTGAAAGGCAGATCATGTTCCGCGTTCCGTGGGTAGATGACAACGGCAAAGTACAGGTAAACCGCGGTTTCAGGATCCAGTTCAACTCAGCTATCGGTCCTTACAAGGGCGGTCTGAGATTCCACCCGACAGTATGTGCATCTGTTGTTAAGTTCCTGGGCTTCGAGCAGATCTTCAAGAACAGCCTGACAAGCCTTCCCATGGGCGGCGGCAAGGGCGGTTCCGACTTTGATCCCCAGGGCAAGAGCGACGCAGAAGTTATGCGTTTCTGCCAGAGCTTTATGACAGAGCTTTGCAAGCACGTAGGCGCTGACACTGACGTTCCCGCAGGCGATATCGGCGTAGGCGGCAGAGAGATCGGCTACCTCTTTGGCCAGTATAAGAGGCTCAGAAACGAGTTCGTAGGCGTGCTCACAGGTAAGGGTATGCAGTACGGCGGTTCACTTATAAGACCTGAAGCTACAGGTTTTGGTGCTGTTTACTATACAGTTGAGATGCTCGAGCACTTCGGCGACAGCATCAAGGGCAAGACATTTGCAGTATCCGGCTTCGGCAACGTTGCATGGGGTACAATAAAGAAGGTAAACGAACTTGGCGGTAAGGTAGTGACCATCTCCGGTCCTGACGGCTACATCTATGATGCAGACGGCATCACAGGCGAAAAGGTTGATTACCTCCTTGAAATGCGTGCATCATGCAGAAACAGGGCTCAGGACTATGCTGATAAGTTCGGCGTACCGTTCTTTGCAGGCAAGAAGCCGTGGGAACAGAAGGTAGACATCGTTATGCCTTGCGCTACACAGAACGAGGTAACACTTGATGATGCTAAGAATATCATCGCAAACGGCGTCAAGTATTATGTTGAGGTTTCCAATATGCCTACAACTGCTGAGGCTGTTACATACCTCAAGGAAAACGGCGCTATCGTTGCACCTTCAAAGGCTGTAAACGCAGGCGGTGTTGCAGTATCAGGCCTTGAAATGTCACAGAACTCCATGCGCTACAACTGGACAGCTGAAGAAGTTGACCAGAAGCTTCACCAGATCATGAAGAACATCTTCAAGTCATCTATTGAGGCAGCTCACGAGTATGGTCTTGGCGACGATCTTATCGCAGGCGCAAACATCGCAGGCTTCCTTAAAGTAGCTGAAGCAATGAAGGCACAGGGTGTGGTTTGATAATACTTCCCCCCTCCTCAAAGGGATAAATAACAAAGGCGCTCGTACCCGAAAGGGTGCGGGCGCTTTTGCGTTTAGTATTATTCTTGATGTAAACGTAACCAATTTTGCTGAAACTATTGAAATATTCTCGTATTTATGATATAATTGTCATAAAACAAAAATAAATATGTTTCGGGGGAAATATATGGATATCTTTAAAAAGCTTGAAATGCTCGGGCAGTCTCACCTGCTCAGGTTTTATGATGAACTTGATGAAAAAAGTAAGGCTCACCTCGCTCAAAGAATAGAAGCACTTGACTATTCGGTGCTCGATATCACTGACGATGAATTCCCGCGCGGGCACTTTGAACCGCTTGGCGCTATGACTCTTGATAAGATAGCTTTGCAGCGTGAAAGCTTTGAGCAAAGCGGTCTTGAAGCTATAAGGGCGGGTAAAGTCGGCGCTGTGCTGCTTGCGGGCGGTCAGGGTTCAAGGCTCGGCTTTGAAAAGCCAAAGGGAATGTTCAATATAGGTGTCGGTAAAACGCTTTATATATTTGAATGCCTTATAAATAACCTGCTTGATGTCGTAAAGAAAGCAGGCTGCTTTATACCTCTTTTTATAATGACAAGTGAACTCAACGATAAGGACACCCGTGAGTTTTTTGAGGAGAAGAACTACTTCGGATATGATAAGAGATTTGTGACATTTTTTGTACAGGAACAGCTCCCCGTTGTTGACACCGAAGGCAGACTGCTTTTAAGTGAAAAGGACGATATCGCCTGCGCCCCCAACGGAAACGGCGGGTGGTATGCTTCTATGCGGCGTGCGGGTATATTCCATTCGATAAAAAATGCAGGTGCGCTTGAATGGCTCAACGTTTTCGCAGTGGATAATGTGCTGCAGCGTATCGCCGATCCCTGCTTTATAGGTGCAGTGGTGCAGTCGGGGTGCAGCTGCGGCGCAAAGGTCGTGTCAAAAGCCTCGCCCGATGAAAAGGTCGGCGTGCTGTGTCTTGAGGACGGCCGCCCCTCAATAGTTGAATACTACGAAATGACAGATGAAATGCGTACCCTTTATAATAATGACGGCACGCTCAGCTACCGCTTCGGCGTTATACTCAACTACCTTTTCCGTGTGGACGAGCTTGAAAAGGCATGGAAGGTAAAACTGCCAGTACACAGGGCGTTCAAACAGGTAAGCTATATAAACAAACAGGGCGAAAAGATACGCCCCGAAAAACCCAACGCCTATAAGTACGAAACACTCGTTCTTGATATGGTAAAACTGCAAAAAGACTGCCTTGCCTATGAAGTCGAAAGAGAAAGGGAATTTGCCCCCGTCAAGAATAAAACAGGCATAGATTCCGTTGAAAGCGCAAGAGAGCTTTTAAAGCAAAACGGCATTGAGATCTGATCCGTGCATAATTGATGTGTGCGCTTTTCACACTTGTTTAAAAAACGGCTGCGCGCCTGCCCGAACAGGCAAAATCCGGCGCAGCCGACACAATAATTGTGCATTGAAAAAGCAGGTATCCTCCGATACCTGCTTTCTGCTTATTATTTTATGCCGAGCGGGTTTATATAGCCTATAGGATCTATCCATTCGCCGTTTTTCTTAATGGCGAAGTGCAGGTGTGCGCCAAGCGTGCTCTCGACAGCCGCCGTTTCCCCGACATAACCTATAATATCACCCGAATTCACTTCGTCGCCTTCGGCTACCGCTACGGCACTTGTAAGGCTGTGGTAATGCCCTACTATGCCGTTTCCGTGGTCTATCGTAACACTGTAGCCCCAGAGTGTGTCCTCCCATACCTTTGTGACAGTGCCGTGGTTCATGCTCTTTACTGCTGTGCCCTTGTCTGCCTTGATGTCAACGCCGTCGTGCGTTTTCCATACGCCGAGTGTGTCGCTCTTTACAAGCTCGCCGCCGCTGAAGGCGTTTATTATCTTGCCGTTTACGGGCATGATGTTCGGCTGAACGTTCAGCTTTTCGTCTGCTTTGCCTTCTTGCTTACCGCTGTCCTCCTCTTTGGGGACAATATCTGTTTCTGAACTTTCGTCATTGTCGGCGGAAGGCTTTTTTATGCCTTCCTGCTTAGCATCCGCCTGCTCGGTAACAGAGGTGTCGGGAATGTTCAGCTCAAAGCTTTCCCCTATCGTGTGGGAAGCCTTGTTGTAGGCTATTATCCCCGCACCCGCCATTACCGCCATGCTCGCCGCCGCAGTGATGTAAAGCCACTTCGCACCAATTACCTTTGTTATCCTGTCAAGTCTTTTCATGTTTCATCTATCCTTTCATTTCCTGTAAAACAGGTCTTTGGCATTATTCTTGACAGTTTTCTTCATTTTATTCATATTGTGTAAAATGTATAAAAGGCGTGCCGAAAATGTATGCACAGTTGTTGTATATCAACGAATATTATAAAAGTGCAAATATTGTATTGACAAATAATATTATATGTCGTATAATATTATACAGAGGAATGACAAAACGGATATTGATCGTAAAGGAGGTCATAGACTATGGGATTCCCGATAAGTGCAGCACTGCTTGATTCAATGGTGCTTGCGATAGTAGAGAAAGAGGATACCTACGGCTACGAAATAACCCGAAACCTGCGGGAGGTTGCAGATGTCAGCGAATCGACTCTCTACCCCGTTCTGAGGAGGTTACAGAAAAACAGCCTGCTCGAAACGTATGACCGTGAATATATGGGAAGAAACAGAAGATATTACCGCGTGACTGCAAAGGGCATAACGGCGCTTGACGAATATCGCGCAGACTGGAAGCACCACAAAGAAATGGTTGATAAGATACTTGAACAGTAATTTATCGGAGGAAGAAGATATGAACAGAATTGACTTTATGCGCGATCTTGAAGCCCGCCTCGGGGCATTGAGTGAGGAGGACAGGGCAGATGCGCTCAGATACTATGACGAACTTTTTGATGAAGCAGGCCCGATAGAGGAACAGAAGATACTTGACGACCTCGGAAGCCCCGCAGATATCGCAAGGCAGATCCTCGTCGATAACGGTGTATCCCCCGACGGCGATCCCGAATTTATGATGGATGACGTAATAAGAAAAGACGGCACAACTCCCCCGCCGCCTGTAAATGCAGGACCAATAGAGAATAAAAATACAAAGATCCTGCTGATAGTGATAATAGCAATCGTCACCTCGCCCGTATGGGGCGGGCTGTTAGGCGGGGTACTGGGACTGCTCGGCGGCTTTATCGGTATAATCGCAACACTGTTTGCAGTGCTTGTATGCGGCGGTATGGCACTTCTCGTTGTGGGTATAGTAAGACTGTTCTCGGTCCCGCCGTTAGGCCTTTGCGAAATGGGTGCGGGGCTTGTGCTGTGCGGCATTGCAGTGCTGACTATCGTTCCGCTTTGCAAATGGATATTCGGTCTGTTAAAACGCTTTATAAACTGGATCGTATATACAGTTAAAAAGTTTTTGAATAAAGAAAACGCATAAGGGGGCAATGATAATGACAAAGAGAAGACTTTTCACAGGGCTTACCCTTATCATACTCGGGATATTGGTATTTATTATCGGCTTTATAGCAATGCGAAATACCGATATGTCACAGTATAACACAAAGCGTGAGCGTATTGATTCATTTGAAGAATATGATGCAGGCGGGGTTGAGAATATCACGCTTGACCTCGGGGTGAGCAACTATTCGATAGTATTTTCCGGCTCCGCCGAAAAAATAACAGTTGACAGCAAGGGCGTTTTTAAAGACCTTACCAGAGCCGAAGTCGACGGCAATGATTTCAGCTATCGCCTTAACGACAGCTCAGTAATAAACATCGGCAAGATCAATATCCATATGTTTGACTTAAACTTTGAAAGACTTGCGGATATCCATTCACTGTCCGATTTTGCAGATATTATAAATGACAAAGCTGATGAAAGCAAGGTCACGATCACACTCCCCGATAAGGAATATAACAATATAAAAATCAATGCAGGTGTCGGCAATGTTGACATTTCAGGCGCTGACGGCGACGAGATAAAGCTTTCGGCAGGGGTAGGCAATGTCACCCTGACAGATATTTCGGGCAAGACCACAAAGATATCTGCGGGTGCAGGCAATATAAGGGGCACAGACCTTGACCTCGGCGATTTCAACCTTTCGGCAGGGGTAGGCAATGTTGACCTGTCCGGCAAGACAAATGATACAAAGATAAGCTGCGGCGTAGGAAACGTCACAATGCACATACAAGGCGCAAGGAGTGATTACGATATAGACGAAGACGACGCAGAGATACACGGCAGCGGTTCGGGATCAGGCGACAGGAATTATGACCTTAAAATAAGCAGCGGTCTTGGCGACTGTGATATATACTTTGAATAATAAAGGAGAGATAGCAATGAACGAACAGAAAAAGCTTTACAAAACAGAAGAAAACAAAATGATATGCGGCGTATGCGCAGGGCTTGCGGAATACCTTAATATGGATGTAAGTATAGTAAGGATACTTATGGTACTTTTTGCGTGTGCGTGCGGCAGCGGCGTGCTTGTGTATATAGCAGCGGCGATAATACTTCCCGAAAAGCGTGAGCTTTATAAAAACAGTTCCCCCACCGAGCAGCAGCCACAGCAGCCGAAAGACACTATAGATATAAAATAGAAACCAAAGGCAGAGTGCACACAAAGCACTCTGCTTTTTTCTTGACAACAATATTGCCAAATGATATAATATTAATGCCTGCAAAAGCATTACGGCGCAGGCGAGGGGCTTTACTTCGAGAAACCGTAAAACTCTGCGATACAACCCAAAAATCAAAAAGGTTTTTGGGATCAAGCCCTTTTTCCTCAAAAAAGGGCTTGCGGGGTTTGGGGCAGCGCCCCAACGGGGACGGGGGCAGAGCCCCAGCAGGTCAAGGGCAGCGCCCTTGCAGGGTTTGGGGCAGCGCCCCAATCGGGCGAAGCCCGACAAGGCGGCGAAATAGAGTTATCCCGAAGCGCAAGCCTACGATTGCCATAAAAGTCAGGGAACGGATTGATTTCGCCGCCCCCGTTCCAAAACAGTGAGCGCAGCGAATGTTTTTTGGAACGGTTCGCACCGTTAGGTGCGATGAACCCCTCCACCACCGCCTTCGGCGGCGGTCCCCCTCCCCTTTCAGGGGAGGCAAGGTTCCACCTTTGCGTGGCACCTCCCATGAATCGAAGATTCTAAGTTCAGGGGAGGAAACCCCTCCGCCCCTTCGGGGCACCTCCCCTTTCAGGGGAGGCAAGAGTCCGCATTTGAGGGAAAACCGCCCCTTTCAGGGGAGGCGAGTTTTTGCACCAGTGGGGGGTATGACCGTCCGCATTTGCTGTCGGCTGTTGCTGATATGATTTAGTGAATAGTGAATAATGAATAGTGAATAGTTTTGTCGGCTGCGCCGACTTGACGCGCCCCTGCCCCCTCCCCGAGGGGAGGGGGAGAGAGCTTCGCAAAACCGTAAAACTCTGCGCGCAGGGGGGGCTTGGGGGGCGTGCCCCCCATTTAAGATAAGGAGTGACATCATGAAGAAAATATTTATTGCCGAAGACGATACAACAATAAGACACGAACTTGAAGCCCTGCTCAGAAATGCAGGCTACCTGACCGAGTGTCTGACAGACTTTGAACACGCATCACAGGTTTTGAAAAACTCTGCCGCTGACCTTTTTCTGCTTGATATAAACCTGCCATATATAAACGGCGAACAGCTGTTGAAAGACCTGCGTTCATTTTCAGGTAAGCCCGTGATAATGGTGACAAGCCGCCAGAATGAACTTGATGAAGTGATATCAATGTCCTATGGTGCTGATGATTATATAACAAAGCCCTATAACCCGACTATACTCCTTCTGCGCATCTCGGCAGTGCTTAAACGCTCTGAGGGCACACCGCAGGAAAAAACCTTTATGGGGCTTTCGGTAAACCCTGCAAGCGGCTCGATATCAGGAAACGGCAAGGAAGTTATTCTGACCAAAAACGAAATGATGATCTTCCGCCTGCTGCTTGATAACGAAGGCAGGATAGTCACCCGTGACGAGATAATGACTGTCCTGTGGGATAATGATGAATTTATCAACGATAATGCACTTACCGTCAATATCAGCAGACTGCGCGCAAAGCTTTCGTCACTCGGGCTTGGGGATTGTATCGAAACACGTAAAAAACAGGGCTATATTCTTGTATCGGGGGCAGGCACATGAAAGTTTCCGCATTTTTAAAGGACAAGTCAGGCTTTTTTCTTCTGTTTTGCGCCGAAATACTCCTGACAGTGCTTTTTATGACAGCATACAGGTCATCGACCGAGCAGACTGTGTTTATCGTGACTGTCATCTCGCTTTGCAATACTATAAGGCTTGTGTATGAATATATGCGCAAAAAAAGCTTCTATGATAAAATGGCTGCCGACTGCGACAGGCTCGACAAAAAATACCTGCTTTGCGAAATGCTCGAACAGCCCGCTTTTTCAGAAGGCAGACTTTTCTATGATATCCTTTACCGCACAAATAAATCAATGTGCGAAAATGTTTCTCACTACAGGCGGCAGGCAGAGGATTTCAGGGAATATATAGAGCTCTGGGTGCACGAGGTAAAACTTCCCGTGGCGGCGCTCTCGCTTATTGCACATAACGATACCGAAAACGGCTCACGCTACTCGGGGCAGATAAAAAGGGTGGATTCGTATATCGAAAACGTGCTCTACTATGCAAGGAGTGAAAACGCCGAAAAGGACTATATGATAAAGGAGATATCATTAAAACAGGCTGTGCGTGAAGCTGTAGTAAGATCACGTGAGGAAATTCAGCTGAGCGGTATATCGGTAAATACATCGGGGCTTGAAAAAAACGTGCTCACCGATATCAAGTGGCTTGAATTTATCATTACACAGCTTATTGATAACAGTATAAAGTACAGGGATAAAGACCGTAACCCCGAAATAAACATAAACGCCTTGCAGACACAAAACGGTGTCACCCTTTGCTTTCGGGATAACGGTATAGGGGTAAACTCCGCCGAATGTGAACGGGTGTTTGAAAAGTCCTTCACAGGCTCAAACGGCAGGAACGGCGCAAACAGTACCGGTATGGGGCTATACATTGTAAAAAGGCTCTGCGATAAACTCGGGCACACTGTCACACTTACTTCACAGCAGGGGGAATATACCGAAGTGTCTATTACTTTCAAAAACAGCGGTATACTCGAACTTATGCATTAAATTGACTATGTTAGTCTGCTTTTGGAGAGAGATAATTGTATAATATTTTTATTGCAATTTGTAAGCCTTTGTGATATAATATAAGTTATGATAGATTTGTGTGTAGATTTTTGTACATAGGCGTTTTTGACGAGGAAAGGAGGATATGTCCGTTTACCTGCGGGCATATGTAAAAATGGCACAGTTACCTGAAGAAAACGATATATTCTTTGGAAAGCCTGAAGGCAGTGAAAAGCCTGCAAGCCCCGTTTCGGAACAGCCCTCGCAGGCTAAAGCGAAATCAAAAGAGGAACTTGCAAGGGAAATAGCTAAAAACATGGCACTCAGCTTTGAAGATGACGACGAAACAGATGCTGATATAAATAACAGTATAGAAAATAATAAAGCCAATGCACAAGCAACTGCTAAAAGTGCCCCTCAAAAGAGCGCTGAAAGTGTTAAAAAACCTGTTAAAGCATCGGCTTATGATGAAGATGACGAATATGAACAACCTAAAAAAAAGGAAAGACAGGTGAAAGCTACGTCTGCCTCCGCTAAGAATAAAAAGAAGAAGAAAAAGAAAAAGTCCCACGCTATCGATATCATCTGCGGTGTAATGGCTGTTGTGATAGTGGCAGGTGTCGGCGGTATCTATGCATACGGCAAGAACGCATATAAAGATGTTTTCCTTTCCGGCACAAAGATAAACGGCGTTGATGTGGGCGGTTCAACTAAAGAGGAAGCCGTCAAAAAGCTTGAAGCACAGACTTCCTTCAAGGATAAGATAGAAATAACCAAGCGTGACGGTTCTGTCGTGACTATCGACCTGCATGAGCTTGACCTTACCAATAATTTAAGTGCCGCTGTCGAAAAGATATATGATAAGCAGGACCATACACTGTGGTTCAAGGCACTTTTAAACCCCACAAGCTATGAATTTGATCCCGATTCGACCTTCAACGATACAAAGCTTAACGCAGTTATAAAGCGTAAGGTTATACAGGGGCAGAATGTAGTAGAAAGCAAAAACGCATATATCGAAGAAAACGACGATAAGACCTTCACCGTAGTAAAGGAAGTCGTGGGCGATTCGATAGACGAGAATAAGCTTGACCAGGTGTATAGCTATATCGGCAGTGAGGTATCAAACGGCAACTATCAGATAAGTATTGCCGACCTTGACGTTTACGAAAAGCCTTCTATCCTTGCCAAAGACCTGCAGGAAAAATGTGACTCTCTTAACGCTATAGTCAATACTGAACTTAAATTTGATTTTGTATACGAACAGGCTACCCTTAAAGGCTCTCGCTTCTATGACTGGCTTGATTTCAAAGAAGACGGAAGCTATACGGTCGACCACGATAAAGTAGTAAACTATGTGGCAGAACTTGCCGAAAAATACAACACCTATGCAACACCAAGAAAGTTCAAGTCCACAAACCGCGGTACTATTACAGTTGATCCTGACGAAAGCCTCTACGGCTGGTGGATCGACGACGATAAAATGGCTGAACTTGTCGAGGATATGATACTTGCAGGTAAGAGTGATACCGAAGATGCTATCTTCTATACCGATCCAAGCGGTGCACTTGTCTATGAAGGCAACCGCGACTGCTGGACGGCTGATGATGATATAGGTGACACATACTTAGAGCTTGACCTTTCTGCACAGCATATGTGGTATTACGAAAAAGGCAAGATGATCTGGCAATGTGACGTTGTAACGGGTTTGCCAAATAAGTATAGAAATACGCCTGAGGGAGTATATAAGCTTTGGTATAAGGAAAGAAATAAAAACTTGGAAGGCGAAAACCCTGATGGCTCAAAATGGTCTAATGCTTTTGTGTCATACTGGAATAATATCTCTACATCGGGTATCGGCATACACGATGCTACGTGGCAGCCTTATTTCGGCGGGGAACTTTACAAGTGGAACGGCTCACATGGCTGTATTAATGTTTCTTTAGAATCTGCTAAGTACGTTTACGAAAACGTTCCGCTTAATACCCCTGTAGTAGCTTACTGGTCTGACTAAAATAAAACAATTCCCGCACTTATGGACGGCGTGTATATAAAAAAGCTTACGTGTTCTACTGGGGGAAACCCTTTTGAAAAAGGGTTCTCCCCCAGGCCCCTTTCCTAAAACTTTTGACCTATTTACCCCTAAAGGGCATATGCCCTTTAGGGGTAAATAAATTAGAAGTCTTTGGAAGGGGGTTCGGGGGAGAACCTTTCTTCAGAAAGGTTTCCCCCGATAAAATACATAAGCTTCTTTATACACGCCGTCCATAAGCGCGGGCTTTTTTGTTCACTAAATCCCTCTTGACATATCGCTTAATAAATACTATAATAAAAGTATACTATCCGAAAGGAAGATGTGATATGACGATCAGTCAGGCAAAAGCAAAGATAGAAGAATATAAAAAGCAAAAGGATATCTGTATTCTTGCACATAGCTATGAATCAAGAGATATAATCGAAATTGCCGATTTCACGGGCGACAGCTATAAATTAAGCGTTGATGCATCAAAGGTAAAGAATAAAAACATCGTCTTTGCGGGCGTGCATTTTATGGCGCAGACTGCGAAAATGCTCTCCCCCGACAAGAACGTCTATATGCCAAATACCGCTGCGGGCTGTGAAATGGCCGAACAGATGGACGTCGATACCCTCGCCGCTATGAAGAAAAAAGAACCCGACAGGCTTGTTGTCGCATATGTAAACACTACCGCCGAGCTTAAAACACTTTGTGATGTCTGTGTTACATCTTCAAGCGCCGTTAAGATAGTAAGCGCACTTAAAGAGAAAAAAATACTCTTTATCCCCGACTGTAACTTAGGCGACTTTGTTAAAAAAGCCTGCCCCGATAAGGATATCATGCTCTTTAACGGCGGCTGCCCCGCACATCAGCGTGCAACAAAGGCTGATGCTATTGCGGCTAAAGCGGCTCACCCCGAAGCTCTCCTGCTCGTTCACCCCGAATGCCGCCCCGAAGTAACTGCCCTTGCAGATTATGTCGGCTCTACAAGCGGTATAATGCAGTTTGCACATAAAAGCGATAAAAAGGAATTTATTATCGGCACAGAAATGTCTATTGCCGAGCACCTTGAATTTGAATGTCCCGATAAGAAATTCTTCCTGCTTTCCAAAAATATAATCTGCCCCAATATGCGTATGACGACACTTATGGACGTTTACAGTATCTGTAAGGATATAGACACCCCTGCTGCTTCCGACAGGGAGATCATCATGTCCGACGAGCTTATCCGCAAAGCCCGCGTTTGTATTGATAAAATGATAGAACTCGGCGGCTGAGCGTACAAAAGAATACAGATATAACAGATAAAGCCCCCGGCGAGTTTTACTCGTCAGGGGCTTAATTACTATTTCAGATCATCAAGGTTAAGGTTTGAAGTATCAAGCCCGTCCATAAGGCCGCTTGTGCCCGAAGTGTCAACGGGGCGTTCTTCCTCCTCACCCTTAGGCCTGCCTGTAAGAAGGTTTATACTGCCTGCGGCATTTTCCTCCTTAGGTCTTATTATCTTCTGCTCGCCGAATATGGAATCCGCATCAACTGCTGTTGCAGGCTGCGGTGCATATGTAGGCGCAGGCTGAGAACCTCCGAGAAGGCTTCCGCCGAGCAGACTTCCGCCGCCAAGTAAGCTTCCGCCCTGCTGCTGAGGTGCTGGCGCCTGCGGCTGGGGCTGCTGATACTGCTGATACATCTGCTGCGGTGCCGCCTGTGCCGCCTGTACAGGCTGGGCAGGCTGGGCGCCGCCATACTGTACTGCCTGCTTAGAAACATTCTGCTGTGCGGCAGCCTTGTTCTGCTCGCCCACCGATACGCCTTCCTTAGGAACATACTGACCGCCGTACCCCGCAGGTGTATACAAGGGGTTCGGATGGCAGCCGACAGGCGGGTTAAGCCCGAATATGGTAAACAGCGTACCTACGAATTCGGTATCAACAGTCAGGTAGTTGATAAACGTCTTGTGGTTATATGTCTTTCTTCTCTGGTCATATGTGGTGTTGTCAACAGACACATAGTTTTCCATATAAGAACGTGAATGGTAAAGCGTTACAGTGAAATAATTCGTTCTGCCGCCCGCAGTTACAAGCGCCTGATTGTTGAACAGCGAAAGCGGATCATTTTCCATTGAAGATTTGAGCGCCTGTGCATTGATAGCTGAGAACTTGAACTGTGTCGGGTGCTTTTCTGCCCAGTCGTTGTCAGACTCGATAAACGGCCGCTGACACATAGGAATAGCCACAGCAAATGCAGGTGCATTTATAACTATAAGCTCACCAAGCCATACAAGCCAAAGCATAAACCCGTGAACAGGTTCTTTGTCCTTTGCAGATGTCGAATGGCTTGAACTGTACGACCAGCGCCCTTCGGAGTTTATGTCCTTGATATCACTTATAAGCTTTCCGGGCTGTGACATTATCTTAACTACGCTCTTTCTGCCCTTGTAGCCGAGGAATTCAAGTGCCTCCTCACCGTGATAGTCGAGTATGTATTCCTTGATATTCAGTTCCCCGAGCTTATCTATCGAATCCCTTATCTCGTCCTCACCATTGCCGAGAAGTGCCGCCATACCGAGTGTTTCCCACAGCGAAGCATCGGGGTGATGTTCAAGGTAGTATTCACAGTAGCTTGCGTATGTATCACTCTCGCTGCCAAGAAGCTGACCTGCCATTGCACCCGCTGAAGAACCGCCGAGAAGCGAACCCGCAGCGCCCGAAGCATCTTCACCTTCAAGCATTTTCTTGTAATCCGAACCTGGTTTGTCGGAGTATTCATCGTAAATAGCAACAAGGTTCTTTATTGTCGCATCACTTTTTATGGTGTCTGATATCTTTACATCCTGCGCCGCAGAAGTATCACCGCCAAGCCCCGAAAACGCCTTCATAAGCTCACCCATAAAGTCATCAAGGACTGTAAGCACAGGCTTTTCAAGGTTTACCTCAACACCCATTTTGGCAAATTCCGTATTGGCTTCGCTTATCACATCATCAAGCTGTTCTTCAACATACTTTGACTGATCTATCCTGTCAAAATGGTCATACAGCGCCCACTTGAAGTATGTGGTGAATAAAAGCGCCACTGCAAGCGAAATAATAACCATTTTCGGGCTTCTCAGCTTGAACTTCTTGATAAAGAAGTAAGCCACGCCGCCCATGCCCGCACCGTAAAGTGCCGCCATCAGAATACAGAGATACACCACCGGGCATACGCTGTTAAGCTTTAAATACACCCATGAAACCGCCATTCCGACAATTGTTGTGGCAACGATCATCATAATAAGACCTGCCGCCGAAAACTTGTCGGAAGCCTTGTAATACTTTCCGTTCATCAATTATCTCCCCTAAAAATATATAAGCGAAGCGTTTATGGTATAATTGCCCGATATGCAGGGAGCAGATCTCTGATCTGCGGATCTGCAAGGGCATTAAAATAAATTATAATGAATGCGTTTGCATTTATTATACCATATCCCCGTATATTTTTCAAGTGTTTGTTAATATTTTTACAGCATTTCAAAATAAATATTTGAATAGATATAGCGCGAAGGGCTCACCTGTGTCTGATTATATGCTATAAGCAGTTTTATATAAGCGGCAACATCAGAAATCCTGTCTATAGTTTTCACCTGCTGTTTTGACATCTTCTCGGCAGAGCTGTATATTTCAGCTTTTCCGCCCTTTGTGCCGCAGAAGTAAAGCGGGATATCAAGTGCCGCACAGCGCTTTGCAAAGGCTAACACGGAAAAACTATCCCCGTCCGGAGGCTCTGCACAGGCTGTACCGCTGTGGTAAAGGGTATGCAGGACCGCCGCAGGCCTGTTTGCAAGGCTTAATGATGTGTAATTAAAATGCGGGTACGGGTTTATCACAAGCACCTCGTTTTTCAGGGTGATATCGGGGGATATAAATTGTTTCCTCGGCTTTTTCAGGCGGTATTCACTTACCCCTATCGGTTCACCGCCGTAATATGAAAACCTGTCAAGCGCTGTGTCAGCAGGCAATAGCCTTGTCGGCAGGCAGACTTCTTCATATACCGTAAACACGCCTGTAAACCGGTTCTCCTTTATCAGCCTTACAGCTGATGTAAAGTTGAAAAGCCCGTTTGAGCCACGCTCGTCAAGCGGCTTGTTTGATGCAATAAGTATAATAGGGATCTCCGTATGCCGAAAAAGCATACCCACAAGCGCCGATGTGTAGCTGAGCGTATCACTGCCGTGGGTGATGATTATCCCCGAATACACCTTGCTGTCAACTGAGCAGAGTGTCTTTATAATACTGTTCCACCCGCTGAATGTCATGTTTTCGCTTAATATGTTTATCGGGCTTTTCTCCTCAAAGCAGGTGTCATTGTCACCGCTTGTTTTCCTGTATAGGTCTATAAGCATACTTTTAGTGCTTTCATCAGGTGATATCACGCCGTCCCTTGCACGGCTTGCGATAGTTCCCCCTGTAAAAATAACAAGTACAGGCTTCATAATAATACTCCTTAATTATTTGGTATAATTATCATATCACAATATCTGCTAAAAGTCAAGTTTTGTGCAAGGTGCACATAAACTTTGAAAACTTTAATTAATTATTAGTCTTGAAATAGTCCTTTTTTCCTGCTATAATATTATAGTCGGCAAAAATCATTTTTTTACTGGAGGTTTTTTACAATGTGGGCTTATGAAAGCGTATTTTATCAGATATATCCTTTGGGCTTCTGCGGTGCACCGTTTGAAAACGACGGCGTGCAGGAACACAGGATACTTAAAGTAATAGACTGGGCAGATCATATCGAAAAGCTTGGCTGCAATGCAATTTACTTCTCCCCCGTATTTGAATCCGACACACACGGCTATAATACAAGGGATTTTACAAAGATAGACTGCCGTTTAGGCACGAACGAGGATTTTGCAAAAGTCTGCAAGGAGCTTCACAAAAGGGGCATAAAAGTCGTGCTCGACGGCGTGTTCAACCACGTAGGCCGCGGCTTCTGGGCTTTTCAGGACGTTTTGAAAAACAGGGAAAATTCCCGCTATAAGGATTGGTTCCATATAAACTTCGGCGGCAATTCAAATTATAACGACGGCCTCTGGTATGAAGGCTGGGAAGGCCACTTTGACCTGGTCAAGCTGAACCTGTGGAATAACGAGGTGGTCGAGCATATCTTCTCCTGCATAAAGGGCTGGGTTGACGAATTTGATATCGACGGATTAAGACTTGATGTGGCATACTGCCTTGATAAAGGTTTCTTAAAGCGCCTGCGCGGGTATACCGACAGCTTAAAGCAGGATTTCGTGCTTATAGGTGAGCTTCTTCACGGCGACTACTCACAGTTTGTCAATAATGAAATGCTCCATTCCGCTACAAACTATCAGTGCTATAAGGGGCTTTATTCAAGCTTTAACTCCATGAATATGTTTGAGATATGCCACTCGCTCAAAAACCAGTTCGGCCCCGAGCAGTGGTGCCAGTACAGGGGTATGCACCTGCTCTCGTTTGTTGACAACCACGACGTTTCAAGGGTTGCAACTATTTTAAACAACAAAAAGCACATTCCGCTTATATACGCCATTCTTTTCGGAATGCCAGGTATACCGTGTATATATTACGGCAGTGAATGGGGCGCTGAGGGTGACAAAAAATACGGTGATCCCGCACTGAGGATATCCTTTGACAAACCGATAGATAACGAACTGAGCGAATACATCTCAAAGCTTGCAAAGATCCACAGGGAAAGCAAAGCGCTGTGCTACGGCGATATAAGCGTACCCGTACTCACCAACAAGCAGTGCATTATACAGAGAAGATGTGATGATGAGCGTATACTTATCGCCATAAACGCTGACGATCAGCCCTTTACCGCACATTTTGATGCAGGCTGCGGCATGGCCGACGAGCTTATCACAGGTACCAAGCACGACTTCGGCGGCGGAAGTGAGCTCCCCCCCTACAGTGCACAGGTCTGGAAAATGGAAAAGTAACCAACATAACACCTCTGCCCCGCGCAGAGGTGTTCTTTTTCCTTTAACAGCGGTGCACCTTTACCGTTCGCTATTCACTTAATGGCGTTTTTTCAAAAAAACAGGGAGAACCCTTCTGAAAAAGGATCCTCCCCACAAAAACTCGTATACTTATTTATGCTGTGTTTGCTTATCAGCCTTCCTTATTAAGGCCGGAGATCTTGAATGTTACCTCGATCTTGTCCTCAGCATAGATGTCATCAGGATCAATAGCAGGATCAGCTGCGTTTACACCGTACATATTGTAGATCTCAATTCTGTAGCAGTTGTTGTCTGTTTCAATGTTGCCGTATACAATCTTGCTCGGATCAAATTTTATCTCCTGTCCGTCGCACTTGATGCTTGTTACTTCGCAGGTAATGTCCTTGCTTGCGTAAAGGCCCTTAGTCTTCTTGTTTGTCTTGTAGTCGTCACCGTCTGCAAGAGCGTTCTTCTCCTGTGCTTCGCCCTTATAGTTGTCAGAACCGTCGCAAAGACCTTCAATATCAACACAGAATACTACTGTACCTGTAGCAGGGCCTGCTTCAGCGTTTGTTTCGCTCTTACCGAACTTGGCATCCTCAAAGTTGAGTGAGTCAGCAGAGATAGCAACTGTGTACTCACCGTCGCCTGTGATATCAGCATCTATACCGTAAGCACCCTTGTCAGCGTTTACATCGCCGCACTGAGGGTTCCAGTTGCCCCAGAGCCAGTCATAGTCACCGAACATAAGGAAAGCATCATAGCCCTTGAATTCCGTAACAGGTGTGTAGTTGCTTGCAGGTGCAGCCTCAGATGAACCATCCTCGGAAGAAGCATCAGCGGAAGAAGCATCAGCAGAAGAAGCGTCCTCGCTTGATGCGTCAGCGGAAGACTCCTCCACAGAGCTTGCATCAGCAGCAGCGGTTGTTGTTGTAGTTGTTGTTGTTTCAGCAGCACTTGAAGAACTTGAATCATCACCGCAGGAAGCTAAAACAGCGCCTGTCATTGAAAGAGCAAGTGTAAGTGCCAAAAGCTTTTTGATCTTCATAATAGATTTCCTCCAATATTAAATAATGCAAAAATATTATTATGGGGTATTCCCCATACTCCTACAGATATATAATACTACATTTCACACAAATTTTCAATAGAATTTTTAGCCAAATTAACCTATTGCAAATCGTTTACATTATACAAAATAAATACAAACTTTAGGACAATATGAAACCGTCCCTGATATCTTATCCTCGAAAAGCCGCACCGCGCACACAAAAAGCCGCCCGAAGGCGGCCTTGTCTTATTCCTTGTTTTCCTTTATCATACTTCTTGAACACAGATAGGTTATTACAAAATACCCGCCGAAGATAAGCAGTATTATCGCACCTGTCATTGTCATTGAAAGCACTATATCAGTTGTGCCTAAGATGTTTAGGAAATAATATGCAAACTTCATTCCGAATACGGAATGTATTACCGCAAGTACAAGCGGCAGCAGGAAGAATAACCCCGTCTGTCTGAAAAGCGATGCGTTTATCTCCCTTTCCTCTGTGCCGAGTTTTCTCAGCATTTCGTACCTTCCTATGCTGTCAGCGCTGTCGGAAAGTGACCTGAGTGCCAGTATCGCACCGCTTGTAATAAGGAATACTATCCCTAAATACAGCCCTAAGAATGTCACCATTGCCTTTACGCCTATGTTTTCCTGTGCAAGTGAGTATTTTGACCTTAATGACAGTGATACACCGTAGTTGCCGTCATCAGAAAATGCAGTATTGTTTTTTTCACGAAGCTTGTTATAGATCCTGTCCCAGTCTATTTCTTCAAGGTATCCGCTTATTTTCTGCTTATCCTGTGTATTGAAATTCGCCGTAAAACGGCTTGCCGAAATACAGCTTTCATCAGCCGCGCTGTCGGGTATGATGGTTACTCCAATTTCCTGCGGCATGTTTGAAAGCATCACACACGTATCAATGCACTCACCGCTGTGTGGCCTTAGCTTATGCCCGAATACGGTTATCTCGTGCCCGTTTTCAAGGGGAATGTTCCTTTCATTCCTTATATCCTTTACATTGCAAAGCTCTATATATTCATCATCAGCCATTGTAAGCTTGTCAAAGCCGTATAATTCCCTTAATCTGTTGTAGTCGCCAAGCGTCATTATGATCTCTTTGCTTTCTGTGGAATCATACAAATATCTGTCCGTAAGCTCACTCAGGTATTCCCCGAAAAACGCTTCGATATCATAGCTTTTGTCTTCATATGTGTATACTTCTACTGTCTTTTCAAAGTAATCGTCAGTATCATAGCCGCACTCCTCAAGCAGCTTACCGATATCAGTTATTATATATTCTTCGCTTTCATTTTCCTCGTTGTATTGAATCAGGCTTGTATATATCTGATAATCCGCAGGGCAGCATTTTTCAAGGTTGCTGTTGAGAGAATTTCTTATAGTGAATGCCCCGCAAAGTGTGCATATAGTCACAAACAGCATAAGGCATATCACCGTCATCGAAAATACAACTGTATTCACCTTTGAACTCAACTGCCTGAATGTAAATGTGTTAAGTCCCCTGTAGTACAGGCCCTTTACCGACATAAGTATTTTAAGCATAAGCCCCGATACTGACCAGAATATGAAAAACGTACATACACACCCTGCAATTATCGCCAGAATAATGCCTCTTTCCCCGACATTGTCGGTATTCCAACCAACATACCAGTAAGCGTAAATAAGGATAAATAACGATACAGCAAAAACTATCACGCAGACAACCGGGTTTTTGAGCCTTAGCTTTTCAGACCTTTTCCCCGAATACATCAGGTCAATAAGCCTGCACTTGCTTATCATAAATGTGTTGAATACCATTACCACAAGGTACATTATGCCAAAGTAGATCACAGTTTTTATGATAGCGCCCTTTGATACCGTAAACTTGAAGCTCGTCATATCCGCATCGAACAGGCTTGCCACCATTGCACTTGTCACCTGTGAAAGCCCTATCCCTATAAGCATACCGACAATAAGCGATCCTGCACCTATCATAACCGTTTCTATCAGCAGTATCGCGGATATCTCCCCCTTGCCCATACCGAGGGTAAGGTAAAGTGCAAATTCCCTGTTTCGCCTTTTCATAAGGAAACGGCTCGCATATACTATCAGAAGCCCCAGTACCACCGCTACAAAAACAGATACGCCCGAAAGCATCCGGTTTACTAACTTTATCATATCCCTTGTATCTTCAGATACTATCAGGTACGTAGTCTGCGATTCAATGGCATTGAACAGGTAAAAAACCGAAACACCGATAATAAGCGTAAAAAAGTAAACAGCATAATCACGCAGACTTTTGCGGATATTACTGACAGATAACCTCCATAACATTACTGCTCGCCCCCTAACAGCGCTACAACGCTTATTATCCTGTCAAAGAATTGCTTCCTTGAGTCATCACCCCGGCGAAGCTCGTCAAACAGCCTGCCGTCCTTTATAAACAGTACCCTGCCCGAATAGCTTGCAGTGTAGCTGTCGTGTGTTACCATCATGATCGTTGCCCCGCACTCGCGGTTTAAATAATCAAACCTTTCAAGCAAAAGCCCCGCCGATTTTGAATCAAGTGCGCCCGTCGGTTCATCAGCAAGCACAAGCTTAGGTCTTGTCACTATCGCCCTTGCCGAAGCCACCCTCTGCTTCTGCCCGCCCGACATCTGGTAGGGGTACTTTTCAAGCACATCAGTTATCTGTAACTGCTCTGCCACCTCCTTTACACGCTTTTCTATCTCGCCGGCACTCACTCTCTGAATAGTCAGTGCAAGCGCTATGTTTTCATAGGCTGTCAGCGTGTCAAGCAGATTGAAGTCCTGAAAAATAAACCCAAGCTTATCCCTGCGGAATGCCCCAAGTTCCCTGCCTTTCAGAGCAGTAATGTCCTCCCCTTCAAGAAGAATGTGCCCAGCCGTCACACGGTCGATCGTGGATATGCAGTTGAGAAGCGTTGTCTTGCCGCTTCCCGATGCCCCCATTATCGCCGTGAACTCGCCGCTTTGCACTTCAAACGAAAGGTCGTCGATCGCTTTTGTAAGGCTTGATTTGCTGCCGTAATACTTTTCAATGTTCCTGATACTCAATAATTCCATATTCTTTTCTCCGTTCACTGTTTTTTTGGGGCAAATTATCAGCGGGTGCCGATATATTCATCCCTGCCCTGTGAATATATTATATCAGCTTCCCGCCTGCCTGTCGATATTCTAATATTACCAAACCTTACATTTTTGTAATGTCACTTCAATAGCGTATGAAAATATTCCCTCACTTCAAAAAGGTCAGCAAATATGCGCTCGGCATAGCTTTTTGCTTCTGCCGTGTTTTCTACTATATCAGGTACAAGCAGTGCACGCATTCCTGCCCTGTGTGCTGATATCATCCCGTTATTAGAATCCTCTATCGCAAAGGTATTTGCCGGGGCTGTTCCAAGTCCCTCGCAGGCTTTGAGGTATATCTCAGGCTCGGGCTTTGAGTTTTCCACCATGTCCCCGCCCACAATAAACAAAAACCTGTCCTCTGTCCCTGTCCTTTTCAGGTGTGAGAGCACTCCTGCCCTGCTTGTCGATGAAGCGATCGCGGTCTTTATCCCGTTTTCCTTCAGCCAGTCAAGCAGTTCTCTTGCACCCTTTTTGAATATAAGCCCCTCTCTTGCGATAATGTCAGCAAATTCCCTCTCACATTCGTCCTTCAGGGCAGCAATGTCAATGTCGCCGTATGCCTGTGTCATTATCTTCATGCTGTCCTTTGTGCTTCTGCCTATACATTCCCTTGCATAGTGCAAAACGTTCTCAAACCCATGCCGCTTCCCCACAGCCTCCCAGCTGCGCAGTCCTACAGTTTCGGTGTCAAAAATAACGCCGTCCATATCAAACACAACACCGTCAAATCCCGTCATAGTTCTATCCCCTTTACATCTTCTCCCGTCAGTGTCAGAAGGTCACTGTCCGAAAGTTCTAAAAGCGGCGCCAGTCTGTCAGCCTGCTTTGAAAGTGCCTTTTCAAAGAGGTTTCTCGCATCTCTGCCGTTTGCAAAGTTTTCTGTCTTATGTGCGATCCTTTCCTCAAAAAACCTTTGTACAATGTCAAGTGCTTCCTCTGTAGCTTCAAGCTTGTACTGGCTGCAATAAAGCGCAAACATTGCCCTTAACTCGCCCGCCGAATAATCATCAAACTCAATAAACCTGTTGAACCTTGACCTCAGCCCCGGGTTTGATTCAAGGAACTGCTGCATAAGGTCTGTGTAGCCCGCACATATCACAACAAGTTCTCCCCTGTTGTCTTCCATAAATTTGAGCAGTGTGTTCACAGCCTCCTGCCCGAAGTCGTTCTTGCCCGTCCCGCAGGTCAGTGCATATGCTTCATCAATAAAAAGCACCCCGCCCATTGCACTTTCACAAACCTCTTTTGTTTTAAGTGCAGTGTGCCCTATATAATTGCTGACAAGCCCCGAACGGTCAACTTCGACAAACACGTTTTTCTTGACCGCACCAAGCTTGTAATATATCTGCGAAAGCAGCCTTGCAACAGTCGTCTTGCCCGTTCCCGGGTTGCCCGTGAATACAAGGTGAAGTGACATATCCGGCTGCCTGAAGCCGCGTTCCTCACGCAGTTTTCTCACCTTTATCAGGTTTGAAAGGCTGTAGACCTCCTGCTTTACCCGTTCAAGCCCTATCAGGCTGTCAAGCTTTTCCATCAGCTCGTCAAGCGTTTTTTCCTTTTCAGGTTCCTTTTCAGCCTTGCCGCCTTTCTGTACGCTATTTTGTACTTTGGGCTCATCCTTGCTTATCCTGTCAACGCTTTTGCGGTAGCTTTCACAAAATGCCCTCACCCTGAAAACAAGTGAACCGAGGTACGCCGTTTCCCTTTCATCAGCTCTCCCGTCAGATGCTATAAAGCTTACTCCGAGCGAATTCACAAAGCTGACTATCTCCCTGTATTCAAGCGCTGTCTTGTTTTCAAGTCTGCCCTTTGCTATTTTAAGGCAGAACCTCTGCAATGCATCTATCGGCTCAGATGCCGATATCTCGGTATTTCCCGAAGAAAACTTCTTTATATCCTCCGCCCCGAGCGTTGTGCCGAGTGCTTCATTTATAAACTGTATTTCACCCGCACCCACGTTTTCATCAAGCAGGCAGATGTATATAAGCATCTTCATAAGCGCCTTTTTAAACTCACTTTTCAGATCCTGCCCGTCGTCGCCCTTTACGCCCTTGCCTTCCAGTGCTTCACATTCCTTTTGTATTCTTTCATATTCCGCAATAAGCTTATAGTCCATTTTTTTACTCTCCTGTTATGGCTATCTGAAATACATATATAAGTCACACTTTATCATTCCGTTGTATAGCTTGCGCTTCTTGTCCGCCTTTTTTCCGAAGAACTTCTCAAACTCCCCGTGCGGCGTTATGATAAAGCATGGGTTTTCTCTGTCAGGGTGCAGCCGCTGCCCCATTATGCGGTAAAGTTCCTCCGCCGCTTTCAGGTCAAGCAGACGCTCGCCATATGGCGGGTTGCATATCGTCACGGAATTCTTTACCGGCTTAAAATCCCTTATATCCTGCTCACTCGCCTGTATTTTTGATGCCACACCTGCCTTTTTAGCATTTTCTATCGTCAGGTCAATGCAGGCAGGATCAATGTCATATCCTGTCGCCTTAAAGGTCTTGTTCTTTTCTATCCTTGCCATAGCCTCGCTTCTCTCACGCCGCCATACTTCGGTGTCACTCTGCGCCCACTTTTCTACAGCAAAGTTTCTTCTCAGCCCCACAGCAACATTCATTGCCTTGTAAACGCTCTCTATCACAAAAGTTCCCGAACCGCACATCGGATCCACGACTGCTTCTGCCTTTCCTGCTCTTGCAAGGTCAATCATCCCCGCCGCAAGCGTTTCCTTTATCGGTGCGTCGTTTGAATTTCTCCTGTACCCTCTCTTGTGCAGCCCCGCGCCGGAAGTGTCCAGATAAATGTACGCAACATCTTTTATCAGGTTGAAGCTTATCTGATGAATCGCACCCGTTTCCTCAAACCACTCAACGCCATAGCTGCTTCTGAGCCTTTCCACAGCGGCTTTCTTTATTATCTTCTGACAGTCGGGGATACTGTGCAGCTTTGAATTTATCGAATGCCCCTTTACAGGGAAAGCATCATTACGCCCGATGAATTCTTCAAGCGGCAGTGTCCTTACGCCGTTAAAAAGCTCCTCAAAGCTTTCCGCCCTGAAGCTGCCAAGCTCTATCATCACCCTCTCGGCAGTCGAAAGGGTAAGGTTAGCCCTTGCAAGTATTTCTTCATTCCCCTCAAATGTCACACGCCCGTCAGAAACATTCACATTTTCAGCGCCTGTTCTTCTCACCTCAAACGCCAGTACACTTTCAAGCCCGAAAATACACGGCGCTGCAAATTTCATTTTTCCTGTCATAACTTCTCTCTTTCACAAAAACACCCCCGCTTCCCCCGCGGAGGTGTCATTAGTATTTAGTATCCTAAATTGCAGTAATCAGGCATATTGCTCTGCTTGTAATAACCCGTCTGCGTGCTCTTGCAGCTGTTCGTTGCAAGCAGGCCCGATTGTGTGCAGTATTTTGCTTCAACAACGCCCTCGGGCACATCAAAGGTCTTGTGCGGTTCATTTTCCGCAATGTCACCGAAAATGTTCTTCCATATCCTTGACGAATCCTGATACTGTGAAGTCGGTATCGTCTTAGGCTCACTGTAGCCTATCCAGATGCCGCTTACATAGTCAGGCGTGCACCCTACAAACAAGAGGTCAGTCCAGTCCTCGGCAGTACCCGTCTTGCCGACAAGGTCTGTCGTGTTCAGCTTTGCAGATGTACCTGTACCACTCTGTATTACCTTCTGCATCATTCTGTTTGTAACATATGCACTTGACGGATCTATTACCTGATTGAACGAAGTCGAATGCTCGTAGATCATTGTTCCGTCCTTATCCTCGATACTTGAGATATAAGTCGTTTCAAACTTCTTGCCGCCGTTGCCGAATATCATATAAGCAGGCACAAGCTCAGAAAGCTTTATACCTGTACCTACCGCACCGATAGCCATAGGCGCGTAATCTGCGTCATCTATCGTAAGTGTTGTAATGTCAAGCCTCTGCTGCAGGAAGTTGTATGAATAAGAAGGTGTCAGCATCTTCACAAGCTGTGCCGCCGCAGTGTTTGTCGAATTTTGCAGCATAGTCCACAGCGGGTAGTTATTGTAAGTCCATGCGCCCTCTTTGGTTTCGGAATAGTTTGCCGGCCATTCCTTCGTTGTCTTGTCATCGATCTTTATCTTGATAGGTTCGTCTTTGAGTATCGTCGAATACGTCACAAGGTTGCTGTCGATCGCAGGCCCGTAAGCAGATATCGGCTTGATAGTCGAACCCGGTGATCTCTGTCCGTCACTTGCGTAGGAGAACACACGCGAACCCTGCTTTTCGTTACGGCTTCCCACTACCGCCTTGACATTACCGAAGTAGTCCACACAGAAGAATGCGCCTTCAAGCGTGTCGTCCTCAAAATCATACGTTACAAAATTTGAATCGTCAAGCATTTTCTGCTCAACTTCCTTTTGTATGTTCATATCAACAGTAGTCTTTATCGTATATCCGCCCGAATAAAGCTTGCTTTCAGCCTCCGTCTGGTTTATGCCGTAATAATCCATAAGGATAGTTATCGCCTGGAATATCGCATCATCCATAAACCACGAGGTATCGCCCTGGTCTTTTGTTTCGTCCTCATACTTGGTAACGCTTGAATACTCAATATCGCCCGTCACTTCAAGTTCATCAAGCTGTTTTTTGCCCTTTTCAAAGTCATCAGATGATATCGCACCTATATCAAGCATTTTTCTCAGCGTATACTGTGCCCTGTCCTTATTAAGCTGTTTATCCTCAATGGGGTTAAGTTTCGCGGGCGATTTTATCATTGCCGCGAGCGACGCACACTCACCGAGATTGAGCTGTGAAACGTCCTTCCCGAAATAGTAGTTTGCCGCCGCCTGCACGCCGATAATATCATAATTCCACGTTGCAAAGGATATGATGTTAAGGTAACATTCAAGGATATCCTCCTTGCTGTACGCCTTTTCAACGTTCATAGCACGGAATATCTCTCTTATCTTTCTTTCCGCACCTTCCGAGCCGCTTCTTGCGTCATCACCTGTCAGGTTCTTTATCGTCTGCTGTGTTATCGTAGAACCGCCCTGCTCATCGTCATAAATCGGGATAAATACGTTTACAAACGCCGCAAGTGTTCTCTTGAAGTCAACACCGTCGTGTGAAAGAAATCTCTCGTCCTCAGTCGCAACGACAGCGTTTGAAAGGTTCTGCGGTATACTCTGGAAATCCGTCCATACAGCGTGCTGATTGGAATTTTTCAAAGCATAGTAAAGCAGATACTCATCACTGTTTCTGTCATTCTCGTCATAATCGGGGTTTTCGTATAAAAACCTCGAAGTATAGTTTGCAGTGATGTTTTCAAGGCTTACCGTAGTCGTAGTATCAGCATAATTGAGCACGTAAATGGTAAGTGCCGTCGCAAATATCGAACCCGTGATGACCACTACAAGTATCGCAGAAAGCAAGACCGTTCCGAGCACCTTGAAAAAACCGCCAAGAACTTTAAGCCCTGTACTATTTTTCTTTTTCTTTTTTGAGGAGTGCTTTTTCCCCTTTGTGTTCGTTCTGTTTGTGTTTACACTCATAGTCTTTTTCCTTTATAAATTATATCCGCAATGTATTTATACGAATATAACGGGGACGATCGCTCGCCCCCGAAAAATATCTATTATTCCTCGGCAGTTTCAGCCGCTTCTTCAGCTTCTTCCTCGGGGAGGAGTGCTCTGATCGAGAGGCTTATTCTCTTCTGCTCGTCATTTATCTCTATGATCTTAGCCTCTACCTCGTCGCCTACTTTAAGGATATCGGAAACATTGTCTACCCTCTTGTTAGCGATCTGCGAAATGTGGATAAGGCCGTCAACGCCGTCAATGATCTGTGCAAACGCACCAAACGATGTGATAGACACGATCTTTGCGCTGATAGTCTGGCCTTCCTCGTACTGGCTCTTGAATATTGTCCAGGGGTTCTCGCTGTCCTTCTTCATTGTAAGGGAAACCTTGCCTGTTTCCTTGTCTATATCCTTTATTGTGACCTCTACCTTGTCGCCTACAGCAACAACGTCTGAAGGCTGCTTTATGCGCTTCCATGTAAGGTCAGCCTTTCTTACAAGGCCGTCAACACCGCCGAGGTCAACAAATGCGCCGTACTCTGTAACGCTCTTGACTTCGCCTTCAATAACCTGTCCTACCTCTGCCTTTTCAAAGAACTCGCTCTGTGCCAAAGCTCTCTTTTCTCTGAGCAGTGCCCTTATAGAACCGACTGCCCTCTGCTTGCCCTCGTTTACTTCAAGTATCTTGAAGTCCACTGTCTTTTTAAGCAGAGCATTAAGATCGTCATCTCTCCTTGCTGTTGCCTGTGAAGCAGGGATGAACACCTTAACGCCGCCCGCCGAAACAAGCACGCCGCCCTTGACAACGTTTGTAACAACGCCTGTAAGTGCTGTGTCGTTTTCCTTTGCTTCAACTATCTTCTCAAAGCCCTTCTGAGCGTCTACCTTCTTCTTGGAAAGTGTTACGATACCGTCAGAATCGCTTGTCTTGAGCACGATAAGATCAACTGTATCGCCGACCTTTACTACATCCTCGGGCTTTAGTGTCGGATCATCTGTCAGCTCGCCGGCAGGTATATAACCTGTGTGCTTTGTGCCTATATCGACCTTTACTTCACCGTTAGCATCAATGCCTATGATATAGCCTTCCACCTTTTGCCCCGTATGTATTTTTTTGAGAGTTTTCTCTAACTCCTCCTCAAAGTTAAATACTTCCTCTTCAGTAGTTTTTGTCATTTCACTCATGGTTTGTTGTACCTCCTTGATTATATAAGCAGGAGTCGAAGCCCCTGCGGAAATCCCGATCCTGTGTGCGCCTTCAAAGTCCTTTTTATCAAGTTCCGCCGCCGTTTCAACGAGCAGCGTCCTGCAATGCTGTGAACATACCTCCGCCAGTTTTTTTGTATTCGAGCTGTGCCGCCCGCCTACTATCACCATTATGTCGGAGTTTTTTGCAAGCTCTCCTGCTTCCTCCTGCCGCCTTGCAGTCGCGTCGCATATCGTCCCGACTGTTCTTACCCCGGGCAGAAGTTCCCTTGCCGTCCCTGCACATTCCTCAAAAACAGCCTTGTTGTAAGTCGTCTGCGAAACCAAAAGCACTTCACTACCTTCAAGCTTATTCTCGCTTATCACCTTTCTGAGCTCACTCTCGCCGTCAAAAACGAAAACCCTGCCGCCCTTAGCCGCGTGCCCCGTTATCCCCTCAACTTCAGGGTGGGAAGCATTTCCCGCTATCAGCACAGCGCCGCCGTTTTTAGTATGTTCAAAAACAAGCTTATGTATCCTTGCCACAAACGGGCAGGTAGCATCTACCACCTCAGCGCCCTTCGCTTCAAGCTCATCATAGACAGCCCTGCCTACACCGTGAGAACGTATAACAACAGTCTGCCCCTGTCCTGCGGATACCTCGTCAAGGCTTATCGCCTTAACGCCTTTTTCCTCCAGATCGCTTACGACATTCGGGTTATGGATAATAGGACCTAATGTAGCCACATTGTGTCGGCTATTTAATTTATTATACACTATTTTGAGCGCGTTGTCTACACCAAAACAAAAACCCGCGGTTTTTGCAACGATAATTTTACATTCTCTTAACATTTAATACACCAATTTGGTTATTTCTTCCATAATTTTCAGCTTCAGTTTCTTTAGTGAGCGCGGATCTGTACCTGTCACACCGATCTCAGCGGGGGTAACAGGTCTGCCGTATTTTATAACCACCTTTTTCCGAAACCCGAGCTTTCCCTCAAAAACTATCCCGACAGGGACTATCCTGGTCTGTGCCACAGCCGCCACAAGTGCCACGCCCGTCTTGCCCGCACCTACTTTTCCGTCCTTTGAGCGTGTCCCCTCGGGGAAAATAACAAGGTTCCTGCCCATTTCAAGCTTTTCTATAGCAGTATCGATGACCGCCGTGTCGCCCTTGCCCCTTGATACAGGGAAAGCCCCGAAGAACTTTATAAGTGCTGTAAAGAACACATTCTGCTTAAAAAGTTCCTCCTTGGCCATATAGGAAAGCGGCACCCTTGTCTTTATCGCTATAAATACAGGATCCTGATAACTGCGGTGGTTTGATGCAAACACATTCCCGCCGTCCTTCGGCACATTCTCCGTCCCCTCAAAGGATATGTTGTAATATATATGGTAAAGCCCCATTACAATATACCTTAGTATCGTGTAGAACACAAGCTTTACTCTGCTGTATTTTCTTTCCTTGCTTATCGGGTGAACGGGCATAAGTTCCCTTACCTTACGCTCTTTTTTTTTAGCCGTTTTTTCTGTTATTATCTTTATTATCTCGTCAGCGGTTTGTTCAAGTGTCAGCGAAGATGAATCGACCACAACTGCATCTTCTGCCTGTTTAAGCGGCGCTATCTCCCTGTGGGTGTCATTGTAATCACGCTGATTTATGTCAGCAAGCACTTCTTCAAAAGTCGAGGTATCGCCCTTTTCCTGAAGTTCCTTAAAGCGCCTTTTCGCCCTTTCCTCCGCTGATGCCGTCAGGAATATCTTCACCTGTGCGTCGGGCAGTACAACAGTGCCTATGTCCCTGCCGTCCATTATAACGTCATTCTTTTTTGCTATATCCTTCTGCATATCAAGCAAAAACTCTCTTACCTTCGGTATTGCCGATACCTTTGAAGCCCCCATTGATATCTCGGGCGTTCTTATCAAGCCGGAAACATTCTCTCCGTTTAAAAACACCTGCTGTGTGCCCTCGTTTTTAAGTTCAATGCTTATCCCGTCAAGTGCTTTTATAACAGCTTCTGTATCATCAGGCTCTATGCCCTTATCTATCACATAGTAAGCGATAGTCCTGTACATAGCCCCCGTGTCAACATATACAAACCCAAGCTTTCCCGCCGCCATTTTGGCGATAGTAGACTTCCCCGCCCCCGACGGTCCGTCAAGTGCAACATTTATACCCATAAGTTTATCCTCCCATATTTTTTAGGCAACACCGCACAAAGATTGTGTGTAAGATACGCCGTCAGGATTTTCGTCAGATTGCCCAAATTTGCCGCAGGAATACTAACGTATTTCAAGGTGAATTTGGGTGATATGACGGAAATCCTGCAAGTAGGTTGCACACAAAGCCGTTAGGCGGTCTTTGTGCGGTGTTGCCTATACAGTTTACAGCATTTTTTTAATAGCAAACTCAAAGGCTGTCCACGCCCTGTTTTGGGGGCTTTCCCTGTCTGCGCAGTAGACAAGTGTCCCCAACCCCCTTCGGATATGCATTCCCAAACAGTTTTATACTTTGTCAACAGACTGCAAGCGGCGCAGCCGCTTTTAAATAAGTGCGCAAAGCGCACACATTAATTGTGCACCGTGCATTATGCATTATGCATTGTCACTGCATCAGCTTTCCTTTCTTTCCTTTGCCTGAACCATTTCCTCGTCGATATCCGTGTTCGGCATAAGCATAGAAGCGCTGATAGACAGCGCTGCAGAGCGTGTTTTTACCTTGTCTATCATTTTCCTTGTCAGCTCCTGCTGCTTTTTGTTAGGCTCTGCTATGCTCTTTATCTCGTTTCGTTTCAGATAAACGTCATATGTCTTTCCCACCCTGAATTTCTTGAACATTGAAAGCGAACAGTAAAGACTCCTCACACTCTTTGAATGTCCTATATGGACGTCAACAATGTATTCCTTGCAGCTTGTGGCTTCGGGGCGTGTGTTGTGCTTTGATGCCCTGTGCTTTAAATGCTTGTCAACGACAGTTATCTTTCGCTTGCCGTCAACAAAGAAAAGCAGCACAAAGTTTATAAACATCCCCCCGGGCAGCCAGAAAACCACAAACGTCCTTACCGCTTTGAACCTCGTCATATAAAGCACTCTCCTATCGCTCACACAAAGCAGTACAGAATACCGTACCGCTATAATCCCGCACAGATGTCCTGTGCACAGGCATTTGCCGTTGCAAATGCTATCTGTAGGTTGAACCCGCCCGTGTATGCATCCACATCAAGCACCTCGCCTATAAAGTAAAGCCCGCTGTGCTTTTTCGATCTCATGCTTTTAGGCTCTATCCCGCTTACCGAAACGCCGCCGCGGGTAACTATCGCTTCATCTATCGGCCTAAGTGCCGCAATGTCAAGTGTAAACTTTTTTACCACACTTATAAGCCTTTCGCGTTCTGCCTTTGTTATCTGGTTTATTTTCTTCGTCCCGTCTATCCCCGTCCGTCTGATGACCACAGGTATAAGCTTTGCAGGCAGGAGTCTTCCGAGTGAATTTGAAAAATTCCTGTTTTTAGCACTTTCAAAATCCCTCAGTATCCTTGCATCAAGCTTTTCTTCATCAAGTGCGGGTTTTAAATCTATTTCTAAACAGTATCTGTCAGCTTTTCCTTTTATGTGTGCAGATGCCGAAAGCACAAGCGGCCCCGATACCCCGAAGTGAGTGAACAGCATCTCGCCAAGTTCAGAATATACAGCCCTTTTGCTGTCCTTTTCAAAAAGTGTAAGCGTTACATTTTTTAAAGACAGCCCCATCATCTGTGCACATTCGCTTTTTTGTACGGTAACTATCGGTACAAGTGACGGCCTTATCTCCGTGACATCAAGCCCCGCATCTTCCGCAAAGCCGTACCCGTCCCCTGTCGAACCTGTTTTCGGGTAGCTTTTCCCGCCTGTCGCAACTATGATATTCCTGCCGAAAATGCTGTCCGTTTCCGTCTTTGCACCCACAGCCGCGCCGTTTTCATAGATTATACCGCTCACCCTGCCGCTTATAAACTTCACTCCCGCCTGCTTTGCGGTGTTTATAAGGCAGTCAGCGATGTCATTTGCATTGTCCGAAACGGGGAACACCCTGCCGCCCCTCTCGGTTTTAAGCGGCACACCGAGCGTTCCAAAAAACGCCTGCGTGTCCTCCGGCGAAAACCCTGAAAGCGCTGAATACATAAACTTCGGGTTTGAAACTATATTGTTCATAACCCCCTGCACATCACAGTTGTTTGTGACATTGCACCTGCCCTTTCCCGTTATCCTCAGCTTCTTGCCGATCACCTTTTCTCTTTCGATAACACAGGTATCCGCGCCGCCCCATGCAAGCTTCACGGCACACATAAGCCCTGCCGCACCGCCGCCTATTATCACAGCATCAAACTGTTTCATCAGGCTCGTCCTCGCCTTTTTCATATACGTCATAATCCGCCCAGATCTTCTCTAAACGCTCAAAGCTCTTTGATACCTGTTCCTGATTCCTTACCCCGACACCTACAATAAGCGCATTTATAAGGCTTAAAGGTGCTACCAGCGAATCCACGAAGGAAGCCATGTCACTCCTTGCACAGAGCAGGTCATCAGCATACTGCGCTATCGGTGATTTGTCACTGTCGGTTATCGCTATAACGTGTGCACCGCTTTCGTTTGCGTATTTAAGCGCCTTTATCGTCTGCTTTGAATATCTCGGGAATGATATCCCTATCATAACGTCATCTTTGCCTATTCTTAGTATCTGCTCAAACATCTCGCTTGTGGTGGTGCTTCTTACAAGTCTTACCTGTGGGTATATAAGGTTTAAGTAGTAATTGAGGAACGAAGCAAGCGACGCCGCACTCCTTGTACCGAGGATATATATGGTCTGAGCCTCGGTTATGCTTTTTACAGCCCCCTCAAACGCTTCACGCGATGTCTGTTCAAGCGTTCTTCTCAGCTTGTCTATGTCAAGGTTTATTACCCTGTCAAGAATATCCCCCTGCCCCAGACGCTCGTTTGTCACTTCAATGCGCTGTATGGCGGTAAGCCTGTTTCGCATAAGTTCCTGCAAACTCCTCTGAAGATCAGGGTACCCGTCAAGTCCTAAGTCGGAAGCGAACCTTACTACCGTGCTCTCACTCACCCCGACAGTCGCGCCGAGCTTCTGCGCCGTCATAAACGCCGCCTTGTCGTAATGCTCCAGTATAAACGCCGCTATCGCCTTGTGCCCCTTCGACATCTTCGGCATTTTTTCTTTTAGATGTGAAAACAGATCAATATCCATTTTATATTCCACCCCCGAAAAGCTCGTCTTCAAGCTCTTTTATACGTTTTTTTCTTCTGCTTGTTTCATCAGCGTCAAATAAAAACTTCCCCTGCTCAAAACGGTAGACCTGCCCCGTTTTCACATCACCATCAATGTGAAAGCGCCGTATTTCCTTTACATCACCGTCATCATCACATAAAAGTATGTATTTATCATCAACCCTGTCAACAGAATAAAACATCTATTTCACCTTTTTGTCTGTATACTCAGTCCCTCACCGTCGGATATAAAAACTATATCCCCCTGTGTGTCTGTCCTGTATATCTCGTCTGCGTATTTTCTCAGCCGTGAAACCGTCACGCTGTGCGGGTGCCCGTAGCTGTTTCCCTCCCCGCAGGATATCACGGCATACCTCGGCAGAACCGCATCAAGCATCTGCGCCGAACTTGAAGTGCTGCTTCCGTGGTGCCCGACTTTAAGCACCTTTGCGCTGAGGTCAGCGCCTTTCTTTATAAGAAGCTCCTCCTCCTCGTTTTCACAGTCCCCCGTTACAAGAAAACTGTTGCTGCCGTTTTTTATCTTCACAAGTGCCGAGTAGTTGTTAAGGTTATCCCCGTGGTAATCAGCCGTTATTATCTCAACAACACCCTTGCCGAGCGTAAAGGAGGCATCACACGCGGCTTCTATTTTCAGTCCTTTATTTCGTACAGCTTTCAGCATATTCTCGTAATATACCGTCGTCGGTGTGTATTCGCTGTCCACCCTCGGCATAATAAACCTTCCGCAGTCAAATGCGTTTAATATGTCCGCCATGCCCCCGCAGTGGTCTGTGTGCGGGTGTGTGACAACTATGCAGTCAAGCTTTTTCACTTCCTTTTTCTTCAGGTAGCGTATCACCTTTCCGCTTTGCTCGGCCTCGCCCGAATCTATCAGCATATAATGCCCGCCGGACATAACAAAGGTGCAGTCCCCCTGCCCTACATCAATAAAGTGAACAGAAAGCTCCTCACCCTCGGCAGGCCTGTCACGCAGCCCGAGTTTAACAAGAATATCCGTCCTGCCCGTGTACTCTAAAAACCCTGTCAGCACACAGGCAATAACGGCCGCTGCAAGGCAGAAATAATTTATAAACCGCCTTACCCTGTAAAAACTTATCTTCTTTTTGGTTTTCTTTTTTGCCCGCCGCTTTTTTGGGCGGCTTTTCCCTTTTGCCATTTTGAACTGCCTTTTTTCTGTTCGTCCCTGCGTCTTTTGTACTCAACATATTCCCTGTCGGGTGAAACAAGCTTGTCCCTTCCCTGCCCGATAAGGTCCTCTCTGCCCGCCTTTATAAGCGCTTCGATTATCCGTCTCCTGTTTTCAGGCAGGTAATACTGTAAAAGCGCACGCTGCGCCGCTTTTTCCTCACGCTTTCTTGCAACATATACAGGTTCAAGCGTGTAAGGATCAAGCTCGCTGTAAAACATTGCCGTTGAAATAGTCCCGGGTGTCGGGTAATAATCCTGTACCTGCTCGGGGTGTATGCCGTTTTCCTTTAAGAACACCGCAAGCTCTATCGCATCATTTATCGTTGAACCCGGGTGTGATGACATAAGGTACGGTATCAGGAATTGCTGCTTTCCCTTTTTGTTTGTTATCTGATAAAACTTCTTCTGAAACCTCTTGTATGCTTCAATGTGCGGCTTGCCCATCTTGTCAAGCACGGCCGCCGAACAGTGCTCCGGCGCTACTTTGAGCTGCCCGCTGATGTGGTGCTCAATAAGCTCGTCCATAAACTCGTCGCTCTTGTCCTCAATAAGGTAATCATACCTTATCCCCGAGCGTATAAATACTTTCTTCACGCCCCTGATCTTTCTGAGCTTCCTTAAAAGATCAAGGTACTCGCTGTGGTCTACCTCCAGATTCCCGCACGGCTTCGGTGCAAGGCACTTTTTCCCCTTGCAAAGCCCGTGTTCAATCTGCTTTTTGCAGCTTGGTATCCTGAAATTCGCCGTCGGCCCGCCAACGTCGTGTATGTATCCTTTAAAGTCGGGCAGTGTCGTTAAATACTTCGCTTCCTTTATAACGCTTTCTTCGCTTCTTACACTTATCCTCCTGCCCTGATGCAGCGCTATAGAACAGAAGTTGCAAAACCCGAAGCACCCTCTGTTATGTGTTATCGAAAACCTTACTTCAAGTATCGAAGGCACACCGCCCTCGCTTTCATACATAGGGTGGTATGTCCTCTCGTAAGGCAGTGAGTATACCCAGTCCATTTCTTCAGTCGTAAGGCTCTTTGCAGGCGGGTTCTGTACAAGCATCTTTGCCCCCTGCCTTTGTATTATCATTCTGCCGTAAACTTCGTCCTGCTCGTCGTACTGCTGTCTTGTTGCCTTTGCATAGAGCCGCTTGTCCCTCGCCACTTCCTCAAATGAAGGGCATTGCACAGCCCCGTATGGCGTTTCACTCGGCTCACACAGATAGCAGGTGCCCCTTACATCGCGTATCTGTCTGACGTCCTCGCCCTTGTCAAGCCTGTTTGCAAGTTCAAGCATTGCGTGCTCGCCCATGCCGAACATCAGTATATCCGCCCCGCAGTCGCAAAGCACCGACGGCATTACGGTATCCTTCCAGTAATCATAATGTGCAAACCGGCGCAGTGAGGCTTCAAGCCCTCCGCACAGTATCGGCTTGCCGGGGCATACCGCCTTTATCATTTTGCAATATACGGTAAGCGCCCTGTCAGGCCTTTTGCCGCCTATGCCGCCCGCCGAGTACAGATCGTCCTTCCTCGGCTTTTTCGCGACCGTGTAGTGCGAAACCATTGAGTCTATATTCCCCGCCGTAACAAGGAAGGCAAGCCTCGGCACACCAAGCGCCAAAACACTTCTGCTGTCCCTGAAATCAGGCTGTGCTATTATCCCGACAGTGTAGCCCTTTGCTTCAAGTATGCGCGATATTATCGCCACACCGAAACTCGGGTGGTCAACATAAGCGTCCCCCGTGATATATACAAAATCAAGCGTATCTATCCCGCGCTCTTTCATATCCTCTTTTGATACAGGCATAAACGGCATAATGTCACCACCCTATCAATGTACAATGCACAATGAACAATGTACAATGCTTAATGCACCCTGCGCCCTGCATTGTGATTCACTTCCTTGCTTCCCTTTCAAGCCACTGCTCGCGTGTTATGCGTACCTCTCTGCCCTTTGCACCGTTGGCAGGTCCTACAAAGCCCATGTCCTCCAGCTCGTCCATTATCCTGCCTGCTCTTGCATAGCCGAGCTTCAGCTTCCTTTGCAGGTACGATGTGCTCGCTGTCTGTGTTTCGGCTATTATCTGTATAGCCTGCTCGATAATGCTGTCATCATCATTGAGCACGATATCTTCGCCACTGTCAGAACCACCGCCGCGTTCTTCCTTAGGCCGCGGTGTGTTTTCCTCTACCTTTTCCATTACCTCGGCACTGTACTGCGATTCCCCGTTTGACTTGATAAAGTCAACAAGCTCGTGGATCTCCGCATCTGTGCAGTAGCCCGACTGAACTCTGAGCGTGTTCCTCGCCCCCTGCGGCTTGTAAAGCAGATCGCCGTATCCGAGAAGCTTTTCTGCACCGACTTCGTCAAGTATTATCCTTGATTCCATGTTGTTCGATACCATAAGCGCCGTCCTTGACGGTATGTTTGCCTTGATGACGCCCGTTATGATATCTGCCCTCGGCGACTGCGTAGCGATTATAAGATGCATACCCGCCGCACGCGCAAGCTGTGCAAGCCTCTGGACCGAGTTCTCCGCTTCATTCTTCGCCGCAAGCATAAGGTCCGCAAATTCATCTACTACTATAACTATCTTCGGCTTTTTGGGCAGCTTCAGTTCAGGGTGGGCATCTCTGTATTCATTGTAGCCCTCAATGTTCTTTACCCCGTTGGCTTCAAAGATGTTGTATCTCATCATCATTTCATTTACTGCCCACCCCAGGGCACCGACAGCCTTGTCAGCCTCGGTGACAACAGGTATCAGCAGGTGCGGTATGCCGTTGTATATCGGGAACTCTACCTTCTTCGGATCAATAAGCACAAGCTTCACATCATCAGGTGATGCATGGTAAAGAATGTTTATGATTATCGAGTTTGTAAATACCGATTTACCGGAACCCGTAGTACCCGCAATAAGCATATGCGGCATCTTTGAGATATCGCCCACTACTATCTTGCCCTCGATATCCTTGCCGACAGCAAACATAAGCTCGTGCTTCATATTCCTGTATTCGTCACTGTCGATAAGCTCTCTCAGGCTCACGGTGTCCCTGAACGTGTTCGGCACCTCAATGCCTACAGCATTCTTGCCGATTATGGGCGCTTCTATTCTTACACCGCCCTGCGCCGCAAGACACAGCGCTATGTCCTTGTCAAGCGTAGTGATCTTGTTTATCTTTACACCGACATCAGGCCTTAATTCATACCTTGTTACCGAAGGCCCCCTGAATATCCCCGTGACAGTCGTCTTTACGCCGAAGCTTTCAAGCGTCTTTACAAGCACGTCGGATTTTGAAAGCATTTCCTGCTTTGCCTTTTCCGTCGGAACATTGTTCTTCGCGTATTTAAGTATGTCTATCGGCGGCGGTGTCCAGACCGTCTTCTGTTCGTCCTCTATCATAGAGGTCTGTCCGCTTTCCTCAACGTGTATCTTCTGATAATTGCTTTCCTTGTCATCATGCAGGGCGTTTTTCTGTGACTGCGCCACTGCCTCGTCAATTATCCTGTCAAGGTCAGAAGCTTCCTCCCCGTCTTCGGGGATATCATCTTCCTCGTCAAGCAGTCTGGTTATATCGTCGTCCTCGTCGTAAACCGCATCATTCTGGTTTTCACCGCTTATGTTTATCTCAAAGGGGACTGTCTTTTCCTCCTGCCCTGTATATGTCACGCTGTCAGCGCTGTTCATATCAAGCACCAGAGTAAAATCGGGTATCTTCTTTCCTATCACCGACTCCCTGCTCTCCTCCGGAATAAACGGCACATAGTCATCAGGGTTCTCGTATGTCTTTTCAGGTGTTTTTTTGCGTGTGTCAAGCTTTATGTCAACACGTTTTTTCTTTCTTGCTTCTTCCTTCTGCACTCTCTCGGCTTCCTGCTTTTCTCTTTCGGCTCTGAGTGCTTCCTGCTCTTTCTTTCTTTCCTCGGCTCTCTCTCTTGAAGCTATCTTGTCTTCGTTCAGTGCCCTGTAAATCGCCATAAAGAACCCCTTTACCGCACCCGCTATCTGCGGTATGGTAAGGTTTGTAAGCATCAGCAAAAACAGTACAGTCAGCAGAATAATAAGTATCTTCGCACCGACGGTTTTGAATACAGCCAGAAGCGTCCACCCGATGACCGCACCGAACAGCCCTCCGCCGCGTATGTCAGGATCAGCCCCGTCGAGATAAAGCCCGCCGAGTTTTTTGAAAAACGTCGCCCCTTCGACTTTTCCCTGCGCGAAGATAAGCCACATACCGCATACTAACAGCATAACGATAAGCCCTTCGACAAGCTTTGCAACAACGGTGTTCTTATCCCCCTTTGTCGAGATAAACACCCCTAAATAAATGAGCATAGGTGCAAGCAGGTATACCGCATCACCGAACAGCCCCCTCTGGAAGCTGTAAAGTGCCGTCCATAGCCCGCCGTCGCCCTTGATGTATGTCAGAAAGCCCGTCAGTACGCCGAACAGCACAAGGCCTATAGATATAGCTCTCCTCTTTTCAAGCTCTGCCGCTGCAGAAGCCTTGCTCGTTTTTCTCGCCGCCGTCTTTCGCGCAGACGACGTCTTTGAAGCTGTTTTTGTACTCTTTTTCGCACTTTCAGATGCCAATGGGCTTTCCTCCTTTCACTCGTTTTTATTATTCACAGGCGTTAAAGCCTTATCGCGCTTCCCCTCACCATTTCAAGTATCGCAATAAAAATAACAACTACCCCAAGCACTCCCGTGTATATCGAGAATACCTTGAATTTGTCGCTCTTAACAAGCCAGTCTACCAGTTTAATGGCGCATACCCCGACTATTGCCGCAACTATGAAGCCTACCGCACAGTTTGAAAAGCTCACATTCGTTTCATGTGCCTTTACCGCATCAAGGATCTCAAGCAGACACCCGCCGAGAATAGCAGGGATCCCCAGGACAAACGAATACGCTACCGCAGTTGATCTGTCAAACCCGCAGAACAGCCCCGAAGATATCGTCGAGCCGGAACGTGAAACTCCGGGAAGTAACGCGACTCCCTGGAAAAACCCTACAGTAACAGCGTCCTTTGCAGTTATGTCGCCCTTCTCCTTCTTGCCCTTTGTGCATTTGTCCGACAGGAAAAGTATCGCCGCTGTGTATAAAAAGCATAAGCCCTCCGCCATAATGCTCGTGTCCTCGGCAATGCCCTCAAACCAGTCCTTGAATATGAAAAACGGCAAAAGACAAAGCGTTGAAAGAATTATCATCACTATCATTCTGCGCTCGGGGTTCATTTCTTCCCATATGAATTTCTTATGTATAAGGTCACTTACCATTCTGAAAAACTCAAAAATAAGGTCAGTTATAAGCTTGCGAAACGCCGCAAATACTGCCACAAGCGTTCCTAAATGAAGTACCGCCGAAAACATCAGCGCGCCCTCGCCGCTGTTGCCCGTAAAATGCTGGTAAAGCGATAAATGCCCCGAACTCGATACAGGCAGAAACTCCGTGAGTCCCTGTATTATCGCCTGAACTATCGTTTCTATCAATGTCATTGTGTTGTCCTCCCGCCGTCTTATCGGTCAAAAATATATTATAGCATATTTTCTGTTCTTTTTCAAGTGCTTTTTTCTTCTCTGCAATTAGAGGCAAGATAACCAGAGGCAAGAAGCAAGACAAGGTGTGCCTGCGGCAAATTCAGCTGACACATTTTCTCGCTTCTGTTTTCTTGCGTCACGAAATTAAGCTTTCTAAGAATTGATTCCCGTTTTTTCTTCTCTGCCATCAGAGGCAAGATAACCAGAGGCAAGAAGCAAGACAAGGTGTGCCTGCGGCAGATTCAGCCGACACTTTTTCTCGCTTCTGTTTTCTTGCGTCACGAAATCAAGTTTTCTAAGAATTGATTTCCGTGCCCTCTATGTTCGTATATTCCTTTGAAACCACACTGTCCGTCCACCTTACAAGGTCAACAAAGCAGCGTGTGTCCACATTTGCGCTTTCATAAAACTCAACACCGCCCTTTACCCCCTGGGATATGTATGCCCCCGAAGAATATACCGTCACAAGATAATCGTCCTCCCCGTATAACCCGAAGTCGAAGGAAATGTAATCGTCCTGCTCTGTCGCCTGCGCTGTGTTTTCGCTCTTTGCAAAGCTGTCTGTAAGCGTTTTCGCTTCAATGGTGTCCTCATAGCTCATGATGTAGCAGCTGCCTCGCTGCCCCGCTATATTAATGTTTATGCTGGCATATGTGCCTTCATAAATAGTGTAGTTGTAAAATTCATCAAAGGTTATTATGTAGTAAGCCCCGTCCTTTGTCACAGTGTATGCTTTTACAGCGCCCGAATCCGCAGGCAGCTCGGATATGTCCTTCTGCTGTGCAGAATCAAAACCGAAGCTTCCGACCTGTACTCCCTTGACTTCAAGGTAGACAAGTACCCTGTCGCTGTCCTCCTGCTTTCTCTCCGCTGTCTTTATGTCAGCAGAACGGAATTTGTAGTTGTCGATTATCTGCGGCGCGTTTTTGTCGCTTATGTCGGCATAGACAAAATTACTGCTGTCAAAATCATATAAGTACAGCCTTATAAGCGTCGGCGAAACAAATTCCGCCCTTGAAAATGTGTCGGCATTTAAAACGACGTTGCCGTCGCTGTCAAGAACACCTTCAAACCCGCCGCTTTCATAAATGTAAAACCCGGGGTAGAAGTATTTGCAGTCATACCCCTCAAACGGCTGCTCGCTCACCTCCGTGACCATTGACGCGTCAAAGCTTTTGGTGTTTACGTTTGAAAGTATGTCCGTTTCCCCTATCCTGTTCAAAAACTCAGGGAACTCATAGTGCGGGGTGTTTATATTGTACCTTCCGCCGCCGTTGTCAACGACAGCTAACCCCTCGTTGTCCTCACCGCTTTGCTGTGAACCCGAACACGAGCATAATACCGCCCCTGCCACTGCCGCCGCAAATAAAGGCTTTAGCCTCACCTTGTCCTCACCGCCTGTCAAAACAATATTTACCTATTATATTATACCCCTATTTTTTTATTTTTGCAAGGGGGAAAAACAAAAAATTCACACAAAAAACGCCGCACTATGACAAAGTACGGCGGCCGCTGTATCTGCGTTTATGACATACGATAGTCGTCTTAAACAAAAGCATGACTATTCGCTCGTGACCGGCTCGGCTCTCCCGAACCGCCTGAAATTCTCCCTCGCTTCATTAAGCGTCACACTGTTTGCGCCAAGACTGTCGGGGGCTTTTCTCTGCGCCCTGTCCTGCTCCCACCCGCAAAACGGGCAGATGTCATAGTCCCCGTGAACAGTCTGCGCCCCGCAGCAGTCGCATTTTTTTAATTCTTTCATATCTTTTCCCTCACTGGTCATTGTAATAGTCTATCCCGCGGCTCGGCCTGAAGTATGTCCTTATGTACCCGTCAGCAGATAAAAACAGTATCTCATTGTTCACCGTGTCGTAAAAGATCTGATCCCCGTCCTCCGCTTCTGTCTTGTGCAGGATAGTGTCACTGTCATTGTTTATCAGGTCATTGGCTTTTTTCAGATACTCCTCCTGCGTTATGTCGCCAAACTCCTTGCCGTGTTTTTCATAATGCCCGTCAAATTGCTTTTTCGTGCGGAATGTGCAGCTGACGTACTCCTTCCCGCTGCTTTCATCAGCCGTAACAGCCGATTCCGTGAAAATATCCTGTTCCCCGTCTGCCCCTGAGCCATCAGAAACAGAACTGTTTTCGTATATTATAAGGCTTTCAGTCACGCCTGTGCTTTCTTCACCATGACCGCCCGCCGCCAAAAATATGATAACTGCCGCACAAAGCAGGATGACCGCCCCCGCAGCAGTTATCATAAGCCTTCTGTCTTTCATGTCATCACCCTCAAGCATAAATAATAACTTCCTGCGTTCATTATACCATATCCCCGCCCTTTTGTAAAGCAACAAAACCACCCCTTGACATTCGCCAAAGGGTGTGGTATAATTGTATTAAGGATAAAGCCCGAGCTTCGGGGGCTGATCGCTAAATAAGCCCCCGATATTTGGTGTTTCCTTGTTTAAAAGTGGTTTTTGGTGCAAAGCGCCGCCAACCTTAACAAGGCTTTGGCGGTGCTTTGCTTTTTATGAAAAGCTAAGCTATTTCTTCTTGTGGAAGATCAGATAGCAAAGCGTAACTATGCCCGTGAGCATACTTGTAAATAGAAACAAGTTCTCGTATGTAACATACTGCATTTACTATCACCTCCTTGACCTCATTCAAGGAGCCGCCATATTCCAAAGTTGGAACTCGAACTGTGTATATTATAGCACAAATCTTTGCTGTTGTCAACAAAACCACCCCTTGACATTCGCCAAAGGGTGTGGTATAATTGTATTAAGGATAAAGCCCGAGCTTCGGGGGCGGATCGCTAAATAAGCCCCCGATATTTGGTGTTTCCTTGTTTTAGATTGTTAGTGCAAAAGCACCGCCAACCTTACAAGGTTTTGGCGGTGCTTTGCTTTTTATGAAAAGCTAAGCTTTACTTCTTTTTAGATCAGATAGCACAGGCTGATAACGCCTGTAAGCATTATGGTGTATGACACCAGGTCTGCAAAGGTTATGTATACCATGCACTATCACCTCCTTGACCTCATTCAAGGAGCCGCCATATTCCATTGTTGGAACTCGAACCGTATATATTATAGCACAAATTTTTGCTATTGTCAACAAAACCACCCCTTGACATTCGCCAAAGGGTGTGGTATAATTGTATTAAGGATAAAGCCCGAGCTTCGGGGGAAGCTGCTAACAACCCCCGATATTAACTGGGACACCTTGAAGTATTATTGGTTTTTAAACACCGCCAATACCGTTCAGGTTTTTGGCGGTGCTTTGCTTTTTATGAAAAGCTATGCTATTTCTTCTTGTGGAAGATCAGATAGCAAAGCGTAACTATGCCCGTGAGCATACTTGTAAATAAAAACAAGTTCTCGTATGTAACATACTGCATTTACTATCACCTCCTTGACCTTAGGGGGGAGCCGCCATATTCCAATGTTGGAACTCGAACTGTGTATATTATAGCACATATCTTTGCCAGTGTCAATAAAATGCAGCCTTACTTGACAAAACCTGCAATATATTATATAATAGGTGTATATTTGATTATGGAAGGAATGTTTATAATGGGTTTAACTCTGACAGAAAAAATCCTTAAAAGCCACGTAGTTGACGGCGAGTTCAAAAAAGGCAGCGAGATCGGCATAAAGATTGACCAGACGCTTACACAGGACGCTACAGGTACAATGGCATACCTTGAATTTGAGGCCATCGGTGTGCCCCGCGTCAAAACAGAGCGTTCTGTAGCTTATATAGACCATAATACTCTGCAATCAGGCTTCGAGAATGCCGACGATCATCGTTTTATCGGCTCGGTAGCTAAAAAGCATGGCATTTACTTCTCACGTCCCGGTAACGGTATCTGCCATCAGGTGCACCTTGAACGCTTCGGTATCCCCGGCAAAACTCTTATCGGCTCTGACAGCCATACTCCCACAGGCGGCGGTATCGGTATGATAGCTATCGGTGCCGGCGGCCTTGATGTTGCCGTTGCAATGGGCGGCGGCGCATACTATATCACATATCCTAAGATAGTAAAGGTAAACCTTACAGGCAAGCTTTCCCCCTGGGTTGCTGCTAAGGACGTTATACTTGAAGTATTAAAGAGAATGTCCGTAAAAGGCGGCGTGGGTAAGGTAATAGAGTATTGCGGCGAGGGTGTAAAGACACTTACAGTGCCCGAACGTGCCACTATCACAAATATGGGTGCCGAACTCGGCGCTACAACATCTGTCTTTCCCTCCGACGAAGTAACACTCGAATTCCTTAAAGCTCAGGACAGGGCAGAGGTATGGACAGAACTTAAAGCAGATGATGACGCTGTTTATGACGAGGAAATAAATATAGACCTTTCCGCTGTCGTTCCGATGGCAGCCTGCCCTCACAGCCCCGATAATGTAAAGACAGTTGCCGAAATAGGCAAACTCAAGGTCGATCAGGTATGTATTGGTTCATGTACAAACTCCTCCTTTATGGATATGATGAAAGTCGCATATATCTTAAAGGGCAAGACAGTTGATCCGTCGGTTTCACTTGCTATTGCCCCCGGTTCAAAGCAGGTGCTCAATATGATCGCTTCAAACGGCGCTCTTGCCGCTATGATAGATGCGGGCGCAAGAATACTTGAATCCGCCTGCGGCCCTTGTATAGGTATGGGGCAGTCACCTAACTCCGGCGGCGTGTCACTCAGAACATTCAACCGTAACTTTGAAGGCAGATCGGGCACAAAGGACGGCCAGATCTACCTTGTTTCCCCCGAAATGGCAGCACTCTCCGCACTTACAGGCTACCTCACAGATCCGAGAGAACTCGGCGATATGCCCGTGTTTGAAATGCCCAGGCAGTTTACGATAAACGATAATATGGTAGAGCCCCCCGCCGCCGAAGCTGATATGGACAGCGTCGAGATTCTCCGCGGCCCCAATATCAAGCCTTACCCCGAAACAGCACCCCTCGTTGATACTATCGAGTGCCCTGTTTCCCTTAAAGTCGGCGATAATATCACAACAGACCATATCATGCCCGCAGGCGCTAAGATACTCCCGCTGAGGTCAAATATCCCCGCTATCTCACAGCACTGCTTCACAGTCTGTGATGAGGATTTCCCGAGGAGAGCCAAAAACCTCGGCAAGAGTATAATCGTCGGCGGCTCAAACTACGGCCAGGGCTCGTCGCGTGAACACGCGGCACTCGCACCACTCTACCTCGGTATCAAGGCAGTTGTGGTAAAGAGCTTTGCACGTATACATAGGGCAAACCTTATAAATGCAGGTATACTGCCCCTTACTTTCGTGAATGAAGCTGACTACGATAAAATCAATCAGGGCGACGAGATAGCTCTTGAAAATGTTCGTGCCGATATCGAGGCAGGCAAGACAGAGCTTACCCTTAAGGATAAGACAAAGGGCATAGATATACCCGTTCTCTGCGAGCTTACAGGCAGAACAAAGGACATTATCCTTGCAGGCGGCCTGCTCGATTACACAAGAGAAAACCTTAAATAATGTATATAAGAGACTACAACGACCGTGATGAAGAGTTTCACGACCGCCACCTGCCCGGCACGGGCACGGGGCTTGCTTTAGTGGCGCTGGTGTTCCCGGAGCTGATAAAGCTTCACAAAAACCATATCTATCTGCCCTTTTTTATAGCGCTTGCCGGGTTTGTTCTCGGCATAGTGCTGCACTATAATCTGATATATAAAAGGCTTGAAAAGAAATATAACAATAAGCGCAAAACGGTCTTTGTTTCCGACGGGCTAAGTATACTTTTCTTTATCATAGCCTGCGTGATACTTTTTGTGAGGCTTAAGGTGTTGGGTTTACCCCGTAAAGGAGGTTAATATGGACGATTATGCTCCCATATTCATAGCACTTGACAAATCGCTTAAAATTATCTTTGCTGCTTCGGCTGTTTTGCTTATGATCCTCATAGTCATAGTTATCAGGATAGTAAAGCTATCAAAAGCAAAAAAGACAGATGATAAGCCTTCAAAACCCGCAATCAGGGCAGCAGCGATAGCCTGCTATGTGATAATAGCGCTGTTGATAACAAGCCCCTTCTGGATAGGCGCGACCCCTATAATGGATAAGCTTAAGGAGATAGTTTGAGAGTAAAAACGGCTGTGCCCGCAGCTTGTGATAACGCTCGCTCACCGTCAATATATCGCAGCTTTTAACGCAAAATATATTTTGGAGGAAATTTATAATGGCAAAAATTCAGATGAAAACACCACTCGTCGAAATGGACGGCGACGAAATGACCAGAATTATCTGGCAGGAAATAAAGGATATTCTCCTTACCCCCTATATCGACCTTAAAACCGAATACTATGACTTAGGCCTCGTTCACAGGAACGAAACCAATGACCAGGTAACTGTCGATTCGGCAAACGCAACTAAAAAATACGGCGTTGCAGTAAAGTGTGCAACTATCACCCCCAACGCCGCACGTATGCCCGAATATAACCTTAAAGAAATGTGGAAGTCCCCTAACGGTACTATCAGAGCAATGCTCGACGGTACAGTTTTTCGTACACCTATTCTTGTAAAGGGCATAAGCCCCTATATCCCGACATGGACAAAACCTATCACTATCGCCCGTCATGCATACGGTGATGTGTATAAAAACGTCGAAATGAAATGCCCTAAGGGTTCAAAGGCCGAACTCGTGCTCACCGATGAAAACGGTAATGTTTCCAGGGAACAGATATTTGACTTTAAAGATACCGCAGGTATAATACAGGGGCTTCATAACAGAGAGGATTCTATCTCCTCCTTCGCCCGTGCCTGCTTTAACTTTGCACTTGATACAAAACAGGACGTGTGGTTCGCAACCAAGGATACAATATCCAAAAAGTATGACCATACATTTAAAGATATCTTCGCACAGATATATGAAAACGAATATAAGGCTAAATTTGAAGCCGCAGGGATAGAGTATTTCTATACCCTTATCGACGACGCCGTTGCAAGAGTCATACGTTCAAACGGCGGCTATATCTGGGCTTGTAAGAACTACGACGGCGACGTTATGTCCGATATGGTGGCAACAGCATACGGCTCACTTGCAATGATGACATCAGTGCTTGTGTCGCCCGACGGCGTATATGAATACGAAGCGGCACACGGAACAGTACAGCGCCACTATTATAAGCATTTAAAGGGTGAAGAAACATCTACAAACTCTGTGGCAACACTCTTTGCGTGGACAGGCGCATTAAGAAAGCGCGGCGAGCTTGATTCACTTCCCGCACTTCAGGCATTTGCAGATAAACTTGAAGCGGCTGCGATAAAAACTATCGAAGACGGTATAATGACAGGCGACCTCTATCTGCTTTCAACACTTGAAAATAAGACAAAAGTAAATACAGAAGATTTCCTTAAAGCAGTAGATGAAAGACTAAAAGCAATGCTCTGACAGGAAAAAGAATAGTAAAAAAGAAAGCCATAGCGTTTAAGAACAGCGCTGTGGCTTTTGTAATAAGAAGAAACGGGAGAAGAAAAAAACTAAAAAGGTTTTTCGGCTCAAGCCCTTTTTCCTCAAAAAAGGGCTTGCGGGGACGGGGGCAGAGCCCCGGCGGGGTTTGGGGCAGCGCCCCAGCGGGGACGGGGGCAGCGCCCCAGCGGGGTTTGGGGCAGCGCCCCAACGGGGACGGGGGCAGCGCCCCAACGGGGACGGGGGCAGCGCCCCAATCGGGCGAAGCCCGACAACGGCGGCGAAATATAGTTATCCCGAAGCGCAAACCTACGGTTGCCATAAAAGTCAGGGAACGGAATGATTTCGCCGCCCCCGTTCCAAAACAGTGAGCGTAAGCGAACGCATTTTGGAACGGTTCGCACCGTAAGGTGCGATAAACCCCTCCACCACCGCCTGCGGCTTTCGAGGGGGAGGCAACCCCTCCGCCCCTTCGGGGCACCTCCCCTTTCAGGGGAGGCAAGGTCCCACATTTGGGGGTATGAACGTCCGCATTTGCTGTCGGCTGTTACTAAATGGATTTAGTGAATAGTGAAAAGTGAGTTGCTGCCCGACGTATCCGAGGGGGGAACCCCAAAAGGGGACAGGAACCCGCTTACGCCGCCCCATCGGGACCTGCCTGAGCCTGCGGCTCAGGCGGAGAGTTTTACTTCGCCGGCTAAGCCGTCGATTTTGCTTCGCAAAACCGTAAAACTCTGTGAAACAGACTATTTGCCCTCGGGCTCCCCCTTCCCCTTTACCCTTTTGCCCTCGGGGCTCAATTACGTTTTGCCAATCGAAGGGTTTTGCGCGGCTCGCTAAGCGCTCGCCGGATAAGGCTGCGTTAAGGCAGGGGTTAAAACCAAAGACTTCTCGAAACCGAAAAACTCTGCGCAGGGGGCGTGCCCCCATTTGAAATAATTATTTGCTGTCACCTGTTGCTGATTTGTTTTAGTGAATAGTGAAAAGTGAATAATGATCAGTGAATAGTTTGTCGCCTGCGGCGACACCACCCTCCCCCTCATATCCCTTGACAAACCCCTCTAAACGTGCTAAAATAATATTGTCAGAATATTAACAAATCCACTTGTATTGGAGTGACATAATATGCCAAAGACAGGCGAAGTTTCAGCTTCAGTTATAAAACGCCTTCCGCGCTATTATAGATTTTTGGGTGAGCTTATGAAACAAGGTGTCGAACGTATCTCCTCCCGTGAACTTGCCCTGAGAATGAAGCTTACCGCTTCCCAGATAAGACAGGATCTCAATTGCTTCGGCGGCTTCGGCCAACAGGGCTATGGCTACCATGTCGAAGGCCTGCATGAACAGATAGGCAGGATACTCGGTGTCGATAAAACTCTCGATACTATCCTTATAGGCGCAGGCAACCTCGGGCGTGCTATAGCGTCGCATATCAATTTTGAATCCCGCGGCTGTAGACTTACAGGTATCTTCGATACAAATGAAAGAATTATCGGCCTTAAAGTCGCAGGGCTGACAGTTATGCATAACGATGACCTTGAAGCTTTCTGTAAAGAACATAAGCCCGGAATGGCTGTGCTGTGCATACCAAAGGCTAATACTCAAAAAGTCGCCGAACAACTCGTAAAGCTCGGTGTCAAGGCATTCTGGAACTTTTCCCACTATGACCTTAGCATCGACTATGAAGATATCGCAGTCGAAAATGTCCACCTCGGAGATTCCCTCCTTACACTCACCTACCGCGTCAACCATATGGGTGAGTAAAATAAAAACCAAAGCCATCCGGTGTTTTACCGAATGGCTTTTTTGTGCCTGTAAATGCTTCCTCAGAATTTTATCTTGTCAATTTCTTTGAAGCTTTCCATGTCAAGCGATACCATGCCGCTGTCAGAGCCTATGAATATAACATCGCCGATGTATGCACATCTCTTGTATTCGTATATGTCATCACTTTCATATATGCCGTCGTAATCCATGATCCCCGTATCATAATACTCCCCAAGGTACCTGAACCCGCCTTCATCACTGTAGCTGTAAAACCTGTACCCCTCGTGCGTTATCATACGGTCAGTATCACTATAGTCAGTCCATGTATACGGGAATGCTATCATGTTCTTCTCCCCGTCTATCAGCAACGCTTTTTCGTCGTATTCTGCCCTGCTGTAGATCGAAATGTCAGCTTCGTCAGCGTAGCTTATCTCCTCTTTCGCTATCTCTTTAACGTCATTGCTGTCCGTCACATCAAACATTGAAAGCTTGATCCCCGTGTTTCTTCCTGTATTTTCGTCAGCTGTGCAGCCGAAGCCTATCATTCTCCCCTGCGTGAATAACCGCATATGTGTCGAAAATCCCGGCATCTTCAGCTCACTGACTATTTCGGGATTCTTAGGATCTTTAAGGTCGATCGCAAACAGCGGATCAGTCTGCATAAAGGTCACTGCATAAGCGTAATCGTCCTTGTAGAATACGCTCTTTATCTGTTCATTCTCCCCGAATGACTCTGATCTTCCAAGCTCTTTAAGCTTTCTGTCAAAGGTGTACAGATAATTCTGCTGTTCATCGTACCTTGAATCATGTACCGCCACAGAAAATACACCGTCTTTGTATCTTAGACTGTACCTGTCCATTATCTGCCCGTCAAAGTCCGCTGTGCCTGCCGGCAATAGTATCCCGTCAGTCGTGTCAAAGGCAACCACCTTCGTTTTTGCCTTGTCACTGCCGGCATCATAGTAGCTCGAATAAGCAAAAAGCCTGTCATAGCTCTGGTAAATGCTGCCGCCCATTCCTATAATGGAACGTATCGCTGTCGGTTCACTCTTTTTCGACATATCTGCCGCCGCGATTATCACCGCATCATTTACATAACTGTAATTTTCAGGCACAAGAATATCCCCCGAGCTTATATAATGCTTCTCCCCGTTTGACTTGTAGACCGGCGCAAATTCGGGCACTCCGCCCTTTTCATAGGTGTCATAAGGCGTTATGTTCGTCTGCGCTGTCATGAATAGCTTCCCGTCCTGCATCCTGCTTGAAACATAACCGCCCTTTATGCTTAAACTGTTTATCGCCTTTATGTCTTCAATGTCAGTTATGTCGAATGATACCGCCGAAGTCGTTTCACTCCACTCCTCATAATTGTCAAGTGCCGATCTCGTGTCATCATACCAGCAGGTGTAATCGTATCTTCCCGAATTTGTGAATACACAAGTCAGCATCTCTCCGTCAAGGTAAAGCTCGCTTACATCCATATCCTTGTATTCGTCCCCGAAAAGCGCTTTGAAGTCTATCGGCTTGTTTTCCATTTTCCCGCCGTCACACTTTATCGCATAAAGCTTCCCGTCTGCCACAAAGAAAATGTTTTTGCCGTCTGTCTTTATCATGTCGGCTTCGTCAATGCCCGTTTCCTGTAAGTATGTCTTGCTGTGCTCTGCGCCCGTGGTCATTTCTTCGTCAAGAGCTGCTGTCACAGACATAGTACCGTCTGCGTCATTTTCTTCGTCGCCAAAGTCAAAAACCAGTCCGCCTTGTTTATCAATGTGCGAATACTTTGTCTGTACAGCCCCGTACATATTAAAATAGTCATAAAGCTCGTCATATGACATGGTTTTCAGCCCCATTTCCGAAAGTCTGCCTTCATCAAGCATACCGGCCTTTGCAGCAGCCGTGTCGGAAAACTCCATGTCAAGCGTCTTTCTTTCAAAATTCCTGTCCCCGTGGCTGTTGTTCAGGTACACAAAAGCGCCTGTCCCCGCAACAGCAACAGCAGCAGCCGCGCCCGCTATCCTGCGGCGGACACTTATCCTTTTTCTCTTTTTCTCATAAAGCTTTTTTTCAATGTTTCCCGGTTCAAGCCTTTCCGGTACAGGTGAAAGCTTCTCTATCTCACTTATAAACCTCTTGTCCCGCATAAAAGCTCCTCCTTTCCTTTACTGCTCACTGTCACTCAGAAACTTCTTCAGCTTCGCCCTTGCCCTTGACAGGTGGGAGCGCACTGTGACGTGCGCTATACCCGTCAGTTTTGCTATCTCCTCACCCTTGTACCCGGCAATAAGGCTCAGTGTAACACATTCGCGCTCTGCATCACTTAATGAAGCAAGCGCCTGTGCGATCTCCACATCTGCAAAATGGTTTCTGCACTCGGGTACGGATTCGCTCAACTCCTCTGTCTGCCTTTGCCTGTAATACTCTTTTTGCTTTCTCTTTATCTTGGCAAGAAGTATCTTTATGATGTAAGCCCTGAACGCTTCCTCGTTTTTCAGCTTTCTTATCCCCGTGTATGCATCAAGCACCGCGTCCTCAACACAGTCCGCCGCATCATCAGGGCTGCCGAGTGCAGAAAGCGCTATGTAGTAAAGCTCCTTGTAAATCTCCTTGTATAACTGTGCAAAAGCCCCGGTGTCACCCTTTACCGCCTTTTGCACAAGCGTGTTTGTTTCTTTCATATCAATTCCCCACCGATCAATGGTCACTTAAACGTCGTTCATATAATAAGTGTCAAAACCCATGCAAAATGTTGCAAAGAGAAAAAATTTTTTTCCATAAAAATAGCACCTGACTCCTGCGCCAAGTGCCGTGTTGACTAAAACATCTCCCGCCTGCTAAAAGAAAAAAGAAGAAAGTTTTGCTCTGCAAAACATTTCCCTTCGGCGATAAATTTTAATAATCCGTCCGCAAAGCGGACACCTTTTCTATTCACTATTCACTTTTCACTATTCGTTATTCACTTAGCGGGCGCTTCACAATGTAATGCAAAGACACTTCTGCCGAGATATCAGCAGAAGTGTCTGAATAAAAACTTCTTTATCGCGCCCACGCTTACGGGCGGGAGTACCCTCTTAGTCTTCTATATATATTCTCTTTATCACCTGCGGCTCAAGCGGCCTGTCGGTAAAGTCGGTCTTTACAGCCGCTATCCTGTCTACCGCTTCAATGCCCTCTACTACCTTTCCGAAAGCCGCATACTGCCCGTCAAGGTGGGGTGAATCCTTGTGCATTATGAAAAACTGTGAACTTGCCGAATTGGGCATCTGTGAACGCGCCATTGAAATAACGCCCCTTGTGTGCTTTATGGGGTTGTTTATACCGTTTGCCAGAAACTCGCCCTTTATCTTCTCCTTGGCGCCGCCCATGCCTGTGCCCTGCGGATCACCGCCCTGTATCATAAACCCCGATATCACCCTGTGGAATATAAGCCCGTCATAAAAACCGTCCTTAACAAGCTTTGTGAAGTTCTCAACTGTTATCGGTGCCGCCTCGGGGTAAAGCTCAAGCTTCATAACGTCACCGTTCTGCATTTCTATTACTACCATTTTTAGTACCCTCTTTCAATATCAGCCCTGCTTTGTTTTCGGCAGGAAATCCGCATCAAGCTTGTTTTTAAGATCCTGAAAATACTGCGCTACAGCACTGTATGCCGTTTTTGCATTCTTCTTCCCGAAAAGACCTTTTGCCTTAGGTTCTTCATACATAATAAAGTCACGCTCTCCGCCTTCCTTTACTATGCAGTAAAGCCTGTCACAGCGCCTGAAGTGATCTCCGTCATCAAGGTTTCTGTCAAAACAGCAGAAAATGTCCTTTGAAACAAGCTCGGCTAAATTCTGTGTCTTGTGGTACTGGTCAAGGTCAGCCCACCTGTCAAGGTCTTCCTTGAAAAATGTCAGCACCGGTACTCCGTTTACCTCCATTTTCTTGAATATCCTCGCATAACACCTCGCCGCGTCCTCCTCCGTCAGCTTTTCAAGCCTTACGTTCTTGTAGTCAAGTATGTAAGACTCTACCGTTTCGTTGAAAAGCTTCAGGTACGGGAACGGCTTGCCCTTGTCTGAATATTTAATGATCGCATTCTCTGTATTGATATTCATTCCTGCTTCTCCTTATCTTTTCTGCCGGTCAAGTGAAGTCTGTGCTATGTATTGCCTGCTGTGTCTATGCTCTCTATCTCGTTTACGTGTCGTAATCCTCACGGATTATCGTATTCGCATCATCAAGCGCCTGCGCCGTGATCTCCGTTATCGACTTGTAAAGTTCGTCCTTTGTTTCGTCCTTCGGCGCTTCCTGAAGTTCACTCAGCCCCTTCGCCACTTCCTCGTCGCCTACCTGCGATATCTCGTAGACCTTTGCAGCTTCCTGTGCACGGTGAGCATTCACCTCAGTCATCATGTCGTCTACTTTGTCGGAAATGTTCTCGGTATTCGCAGATGTTATGTCCTGTACGTGCGACTGTAAATACCTCTCGTGTTCTTCCTTGTAAATAGCTTCATATTTTTCCTGTGCGTCAGCCACCTCGTCGTCACCTACAAGGTTGTACTGTGAATAGTCCACCTTCGGCTGTGCGCTCTTTTCGGCAAGTTCCTGCTCAAGTTCCTGCATCTTCTTTTTGATGTCGTCGGGATTTATAGAAACGGGCCCGTCAAGCTTCTCGCTCAGATCCTCGCCGCCCTCCCTGACTGCCGCATATTCCGTCCTCGGCTTCCTTACAGGTGTCGCCCCGAATATGTCATCAGGATTTACTGTCTTTGCAGCGGGCGCTGCGGGCTTGACAGGCTCGGGCACTTTCTTACGGTTGAATAAAGCCATTGTTTTTCCCCCTTATACTTAAATTTATAAAAAATCGCTTTTTATCATAACTGCGGGCAACCCCGAAAATACAAACTGTTACCCATAATATATATTTCTATTATACACTATTTTTTCCGAAAATGCAAATACTTTTTTATAAAATTTCAGAATTTTTTCGCGATATTTTATGACAAGTTTACGATATTAACAGTTAGTTAAATACTTGTTCATAATAAATTGATAAAGTGTACAAAGAAATTTGTTATAATATTATAGGTGTAATATAAACATCTCAGCACAACAAAGTTTTGAAGGGATTGATCTTACAAATGGCAAACGTATCTATGGGTATCACAGCGTCAGAGCTTTTTGCGTGCAACCCGTTTCGTGTTCTCGGTGTTGCCGTCAACTCACATTCAAGCCAGATAGAGGAAGCCTATAAACAGCTTTCATCTCTCGCTGCCGAAGGCCGTCAGCAGAGCTATATGACACCTTTTGACTTTCCCTCGCTTCCGAAGGTCGCAAGGTCATCAGCTGATGTCAATACCGCATACGGCAAGCTTTCAAGCAACGGCTACCGCTGCTTTGCTTACAGTGATCCTCAGTTCACCGCAGCACTCAGTATAGACGATATCGCCCTGAATATCACCGATATCTCCTGTTATGACTGCTTCCTGCGCTGCTATATGTGGCTCGTTGTGAATGACAGTAAATTTGAATGGCCCGAAATGTGGATCCCCCTTGCAAAGTACATAGATAAACTCATAGATTCACAGCCCGATCAGTGGCCGCAACTGTTTGATAACCGCTTCCCTGATGAAATGATAGGTCAGGGCGGTCAGGCATATCAGTCTTTCCACCAGACCTTCTGTGAGATAATCCTTCTCCCGATAAAAGAAATGGTAAGGGGCTCAATGCGCTGCCAGCGTGCTATAGATATACTCAAAGTCGCTAAGGTAGATGTTGACGGCCCTCTCCAGAAAATAGATATCCCCCAGGCAAATAAACCGCTTCCCGGTCAGCCCGCGCCAAAACTCAAACTCGCCGTAAGGGAGGGTATGGACGTTTCCGCGCATGAAACCGAACATAACGATTTCGGCGGCGCAGCAGCAAGTGTTATTTCGGCAGTGGATATTTCTTCTCCTGCACCCGCACCTGCTCAGACTCCTGTAAGGCCTGTGCCCGCACCCGCACCAACCCCCGTTCCGGCACCGGTAAGGCCTTCTCCGTCGCTTTCTCAGCCGACGCCTGCGCCTGTACCTGCACCGGCACCCGTAAGGCCTGTTCCCACACCTGTGGCACCTGTGGCACCGGCAGCACCCACACCTGTGGCACCGGCAGCACCAGCACCTGCGCCGGCACCGGCGGCTCCCGCACCGCAGCCTGCGCCCTCACTTACAAGGCCTGCACCGAACCTTTCCGCGCCGGCTTCACCCGTGCAGCCTGCACCGGCTCCCGCGAACGCCCCGGCACCCGCGCCTGCACCCGCAGCACCCGTTCCGCATTTCGATCCAATACAAAAGCTTGATAATAACACAGCTGCTCAGTCGGTATCCCTCGGCGGTATGATGTCGTCAAGGGCAGGCAGCCTTCAGACCTCGACTCTTATGAGCGCCGAAGATATCGCCGCCGAAGAAGAAGAACAGAAGATGTATACCGATACCCTTATACAGCTGCTTCGTTCCAATAAAAATACGGGCATGAAGGCAGTCGATACGACAAGGTCTTTCAATAACGGCGAAGGCCAGCTCGAAGACGGCTTCCAGCATATCGACCTTTCAATGGACGAGCTCAAGCTCAATTCCAAGACCTACGACGCCACAAGGCTGCAAGGCGAAAACGCAATGCCCAGAACCTTTGAGCAGAAATATAAGAAGATCAATATCGACGATATGCTTAACCCCCGCCTCGCGGGCGCCGATAAGGTGGCCGCCGTCGATCCTATGACACAGTACGTTTACAGTCAGAAGAATACCAAGAAGGTCGGCAGCGCACTTATCAAGTTCTCACTTGTGGTCGGCGTTATCGTGGTTCTTGTTATCTTCCTCGCGATCATGGGCATACTCTGATATATTCAACACCCGGCCAGTCCGGGTGTTTCAGTCTGTTGATAAAGTAGTATTTTTGGTGAATGCATATCCGAAGGGGTTTGGGGGCACTTGTCTACTGCGTAGACAGGGAAAGCCCCCAAAAAACAGGGCGTGGACAGCCTTTGAGTTTTCGCTTCATTTCGCACGTATCACTAAAATAAGGTTTTGCGACAAGCTGCAACACCCGGCCAGTCCGGGTGTTTTTTATTAAAACAAATATACAATTTACATTCCCCCACTTGAATATTTCCCGTAAAACACTGTATAATAAAAATGTATCTCAGAGTTAAGAAAGGAGTAACCCCCCAAATGTCAAAACGTACTGCTATAATCACAGGTGCAAGCTCCGGTATAGGCCGCCAGATGGCAATAGACCTCGACCTGCGCGGCTTTGATACTGTCCTCGTCGCAAGAAGAAAGGACAGACTTGAACAGCTCGCTTCAACCCTTAATCATGATTCCGAAGTCTTTGAATGTGACCTCTCGCAAAAAAACGAATGTATCCGCCTTTATGAAGCATATAAGGACAGAGAGGATATCCTTGTGCTGATAAATAACGCAGGCTTCGGTCAGGTCGGCGCTTTTGAGGAAACTCCCCTTGACCGTGACCTCTCTATGATAGATACGAATATAGTGTCCGTCCATGTCCTTACCAAACTGTTCCTGCGTGATTTTACCAAAAGGGATAAGGGTTATATACTCAATGTGTCCTCAACCGCAGGCCTCCTCCCTGCCGGGCCTATGATGTCTACCTACTACGCTACAAAAGCATATGTAAAAAGCCTTACCCTCGCGATAAATGAAGAACTCGCACAAAAACATAGCAAAGTGTGGGTGTGCGCCCTCTGCCCCGGCCCTGTTGATACCGAATTCAACGAAGTCGCCGACGCTTCTTTCTCCATTTCCGGTATTTCCGCCGAAACGTGTGCAAAGACAGCTATCCGTGAAATGTTCATGCGTAAGCTTATTATAGTCCCCGGTGCCGCTATAAAGGCGGGAACAGTCGCTTCGCGTATCATACCTACAAGGCTCTACCTTAAAGCCGCAAACTCTTTCCAGACTAAAAAAGTAAAATGATCGTTTCATATTTTTGTATTTTGCCATAATTTTTTACGGGAATTATGTATAAAAAAGCTATAAAATAATGCTAAGAATACGTAATTTGTGTTAAACACTTGTTCAAATTGTGATATATGCCCAAGAAAACGATAACAATTTAGTCATTTTATATATTGCTTTTTTCTTAAAAATGTTTTATAATATAGCTATAATTATTTTGGAAAGGAAGTTTTAACTATGAAACTTAGAAAAATCTTTGCAGGTATGTCTGCACTTGCAGTTGCAGCTACAATGGCAATAACAGCAGCTGCTGAAGAATATAAGGGCCAGATCCTTATCCAGACCGATGCCTGGTCTTACAGAAACAAAATGCAGGACGATACCTACGGCGGCGCAGGTGACGCTGCAACTTGGGACGGCAAGTTCATTTGCTGGGTAGACAATGTAGCTACAGACTGGAACGAAGTAACAGATGATACTCCTGTTGCATTTGAAGACGTTAAAATTGATAAGGACGGCACATATACAGCTAAGATGACAGGTGACCTCACAAACAACTGCGGTTCACTCAACATCCTCGGCGTGTCCACAAACCTTCCCAGAAGCAATAAGGATAAGGAAGCTACATTTGAAGATCAGGATATAAAGATCTCCGACGTTTCCGTAAAGGTTGACGGTAAGGACTTCACGATTCCCGGCGACGGCAAGGCTATCCTTGATGCTGATACACCTGATTTCATCAACATTCTCGTTGGTAACCAGTGGAACGGCGCTCTTGGTCAGTTTGAAGCTTGCCCTGCTAAGAGCATTGAGATCACTTTCACAGTAACAGGTCTTGACGCTCCTGCATCCACAGATCCCGAGCCTTCAAAGGATCCTGCACCTACAACAGATCCCGAGCCTTCAAAGGATCCTGCACCTTCAACAGATCCCGCACCTGCAACTCCCGCAGCTACACCTACAGGCGCATCTGCTGGTCTTGCACTCGCAGGTCTTGCACTTGCCGGCGCAGCAATCGTAGTTTCCAAGAGAAAGTAATCTCTTTATTTTGCTAATAAAAAACAGCACGCTTATTTGCGTGCTGTTTTTGTTTTTGTCGCTTTCCCCCGAAAACATACGGAAGTATCTGCTAATTTTTTTTCAAATACCTATAGACAAACTAAAAAAAATATAGTATAATATATATGTATAAATTTAGGAGAGTATTCTTATGCGTGTTATTACCGGCTCTGCAAGGGGCAGAAAGCTAAAAACCCCCGAGGGCAATGATGTCCGCCCGACCTCCGACCAGGTCAAGGAGGCTATTTTTTCAATAATCCAGTTTGATGTTCCCGGCTCTGCTGTGCTTGACCTTTTTGCAGGCAGCGGTCAGCTCGGTATCGAAGCGCTCAGCCGCGGTGCAGCTCACTGTGTCTTCGTCGATAAGGCGCAGGCTTCTGTAAACCTCGTGCGTGAAAACGTTATGGCGTGCGGCTTTCTTAACCGATCGCGTATCCTGAATACCGATAGCCTTGAATATCTCCTTATCGCAAAAAAAGGCTTTGATATAGCACTGCTCGATCCGCCCTATTCAAATTCTCTGATAGAAAAGGCACTGCCAAGACTTGAAAAGTCAATGAACCCCGGCGGGATAGTCGTCTGTGAACACGAAGCCGAACTCACACTCCCCGATTCCTTCGGTGAGCTTAAACTTCATAAACGCTATAAATACGGCAAAGTCGCACTTACAGTCTATAAAAAGCCGCAGCTTCAGGAGGTTTAGTTATGCGAACAGCCGTTTGCCCTGGCTCTTTTGATCCGATAACACTCGGTCACCTTGATATAATAGAGCGCGCCTCTCACCTTTTTGATAAGGTGATAGTGCTCGTGTCGTTTAATTCAAGTAAATCAAAGGCGGTGTTTACCGTCAATGAACGTATGGAAATGATACAGAAAGTCGTCCCGCATTTAAGTAATGTGGTTGTCGATTGCTATAGCGGCCTGCTTGCTGATTACCTTAAAATGACAGGCGCCTGCGCAATAGTCAAAGGCCTGCGTGCTGTGTCAGACTTTGAGTATGAATTTCAGATGGCGCTTGCAAATAAAAAGCTCTTTAACGGCGCTGAAACTGTCTTTCTTACGACAAGGGGCGAGAATATGTACCTTTCCTCCAGTCTTGTAAAAGAGATCGCATCATTCGGCGGCGATATTTCTGATTTCGTGTCCGATGAAGTCCACGATTTCATATATGAAAGATTAACTAAAAAAAGTTTAGAATAATATAAATTGAAAGGATGTTTTTAATGACAATCGAAGAAATTCTCACAAAAATGGATCAGCTCCTTGATGAGGCAGGTTCTTTCCCTTTTACCAATAAGAAGCAGATCGACGCAGACCAGATGCGCGAGTATATCGACTCTATGCGCTATAACCTCCCTACCGAGCTTGCAAAAGCTAAGGATACAGAGGATAATAAAAGACAGATCATCGCAGATGCAAATAAGCAGGCTGAGGATATCATAAACCGCGCAAAGGAAAAGGCACGCCAGATAGTTTCGGAAGACGAGATCACAAAGCAGGCAGAAGCACTTGCCTCTGAAAAGATAGCCGAAGCAAACGCAAAGGCAGAACAGATCGTTTTAGATGCACTTGATAAGGACACACAGATCCGTTCAATGCTTGCTGCTGATATGAATAAGGTGCTCACAAATGCTGAGAATATCCTCACACAGAACCTCGAAGACGTAAAGCGTACAAAAGACGCCGTCCTCGCAGTAGCAGCTCCCAAAAACAGCTGATAACAAGATGACAGCAAAGGTATCGCCCGTAAGGACGATACCTTTTTTGTTTACCCGAATGTGTTCCGAGCTTACCGGAAAGCCCCTGAAAAATTGTATTTCCGAAGTGGTTCCGAGTTGACCAAAAAGCCCCCGAAAAACTGTATTCCCGAAGGGGTTCCGAGTTGACCAAAAAGCCCCCGAAAAACTGTACTTCCGAAGGGGTTCGGGGGCGACCGGAAAGCCCCCGAAAAACCGTATTTCCGAAGGGGCTCGGGGGCGACCGGAAAGCCCCGAAAAACTGTATTCCCGAAGGGGCTCGGGGGCGACCGGAAACCCCCCGATGTGCCACACGCACTGATTTTATCTATTCATCGCTCACCGAACAGTACCCGTCATTGTAACATATCACTGTCGTTCTTATCCCTTTGCTGTCTGCTCTTATCTCTATCCTGTCGGCTTCGCCTGTAAAACTCTCGCTGTCCCTTGTAAAGGTTATCACATCGCAAATCTGCTCGCCGCTGTAACCTATGTAGGTAAGCCCCCTGTACTCGCAGCCGCGCTTTGCGTATTTCAATTTTGCTTCAAGCCCCGCCTGCGGTGACGATAACCATTGCCTGTCAAGCGGGATAAACCTTTCGCTCACTATCCCACGGGCTTTTACGGCGCTGTCCTCACGGGTGTATTCGTACTGCCCCTCGGTGTTCTGCATACTTATCTTTGATATAGAATTCTTGTAGTTTTCTCCCCTTATCAGCCCAGTTATCACCTCTCCGCTGAGGTCAAACTCCGCCATGTCCGCTTTTTTGATGTAAACCGTGTTCTCCCCGTGAATGTATGGGTAGCTTTGGTATAACTTCACCGCAAGGGCTGTGTATGCGTCCCAGATCGTGTCGGTCTCCTTGATGTAAATGTAGTTGGCGGTGTCCCCGTTTTGCTGATAGCTTACCTTAGGAAGCGGTGTGTTTGCGTTTTTTATGCTGTTTATCCCTGCCTGGTAGAACATTCCCGGAACAGCCTCCCCTACTATCAAAGACCTTGTGTAGCTGTAAGCCCTGCCGCTCAGGACAAACCCCTCAGCGCTCTCTTTACAGCTCACGCCCGAAGTTCTCCCGTCAAATACGTACTCCCCGCCGATGCTGAGTCTTATCCTCGCACAGCTTTCCGCATTTATCATTACCCCGCTTAAAAAACTCACTTTAAGCGAATGAAACGGCGTGTACCTCTCTTTTATAAGCACCATAGACGTGCATACACTGAGTTCTGCTATCGGTAAGTCGCTGCTGTCATAAAGGTAAGCCCTTATGCTCTCTCTGTTTTCAGGCATCATTGTTTTCCTCCAGAACTATCACATATTCGCAAAGGCCTTCACCGCCCGCTGTGCAATGCCCGCTTTTTACTATCAGCCTTGTGTAGCTTTCAGTATTAACAGTGAAGTAAGCCCTTTTGCCCACAAGCCCGTTTATAAGTGCTGTGTATTCACCAAAGCTTGTAAACGGCGTTCTTCCTTTAAGGGTAAAGGTGTTTTTTCTCACACCTGTCACAGATGAAAATATCCCGCTGTTTACCGTTGCACTTTCACTTGTTGCGCATTCGCTTTTAAACTGTATGCTGTATATTTTAAGATCACTTCCGTTAAGCGTTACGGTGTATTCATTCTCCATTTTACTCGCCCCCTGTTATCTCACTTACGGTGAATTCAAGCTTTAAAATGCATTTTGCCCGTGAAAGCTTTCCGTCTATTTCTTCATCACTTTCCACTCTTGCATCAAAGCCTGCATCATTCATAAGCGTTACTGCACTTATTGCACGCGCTTCGAGCAACCCCCTGTCCGAGCAGTCGCCCATTGCCCCTAAAAGCAGACACTCGATATCATAAACGTACTCCCTGTGCCTTTTGCCGCTTGTTATCTCAAAACCTTTGTCCTTTAAGCTTACTGAACTTAAATGTATAAACGCCGCCTGCTTGTCCCTGAGCGTAAAATGCATAGGCTCAGCCCCGCTGTCAATTACCTTGAATCCTGCTGCTTCAAGTATCTGCGTCACCTCAAAAAGTAAATCCGTATACATTTCCTACCCCTTTGCCGAAGTAAATACAAAACAGTCGTTTTTGCAGATGTCAGCTATCGCCGCAAGTGCGTTTTTCCTAAGCAGATATGCGTATTTGTAAGAATCTGTATCCTTGTAATTCACTACACTTTTCCCGTCATATGTGCAAAGCGTCTTGTCGTTTGTCAGCTTTATAACTGTGTTGTCATACATTGCCACAGCCGCCGCCGCAAACCTTATCCTGTCAAGATCAGCAAGCACTATTACATCTGCAAGCCGCCTTTTTATGTAATCGCAGGCGTTGTCAACTATGTCGCTGTATTCATTCCTTTTATCGGGCGATATCCCGCTCAGCCGTAAAAACAGCCCCATTACCTTTTCGTTGCTAATATCATACATCTTCTGTCCTCCTTACAATGCATCGGGCGGCAAAGCATTGCCGGTGCCGCCCTCTGCTTTAAAACGGTTTAACTTACTTGACTGCGTTAAGTACCTTTACCGCATTGTCGGATATTCTCGATACACCGACACTTACCGAGCAGGATATCTCTCGCTTCTGTGAAGTAAGGAGTCTGTCTGCATCGACAGTCACGTCAGAACCGAATACCACTTCAGCCGCCTTAGTCGAATCTATGCCGATTATCTTGTTTGAAGCCGCAAGCGCCTGGCACTTGATAAGTGTCACGCCGTAAGGTGTTACCGCCCTGCCTGTAGACATAAAGTCGGATACTACATACTTCATTTCGTCCATAGCAAGGATCTGCGCCATTACCGCAGGTGAGCACAGCATAACGTCCATATCCGCCTCAGACATAGATGCCCAGAATGCTGCAAGGTCGGAATAGGCAAGTGTACTGCCGGCAATAGTAGTCGGCGTGATGCCCGTCATAAGCGAAGTTGCCGCAAGTGCATTGCAGGATTTTGATATCTGTGCGCCCAAAGCTCTCAGTACCACACCGAAAGCTTCTATCCTCTGCTTTCTTACCGATTCATATGTGCAGGAAAGCTTTCTTGCAAACTTTGAAAGCCTTGTGGCTGTTGATGCAAGTGCTACAGTAGTCGCAGGAAGGTCGGCACCCTCGTTTACAGCATTTGAAGCGCTTCCCTCTGTCATTACAAGTGCGCGGTAGTCAACGCCGTCAGTGTATGAAACCGCCGCTGCGATATCGGGTATCACGGAGCATTCATCCATGCCCCTTTTTATCTCTCTCCTGATGTATTCAGGGAAAAGCACCGCAGATTCAGTGCTCACAAAAAACTTCTCTACCCTGTCGCAGTCGCTGCCGCTTATCTTGATGTCAAATCTCTTTAGCTGTCTTTCAAATGCATCAAGCCCTTCAAGCTTCGTGCCTGCATAATTCTCGCTCGGATCAAGCTCCTCCAGTGCCTTTGTAAAGCTCTTGCCCGTAATGCCGTAAAGTTCCTTTTCAAGTCTTATGTTTTCAAAATTCATAGTATTATTCCTTTCTTATTTAAGCTTAAAGCTGTTGTTTTTGTTTGTTTCTTTTCTTTTAAGCTGTGTGCCGCCGCCTGCTATCATAAGGCTCAGCCTCGGGATCGCCTCTAAAAGCTCACTTACCCCGCTGCTTTTGCATATAGCTTTTGCAGCCGCTTCATCAGTGCCGCTTAGTATGTATAGGTTTTCTGCTCTTGCTTCAAGTGCCGCGCGCATAAGTGCGTGCTCATCAAGCATTTTTGCGCTTATGCTGTCGTCTGCGTTTTCTTCCCGGCCTGCAAATCTCTTTGCCACGCCCGCACTCACCTGTGCCGGAACAGCCACAAATGACCATTCAAAAGCGTCAGTCGGTTCTTCAAGTGATATAAAGCATTTCACTCCGCCGTAGCTTTTGCCCTTGATATGCGAACACGGATCTTTGTAAATGTCCCTGCCGCATACCGAGCATACTTTTTTTGCCACTGCACAGCTGACAGATACCTCTTTTTTTATCCCCGCATCAATTTCCTCGATAAGCGGGGCGTTGTGCTCGTTTCTGACCATGTAGGCCCTTGCACAAAGGCAGGTGTAATCCTCCCCGTAAGACGTCTTTTTGCTTTCATCTTTGCATACAAAGGTGTCAAATATCCTTGCCGTCTGGTTTCTGCCTTTCGGTTCGTGGTCAAAGATCCCCGTTTTGCCTAAGAAAAGCTCTGCAAGCTTCTCTATCGCCGCTGTCGAAAATCTCTCGCCGTCCCTGTCTATCTCGTTGTCGCAAAGTATCACGGGGAATGCGTATATCCTGCTTTTGTCAAGCTTTTTTCTTGTATAGCGGTTTATCTTTGCAGCTATTTCGTCGGTCAGTTCAAATTCATACTTGTCCATTCTCTCCTCCGTTCATTCTTCTCTCAAGTTCTGCCGCCTGAGCGTTGTAAAGCCTTGCCCTTGCAAGTGCTTCTTCGTCCTGAAGGTTTATGTTGCCCCATTCAATGCTTACATTTCTGTCAAGCCCTGCGGCGGCAAGTTCATACCTGCATATCTTCAGCAGAACAGGCGTTATCAGCCTGCGGTAATACTCAAGCTCACTTGTAAGTATATCTGCCTGCTGTGATGCCATCCGTTCTGTGCTTGACCAGCTCAGCCCCAGTAAAAACGGCGGTATGGAAAGCTTGCTTATCATCTGCTCTGTTATCTGCCTTACAGGTATCTGTGTGTCGATAAGCCCGTTTTCAGCGCCTATTACTTTTATGTCAACATCACCTACAGCCACAAAATCCTTCATAACGCCCGCTTTTGCAGACTGCATTCCGTCCGTCCACTGCTTAGCTATCTCGGAAGCACAGGTGCGTGCAAACTGCGCGTCACCTTCGTCCTTCGGCTTGTAGGTAACAGCGTACCGTATATTCCCCGCACGCTCAAAATTCATACCTATGCACTTGTAGATCGTAAGCAGTATATCTGAAAGTGCAGGCAGTCCCCTTAAAAGTGACCTTCCCTGCGGGCTTTTGGGCGTGGGGTTCAGGGTTGTGTATAAAATACGCTGCGGGTGCCTTAGAGCTATCGGTTCTTCACTTCCCACAAACGTAAGTACAGCCTGCCCTGCCCCACATCTTCGCTTTATATTGATAACTGTCGGATCGTGAACAAAAAGCTCGCTTATAAGCCCTGTCCTTTCATCAGTGACATACTCGCCTATGCTTTTGCCGTAGGTGAGCAGTGCATCAAGGTACATATCCGCAAATGCGGCAAGCGTGCTCCCCGATTCTCCAAGCGGAACGTTTTGTACAAAGTCATCAATAAAGCTCTGGCTCTTTTGATTATCGCAAACCACCCTGAAATCGCTTGTAAGCCTTACTATCTTTGAAATGCAGGCATCAATTATCGGCACACTGTCCCTGAGCGCTTCATAAAAGCCGCTTTCAAACAGCGCACTGTCAGGGGCTAAGCGGAAGCCTGCCGCCCTTGTGCCGCCTGTGCTTTCAAAACCGCTTTTAAGCGTATCCGCCTTGATGCGGTTTGATCTGAAAATGCTCAAATGATCTCTCCTTTCATTCATTATCCGCCTGACACGTTTCACGGTCAAGCGACATCACAAAAAACGGCTGATGCGTTTTATCACCACTGATATACGTAACAAAATAGCGTATATCGTCCATTGCGTGATCGTTCTCTTTAACGGGTATGTCCCTGCCCTTTTCGTCCCAGCGGTAAAGGGAAAACTCCCTTATCGCCGCCTTGCAGGAAAAGAATATCTTTATCCACCCGCTTCGTAATGCTTCCGACACCTTGTTTATGCCGTAAAGCACATCATTTTTTGCGGGCATCACCTTGTATCGCCCATGCCGCCTTATACATTCTATAAATGATGATGCCGACGGATCGACGATACAAACTTCTATCTCCCTTTTGCCGCAAAGCCTTTCAAGTGCAGCGTAGTGTTCTTCATCGGTCTTTCGCCTGCCGCCCTTGCGGGAATCAAAGTAGTATTCGCTTATTCTGTACCAAACCCCCTCACACTCGCCCCATAAGCCGAAGCTTGTCGGGTTGACTGTCCCGTAATCACAGCTTACGATGTAGCGTGTAAACTTTCTCGGTATCACCTCACAGCAGTGCTTTGCGGGATCAAACATAGGGTATATAAGTCCTTCGGGGCTTACCCATCTGCCAAGCACAAAACGTTCATAAAATGCCCCGCTGTAAACACGCTTGTACCTTTCCTTTATCTCCCTGCTGAGTGACGGGTTGTCATCAAGCGTGAAATTCAGGTACAAGGCACGCTTGTATTCTGCCTTGTCTATCCATTCACGCTTGAACCAGTGGTACGCACCCTCGGGGTTGCAGTCGAACCAGAGCTTTGAGCCTGTAACAGAACAGCGTGCGATAGCCTGCTCTGTAAAACTCCTCGGCAGCAGTGCCGCCTCGTCAATCATCACCCCTGCAAGTGTCATACCCTGAATTAGTGAAGCCGCGCCCTCGTCCTTGCCGCCGAATATGTAAAAGCGGTTTTTGTTTCCGCCCGACACCACGTCAAAGTAATTCTTCGATTCTTTCAGTGTCACAAGCATATTCATGCGTTCAAGCGTGGCTATAAGCGGCACTATGACATTGCGCTTTACCGAGGTTATAGTCTTTCCGCATATGCCGAAACTGCAATTATCAAAGCAGGTCATACCCCACAGCGCAAAGGATATCGACATTACCGTACTTTTGCCGCTTCGTACAGCGCCGTCACAGATTATGGCATCATAGTGCCTGTAAAGGTCACTTTGCCACCACTTCAGCACAAGGCGCTGTTTGTCAGAAAAGTGTATGCCTATCCTGTCATCTATCATCAGCCTCACCACCATCTGCAAGTGCCTTGCCAAAGGCTGTGAGGAACCTGCCGGAGCTTTGCTTGCGCTCGATAAGCTCGTCAAGCTCTATAAGCTGTTCTATGGCTTTCAGCCTGTCAAAAAACTTGACCTCGACACCGCCGCCCTTGACTTTTTTCATCTCACTGACCATAAAAAGGTCAGCGCCGTCATAACGTGAAAAGCCGCCTTCCTCGTCACAGGAAAACACAAGCTCTGCCGCATCATTTATGCGCCCGAAAGCGAGCCGTTCAAGCCCCGCCCTTGCTTTGCAAAGGTCATTTTCATGCATATCATAAAGCCTTGAAAGCTTTCTTTGTGTCCCACGGGAGGAAGCAAGCTTTATAGCACAGACTTCGTCAATGCCGCTTCTCCTTGCTGCCTCAACAGGATCGGAAGTCAGATAAAGGTAATAGATAAATCTGTCGACTCTGTCAGGCGAAGGTTTTTTCTTCAAAATACATCACTGCCTTTTTGTGAAATTTATGAAAGAGCTTTTTAAAAACCCTTTCACTAATAGCGCAAAAAGGGGCAAAAGTTGCATAAAACCATGCAACTTTTTCAAAAAAAATTTTTGCTTTCCCCGATATTTGTAATATCAGACAGAAGTTGCATAACGCATTTATACATAATAACGGAGATCACTGTAATATTTTTACATAAAAAAACCTTTCACACAGCATTTCACAAATAATCCCACCGCCGCATAATATAGATAAAACGACAAGGAAAGGAAATGGCATATGAAAGGAATAAAGATCCTGGCAATAAAAGGCGACAAACGCCAGCAGGCAGTGATCTCCCGCCTGCGTGAAAAATATGATGTATATGATGTATGCTTTGACAAACTGCCCGAAACAGGCGGTTTTGATGTGCTGATAATGCCGATGCTGAGTGCAGATGGCGATTTTGCGGCACTTTTTGACAAGCTGAAGGCGGGCGGGACCATCTTCGGCGGCAGAGTAAGCGAAACTCTTGCAGACACGGCACGATCACGCGGCTTTAGCTGTATCGACTACTATAAGGACGAAACGCTTAAAATAAAAAACGCCCTCCCGACAGCCGAGGGTACCCTTATGGCTGTTATGGAGGTTTACGAGGGATGTATCCGTGACTCTAAAGTGCTTGTTACAGGCTTTGGTGCCTGCGCCCGGCAGATAGCGAGGGTGTTTTCCTCACTCGGCAGTAAGATATGCATTGCGGCAAGAAGCGAAGCCGCACGTGCACACGCTGAAATGTCCGGCTACACCAGTGTGGATATCCCGCAGACAGGCGATATTATAGGAAAAGCAGATATAGTGATAAACACCGTCCCCGCCCCGATAATCGGTGAGCGTGAAATAAAAAGATCTTGCAGCAGCACGATATTCGCCGAGGTAGCATCACCGCCTTACGGAATTAATAAAGAGATGATAAAAAAGTACAAAAAAATTCTCTTGGAACTTCCCGCCCTGCCTGCAAGGTATGCACCTAAGACAAGCGGAAAATTTATAGCAGACACTATTGACAAAACCATCAGACAGAAATTCTCACAAAGAGAGGAGGATAAAATTGAGTGAAAAAGTAAGAGCAGGCGTTGCGCTCACCGGTTCGTTTTGCACCTTTGAACGCGCATTTACGGCGATCGAGAAGCTTATCTCACAGGGCTATGACATTACGCCGATAATGTCAAAAAACGCATCCACCATTGATACGAGATTTGGCAAAGCCGCTGACCATATAGCAAGACTTGAAGCCATGTGCGGAAAAAAAGTGATACGGACAATAGAAGAAGCAGAACCTTTAGGTCCAAAAAAACTCCTTGATATACTTGTCGTGGCACCGTGTACAGCAAACACAGCAGCAAAACTTGCACTCGGGATAACTGACACGCCGGTAACCATGGCAGTAAAAAGCCATCTGCGAAATGCCCGGCCGGTGGTCATAGCGATATCCACAAACGACGCACTTGCTGGAAATGCCAAGAATATAGGGCATTTACAAAACTTTAAAAACTACTATTTCGTCCCCTATAAACAGGACGCCCCCGATAAAAAGCCAACCTCCGCTGTGGCGGATTTTGGCAGGCTGAGCGAAACGATCGAGCAAGCCCTTGCCGGCAGGCAGATCCAGCCAGTGCTGATTTGAGCACAAAAAATCTCCCTCTTGCATATGCAGGAGGGAGATGCTGTTTTATCATAGTCTGAATTGATATGGCTTTCGTTCTTTAAACAATGTCACATACTTAAATCCGCAGTGCCGCAGGAGTTGTTCACCCCAGTCAACACCGGCGCCGATATCCCTGGTTTTATGGGCATCAGAGCCGATAGTGATTATCTCACCGCCGAGTGAACGGTAAAGCTTCAGGTATTCTTCATCGGGAAACGGCCTGCCGAATTTTTGCCTGTAGCCCGAAGTGTTTATCTCTATACCTCTGCCGTTTTCGATAAGTGTACGAAATATATCCCTTATTATTTCATCGTATCTCAACATATCAATATTAAGCCCGCACTCTCCTTCAATATACCTGAGTGGGTATGTCAGGTGCCCGAGCACATCAAAATCCGCAGAGGCGGCCATTTGCAGTATTTCGTCAAAGTAAGAATCAAGCAGAGCACGAATTACAGAAATGTCTATTTTTTTGTACTCTATCCAGTAAAAATCAGGCTTATTGTCATTCATATGCAGTGAACCGATTATAAAATCAAGCTCCTTCATTGACGTGATTATATCGCTTGCCTGCGGATTCTGAAGCGGCTGACCGAGTTCAACACCGCATAAGAGTTCAGGGTACCTGTCCTTTAGTTCAGCGCATTTTTTTATGCTTGCAGTTGCATAATCACGCGCCCCAAACATCATGCTGTCCTGTTTTTGGTACTCCGGGTAGTCAAATTCCCCTTCGGGCAGGAAGAAATTGCAGTCACAGTGATCCGTGACCGTTACATACGAAAGCCCGATCTCCTTAGCGCAGACGGCGATATTGCTGATATCGGCCGACTGGTCAGCGTCAGGTGAAAATTTTGAATGTACATGGCTGTCAAACATCATAGCTTTGCCTTTCATAGGTAAAAGAGAAAAAATTCTCCCTTTTACTATTTCACTTTTTTAAACACCATTTGTATCGAAGGTGCATCGCATACCGGAATTGTCCCGTAAATGCAGCCGTTTTCATAGTACACGCGAACCAGTCCCCCGATAGCCTCATCTGACGGATCGGCATTTCTGATGTACATCTTTCCGGACTGATCGCAGTTATATTTCATGCAGATGTAATTCTCTTTTTCCCTCTGATTCATATTGATCTTAACTTTTCCGTTGTCAAAGCCCATTTTTATCTTATACTCGCTGCATTCCCATTTTCCGTTTATCAGCGGGTTCAGAATGTCGTCAACCCTCGTAATATCGCCGTAAACAGAGTTTTCCGTCCTTTCAAGGACCTCGGTCTTCTCGCCCGCTATCGCATAATTTTCGACGACTGTAAGCTTGTCATCTTCATAGATGCATCCTGTTATCACAGCGTACGCACTTTCGTCATCCGGGGAGTTTCTCAGCTCGCTGCTTTCAAGTTTCAAGACCGTTTTTTCACCCTCATGCACAGTTTTAAAGACCGTTTCAAGTATAGGCCTCCCACGCCACATAAAAGTGATCTTACTACCTTTTATCTCTGCTCTCGGCCCGATATGCCTTGCTTCATATGCACCGTCAAGTGACATCACAGCCGCCTCCCGTCTTATAAAAGTACAAAAAATTTCCTTAGTTTTTAAGTGAGTGAAGCGGTGCGGGGATCTGTCCGCCGCGGTTGATAAACTTTGAAGCGCTTGCCTTTTTAAGCGGCATTACAGGTCCGCAGCCGAACAGGCCGCCCCAGTCAAGTTCCTCACCGACCTGCTTGCCGATAGCCGGTATGACACGCACTGCTGTGGTTTTGGAATTTACCATGCCGATAGCCGCCTCGTCTGCAATTATCGCCGCGAGTGTGTCTGCCGTAGTATCACCCGGCACAACTATCATATCAAGCCCGACCGAGCACACAGCCGTCATAGCTTCAAGCTTCTCGATCGAAAGCACGCCCGAACGAGCCGCATCTATCATTCCCGCATCCTCGGAAACGGGTATAAATGCACCGGAAAGACCGCCTATCGACGAGCAGGCCATCACGCCGCCCTTCTTGACAGCGTCGTTAAGAAGTGCCAGAGTCGCTGTAGTTCCATGCGTTCCGCACTGTTCAAGGCCTATTTCTTCAAGTATATGCGCAACAGAATCGCCCACCGCAGGCGTAGGTGCAAGCGACAGGTCTACTATGCCAAACGGCACGCCAAGCCTTTTTGAAGCCATCGTCCCCACAAGCTGACCTACACGTGTTATCTTGAATGATGTCTTTTTGATGATATCACTTATCTGTGTGATATCCGCATCCGGGTACTTTGCAAGTGCTGCCCTTACAACGCCGGGGCCTGAAACACCGACATTTATCATGCAGTCAGGCTCGCCGACACCATGGAAAGCGCCCGCCATAAACGGGTTGTCCTCAACAGCGTTGCAGAACACCACAAGCTTTGCCGCACCGAAGCAGGCTTTATCTACAGTCATTTCCGCCGACTGCTTTATTATACTGCCCATGAGTTTGCAGGCATCCAGATTTATACCCGTTTTGGTAGAACCCACATTTACCGACGAGCATACCCTCTCGGTAACGCTGAGTGCTTCCGGGATAGACTTTATAAGCTCTAAATCACCCGCCGAAAAGCCCTTCTGCACAAGTGCCGAGTAGCCGCCTATAAGGTTTACATTTACGTCCTTTGCGGCTTTGTCCATAGCCTTTGCAAACGGCACAGGCGAACACCCGCACGCCGCACTTACTATCGCAATAGGCGTTACAGAAAGCCTTTTGTTTATTATCGGTATACCAAGTTCCTTTTCTATCTCCTCGCCGACACGAACAAGGTCTTTTGCTTTGGTGGTTATTTTTTTGTACACCTTGTCGCAGGCTCTGTCAATATCAGCATCTATACAGTCAAGCAGCGAAATGCCCATGGTTATCGTCCTGATATCAAGGCATTCGTTCTGTATCATTCTGATAGTTTCAAGAATATCATATGTCTTTATCATTACAGTTAAGTCCCCTTATATTTCGTGCATTACGTTAAAAATATCCTCGTGCATGGTGTGTATCTCAAGCCCCATTGACCTGCCCATTGCCGAAAGATCATCGACCAGCGCAGAAAACTCGGTATTAAGCCTTGAAATGTCCACAAGCATAGTCATAGCAAAGATATCTTCAAGCACCGACTGGGAAACCTCTATCACATTTGCATTATACTCAGCACATTTTGTCGCGACCTTTGCAAGTATCCCGACAGCGTCCTTACCTATTACGGCTACTACAGCTCTCACATCTATCAACCTTTCTTTACCATTCATTTCCTCAGTTTCAGGATATAAAGCAATTATAACACATTCTGATAAAAATTGCAATAGCAGTAAGAAACTATTCTTACGCCGTTCACTTTACAGCTGTACTAAATTTATACAGCTGTACAAATTTGCAAAATCGCTTGCAAATCGCGTTTTTGTGTGGTATAATAGTTAGGGTTAAATTTAATATATGTGTAAAGGAGCACTTTGCTATGATAAAAGTCAAAAATCATCTCGGTACAGTGGGTATTTCGGACAGATATCTCAAGACACTTATTTCCAAGACAGCAGAGAGCTGCTTTGGCGTTGCGGATATCAACAGTGCGGGCGCTGTTCAGGGGCTTGCAGGCAGGATAAGAAGGCGCAGGGGCGACAGTTTCGGCGTATCCATCAAGCATACCGCAAACGGCGAGCCTGTTGTAGGGCTTCATATTTCCGTAACTTACGGCGTAAATCTTAATGCTATAGCAAACAGCATTATCCATAAAGTCGAATACGTTCTTGAGAGCGAGGCCGGTGTCAAGCCCTCAAAGGTGAATGTCTATATCGACGGAATGCTTTCTTAGTATAGGTAGGAGGAAACATAATGATAAGCGGAAAGCTTCTTCGTGATGCTTTTATAAGCGGCGCGAACGGTATCGCAAACAATAAAAAAGCGGTCGACGAATTAAACGTCTTCCCTGTGCCGGACGGTGATACGGGGACGAATATGGCAATGACCACATCAAACGCTGTGGCAGAGCTTAAACATTTAAAGGACGACTGCACAGTGGCAGAGGCTGCAAAGACAATGGCTTCCTGCTGTCTGAGGGGCGCAAGGGGCAACTCGGGCGTTATAACCTCACTTATTTTCAGGGGCTTTTCAAAGGCTTTGAAAAACGAAAAGGAATGTGACAGCGAAGCACTTCTCAAAGCGCTTGAACTCGGTGTTGAAGGGGCTTATAAGTCGGTAATGAAGCCGACGGAGGGTACTATTCTCACGGTTGCAAGGGAAAGCTTTGAATGTGCAAGGGATTTTGCAAGGACCACAAACGACACCACTCTTATCTGGGAAGAAGTTTGCAGGGGCGCTGAAAGGTCACTTGAAAACACGCCTAAGCTTCTGCCCGTACTTGCTAAGGCGGGTGTTGTGGATGCAGGCGGTAAGGGGCTTACGATAATCTTCGGCGCAATGCTGCATACATTCAAAACAGGCGAGATAGTCGAAAACGAAGCCGAAAAGGAAGAATCCGCGGTTACAGTTGAAACATTTGCGGCGACTGTCGGCAAGTTTGATGAGGAGATCACATATACATACTGCACAGAAATGCTTATAACAAAGAAAAAGGACTGCGCTGACCATTCAAAGCTTCGTGCATACCTTGAAACTATAGGCGACTGTGTTGTAGTAGTAGAGGACGACGAGATAATCAAAGTCCACGTTCATACGAACGATCCGGGGCTTGCAATACAGAAAGGTCTTGAATTCGGCTATATAAACCTGCCGAAGATCGAGAATATGAAACTCCAGCATGAAAACCGCAAAAAGCAGGCTGACACCCCTGAATTCAAGCCTGTAAAGCCCGATAAGAAATACGGCTTTGTTGCAGTTGCAGCAGGTAAGGGCATTGAGAATATGTTCGCCGACCTGGGGGCTGACTGCCTGGTCAAGGGCGGGCAGACCATGAATCCTTCGACTGACGATATCCTCAAAGCAATACTTTCCTGCCCCGCACATACGGTTTTTGTACTGCCGAATAACAAGAACATCATCATGGCGGCAGAACAGGCAGTAAAGCTATGCGACGACAGGAAAGTGATAGTTTTACAGACAAGAACTATCCCGCAGGGTATATCTGCAATGCTTGCATTTGATGCTGATGCCGAGCCAGCCGAAAACGTCAGCAATATGACAGCGGCGCTTGAACACGTCGGTACGGGTACTATAACATTCGCTGCCCGTGACAGCGACTATGAAGGGCACAACATCAAAAAGGGCGAAATCCTCTGCATGGAAAACGGAAAGCTTTCCTTTGTTGAAAAAGACCTTGCCAAAGGCGCTTACAAGCTGACAAAAAAGCTTGTTAAAGGTGACTGCTCGTTCATCACTATTATTTACGGCGCAGATGTCACCGATGAAGCCGCCCAGGCGTTAGCCGATCAGGTAAAGGCAAAGTATTCGGGGCTTGATGTAAACCTTATAAACGGCGGTCAGCCTGTGTACTATTATATAATATCAGTTGAATAAAAAAACAAGCGCTGTAAGCGCAGGCCCTGCTAAAAGAAAAAAGAAGAAAGAATAAATAAGAAATAAAAACGGCGGTATCGCCTTTGGCGATAAATTTTAAAAATCCGTCCGCAAAGCGGACACCTTTATTATTCTTTATTCTTTCTTCTTTATTATTTATTCTTTTAGCAGCAGCGAACACAAAGCGTGAATCTTAAAAAACTTCTATATCGCTGCTGCGCCGTAGGGGGATTCCTTACGGCGCTTTTATTGTTTAATTTGGCTATCTGACCTCTATCTGAGAGAGCACCTCGCCTATCTTTGCATTTATGACAAGTTCGGCACTATTGTCCATAGGAGTGGAATCACGGTTTATTATGACAAGATGCCTGCCCCTGAAATACCTCACAAGCCCCGCCGCCGGGTAGACCACAAGCGAAGTGCCCGCAATTATCAGCATATCCGCATTTGCTATGGCTTTTATGGAGTTTTCCATGATATCACTGTCAAGCCCCTCCTCGTAAAGCACCACATCAGGCTTTACAAGGCCGCCGCATTCGCATATTGGCAGCGGGACAGAAGCTTTTATAAAGTGCTCATCATAGAACCTCCCGCATTTTGTGCAGTAGTTTCTCAGCACCGAGCCGTGAAGCTCGTAGACAGTCCTGCTGCCTGCACGCTGATGAAGGCCGTCGATATTCTGTGTGACAACAGCTTTCAGTTTGCCCGCGGCTTCAAGCTCGGCAAGCTTTTTATGGGCAATGTTAGGCTCTACACCGTCAATAAGCAGCTTGTCACGGTAAAAACGGTAAAACTCCTCGGGGAAAGACTTGAAAAACGAATGGCTTATTATCTGTTCGGGCGGGTAATCATATTTCTGGTTATACAGGCCGTCTACTGACCTGAAATCGGGTATGCCGCTTTCGGTAGATACCCCGGCCCCGCCGAAAAACACTACGGAACTGCTCTCGTCTATCATTTTTTGCAGAGCTGATATCTTTTCACTAAGTTGCATAATACATAAACCTCCTCTTGAAAAAAACAAAAAAATATGTTATAATAATTGCATACAGTCAGCGGGCATTTGAACTCGGCTTTTATAAAAATCAAAGCCCACTACACTAAGTAATGAGCTTTGATTCCCTATAGAATTATGAAAGGAATTTACAAATTAGAATTTCCTTGTTCGATAAACCGTAAAACCTAAAGCCTTGTAAGCACTATAAATTAAGTTTTCGAGCGACTTGGGGGATCGCATTAAGAGGGAAGAATTAAAAACTTAAATCGAGCTTTAGGTTTTACCGTTTATCAAACCTTGTTCCCTTTGACACTTATATAATAACAGTTCTGTGTGAACCGAATATGAACTACGGGGACATATTTCGGACTTTTTTAAAAATCGCGCATAAAATTTTAAACGATTATAGTGTTTAAACTTATGCATTTTGCACAAAGTGACATATAAACAAGACAATAAAGGAGTGAACTTAAAATGTTTCAGATACTTGTAGTTGAGGACGATCCCAGTCTGCGCAGGCTTATGTCGGCAGCTCTCAAACAGCACGGGTACACACCATATACAGCCAACGACGGAGCAGAAGCGCTTGATCTTCTTGACAAAACAAACATAGATATGATAATTTCAGATATCATGATGCCTAATATGGACGGCTATGAACTGACAAGGCAGCTTCGCCGCGCAGGGTTCAATATGCCGATACTTATGGTAACGGCAAAGGAATCCTTTGAAGACAAGCAGGAAGGCTTCATGGCAGGAACGGACGACTACATGGTAAAGCCTATCGACATAAACGAAATGATACTGCGTGTGGGTGCGCTTCTGAGGCGTGCAAAAATGGTATCTGACCACAAGCTGACTATCGGTTCGTGTGTGCTTGATTATGATGCGGTGTCGATCTCTGTTGGCGGGCAGCCTGCACAGACGATACCACAGAAGGAATTTATGCTGCTTTTCAAGCTGCTTTCCTACCCCGACAAGATATTCACAAGGCGTGAACTGCTTGACGAGATATGGGGCATGGAGCACGAAGTTGACGAACGGACTGTTGATGTTCACATAAAGCGTGTAAGAGAGCGTTACCGTGACTGCGGCGACTTTGAGATAATAACGGTAAGAGGGCTCGGGTACAAGGCAAAAAGGCTCAAATAAGCTAAGGCAGCACCGCACGACTATTGCCTTAAAAAAGTAAACTGAAGGGGAACCCTTATGAAAAACAAAAAGGAAAAAAAGCACCTTGCGCTGTCACTGCAATTCAAGCTTGCGGCTATGGTTTTCGGGGTGATGCTCGTATCGGCGTGCATATCTATCACGGTAATGATAATCATTTTCGGCCCCATTATGAAAAACAACGCACAGGCACAGATAGAAAGCGTCAGTCAGTCGATAGAAAAGCTTGAGCGTGATAAAAATGATTACACCGCTGACGAGATAATCGCCATGACCACGAACAATTCTTTCAGCGTGACTAAGCTTTCTGAAACAGACGAGGACTACAACAGCTTCAAGCAGGACATCGACAAGGAAAAAGGCAGGATAATAAGGATAGACCGAAACGGGCTTTTTCCGAGCATAAACGCATATCTGAGAGTAAAGGACAGCTATTACCGCTTTGACAGCTTTACATCATCGGGCACATACTGGATCGTAAGTATCGTAATACTTATTTCATTCCTGGCGGCTATAGGGCTTGGTACGGTGCTTACGGGCTTTCTGTCAAGGCTTATGCTAAAGCCGCTTGACGATCTGAGCGTTGCCACGGCTGAAATAACAAGGGGAAACTTCAATGTACAGGTGCCTGTTCCTTTAAGCAGGGAGTATGCGCCGCTTATAAAGAGCTTTAACAAGATGGCAAAGGAACTTGCGGGTATCGAAACGCTCAGGGGCGACTTTATAAGCAATGTTTCACATGAATTCAAGACACCGCTTGCGTCAATTCAGGGCTTTGCAAAGCTTTTGCAGGACAAGAACCTCAGCGAGGAGGAACGGGCAGAATACACGGATGTCATCATCGAAGAAACATCCCGCCTGACAAAGCTTGCATCAAATATCCTTAACATCACAAGGGTGGAAAATCAGCAGACGATCGGCAAAAAGACAAGGTTCTCACTTGATGAACAGATAAGGAAGATAATACTTGTCTTAGAGCACAGCTGGTCAAAGAAAAACATAGATATGCAGATAGAACTTGATGACATCTACTATGTCGGCAACGAAGAACTTATGGCGCAGATATGGCAGAACATCATAAACAATGCTATAAAATTCACACCCGAAGGCGGCATTATAAAGGTTGAACTTACAAGGGGTGCAAAATTCATAACCTGTAAGATATCCGACAACGGCCCGCAGATACCGCCCCAGATAAAAGCGCATATTTTTGACAAGTTCTATCAGGGCGACAAATCAAGGGCAACAGAGGGCAACGGATTAGGGCTTGCACTTGTAAAGAGAGTAGTTGACCTTTGCAGCGGGCGTGTTTATGCGGAAAACATTAAAGAGGGCGGCGTTTGCTTTGTGGTTGAGCTGCCGTATATAATCGAGGATATGATGTGATGACTATATATATTATAAGACACGGGCAGACTGATATGAACCGCGCTGAATGCCTGCAAGGGCAGATAGACAGCCATTTAAACGACACAGGCATAAAGGAAGCCGAGGGTGCAAGGGACAGGTTAGCAGCAGCGGGGATAAGTTTTGAAAGGATCTACACATCTCCGCTTGCAAGGGCAAGAAAAACGGCAGAGATAATTGCAGGCGGCAAGACAACACCGATAACCGAGCCGCTTATAACCGAAATGCACTTCGGAAGCTACGAGGGCAGGCCTTATAAGGATATTGATGAGAAGATGTGGGCGTTTATACATTCGCCCGAAACAGTACAGCCGCCCGAAGGTGTAGAAAGCACAAAAAGCCTTTGCGAAAGGACGGGGAGATTTCTTTCATCAGTTATAAAAGATAAGACCGACGGGAATATACTTATCGTGACACACGGCATAGCGCTCAGAAGTATACTTTGGAACTTAAACCACGAAAGTGAGCGCAGCAGAGTATGGTCAATGCCGATAGAAAACTGCGTTATTTACAGGATCAAGGCGGAAAACGGCAAGGTAAGCACCTTTGAAAAGGCAGACGAGCTTTGCAGAAAAAGCGACAGCGACACAAGCGGAGCGTTCTGACAATGAACAATTTGCCGCAGCAGGCGGCTTGCCCGAACGGGCATAAGTCGGCGCAGCCGACACAATAATTGTGCATTGTTCATCGTGCACGTGCATTGAAATGCTGTATTATAAAGAAAGGACAAGTTATATGCGAGGATACAGAATAGACCTTATCCGTCACGGAAAGACACAGGCAAATGATGACGGGAGATTCATAGGCAGCACTGACCTTCCGCTTTCGGACGACGGGGTAAGCGGGCTTTACAAACTGCTTGAGGAAAGGGATTACCCTTATGCGGAAAAGGTGTACTGCTCTACCCTTTTGCGTGCTAAGCAGACGGCGGCGATATTATACCCGAACACAGACGCCGAATATATGGACGAGCTTAAAGAAGCAAGCCTCGGAGATTTTGAAAACAAGACACTTGACGAACTTATGCAGAGGGAGGATTTCAGGAAATACCTTGAAAACGCTATGAAGAACCCTCCCCCGAACGGCGAGAACCCGCAGGAGATAATAATGCGCTGCCTGACTGCCTTAAACAGTATAATAGGCGAAATGATGCGGGAGGGACTTACCCATACGGCAGTCATCACGCATGGCGGCATTATACAGAGCATGGCAGCTTCTTTCGGTATGCCGAAGCTGAAGGCGGGGCAGCTGAGCCTTGATTTCGGAGAAGGGATAGAAGTGATAGTAACTGCGGATATGTGGCAGCGCTCGGGCTGCTTTGAAATAGCGGGCAGGATACCGCTTGAAAAGATCAGTGAGGAAGATGACTATTGAACGCACACGAGATAAGCAAAAAGGCAAGAGCCTGCTTTAAAAGCCACTGGTGCACAGGGATAGCTTTGCACTATTATTTTTTATTCACAACTGTCCTGATCCTTGCGGTGATAAGGGTATTTGTTCTTTTCAGCAAGCAAAGGATACGCCCGTTTGACCTGATATACGAATATGTCCCGCAAAAAACAAGGGAAATATCCTTCGCACTGATACTTGCGGCGTTTTTGCTTGTGATATATGTTCCTGCACTGTTTATGATAAGGCGGTACTACATAGTTATTATAACGGACAAGCGTATGAGCACCACAAGAAGGTTTTTCGGGGCAAACCTGACAGCCACACAGAAGGTAGCCATAAGCTGTGCCCTGACAAGAGTTCTGCTCAAATCCATAACGCTTACACCTGCGCTTCTCAGTTCATATATGGTTTACCGGTGTGCATTTGTAAGCCGGCTTGAAAACCTGAGCACAATTGTACTTATAGTCTTTATGCTCGCACTCGGTTTTACTATAGTATGGGCGGGGCTTTGGATAAGGTACTGCATATCACTTTGCCTTGCACCTTACATTATAACTCTAAGCCCGAAAATGAACCCGTTTGATGCCTGTGACCTTTCATGCAGACTTATGGACGGGGCACATCTGAGATACCTGACCTTCTGGTTATACAATTTAAGGTTCATACTGCCGAGTATGCTTTTGTTCCCTGCGTGTTTATGCATGCCGATCGTGAGGATATCGTATACTTATTTTGTCAAAGACCTTCTTGGCGTTTACTGGCAGGACAAATACCCGCTTATGATAGAAAGGTGGAAGCGTCGTGCTTTATCGCTTTAAGGCAGAGGAAAGGATAAAAGTCGGCGAACTGCTTTTAAAAAGCGGGGTATCAAAAAGCCTGATAAGAAAGGCAAAGCGGACAGATGGCGGGATAACCGTAGGCGGGGTGACACGCTTCACAAATGAATACATTGACAAGGGCGAGGAGGTTGTGCTTCTTGAAGCCGAAAAGACAAACGACAGTACCGCACCTGTTTTACTTGACGGCATTGGCATTATTTATCAAGACAGGGACATAATAGTTTACGACAAACCATTTGGTATGCCCTGCCACGAATCGCTCGGGCACACGGGTGACACGCTTTCAAACTTCCACGCATACATCACACACGGTGAGGTTTTCCGCTGCATAAACAGGCTTGACAGGGACACCTCGGGCTGCTGCCTTGTGGCAAGAAGCGCCTGTGCTGCTCACAGGCTGAGCGGGAACGTAAGAAAGCTTTACACTGCTGTCTGCGAGGGGCATTTAGCGCAAAAAGAGGGCGTTATAGAAATACCGATAAAACGGGAAAATGACTCGATAATCAAGCGCACCTGTGCCCCGGACGGACAATATGCAAAGACAAGCTACCGTGTCATCGCACAAAATGACCGCTATACGCTTTGTGACATCACCCTTGCAACGGGGAGGACACATCAGATAAGGGTACACTTTGCACACATCGGGCACCCACTGGCAGGCGACGATATGTACGGCGGCAGCAGAGAAGATACAGGCAGGCAGGCACTTCACTGTTCCAGGCTCGAATTTACAGACAGTGACGGAAAAGCCGTTACTGTAAGCTCTCCCCTGCCGGAAGATATGAAAAGGCTGATGTATTAACAGGTTATTAACAGGTTGACAAACCGGGCAAGTAGGTATATAATATATTTATGGCAAAAGCCTTGATCGGATCATCAAAACAAAGGAAATGATAAAAAATGAAGTTTGAAAAATGCCGCTGCATGGCTGTTATCGTCTGTGCGGCTGCTATAATGTCATGTGCTTCCTGCGGGAACGGGGATAAGGCGGGAAAGCTTACGACAACAACAACAACTACAACACAGGCGGTAAGCGCTGTAACCGAAATAAGCGAGACCACCACAACCGCCCCAGAAACCACAACTGCCAAGGTGACTACTGCTGCAAAACCTAAAAAAGAAAAGAAAAAGGGTGCTTTAAACCCGCTTACAGGGCTTTATGATGTATCAGACGGCGGAAAGGGCAGGCGGCCATGTGCTGTAATGGTAAACAACATTGAAGCATCACTTCCGCAGTATGGGATATATGATGCAGATATTATTTTTGAGATACCTGTTGAGGGCGGGATAACAAGACTTATGGCACTGTATGCTGACGAGAGTGATATCCCGAATGTATGCTCGGTAAGGAGTGCGAGGTATTATTTTGCACTGTTTGCACAGTCATTCGATGCGGTATATCTGCATATGGGAATAGACAAAAAGGTCGCCGAACCTATGCTTGAGGACCTTTCGATAGACCACATTGACGGGGCATATAACACAAATATATATGACAGAGATGAAAACAGGCTTGCATACTACGACCTCGAACACACGGCATACCTGTGGGGCAAGGGCGTCAAAGATGAGATCGACAACCTTGGAATACGTTCAAAGCCGAAAAAGGGGTATGACAGCTTTTTCAAATTCTACAAGGAATTTACAAAGCCTTCGGGAGAGAGCTGCAAAAAAGCTGTAGTGAACCTGTCTACGTGGTATGTTTCACAGTTTGACTATGACAGCAAGAGAGGAACATACAAAAAGCTGCACAACGGCTCAAAGCACATGGACGCAAGTGCAGACAAGCAGCTTGAATTCACCAACCTTTTACTGCTTGAATCAAAAGAGATAAAGGTAATAAACGAGAAAAACGGCCTTATGGGGATCGACTGGAAAGGCGGCGACGGGTACCTTGTCACCGCAGGCAGGGTAAGAAGAATAAAATGGGCAAAGAACGGCGAATTTGACAAGCTTACCCTTACAGACGAAAACGGCAAGGCATTAAGCATCAACGCAGGCAAGACTTACATTGGCGTGACACCGCAGGGGGCGGCATATTTCAGTTAAAAAGGGGCTGACAACATGAACAGTGTATTGCTAAGTGAAGCGGGTATTGATTACAACAAGGGCGTAGAAAGGTTTATGGACAACAGTGCTGTTTACGAAAGGCTTTTAAAGAACTTCCCGAAAGAGAACAAGTACGAGGAAGCCTTTTCACTTTATGAAAAAAATGACTTTGACGGAATGTTCCGCTGTCTGCACACTATGAAAAGCACTGCGGGAACACTTGACCTGACTTCACTTTTTGAAGTGACTTGTGAGCTTGTGGAAATACTCAGAGCAAAACAATACAACGAAGTGCCGCCTTATCTTGAAAAAGTGAAGGAATATTACCACAAAGCTGTAGCTGCAATTGAAAACGCATAAAAAACAAGCTGTACCATATAAACGGGTACAGCTTATTTTTATGAGCAAGCCTATAAGCCGGGTTTTGTCGTGTACGGCAATCTATCTGCGCTTTACGTTGCCGCAAAGCTTTAGCCTCCTACAATGCTATGCCTGACGAGCAGCCATTGACATACACACTGCCATTGGAGTTGCATCTGGTAAGGTTTACACGGCGGTCACATCTCTGCGCCGTCGGTGAGCTCTTACCTCACCTTTCCACCCTTACCGATAAAAATCGGCGGTAATTTTCTGTTGCACTTTCTCGGGAGTCGCCTCCGGCTGACGTTATCAGCTACCATGCTCTATGATGCCCGGACTTTCCTCACGGCCTATAACGACCGCGCTGCCGCACAGCTTACTCACCTTAGTAGTTTAACACATTTTTTTATTTTTGTCAATCGTGAAAAGATCTGTAAGCTGTGGATCTTCCGCATATATGAAAAAGCGAGAAAAGCGGCGATAATATATGATATTGCAAGATACGCAGAGATATTTTAAAAAATCAGTCTGATTTGCGGAAATAGGTCGGTAAATTATATTTGCGGTTCACGTGAACTTATGATATAATCATTACAACGTCAAGCAAAGGCGTAAGACAAGAAAGTGAGGTGACTTGAAGTGGCAGACCACGTTCCGGGGACAGAACTACCGCTGACCGACTGGGCTAAGGAAAGAATAAAGGAGGGACAGGCCTTTGACAGCCTTATAACGCCGATTCTTTCCGCAACGGGCGGGGTAACGCTTTCACAGCTTTCACGGTTTACGGGGCTGGAGGGCACTACCATACAAAACTGGATAAAGCGCGGCTGGGTGCCGCAGAACAGCACCAAGAAATACACTGAACGCCACGTAGCAAGGATACTGCTTATAAACGTTCTCAGGCAGGCCATGAAGCTTGAAGACATTGTAAAGCTTATGCATTACATAAACGGCGAGGTGGAGGACGAAAGTGATGACATACTGCATGACAAGGATCTGTTCGATCTGCTCTGTTCAAGCGTTATAAAGATAGAGGAGAACGACAAGCTGAGGATCAATGCAAAAAACGTTATGATGATCTCAGAGCAGATGATAGGCAGTGAATTTGAAGGCGAGGTAAGAAAGAAGCTCAGGAGTTGTTTATCAATAATGCTTTTGGCTTACAGATCGTCGGTGCTGAAAAACGAAGCGTATATGCTTTACAATACACTTGAATAGCGCGGAAATAAAAGAGAAAACTATGTGAAAAGGGAGAAAAAACAAAAAAGGTCATGTCAGAATTGCCGCAAAAAAATAAAGGCGCTGACGAAACGAAAGGAAGAAGTTTATGAATAACACAAATGTAGTAGACATCAAAAGCAAAAAGACCGGAAGGATAATAGGCGGCGTTATAGCGGGCATTGCGGCGATAGTGATACTTGCTTCGTCGGCGGCGATAGTACCTGCGGGCTCGACGGGCGTTATAACGACCTTCGGCAAGGTAAGCGAGGACACCTACAGCGAGGGCTTCCACCTGAAAATACCGATAGCACAGCAGTTGGTTGTAGTATCAAACAAGATACAGGTATATGAAACTGATGCATCTGCCGTATCGAAGGATCTTCAGACGGTAAACTCGAAGATCGCGATAAACTTCAGGGTAAAGGCGGATTCTTCGGCTTCGATCTACAAGAATATCGGGCCTGATTATCAGGCGGTAATACTGACACCTGCGGCGCAGGAGAGCATGAAAAGCATAACCGCAAAATACAATGCCGAACAGCTTATCACCCAGAGAAACCTTGTCGGAGAGGAGATAAAGGAACTGCTTGAGAGCAAGGTGAGCGAATACGGCATACAGATAGAAAAGTTCAACATCATAAACTTTGACTTTTCGGCGGAGTTCAATGCGGCTATCGAGCAGAAACAGGTGGCTGAGCAGAACAAGCTCAGAGCCGAGACCGAAAAGGAACAGAAGGTAATTGAAGCAGAAGCAGAGGCTGAAAAAGTAAAGATAAGTGCACAGGCGCAGGCCGAGAGCATAAAGACAAAAGCTGAAGCGCAGGCAGAGGCGAACAAGACCATTGCCGAGAGCCTGAACGACAACCTTATCAAATACCAGACCATTGACAAATGGGACGGCACAATGCCGAAGGTAGCTTCAAGTGCAAACCCGCTTATATCGCTTGACATAAGCGACAAGGAGGCAGAAGCTGCCCAATAACCACAGCAAACTCCATAATAAAGAAAAAATATAGGGGAAAATTTCTCCGCAGGAAACTGCGGGGATCTTTTTTTTATGGTTATCCCTTTAACGCACAAGTGTTATACAGCCGTAATTCAGCGTGTCCGGCAGGGCATAAAGGTTTCGCCCGCGGCTGGGGGAAGATAGCCGCGGGCGAATGAAAGTAATATATATGGATGAAGAAAAATAATAAGTTGACGGGACATTTGAAAATTCACGGCGTTTACTTTCCCTGAGCCGCCGTCCTTTTGCGGACGTCCCTTATCCTGATACTTATAATACTCCCCTCCTGTGAAAACAGTGTGACAGCTTTCTGAAAATAGAGAAAAAGCGCTGCGGTATTCCCGGATCATTGTTCACGAAGAAGTCTTTCCACAAGCTTTACGCAGTCTGCGGCATCGGAGGAGTAGCCGTCAGCATTTATCTCTTTGGCGAAGCTCTCTGTTACTGCCGCACCGCCGACTATTATCTTTGCTTTACAGCCCCTCTCCCTTGCAAGTTCTATGACTGTCTTCATATTCATCATAGTAGTTGTCATAAGTGCTGAAAGGCCTATAACGGCGGCATTTTCCTTCATGGCTGTTTCTATTATATCCTCAGACGGGACGTTCTTGCCCATATCTATGACCTTATAGCCATAGTTTCTAAGCATAAGTGCCACAAGGTTTTTACCTATATCGTGAACGTCGCCCTCGACAGTCGCTATTACCACGACGGGGGCATTATCGTCCTTTTTATCAGAAACAAGCATTGGTTCAAGGTAGGCAATTGCACATTCCATTGCATTTGCTGATGCGATAAGCTGCGGCAGGAAGTAGCGTTTTTCTTCAAAGAGCTTACCCACTTTATTTATTGCGGGGATAAGGTAGGTATTTATTATATCGGAGGGCTTCACCCCTGCTTCGACTTTGGCTTTGGTAAGGTCTGTGATACTATCCTTTTCGCCATGTATTACGGCGGAGAAAACGGGATCGCTCTCCTCCTTAGATACAGGCTCGGAGGTCTTTGTGACCACCCTTGCGGGGGAAGCTTTAGGGGCTGACGGCTGCGCTTCAAGTTTTTCGGTATAGTAGTTTATCCTGTTTATATACCTGATATCGCTGCCCTCACGGTTTAAGAGCATATCCGCAGCGGCAGCGGTATTCATAAGAAGATCCTGAGAGGGATTTGCGATAGCCATTGTAAGGCCCGAAGCTATACTTATTGCAAGAAATGCGGTATTCACAAAACTGCGTTCCGGAAGGCCGAAGGAGATATTTGAAAGCCCGCAGACGGTCGCAAGGCCTTTTTCGCGGCAGAATTCAAACGTCTTGAAGCAGCTCAGTGCCGCGCCCTTATCAGCGCCCACTGTGCCGACGAGGGCATCTACTATGATATCCTCCTCCTTAAAGCCTGCATCAAGCGCCCTTGTTATTGCTTCGTCGATTATCTTATGTTTAGTTTCTATATCCTTTGGTATACCGGTATCGTCTATCGGCAGGAAGATAAATGCAGCGCCGTATTTTTTAGCGGTTTCAAGCATTGGTTCAAACTTGGCGGCTTCATAGTTTATTGAGTTTATAAGTGCGCGCCCGGGGTAAATACGCAGTGCAGCCTCTATGACTTCCGGGTAGCTTGAATCTATACAAAGCGGGAGGTCACTTATCTGTGAAAGTTCATTTATGACATTTATCATGGTCTGACGTTCATCAATACCGTTTGTACCGCAGTTGACATCAAGGACTGATGCACCCGCCTTCTCCTGTTCACGGGCAAATGTACGGACGATCTCAAGCTTGCCCTCCCTGAGTTCTGCCTGGAGTGCTTTTTTGCCAGTCGGGTTGATACGCTCACCTATAATATAAAAGCGCTTGCCGGTCTGTATTTCAAGTGCCTTACGTTCGGAGCATATCACACGCTTGTTTTTATATGTCACTTCAAGTTTTTCTTCATTTTCAAGGGCGGCTTTAAGTGCCCTTATATGCTCAGGTGTTGTTCCGCAGCAGCCGCCGAGAATACCGGCGCCAAGCCTTGCAAGTTCACGGCTTGCAGCTGCAAATTCTTCTGGAGACATTTTATATATCGTTTCCCCGTTTTCAAGCTCGGGCAGGCCTGCGTTTGCCTTGACTATCACGGGGACTGATGAATACTCAAATAAAGTCTTTACAAGCCCGCCCATTTTATCGGGGCCTGTTGAACAGTTAAGGCCGACTGCATCAGCGCCGAGCGACTGCAAAACTGTCGGGACACATTCTGCGGGGGTACCGAAAAGTGTTCTGCCGTCCGCTTCAAAGGTAAGCGTAGCCATTATCGGCAGGTCACAGGTCTCACGTATTGCTATTACTGCGGCACGGGTTTCCTGCAAAGACATCATCGTTTCGACAACGAAAAGGTCAACGCCCGCTTTATAAAGTGCCTGCGCCTGTTGTTTATAGACATCAACGAGTTCTTCAAACCGGAGATCGCCTATAGGACAGAGCTGTCTGCCTGTCATTGTCATATCGCCGGCAATGTATGCTTTACCGCCCGCCGCCTGCTTTGAAAGGGCTACAAGGGCAGCGTTCATTTCTTCAAGCTTATCTTCAAGGCCGTATTCGGCAAGTTTTATCCTGTTTGCGGTAAAAGTCGGGGCGTAGAGGATATCTGCACCTGCATTTATAAACTCACGCTGCAGCGATATAAGTGCTTCGCTGTTTTCAAGTATCCACTGCTCGGGGCAGACGCCTACGGGCATACCGGCTTTCTGAAGATTTGTTCCTGTTGCGCCGTCAAGGATGACAAAACGCTCGCTGCAAAGGTTTTTAAACTGTTCTCTCGTCATTTTTATCTCCTTTCATTTAAGGACACACGATCTCGTTTTTTAAAAAGACATATACTCAATAAATTTTTGTTTGAAGTATTCATTCTCGGTAAGGTCAATGATCTCGGCTTTATTACGGATACCCTCTGCCCTTGAAGCGAAGGAAGTATCATACAGGGAAAGCTCTGCGCCTTTAAGGGAAGTATTGCCAAGCACTTTTGTATTCCTGACACGGGGGATAAGCCCGCAGGCAGCAGCGTTTTTAACGTCAATATAGCTGCCGAGACCGCCCGATATAAGAAGGCTGTCGGGGGTGACATTAAACAGATGCAGGAGGGTTTCAAGGGAAGAACGGATAGCAGACTTTGCAAGCAAAACAGCGTGGATATCCCCTTGTGTAAGGCAAACCTGCGGGGCTAAGGCAAAACCGTTTTCAAAGTAAACATCGGCAAGCTTACCTGTTTTATCTATAAGTGAATCTTCAAGCATAAGTGATATAAGGTCGATCGCCGCAGCGCCGCAGATACCTTTTGCTTCACCGCCGCCGATAACATCATAGCCAAAGCCGCCGCCATTTCTGTAGACACGGCTGACAGCACCTTTCACGCCGCCCATACCGCAGGAAAGCTCACCGCCCTCAAGTGCGGGGCCTGCCGCGGCGGAGGTACATATTATACGCCCTGACGACACAAGGGCGCTTTCGCCGTTAGTACCGAGGTCAGCAAAGAGGGTATTTGCGTCAAAAAAGCGGTCATACGCTGACACAAGGCCTGACACTATATCGCCGCCGACAAATGCGCTTATACCTTTTACAAGATTTACGGGGATATCTGCCGCACCACATTCGGGGAAGCTTTCGCCGAGCAGGTCTTTCAGCGGCAGACACTCACCGCCGAGAGTAGCAGGCTCAAACGGGGCTTTGCTGATACCCGAACAGTCAAGTCCTAAAAGCATATGATACATAGCTGTATTTGCGGACACAGTCATTTTACGCACATCAAGGTGTGAGCAGTCAATACTCTTTATAAGCGCCGCCACAGACTCACGCACAAGCTTACGAAGGGCTTCACGCCTGCCTGAAAGCGAGCTTTTTACCCTTGTTATAACATCAGCGCCGAACACTGCCTGACGGTTAAGGGCTGAAAGTGACCTGATGGGGCGTTTTTCATCTATATCGACAAGTGAAAGTGCAAGGGTAGTAGTTCCGATATCAAGGGCAAGGCCGAAGGTATGGGAGGTATCGGCAGGGCGGGAAATATCAGCAGACACTTGTTCACCATATTCCCCCACCCCGATCCTGACAACGCCTTTTGTACAGGCACAGCAGGCAAGGCGGCAGCCCTCGTCAAGAGCCGACTCAGACAAATGAAGTTTATCATTTTCTGTAATATCAAGAGAGCCTGCAAGGAGTTTTACCACACACTTCCCGCACACGCCGCTGCCCGAGCAGGCTGCGGGGATAAACACGCCCCTGTCACGAAGGTATTCCAAAACATTTACCCCTGCGGGAATCATCATCTGCATATCATCACCGCCCTTTCAACGGAAAGCAGGCACAAGCTACGGACAGAGCTTTGCTTTAAGGCGCATTATTTCTTTATCGGACAGGGACATTTTTCTCAAGTAGTTTTCAGCGCTGCCAAACTGCTGAACAAACAGGTCAAGGAAGCCTTTTATAAAAGCCCTGTCGGGGAGGACTATCCGCATTTGCTGTTCATTTCTGTACTTTCTTATTTCCTCCCACAGTTTTTCGCTATATGGCAGGGTGAGGAGGTAATCGTTTATTATATCCTCCTCACTGACACCGCACAGAAGGAGGATAACTGCGGCTGTAACGCCTGTTCTGTCCTTCCCTGCCCAACAGTTAAAAACAACGCCTTCGGGGGCATTTGCGATCGCTTTAAAGACAGCAGACATATTTTCAGTCTTTGCAATACTTAGGTAGCATGGAACGACATCTTCATACCTTTCTGGAACATAGCCGCCCTCCTCTATCGGGATATGGCAGCAGGTAAAGCCATGCTCTTTCACAAGAGCGCAGGGGGCGCTGTCAAAATCTTCATCTGTACGAAGATCGACAACGGTAGTTATATTATTACTTCTGAGAAATGCTATATCTTTTTCAGTAGGGGCACATATACGGTCACTGCGAATAAGGGAACCTGATCTGGTTTTACCGCCGGTACATTCATAGCCGCCGAGGTCACGGGTATTAAGCGTTGATTCAAGAAGGCTTTTCATCATATTTCCTTTCCGGTATATTAAATCAGATCACACATAATGATCCACATTTTATTTTACCACAAACGCAGGCATTTTTCAAGCCCGGCAAAACAAAAACCCGAGGGTATTGCTGCCCTCGGGAAAATCTCTGTTTATCAGCCCCAGTATTCTCTCCACACATTGAAGTACCCCCACGGGATCTTGAAGGAGTAGGCTATTCTTGAATCGTTGCTGTAATAAGAGCGATTACACCAGAAGTAAACTGTACTGTCGTTCTTTACGCCGTGAAGTGCGTTTGTATTGTAAAGAGCGCCCCACACACCGACTTTTACCCTCTTATTAACCTTATTATAATTACAGCCGTCTGCGCTAAGGCCATATGATGACATGAAGTTACCGCTGTCATATATCATACTCTGGACTGAATTATATCTCTTATAATAGCTTGACCACATTCTGTCATTTGTATACTTTGCTGCGACATATCTGTTCACAACACAGTCTGCTACATATACTATAGGCTTATCCCAGAAGTTTGTGCTTATCCTGCCGACTTCGTGGTAAACTATCCTGCATATTGCTTCATAGCCTGCCTGATCGTAGTCGATAAGGGCTGTTCTGATCTTCTGAGCTGCCGAATTCTTACTCTGAACACTGCCGGCAACTGCTCTGATTATAAAGCTATACTCAGTACCTCTCTGAAGGCCTGTTACCTTAAAGCTGGTAGCTGTAGTTGTCTTTATCCTCTTATACCCGCTATACTTACCGCCTTTTATATACACATAATACTTCTGCGCATTCTTGACCTTATTCCACCTGACAATAATGGAATTTGTCTGTGCATTATAGGGGTGAGTAGCTGAACTTTCATATGTTGCCTCTGCTATAAGTTTGGGCTTATCAAGTGATGTTACAGCAGCACTTGCGTGTACTGCACCAAAGACTGCATAAAGCACTGTTACTATCATTATCATTGATACAAGCTTTACCAGCCTGCGCGTGACGCCCTCGTTAGAAGTGTTTGAATTAATACCCATAAGATTGTTGGCGAAAGATATTCCGGCTGTGGTATTCCGAAACCCCGCCTTTCACTCTCCTTTCACGATGAACAAAGCGTACATCAATTCACCTTGTCGCTCTTAGATTTCTTTGTTAATCGTTTGCGATTACAAAAGAGTTACAAATTACTACATCATTGTAACACCTCTATTATCAATTGTCAAGCGTTTTTACAATTTGTTTACATTTAAGTGCTATAAGTGTACAAATTTTTTCTATATCCTATGGTATTCTTAGTTAAATAGCCAATAAGAAAAGCAGTATTTTACATACTTTAAGGTTATAAAATGTAAAAAAACAGACGCTTACAAATGAGCATAGCGATAACCCTTTACACATATAATTATAAAAAGCGAACGCTTATCAAAGAAAGGAACGGTAACATAAAATGAACGTATATCACCCGGAGGGAACACTATTATCAAGCAGAGAGAACGAATACTTTTTGTCAACCCCGGAAAGGCTTGCACAGGCGGCAAGTGAGGGCAGGATACTTGAAGCGAGGGCTTCCCTATGCACAAAGGAACACGACATGATCATAGACCTGCCATTCGGGCGGGCCATCATACCGCGCTGTGAGGGTGCAGCAGGCATAAGTGACGGAAGTGTGCGGGACATAGCCTTACTTTCAAGAGTCGGCAAGCCTGTATGCTTTATACCGATATCTACAGAGAACACTGGCGGGTACACAGCCATACTTTCACGCGCACTTGCGCAGAAGCGATGCATGGAAGAATACATAAGCACACTTATCCCGGGGGATATAATAGACGCCTGTGTGACACACCTTGAAGGGTTCGGGGCATTTGCAGACATAGGCTGCGGGATAAGTTCACTTATCCCTATTGACGCGATATCGGTTTCACGGATATCGCACCCTGCCGACAGGTTTTACAACGGAATGAAAATAAAAGCGGTAGTCAAAGGAAGGGACGCGGGGAGAATATGCCTGTCACACAAGGAATTACTCGGCACCTGGGCTGAAAACGCAGCACTTTTCTGCACAGGGGAAACAGTAAGCGGCGAGATACGTTCGGTAGAGGATTACGGGATATTCATAGAGCTTATGCCGAATTTAGCAGGCCTTGCAGAGCCGTTCCCGGGGGCGCGTGCAGGGCTTTCGGCGAGTGTATTCATAAAAGCCGTGATACCCGACAAAATGAAGATAAAGCTTATAATAGTTGACACCTTTGAGCGAAGCGGCGTACTCAAACCGATAGAATACTTTACAAAAGAAAGCCACATTGACAGGTGGGAATACTCCGTAAAAGGTTCGGGCAAGAACATTATAACGCAGTTTTGTGAAACGGTAAAGGTTTAGGAAAAGCTGGAAACACTTCAGAGGACACTATTATCACGCTGCTCAGAGGCCTTAGCCGATATTGAAGGCAGCAAAGCGCAGTATGTGATACACATATAATTAATGCCGGGGCACTATGCCCCGGCATTTCTGTTGGCACCTGGGAGGCTGGCGGTTACAAGGCATAAAAAACGGCTGCGGATCACTCCGAGCCGTTTTTTATGTTTAGTTTACGACCGATGTCAGCACTCGTGCATTTGTGTAAATGATATGGTCGAATGCATAAGAGGGCTTTGAATAATTGCTGCTGCTAATAGATGAGTAGGTCGCTGCGGTAAGCGAAACCTTATAATTTGAATACTTTTTGCCAGTGCTGTTAAACAAAGTGTTGCCTGTTCTGACCTTATAGGTGATAGGTATCACATAAACGTCATCTGACTTTGTTTTCAGCAGATCTTTCTGCACCCTGACCGTATAGAGTGTATCACCCTTTTTGGTAACTCTTGTTTCGGCTGAAACTTCCGCAGCCGATTGATCAAAGATCACATCGTCATCACCGTCATTATTTACGTCTGCGCCATAGATTTTAAGCTCAGTCAGATAATCACTGATATTCAGTGCTTTTCCGGCATTTTCTCCTGTTGGTATAGGAGTCCCGGCGGTTGGTGTAACGTAGCCTTCGCCTTTATCAGACAATGTCAGTGTCAGCTCGATATAGTCGCCCGGACTTGTCAGCCTGTGAGCATCATAAACAGCATAGGTGTCCACAAACATCTCGGCATCGCCTGTTTCAACTGAATTGATCCCCAGATAGCTGTACTGTCCTGCTGAGCTTTCGGGCGTCAGCTGAACGTTATAGGTAAGCGAAGCTGTTGATTCGGTAGTCGTATAATACAGGTCATTATCTGTTATTTTTATATAGGTCGCACTGTTGGCTGCGCTCTCTACGGTAGATGCTATCTTAGAATAACCGATGACCTTTGTACCAAGTGCAGTCTGTGTATTGTCGTCAGGATCTTTTTTCGGGAACTGCGTACTGAGATCGTCCGCAGCATATACCATATCAAAGTTGACCTGCAGCGTTACCGCATTACTGCCGCTTCCAAGCATTTCTATCAGGTTTTGTTCATTTCGCAGTTCGATGTACTTCGCCGATTCAACCTTTTTAGAGGACAGATTGCTCACAGCTTTGGCATTCTCAGCTGTCAGGGCACCACTTACAATACCTTCTGCAAAGTAATAGGAATTGATACCAACTTTTGCATTTGCAGCCATGTCGATACCTATTTCGTGTGAACCGCCGAGCGTTGCCAGCTTGTCATACATCATCAGGAACGTCTGATAGATAGCGGCATTATTCTTGAATGTATACATATTATTGCCAACACCAGAGTCTTTTGCATTTTGTGTCAGTTCTACCGTTGCCTTCATATCTACTTTCAGGAAGTTGTTTGCTGCCGACATTACCAGTGTACCGTTTTGCTTGGGAGTGACATCCAGTTCCAGTTTGTTTTCGTACAGCTTACCTGTGAACAGGTTTATTACCGTATTTTTGTCGTTGATCTGTACCCGTCAAACCCACCCCCACCAAACCAAAACGCCGCCAACCAATGATATTTAGTAGAATTCTTCATTGGCAGCAGCTTTTTCTACGAGTTTTGCAA